>UQIK01000001.1 GCA_900541125.1 uncultured Collinsella sp.
GTACGCGACCGACGATTGAACGTCAGATTGCCGCTTAGGGGCGTTTGCAGCGTCGGTAGGTTACGGCGTTCTACGAACGCCGTAACCTACAAGGCGTCAGCGCAGCGCTTGCAAATATGCGCGTGGCCGTTGTACTCGCCGACGGTGGTGCGGTAGTTCCAGCAACGGTCGCAGCACTCGCCCTCGGCTGCCTCGATGGCAACGGAGAGTTCCTCGCCCTGGGTCAGCTCAACATCGGAAACGATGTAGAACTCGGCCAGGTCGACGGCCTTATCACCGGTCAGCAGCGCGTACATCTCGGCGGGAACGACCGCCTTGACGCGGACCTGCTGGCTCTTGGTGAAGGTACCGGCGGAGCGGGCATCCTCAAGGGCCTTGGTCACGGCGCTACGGAGCTCGAGTGAAGCCTCGAGCACGCCCTCAAACTCATTGGCCTCGTCGAACGTGATGGGCGACTTGTACCAATCGAGCAGCGCGGCGTACTTCTGGTGATCGACGCAGCCGGCGGGCGCATAGGCCATGGCCTCGTCGACCGTGTAGGACAGGATCGGCTGAAGGTCGCGCATGAGCATCGAGAAGAGCTCGGCCAGCACGGTCTGGGCGCTGCGGCGCTCGAGCGAGCCGGGCTTCTCACAGTATAGACGGTCCTTCAGGGCGTCGAGATACACGTTGGAGAGCTCGGTAACCACGAAGTCATAGAGCGCACGGTAGGCGCGCGGGAACTCGTAGCTGGCGTAGGCATCGTCGACCTCGGCCTGAACCTGGGTCAGACGGGCAACCATGAGCTTGTCGAGCGGCAGCAGGTCGGCAAAGGCGACGCCGTCGGTCTCGGGCTCAAACTGACCCTCGAGCTCGGAGAGCAGGAAGCGCAGCGTGTTGCGGAAACGACGGTAGGCATCGGACGTACGAGCAAGAATCTCGTGGTCGATGGACACGTCGGAGCTGGTGTCGACCGAGGCGACCCACAGACGGATGATGTCGGCGCCCATCTCGTCGCAGACCTTATTGGGGTCGATGACGTTGCCGAGCGACTTGGACATCTTTCGACCCTGGCCATCGAGCGTGAAGCCCTGCGAAACGACCGCCTTGTACGGAGCATGTCCGTTGGCACCCACCGAGGTAAGCAGCGAGCTCTGGAACCAACCACGGTGCTGATCGGAGCCCTCGAGATACACGTCCGCCGGGTACTCAAGCTCGGGGCGATACTCGCAGACGGCCTTCCAGGAAACGCCGGAGTCCCACCACACGTCGAGGATGTCCTTATCGGCTTTGAGGTGATGGCCGCCGCACTTGGGGCAGACGCAAGCCTCGCCCAGGTAGCTCTCGGGAGCGTCGGTGAACCAGGCGTCAGAGCCCTTCTCGTGGAAGAGCTTGATGACGGCATCGAGCGTGGCGTCGTTCATGACCTTCTCGCCGCAGTCGGCGCAGGTGTAGCTCGGGATAGGCACGCCCCAGTTGCGCTGGCGGCTGATGCACCAGTCGGGACGCTGCTCGACCATGGCACCGATGCGGTTGGCGGCGTGAGCCGGATACCACTTGACGTTCTCGCGGACCTCCTTGCCAGCCTGTTCGCGCAAACCGGTCTTGTCCATCGAGACGAACCACTGGTCGGTAGCACGGAAGAGCACCGGGTGCTTGCAGCGCCAGCAGTGCGGATAGCTGTGCGTGATCTTCTTCTCGAGGACCAGGGTACCGCGCTCGCGCAGGAACTCGATGATGTGCGGGTTGGCCTCATCGGTATCCATACCGCTGAAGGGGCCACCGGTGCCAAACTCCTCGCCGGTGTAGAACTTGCCGTCGTCATCGACCGGCATGCAGATGTCGGTGATGCCCTCCTTGAGGCAGGCAAAGTAGTCGTCGACGCCGTGGCCGGGCGAGTTGTGGACGATACCGGTACCGTCGTCGACACCGACGTAATCGGCCAGCAGCGCCACGCCCTCAACACCGTCAAAGATCGGCTGCTTGTAGTGGATGTGGTGGAAGGTCTCGGCGGGAACCACATAGGGCTTGCCGTCGACCATGACCGGGGTGTACTCCCAACCAAACTCCTCGCAGCACTTGGGGGCCAGGTCCTCGAGCATGACCTCGGCACGACCCTCGTGCTCAACGGCGACATAGGCGGCGCCGGGCTTAAGGGAAACGGCCTGGTCGGAGGGGATGGTCCACGGCGTGGTCGTCCAAATGATAAAGTCAACCGGGCCGTCGAAGTTCTCGAGGCCGGCGGGCTTGGAGGTCATCTCAAAGCGCACAAAGATGGACGGGCTCGTCTCATCGGAGTACTCGATCTCAGCCTCGGCCAGCGCGGTGTGGCAGTGCTTGCACCAGTGAACCGGCTTGTGGCCGCGATAAATCATGCCCTTATCGAACATGGCCTTGAAGACCTCGATGTCGGCGGCATCGTGCTGGTGATAGAGCGTCAGATAGGGGTTGTCCCAGTCGCCGAGCACGCCCAGACGGCGGAAGCCGGCCTTCTGAAGCTCGATGTTCTCGACAGCGAACTCGTTGCAGAGCTCACGGATCTTGGCCGTGGGGGTCTGGTTGAACTTCTCGGTGCCGAGCTTCTCCTCGACCTTATGCTCGATCGGCTGACCATGGCAGTCCCAACCGGGGACATAGGGAACCTCATAGCCCTGCATCATCCAGTAGCGGTTGATCATGTCCTTGGAGATCTTGTTCATGGCATGGCCGATGTGGATCGGACCGTTGGCGTACGGAGGACCGTCGTGCAGCACGAACTTCTTGTGACCCTCGTTCTTCTTCAGAACCTGCTCGTAGACCTTGTTGTCCTGCCAGTCCTTGAGTCGCTTGGGCTCGGACTTGGAAAGACCGGCACGCATGGGAAACCCGGTCTTGGGCAGATTCATCGTCTGCTTGTACTCGTTTGCCACGGTACCCCTTTCTTGTCATGGGCGCGCACGCCCTCTGGGCACCAAAAAAGCGCCCGTCCCTACAAGCTGGGACGAAGCGCCACAAAACGGGCAGACTGCCCGTAAAAGCTCTTCGCTTAACCACCCAGCTTAGATGCCCTCGCCCGCATATTCGCGAGCTCGCATCCGTTACTCGGCTGGTCTGTATCGACGACCATCTCGGCGATGTCTACTAAGACGTGCCTATGCGGCTCGTCCGTTGGGACCGCAGCTCCGGGGTGATTTTCATCGGTCGCATGCACGGGTTCTCAGCGCTTCCCGCTCTCTGTAGCATGCGGACGGCCGACTACTCGTCCCCATCAACGCTTATGCGGAGTATGCTAGCACGTTCCGCGCCGGCGAAAAACCCTCAACACTGGTTTTATACGTTCGAAATTTCTCGCGGCCGAGGACCTTCTCTAGGAGCAAAATACCTGAAAGCACTCTATCGAACGAAAGAAGGCACCTATGCGCACGATTGGAATGAGCGACTACACCGTTGGCGAGGATTGCTTTACCGAGCTACCCGCCGCACTGGCGGAGTACGGCGCGAAGAAGGTCGCCATCATCGGCGGCAAGCGAGCCCTGGCTGCGGCGCTGCCGGGCATCGAGGCGGCGCTTGAAGGTACCAATGTCGAGATTCTGGAGACGCGCGTCTACGGCACCAACAGCACGCGTGCCAATATCGCCAAGGTCGTGAACTCCCCTGCCTGCCAGGAAGCTGACGTGCTTATCGCATGCGGCGGCGGCAAGGCGCTCGACACCGTGAAGACCGCAGCAATCGAGCTCAAGAAGATCGTCTTTACCGTGCCTACAATATGCTCCAACTGCTCGGCCGCGACCGCCATTGCCGTTGTCTACAACGACGACGGCTCGCTCGAGGGCTATTCGTACCCCAACCGCCCTGCGCACATCTTCATCAACCCCAAGATCATCGCCGAGGCGCCAGCGGAGTACTTCTGGGCCGGCGTGGGCGATGCCCTATCTAAGCAGCCCGAGGTCGAGTACGCCACGAGCGCCGGTAATTTGGAGCACACCGCCGGTCTTGGCCTGGCACTCGCCCACACCTGCTCCGAGCCGCTGTTTACCTACGGCGTGCAGGGTCTAAAGGACGTGCGCCAGGACCTGTCGAGCGAGGCCGTTAAGCAGATCGCGCTCGATATCGTGGTCAACATGGGCTATGTCTCGAACCTGACCAACCAGAACGATTACTACTACAACTCGAGCGTGGCACATGCGTTCTACAACGCCACGTGCAGCATTCCGCGTGAGGGCACCTACCTGCACGGCGAGGTCGTAAGCCTGGGTGTGCTCGTGCTGTTTGCCAATACGGGAGACACCGAAAACCTTGAGCGCTACGCCGCCTTTAACAAGCAGATGGGCCTGCCCGTGACGCTTGAGCAGGTCGGCCTTACCGAGTCCGATATCCCGGCCCTGTGCGAGTTCGCACACGCCACCAACGAGTGGAAGCAAGGCAACCCGGAGCCCTTCACCGACGAAAAGTTCGCCGCCGCCATCAAGGCCGCCAACGCCTACGGCCACTCTATCCTGGCCTAACCGACCAAAACCGCCACAAAGGGTACAGTACCTTTGTGGCGGTTTTTTATTGCTGTAACATGCTCGAGTCGAATTCGCTTGCCGGGATCACGCGGTAGCCGTGGCGCAGGAGCAGGTCAACGAAGACACCGTTACCCGTTGTGAGCGTGCCGCTGAAGGATCCGTCGTAGATATGGCCCACGCCGCACGACGGACTGCGATCCTGCAAGACGCACGCAGCAATCTCGGACGGGCCGCCCGCCTGCTCACACATATCGAGCGCACGTTGAGCACCCAGGCGAAACTCGCGATTAACCGAGATGCCCTCGCTGGTACGAACCTCGCCGTTAACGATCTCGGACGGCTTGCGCGGGGTGGGCAGACCGCCAAAAACCTCGGGGCACACCAACAAGACCTCAGTCCCCGTGCGTTCGCAGGCCTCGACCAACGCGCGATGATAGTTGTCGAGCCCGTTATACTTGCAGCTCTCACCCATTAAGCAGGCGCTCACCACGATCTTCATTTCCATCCCTCTCAAGCAAAACGCCCCATTTGAGAAAGCTGCTCAAATGGGGCGTCGGCGTTTACTGGCTCGACCGCGGCTTTACTGTTGCTTGGGCATCAGCGGATTCTCGCGCGTGAGGAGGTTCATGAAATCCTCACCCGTGATGGTCTCCTTCTTGTACAGATAACGAGCCAGCTCATGGAGCTTGAACTTGTTCTCCTTGAGGATCTGCAGGGCGCGATCGTGCGCGTCCTCGATCAGCTTGGCGACAATCGCGTCCACACGCTCGGCCGTACCGGGGGCGCAGGTGAGCGACGTGTCCTGGTTAAGGTACGCATTCTGAACGGTACCGAGTGCCATCATGCCAAACTCATCAGACATACCAAAGCGCGTCACCATGTTACGGGCGAGCTTGGTGGCCTGCTCGATATCGTTGGCGGCACCGGTCGTCATCTCGCCAAAGATGAGTTCCTCGGCCGCACGGCCGCCGCAGTAGACGGCAAGCTTGTCCAAGACCTCCTGGCGTGTCGTCAGGAAGCGCTCGTCCTCCTCGACCTGCATGGTATAGCCAAGAGCACCGCTCGTGCGCGGCACGATGGTGATCTTGGTAACCGGCGCGGAACCCTTTTGGCGGGCAGCGACGATGGCATGGCCGATCTCGTGGTAGGAAACGACCTGCTTCTCGTGGTCGGAAAGCACCGTGGACTTGCGCTGCTGACCGGCGATGACGACCTCCACCGACTCCTCAAAATCGTCCTGGGTTGCACGCTTGCGACCCTCGCGAACGGCGCGCAGGGCGCCCTCATTGATGATATTGGCCAGGTCGGCGCCCGAGGCACCGGGCGTGGCGCGGGCAATCGCGGTCAGATCGATCGGCGGCTCGGTCTTCACGCTCTTAGCATGCAGCTCAAGAATGTTCTTACGGCCGGTCAGATCGGGCAACTCGACGGGGATGCGGCGGTCAAAACGACCGGGGCGCAGTAGAGCGGGATCGAGACTGTCGGGGCGGTTGGTTGCGGCAAGGACAACGATACCCTTGTGGTTATCGAAGCCATCCATCTCGGTCAGCAACTGATTGAGCGTCTGCTCGCGCTCGTCGTTGCCGCTAAAGCCGCCGCCATCGCGCTTCTTACCGATGGTATCGATCTCATCGATAAAGACGATACACGGGGCCTTTTCCTTGGCCTGCTTAAACAGGTCACGAACCTTTGCAGCGCCGCGACCAACAAACATCTCAACGAACTCAGAGCCCGAAATGCTAAAGAACGGAACACCGGCCTCGCCGGCAACAGCCTTGGCAAGCAGGGTCTTACCGGTACCCGGAGGGCCGACAAGAAGAGCACCGCGCGGCAGCTTGGCGCCGATCTCCTCGTAGCGCTGCGGCTTCTCCAGAAAGTCGACGACCTCCTTGAGAGACTCCTTGGCCTCTTCCTGGCCGGCGACGTCCTTAAAGGTCACGCCCACGTCCTTGGAGGCGATCACGCGCGCGCCGGACTTACCCAGTCCGCCGCCGCCAAAACCGCCGCCGCCAAAGTTCATCGACGGGCCGTCATCGCCCATAGCCTTCTTCATGCGGCGGTTGAGCCACCAACCGATGAGGAAGAAAATCGCCATGGGAAGAATGAGTGTGAGCAGGTAGTAGGTCATCAAACCCGAGTTTTTATCGGGAACGACCGACTCCAACGAAGCGCCAGACTCAAGCACGCGATCGGTAAAGCCCGCATCGTTCGGCACACCGGTCGTCTTGTAGGCGATGTTCTCGTCCTCGCCCTTCTTGGTGTAATAAATCGTGTAATCGTCCGTGTTGTACTCGACCTTGTCGACACTCTTCTTATCGAGCGCTTTGACAAACGTCGAGTAATCGGTCTTCGTAATCTGCTGCGTGTGACCGATGTTAGGGAACAGAACGGTCGAGAGCACGAGGTAGACGACGAAGGCGATGAGCACGTAGAGAATCATATTCCGTCTACGTTTGTTGTCATCCATCTCCATCTGCTTGAACTCCATCTACTGGGGTTGATAATGCTAATTAGAATACCCAACCCGGCCGGCGATAAACCGACGCCGGGCACGAAAGGACAGAGATGGCATCACTCGAAGTCGGCAAGGTTCAAATCTATACGGGCAACTGATCGCGATGAAACCCGACACCACAGAGCTCATACTGACCGGCCGCGGCCTGCTGCCCCTCGCGGACCTCGCCGACCTGGTCACCGAAATGCGCCCCGTCAAACACTACTTCGACGAAGGCCTCCTGGCCCGCCAAGGCATCGAATACTAATTGATCCGAAGGGGACGGAGGAAAACGGATCATCGACATCACGACGGAGAGCAATGATCCGTTTTCTTCCGCCCCAAGGGATCATTAGGCGGTGGCGCGGCCTAGCCAGTTGCCGCTGTGGTGGTAGATGGTGAACATCGTGGCCGTAATGAGCCACGTTACGGGGTAGACCAGCAGTAGATGCTCGAGCGACGGATCGAAGGGCATGATCGCAAACACCCAGATCACCCTCAAGACAACGGTGCCAAAGATGGTGAGCATCATAGGCTGCAGACTCACGCCCGCGCCGCGAATGGAGCCCGACGCGTTCTCGATAATCGAGAAGATCGCGTAGAACGGCGCGATGAAATGAAGAATCGTCGTGGTGTACGCCGAAATCAAAGCATCGTCGACAAACAAACGAGACAGAGGACCCGAGAACACCAGGAGCACGGCAGACAGGCCACCAATGAGCATAAACGAAAGCACGAGCGACGTGTGATATCCCTTGCGCATGCGCTCGTAATTGCGCGCGCCAAAATTCTGCGCCGAGAACGTGGTGATCGATACGCCGAGCGCCTCGGTCACCATCCAGATAATGCCATCCAGGCGCCCAGATAGACCCCAAGCAGTTGTGACATCGGCGCCAAACGAATTAACCGACACCTGGATCAGCACGTTCGAGATCGAATAGGCAGCCGATTGAAAACCAAGTGGCAGACCACACGAGATCATACTCTTGCAAATACCGCGATCGATACCGAGCTTAGACAGCGAAAGACGCCATGCACCCGGAGCGCGCATCATGCGCAACACGATCATCGTTGCATTGGAGCAAATGGTCAGCGCCACTGCGATGCCGCAGCCCAGCGCCTCCATATGCAACACAGCGACAAAGATGATATCCAGCACCACGTTAACAAGGCAGCCAGAGGCAATGATCACGGCGGGCCCGCGCGTGTCGCCCACGGCACGCAGCAGTGCGGTTCCCATATTTAGCAGCAGTGCCGCAACCATCGCGGCAAAATAACAGCGAGCATAGGCCACGCCCTCGGCCAATAGTTCATGCGGCGTGTTCATAAGCACCAGCATGGGCTCAACGAACACTATGCCGAGAATGGAGAAGACGATACCGCCCACCAGCGCGAGCGTCATGGCCGTGTGAACCGAACGACTCAGTCGTTCATCATCGTGCTGGCCAAAATACTGACCGGTAATGACCGCGCAGCCGGCGCCGACGCCAACGCAAAAGCCAATGCAGAGCTCGGTGAGCACCATCGTGGCTTGAATGCCACCCAGCGCGAGCTTGCCGCCAAACTGGCCAACGATATACGTACCGATAAGCGTGTAGGCCTGCTGAAAAAACGAACTAAAGAAGATGGGGACGCACAGCGACAGCAGCTGTTGCCAAATGACACCCTGCGTTACATCGATAGCCGTAGATTTCTTAGCCACACGTCCTCCCCGCCAACGTATGTTAAACAACAAAACGGCAATTTAAGACCAAAGCCAATATCAGCTTAGCACCGACTGGCGGCGACCGAAACACCCCGAATCAGAGCCAGGTGCGAAATATCTGCCTAGTGATACAAACCCGGCTGGTAGTGATACTCATTGCTCACATGCGGGCACAGCTGCCAAAAGGCGACGGCACTCGCCGCGGCCACGTTGAGCGAATCGACCCCGTGCGCCATCGGAATACGCACGGCTCGGTCGCAGCCCGCGATAGTCTTAGCGCCCAGGCCGGCACCCTCGGTGCCCATAAAGATCGCCAGGCGATCAACCTCCTGCAGCGCAGGATCGTCCAGCGAAACGGAGTCGTCCGTCAGTGCCATCGCAGCGCACGAAAAACCGGCTTCGTGCAGTGCCGCCAGGCCATCGTGCGGCCACACACGAGCCTCGCTGCCAATACGCGTCCACGGCACCTGAAACACCGTGCCCATGCTCACGCGGGCCGAGCGACGGTACAGCGGGTCGCAGCACGTCGGGCTGACCAAAATACCGTCAACGTTCAATGCGGCAGCCGAGCGGAAAATCGCGCCAACATTGGTGTGATCAACAATACCCTCAAGCACGCACACGCGCACCGGACAATCCCCCGCCGCCTCGACGACGCCGCCCAAGAACTCATCAACCGGAATCTGACGCGGGCGACGGAACGCCGCCAGCGCGCCGCGCGTAACGTTAAAGCCCGTCAACTGCTCCATGAGCTCCATGGAGGCCACGAACACGGGAACCGGACCCGCTCCCTCGCGCACGACAAGCTGGTCAAACAGCGGCATCATCTGGTCGAGCCAGCGCTCGCCCAGAAGAAAGCTCACCGGCTCATATCCGGCGCGCACGGCACGCTCGATGACCTTGGCGCTCTCCGCAATAAAGATGCCCTTTTGCGGCTCCAGCACGCAGCGAAGCTCACGCTCGGTCAGTCGCACGTAGGCATCGAGCCGCTCGTCCTCGAGCGAATCAATTCGCAGAACCTCAACGGCATCAGTCATAGCAGCCAGCCCGCACCCTTCTTTACAGCACATCTATACCAAACGAGGCGACGCTAAGCGCCGCCCCATGCATTCAATCAACCCGATGATACCGTTCACGCCAGACGATTTACGCCTCGATGCGACGATACGTCACGAACTCATAATTGACGCCCTCGTCACCATCACCGGCGGCAATCGTCGCGACCCCGCTACGCTGCGCAATCTCCCACGCGGGATCGGCGTCCAAGTCGGGAAAGTACGTGTCCACGGGATGGACGCAGTGGTTATGAGTGACCTCGGCCTCCACGCAGTACGGCAAAAACTGCCGATAGACATCGCCGCCACCGATCACCCAGGCAACGAGCTCATCGGCAACCGCAGAGAGCGCTTCGTCAACGCTATGCACCACGTCGACGCCCTCGTGGGTAAAGCCCATATCGCGCGTAAGCACGATATTGCGGCGGTTCTTGAGAGGACGCCCGCCGGGAAAACTCAGCAGCGTCTTGCGTCCCATGATAACCGGGCAGCCCTTGGTGCAGGCCACAAAATGGCGCATATCGGCGCGATTGGACACCACCATGTCGCCCTCGCACCCAATGCCCCAATCGTCACACACGGCGACGATAGCAGATAGCTTACACGTCATGAGCACCACCTACACCGCAATGGGAATGTTCTTGACCTGCGGGCCGTGCTCATAGCCCTCGACGATCAGGTCATCGGTCGTAAACGCATAGAAGTCATGCACATCGGGGTTGAGCGTTACCTTGGGTGCCGCAAACTGCGGACGCTCGATAAGCTCGCGGACGATATCGACATGACGATCATAGATATGGGCGTCGGCGATCACGTGCAGCAGCTCACCGGGAATCATATCGACCGACTGCGCGACCATCATCAGCAAAATGGCGTACTGGCACACGTTCCAGTTGTTCGCGGCCAAAATGTCCTGGCTGCGCTGGTTGAGAATCATGTTGAGCGTCGGCTTGTCGTCCTGAGGACGCTGCGTCACGTTATAGGTCACGCTATAGGCGCACGGATAAAGGTGCATCTCGGACAGATCGCTAAACACGTACGTATTGGTCATAATGCGGCGACTATACGGCGTGTGCTTAAGGTCGTACAGTACACGGTCCATCTGGTCGAAGTCGCCCTCGGCGTAATGGCTCTTCTGACCAATCTGATAGCCGTAGGCTTTACCGATGGAACCGGTCTCATCGGCCCACTCATCCCAGATATGGCTGTTGAGGTCATGCACGTTATTGGACTTCTTTTGATAGATCCACAGAATCTCGTCCATGGCAGACTTAAGCGCCGTACGGCGCAGGGTGAGCGCGGGGAACTCCTCGCGCAGATCATAGCGCGCCGTGACACCAAAGTTTTTAATGGTATAGGCAGGGGTGCCGTCCTCCCACACCGGGCGGACCTTTTGGCCCTCGGTGGTGGTGCCATGGTCCAAGATATCACGGCACATGGTTACAAACTGTTGATCAGCTTTGCTCATTGACCCTCCTGTCAGTCGCCTACAAGCGAGATTCATTGTAGCCCAGGCGCGCGAGTGTCGAATTGGACACTTAGTCCGGCACACGCAATGCACGGCAGCGCGGCTCCGCATGCGGCAACGAGGCATCTTAGCCTTTTTCTGACATATGACAGAAATGCCTTGCGCCCAACGACTAACGCGTTATCCTATTGTTGACATATGTCAGATAAGGAGTGTGCATGGCAGGAAGACGCGAAAAACTGCGCCGCGTCGGGATCATCCCCGAATACCGCGGCTTTACCCCCGATGGCCTGGCCAGCGGTGATGCCATCGACATGACCGTCGACGAGCTTGAGGTGCTGCGCCTGTGCGACCTGGAAGGTCTCAACCAAGAGGCGGTCGCCCAGCAGATGGGCATCGCCCGCGCCACGGTGGCGGCAATCAGCAGTCGCGCGCATCGCAAGGTGGCAAACGCGCTGGTCAACGGACGAGCGCTCGTCATCGAGGGCGGCAATATCGCGTACTCCCCCATCGCCACGACGACGGCCGCATGGCCAGCAAAGGAGGTCGGCACCATGAGGGTGGCAACGACGTACGACAACGGCAACATCTTTATGCACTTTGGCCGCAGCGAGCAGTTCAAGATCTACGACATCCAGGATGGCAAGGTGCTCAACGAGCAGGTCGTAGGCACCGGCGGCACCGGCCACGGCGCCTTGGCGGGCCTGCTTGCCAACGGTGGCGTTGACACGCTCATTTGCGGCGGTATCGGCGGCGGCGCTATCAACGCGCTTGCCCAAGCCGGCATCACGGTCTATGCGGGCGCCCAGGGCAGCTGCGATGCCTGCGTCGAGGCCCTCATTGCCGGCACGCTCGCACAGAACGGCGAGGCCACCTGCGACTGCCATGGACATGATCACGAGCACATCCACGAGCATGGCGAGTCCTGCGGCTGCCACGGTCACCACGACCATGACGGGCACGAAGGCTGCGGATGCCACTAGCGGCAAGCACCTCGTCGAGAACGCGCTTCCACGCGTGCGACAACCAGCGAACAAACGGCGAAGGCCGCCTGGAATACCATCCAGGCGGCCTTCGCCATACACGACTCAACTAGTCGTTACTTCTTGTTGCGCATCTGCGCTTCCATCTGGCGCAGCAGGTCCATATCGGACTTGGGGCCGCCCGTTCCCAGGCCGCCCATGCCGCCCAGCCCCATGGCATCCAGACCGGGAATATTGGGCATGCGCATCTTTTTTCCCTTCTTACCCTTCTTGCCCTTCTTGCCGCCGGCCTGCGCCTGATTGGCCATCGTGCGCATGCGGCCCATCATCTTATTCATCTCGCCCCACTGCTTCATAAGGCTATTGACCTCGGTGGGGGTCACGCCGGCGCCCTTGGCAATGCGGGCACGGCGCTGGCCGTTGATGATGGAGGGGCGAAGGCGCTCCTCCTTGGTCATCGACATGATGATGGCCTCGTTCTTATCGAAGATACCTTCGTCCAGGTTACCACCCATCTGGTTAAGCGCACGCTGGCCACCGGGGAGCATGCCCAGAATGCCCTTCATGCCGCCCATCTTCTTGACGGCCTTCATCTGGTCGAGCATGTCGTTCATGGTAAAGCCCTCGCGCAGCATGCGCTCGGCGGCCTCGAGCTGCTCGGCGTCGGCCGCCTCCTGGGCCTTCTCGATAATGCCGACAACGTCGCCCATACCCAGAATGCGCTTGGCCATACGATCGGGGTAGAACGGCTCCAGCGAATCGGGCTTCTCGCCCATGCTCACAAACTTGATGGGCTTGCCGGTCACCTGGCGCACGGAAAGCGCGCCGCCGCCACGGGCGTCGCCGTCGAGCTTGGAGATGATCACGCCGTCAAAGTCGGTGCGCTCGGCGAAGGTCGAGACGACGTTGACGATATCCTGGCCGGTCATGGCATCGACGACCATCAGCACCTGATCGGGCTTGACGGCCTTCTTGATATCCACGGCCTCCTGCATCATCTGCTCGTCGATCTGCAGACGACCGGCGGTATCGACGATGACTACATCGCGCAGGTGGTCGACTGCCTCCTGGATGGCACCCTTGGCGATATCGACCGGGTGCTCGCCGTCGCCGCGGAAGACCGGCACGCCGATCTCTCCACCGAGTGTGGCCAGCTGGTCGGCAGCGGCGGGACGGTAGACGTCGCACGCGGCGAGCAGCGGCGAGCGGCCCTGCTTCTTGAGCTGATAGGCCAGCTTTACGGCCGCCGTGGTCTTACCGGAGCCCTGCAGGCCCACGAGCATGATGACATTGGGAATGCGGTTGCTAAAGACGAGCTTGCTCTCGGTGGAGCCGAGCATCTCGGTGAGCTCGTCGAGCACGATCTTGACGACGTTTTGCGCCGGCGACAGTGACTCCATGACCTCGGCGGTCATGCAGCGCTCCTTGGTCTTGGCGACGAACTCCTTGACGACCTTGAAGTTGACGTCGGCCTCGAGCAGCGCCATGCGAATGTCGCGCATGGCCGAGGTAATGTCGGCCTCGGTCAGCTTACCCTTGCCACGCAGGCGGTCAAATGTGTCGTTGAGGCGATCGCTCAGGGAATCAAACACTGGTTACTCCTTAGTTGGACTCGCCCACCAGGGCGCGGCAGAAATCTTTGGCATTGAACTCCTGCAGGTCATCGACCTGCTCGCCCACGCCGATGCGCAGGATGGGAAGCTTGAGCTTCTCGGCCACGGCCATGGCGATACCGCCCTTTGCCGTGCCGTCGAGCTTTGTCATGATAATACCGTCCAGACCCAGCGCCTCGTTAAACTCGAGCGCCTGGTTGAGGCCGTTTTGGCCCGTTGCGGCATCGATCACGAGCACGACATAGACGGGCATGGGGCCGGCGGCCATATTGGCGGCGCGCTTACGGGTCACATTGACCACCTTGGCAAGCTCGCGCATGAGCTCGGGGCTCGTGTGCAGACGACCGGCGGTATCGATGAGCACCAGGTCGCTGCCGCGCTTGTCGGCCTCGTCGAGCACGTCGTAGCAAACACTTGCCGGGTCGGAGCCGCGGTCGCGCTTGATGACGGGGACGCCAGCGCGCTGACCCCACACATCGAGCTGCTCGATAGCGGCAGCGCGGAAGGTATCGGCCGAACCGATCACGACGTTCTTGCCGCGGGAGGCCATGACGCTCGCGATCTTACCGACCGTCGTGGTCTTGCCGGCACCGTTAATGCCCACAAACAGCACGCAGCTCGGCGTATCGGAGAACGGATCGCGCTCGATGGGCACAAAGTGCTGCTCAAGCTGCTCGGCCAGGGCACGGCGAAGCTGTGGAGCGGTCTTGAGGTTCTTCTTGGCCGCGGCATCGCGCAGGTCATCGGAGACCTGAATGGCGATCTCGGCGCCCATGTCACCCATGACGAGGGTGTCCTCCAGGTCCTCCCAAAAATCCTCGTCGACCTCACCGCCAAAGTAGAAGACCTCGTTGAGGGCCTCGCGGCTTCGCTCAAGTCCGCGCGAGAGAGCATCGAAGAATCCCATTATGCATTCACGACCTTTCCGGTTTCGCGATCGAGTTTTTGCGAGACGACGCGACTGACGCCGTCGGCTTGCATCGAGACGCCATAGAGGACGTCAGCGTCCTCCATAGTACGGCGCTGATGCGAGATAACCAAGAGCTGCGTATCGGAACGCAACACATCGAGCGCGCCGATGAGCTTGGACAGGTTGGCGTCATCGAGCGCCGCCTCGACCTCGTCCAGCACATAGAACGGCACCGTGCGCGTGCGATACACGGCAAAGAGCAAGGCGAGCGCCGTCAGACTCTTCTCGCCGCCCGACATGAGCATCATCTTGGTGATGCGCTTGCCGCGCGGCTGCGCCACGACCTCGATACCCGTCTCGGCAGGATGCTCGGGATCGGTCATCTCCAGATGAGCCTGGCCGCCCGGGAAGAGCATAGCGAAGATCTCGCGGAAGTTCGCGTCGACCTTCTCAAACGTCACCAGGAACGCCTTGCGCATCTTGCGATCAATGGCCACCGTGATCTTGGTGAGCGCCTTGCGCGCGCTCTCCAGATCGGCCAGCTGCTCCTCGATGTAGTCGGCGCGGCGCTTGAGCTGCTCGTACTCCTCCATGGCAACTTGGTTAACGGGACCAAGGTTGTTGATCTGGCGCACAAGCTGGTTGAGTTCGCGCTCGGCGGCATCGCGGTCGGTAGGAGCAGGAAGCATGAGCGCTTCCTCGAGCACCGTCGTGCCATCGGCGGTAATGGCCTTGATGGCAGCCTCGACCTGCACCTCGAGCTTGCCACGCGCGACCTTGAACTCGTTTTGCGTGGCGGAGGCGGTATCGACTCGCTCCTTAGCGCGGGCAACCTCTGCCTTGGCATCCTCGATGGTCTTCTTGAGCGAAGCGGAGTCCGCCTCCTCCAGAGAGGCCTGGTCACGCAGGCGCGCTGCCCAATCCGACGCGCGTTCCAACAGGGCAGAATAGCGTTCGTGCATGGGATCGACGCGCAGGCGCAGCAGCTCGAGCGAGCGCGAGGCCTGGCGTGTTCCGCGGATACGACGGTCGATGCCCTCAAGACGATGCTCAAGGTCGGGCACGCGGCCCTTCAGCGAACGCAGGCGTTCGCTCGTCTGGGCTAGACGAACCTTGGCGTCGGCGAGCTTGCCGGCAGCCTCGGAATCGTCACGGCGAACGCGGTCGAGTTCGTCGTTGGCCTCGGAAATCTGCAAGCCCAGATCGCTTGCCTGCGCGCGGGCCTCGTCACGCGAACGGGTGAGCTCGTCAACGCGCGGACGCGCAGCGCGAACGGCTTCGGAGGCCTGCTCGCGGCGCTTGGAGATGCGCACGCGCTCGACCTCGGCATTGTTGGCGCTTTGCTCCAAGCGGCCGATCTCGGAGAGCAACGAGCGGCGCTCGCCCTCAAGACGGGCGATCTCGCCGGCGGCATCGCCCTCAGCGGCACGCGCTTCCTCAACGGCCGCATTGGCCTCGACGACCTGATCCGACACATGCTCAAACACGGCAGCCAAATCGGGCTCCAAGCCCTCCAGCTCGCGAATGCGACGCTTGCGCTCCAGGGCACCCGACGCCTCGCCGGCATCGAGGCCCACGCGCACAAGGCCGCCACAGCTTACGCGGGCGCCATCGGGGGTCACATAGGTCACACCGTCAACGACAGGCGCAGCCAGCGCGGCAGCCAAGTCATCGACCACGTAATAGCCACCGAGCAGCGCCTCGACAATCGGGCCATAACCGGAACGCACGGAAAGGAGATCGACCAGACGCGAACCGGCAGCGCCCTCGGCGGCAGCAGAGCCGCTCACGCCGCGCGCCACCAGCAGCGCCTCACCCGAGGCCTTCTTTTGGTCCAGAGCCGCACGACCGGCACGCTCAAGCGCGGCGGCGTCATCAAATAACAGGGCATCGATATCGCCGGCAAGTAGCTGCTCCACCAGGCCCTCAAGCTCGCGCGGGGCCTCGAGCACGTCGCCCAGACGACCCGAGACATCGTCGCCCAACGCACCCACCAGACGGCTCACGAGCGGCGAGCTGTCGGCCATGCGGGCATCAAACTTCTTTTGGCTGGCAAGCTCCGAGCGCACCTCGGACAGCTTGTTGCGCGCCTCGCTCTCGCGGGCACGCAAGTCCTTCAGCGCCGCACGGGCGACCTCGGCGGCCTCACGCGCATCGACCTGGGCCTGGCGCGCTTCCTCAAGAGCACCCTCAAGCTCCTCTGCGCGGTTGCGACGGCTCTCGAGCGAGGCCGTGACCTCCTCGAGCTGCTCGTCAATCTGCTCCAGGCGCGAGACATACATGTTGTCCTCGACCTCAGCGTTGCTCAGCGAGTCCTTCACCTTGGCGAGCTCGAGCGCGGCGTTGTCGGCCACGCGCTGCACATCGCGTTGCTCACGCGTAAGCTGCGAAATCTGATTGTCAAGCGCCACGCGCCGCTCGTGGAGCTCAGCGGCAGCAGGACCAGCGGCGTCAACGTCCTCCTGGGCCTGCATGTGCGCACCGGTCACTTCCTCAAGCTGCGCACGCGCGTCCTCGAGCTCCTCGACCACGCGACGTCGCTGATGCTCGGAGCTCGAGATCTGCCCGCGCATGTCGGACAGGCGCGACACCATGTTGTGGCCCTTTTCCTCGAGCAGGCGCATGTCAGAGTTAATGCGGCCGACCACATCTTGCATATGACGGCGTTGCTCGCCCAGATCGCCCACAAACAGGCCCTTTTCCTCGAGCATGACCTGGAGCTTCTCGAGCTCACGCTCCTTTTCGCCCATGCGGTACTGCGCAAGCTCCAGCTCGGCCGCGCCCTCCTTGGAGCGGCTCTCCAGGTCGTTCCACTGCGACTGCAGCGAACGCAGCTCATCGACGGCTAGCATCTGCGTAAGCTCGTTCGCGCGCGAGGACAGCTCTTTGTACTTACGTGCGCGATCGACCTGACGCTCCAGTGGTCGCAGCTGACGGGCGATTTCCTTATTGATGTCGCGGGCACGCGTCAGATGCTCGTCCATCGACTTAATCTTTTTGAGCGCACGCTCCTTGCGGCGCTTGTGCTTGGAGATGCCGGCGGCCTCCTCGATGAGGGCGCGGCGCTCCTCGGGGCGGCTCTGCAAAATGGCGTCGAGCTTGCCCTGGCTGATGATGGAATGCGTATCCTTGCCCAGGCCCGAATCGTGCAGGATGTCCTGAATGTCCATCAGGCGGCACGGACTCGAGTTGATGAGGTACTCGCTTTCGCCCGAGCGATACATACGACGGGTGATGGCAACCTCGTCAAAATCGACGGGCAGCATATGGTCCGAGTTATCGAGCACCAGCGTGACTTCGGCGACACCCACCGGCTTGCGCGCTGACGAGCCAGAGAAGATGACATCCTCCATGGCCTGGCCGCGCAGCTGCTTGGCGCTCTGCTCGCCCAGGACCCACAGAATCGAGTCAGAGATGTTCGATTTTCCCGAGCCGTTAGGACCGACGATGACGGTCAGGCCTGGCTCAAACGTCATATGGGCGCGGTCGGCAAACGACTTGAACCCTTTGAGCGTGAGGGACTTGAGATACACGGTTCCTCGCTTACACGTGCTTCTTGTTCAGAATCACGCCGTTGGTGGTGTAACCCATGCGGTCGAGTGCTTCGAGCGCGGCGGCTCCCTCGGCTTCCTTCTTTGAGGAGCCGGAGCCGCGACCCTGGCGAATACCATCGACCAACACCACGGCGGTAAAGGTGGGCGCATGCGCCGGGCCCTCGGAGCCAACGAGCTTATACGCCGGGGGCTCGTGACCGTCGGCTTGCACGCACTCCTGCAAAAACGACTTGGGATTCGCAGGATGCTCGGCACGCTCGGAAGCCAAATGCGGCTTAAGCGTACGATGGATAAACTCCGCCGCAACGTCCCAGCCGGCATCCAGGTACAGCGCGCCCACGAGCGACTCATAGACGTTCTCGAGGGCCGAATGCAGGCCGCGCGCACCGGTACCGGTCTCGGAGGCACCAAAGATGATGATGTCGTCGATGCCCAGCTCGTGAGAAACCTCGGACAGCGTAGCGCCCGAGACAAGCGACACCTTCAAGCGCGTGAGCTTGCCCTCGTCAAACTCCGGATAGGACTCAAACAGGGAGCGTGCGACCACAGCGCCCAAAATGGAATCGCCCAAGAACTCAAGGCGCTCATAGCTGGCAGAAACCGGCTGGCCCTCGACTGCCGAAGGATGCGTAAGCGCCGCGCGCAGCAGCACCTTATTGTTGAACTCGTGGCCCAGGATTTCCTGGGCGCGCGTAAGTCGGTCGGATAAAGCCAAGACTTAGGCCTCCTTGGCAGCTTCGATAGCGTCGACGGCGTCGGCGACAGAGTTGAGCGAGAGCAGGGTCTCGTCATCGATCTCGAGGTTGAACTCGTCCTCGATAGCCGTAACCAGCTGCAGGCGCTCGAGCGAGTTGGCATCGAGGTCGTCAAAGGTGGTCTCATCGCTAATTTCGGCAACATCGACGCCCAGAACGTCAGCAGCGACCTCGGCGATCTTGTCGAAGATTTCGGAGCGGTCCATAGCGCTTCCTCTCATAGTGCATGAATACCAAAAAATGGTACCGCCCGGGCGGTACCAAGACACGGTTCTGATTCTACCCCACGACGCACGCCCCGAGACGCATAACGCCGCTGTTATAAAACGATGCCGTCCATGGAGTTGGCGACATTCTCGACCAGCCCGGCGCGCACGGCTTCGGCCGCCGCAAGCGTACCGTTTTTAACAGCCTCGACCGAGGTGGCACCATGGCCGATCAGGACCACGCCGCGCAGGCCCAAAAGAATCGCGCCGCCCTTGGCGTCGCCCGAAAGCTTGGCTTTAATCTCGCGCATCTGCTTTTTGATGAGCAGCGCGGCGATCTTGGTGCCGAGCGAGGCCATAAAGGCACCCTTGAGTTCCTGCAGCAAAAACTTGGCAGCGCCCTCGGTGGCCTTGAGCGCGATGTTGCCCGACATGCCGTCGGCGACCACGACGTCAAAATTGCCCGACGTAAGATCGGTGCCCTCGCAGTTACCAACAAAGCCGGGAACGGCGGCTTTCATGGCCGGGAAGCAGGCCTTGGTAAAGTTGGAGCCCTTCTCGTCCTCGGTGCCGTTGGCAAGCAGGCCCACGCGGGGATGCTCGATGCCCAGGACGACGCGGGCATAGGCGCTACCCATCTGAGCAAAACGCACCATGTCATCGACCTCGACATCGGGGTTGGCGCCCATATCGCACAGCACCGTCAGACCGCCGGCGCGATTGGGCAGCGCATTGGTCAGACAGGGGCGCACCGGCTGCTTCTTGCCTTCGGCCTGATACCTAAACGGCGTCACGTAGGCGGTGGCAGCGGCGGTCATGGCGCCGGTGGAGCCGGCAGAGAAAAACGCGTCCGCATTACCCTTCTTAATGGCGCGGCAAGAAAGCACGATCGACGACTTACGCTTGGTCATCACGGCGCGAATGGGATCGTCATCCATGGCGATAACGTCAGGCGCCTCAAGGGCCTCAACACGTGCATGGGAAGCGGCAAAGGGATTGACGATTTCGGCGGGACCAGCTGCCAAGACATCGATATCGGGATCGGCGGCAAGCGCAGCCTCGATACCATCGAGAACAACCTGAGGTTTCTCGTCTCCGCCCACAACGTCTACACAAACGCGAACGTTACTCATATACATACTCCTTATACAAAAATGGCCGACTCATTGAGCCGGCCATTGTGGTTCCATTTGGAACGGCATCGCATCCAGAGTATACCGTTACTCGGTAACGATAACCTCGCGGTCCTTGTAGAAACCGCAGCTGGGGCACACGTGGTGCGGAAGCTTAACAGCGCCGCAACGGGGGCACGTGGACTGAGCCGCAGCCGAGATCTTCATGTTGGCGGAACGACGGGTGTGAGTGCGGATACGACCCTGCTTTTGTTTAGGTACGGGCATAGTGACCTTCCTTATGAACTATCCAGTGTGGCGATTACGCGCAAGTAGCGATACTACCACAGTTTTACTCATCGAGCTTGAGATTCTTCAATGCTGCAAATGGATTTTCCGTGGCAGCGGCCCATTCTGCCTCTGCCTGGGCGGCGCAATCGCATTGCTCGACGTTGAGATTGCAACCGCAGGTGGGGCACAGACCACGGCAATCGGGCTTGCAGAGCACCACAAACGGCGTGTCCATAACGACCGCGTCATTGATGGGCTCACCCAGATCGACGATGCGGTCCTCACCCAGGAGCTCGTAGCCGTCCTCGTAGGCCTCGGGATCCTCGGGCTCCTCAAAGAGGTAGAACTCCTCGATCTCTCCGGCGATATCAAACGAGGCGGGCTCCAGGCAACGGTCGCACTCACCGGTGGCGTGCGCGCGGACCATGCCCGTGAGCAAGACACCGGTACCGGCATTGGTAAAGACAACGTCGTAGTCGATGCCGTCCTGAAGCTGGTACTCCTTCTCGCCCACCGTGTAGGTGGCGACATCGACCTTACCGGTCAGCGGATACGAATCTCCAGGAAACTCGAGCTGCTCGGAAAGATCGACGGTAACGCTCGGGAACTCAGCCATTACCACTGACCATTCTGCTGGGCGGCACCCTCGTTGAGCTGCTGACGGCAACGGGTAACGGTGCCGGTCAGGCTCTTGAGGTTCTCCTCCAAGTGCGTAAAGACCTGCTCTGCGTAGTCCTCGGCAGCATAACGCGTCTCGCGCTCGTACTGCTGGGCACGATCGCGGATGTCGTCGGCCTGCTGCTGCGCAAGGCGGACGATCTCCTGCTCACCGGCAATGGTGAGGGCCTGCTGCTGAGCGTCGGCGATGATGGAATCGGCCTGAGCGGCGGCGGAAGCCATAAGCTCCTCGCGCTCCTTAAGGATACGGCGGGACTTCTGCCACTCCTCGGGATAGCTCATGCGGATCTCGTCGAGGATGTTGAAGAACACGTCGGCGTCGATGACCTTGAACTGAGCGTTCTTGCCGAAAGGCGGCTTGGC
Source organism: uncultured Collinsella sp. (assembly GCA_900541125.1). Lineage (GTDB taxonomy): Bacteria > Actinomycetota > Coriobacteriia > Coriobacteriales > Coriobacteriaceae > Collinsella. The sequence continues at coordinate 21,654 of UQIK01000001.1, forward strand.
TTCCTCGATCAGCCCTTCGAGCTCATCGACCAAGCTGACGATCCTATCGCCAGGAAAATTCTCGCCCGGCATCCGGTCTCCTTTCATAGGTAACATATCATCGTGCTAGTTTACCACATGCCACCAGGCAATAAGAAACGTCACGAAAAGCGATGTTTGAGCGCTTCGACCACGTTGGACGGGACAAACGTCGATACGTCACTGCCGAGCGAGGCGATCTGGCGAACGACCGAGCTCGAGATATAGCCGTACTGCGGCGCACTCATGACAAAGATGGACTCCAGCTCGCTATCCAGGCGATAGTTAAGGTCGGCCTGCTGCAGCTCATACTCAAAGTCGGTCATGGCGCGCAGACCCTTGACCACGGCCCCCGCCCCCTGCTCACGAGCGAAGTCGACCAAGAGGCCGGTAAAGGGCAGGACCTCGACGCCGTCGATATCACCGAGCGCCTCGCGGGCCAGAGCCACGCGCTCATCGAGCATAAACGTGGTGCCCACACCGTTTTTACCCTGCGACTCGGCAACAGCGACGATCACGCTGGGAAAGATGCGGCGGGCGCGGCGGATCACATCGATATGGCCAAACGTGATGGGATCGAAGGTGCCCGGGACGATCACGCGGTTGATGGTGTCATTCATGGGCGTCCTCCTGAAACGTCGTGGCATCGTTGTTATCGGAATCGGTGACGGCACTATCGTCCTCACCGTCGTCATCGCCGACCCAACGAAGCAGGTCGACCGAGGTAATGCCGTAGCGCTTCTCACGTACAGTCTCAAAGCCTGCCGGATGCGCGCCCGCATCGGCGGAGGCATGCTCAAACAGGGCATAAGCGCCAGGCGCAAGCAAACCCTGCTGAGCCAGGTTCTGCAGCATTTCCTCGACCGGCTCGGCACCAAAAGCATAGGGCGGGTCGAGCAGGACCAAATCAAAGGGGCCGCCCGGTACACGACCGCGCGAGGCACTTGCCAGCATGTCGCCCGTGACCACGCGCCAACGCGCACGGTCACGGCAGAGCAACTCGATATTCTTGGTAATGAGCCGCGCGGCGTTGCGATCGATCTCAAACGTCGTAAGCGAGCGGGCCCCACGAGAGAGCATCTCTAACCCTAAGGCACCGGAGCCGCCAAAGGCGTCCAGCACACGAACCTCGTCCAAATCGAAATCGAATGCCGACATGACCATAGATGCGCACGCCTCGCGCACGCGATCAGTCGTGGGGCGGGTGACATCGCGACCACGGGGCTCCTCGATCTTACGACCGCGCCATTCGCCGCCGATGATTCTCATCCTCCGCTGACCTCCTTAAAGATATGTCGATAACGCATGGCGACCGCCTCGCGCAAGGGACGCGTCGCCACAGAGTCAAGGTTGCAAGCATACCGCAAGAGCTCGACCGCGTCCAAATGGGCCCACTCGATCAGCTCCTCGTCGGCGTCCAGGTCGACAAAGCGCAGGGTCACGCCACCGTGCTGACGGTACCCCAGGATTTCGCCCTCATGACGCAGACGCAGGTCCATCTGGGCAAGCGTAAAACCATCCGAGGTCTTTTCGAGCGACTGGAGACGGTCTTGTGCCGCCGAGGCGCCGCCATTGCCCTTGGAGTGCGTCATGACCAGGCACGTGCCCGACACGCTGCCGCGGCCCACGCGACCGCGTAGCTGATGCAGCGCCGCCAAGCCAAAGCGCTCACCGTTCTCGATGACCATGACGGTGGCGTTGGGCACGTCGACGCCCACCTCGACCACCGTAGTCGAGACGAGCACGTCAATCTCGCCACGCTTGAAGGCGTCGATCACGCGATCCTTCTCCCCCGCTGGCATACGGCCGTGAAGGCGCTCGATGGCAAGACCCGGCAACGCCAGACGCAGGCGATCGAGCTCGGTCGCCGTATCGTGCAGCGGCACAGGCACGGTCACGCGGCCCTCGTCGTCGCGGGCGATACCGGGCACGTCTTCAAGCTCATCGGCCGAGTCACTCGGCTCCACGAGCGGGCAAATCACGTAGGCCTGCTGACCCTTTTCATGCGCCTCGCGGATGGCGCCATAGGCGAGGTCGCGGCTCGACTCGGTAAGCACGCGTGTCGTCACGCCAGCGCCAGGGACGGGCCGATGGCGGATGATACTCGTGTCCAGATCGCCGTAGACCGAAAGCGCCAGCGTACGCGGGATCGGTGTCGCCGTCATAACGAGCAGGTCCGCACCGGGGCCCTTCGCGCGTAGGGCGTTGCGTTGGCCAACGCCAAACCGGTGCTGCTCGTCGATGACGACAAGCGACAGATGATTGAACGCAACGTTATCCGAAAGCACCGCGTGGGTTCCAAAGAGGACGTCGAGCTCGCCTGATTCCAGCTGTGCATGGATGCGCTCGCGCTCTGCGGCCGGCGTGGCACCCGTCAGAAGCGCCCAGGACATGCCGGCCTGCGAGAGCAGAGGGCCGGTCTTATCGGCATATTGGCGCGCCAGCACGCCCGTGGGCGCCATAACGCAGGCCTGCGTACCGCTATCGGCAGCCACAGCTAGCGCGCAGGCGGCAACGGCGGTCTTACCGGTACCGACATCGCCCAGCAGCAGGCGGTTCATCACGCGCCCGCCATCGCACATATCGCGCAGGATATCCTGGAACGCGGCCTCCTGCTCGTCGCTCAGCGAAAACGGCAGGGCCTGCTTGAGCGCGGCCAGGTGCTCGCCCGCGGTGTGGGCGTAGGGAGCGACTTCGACCAGCCCGCCGTCGTTGCGCAGGCGCAGCGCCAGCTGCAGGTAGAGGCACTCCTCGTAGGCCAGGCGACGGCGCGCGATATCGCACTCAGCCATGCTCGAGGGAAAGTGGATCGAGCGCAAAGCGCGGGCATTGCTCATGAGGCGACGCTTAACGCGTAAGCGTGCCGGAATGGGATCAAAGGGATTGCCGACGACCTCGAGTGCGCCGCTTACGATGCGGCGCATCCACGCCTGGCTCACGCCATCACTCACGTAATGGACCGGCAGGATAGTGCCCGCGGCACGCCCGTCCTCGAGCTTTTCAAAGTGCGGCGAGGCCATCTGCTTAAAACCGTAGGCAAACTCGACCTTGCCCATCACGGCCAGGCGGTCGCCCTGCTTAAGCTGCTGGGCAATCCAGGGCTGGCGGAAAAAGGCGACCTGCAGCACGCCCGTCTCGTCAACAAGCGAGACCTCGGTCACCTGCATGCGCGGACGCGGCTGCTTTTGGACGATACGGTCGACCGTGGCGATGATGGTGCACACGGTACCGATGGGCGCCATCTCGATAGACCAAGAACGGGTAAAGTCGAGGTATCGATGAGGGATATGGAGAAGGAGGTCCCCCACCGTCCGAATTCCCAGACGGCGAAGGGCCTCCTCACGTTTACCCGAAACATATTTGAGTCGCGCGATATCCTCGTCGAGCGCATTGCTCTGGGCAAAGCGCTCCGAGACGCGCGGCACGGAGCACAGCTCGGACATGGGCAGTTGCCTACTCGATCGAGAAGATCACGGGATAGAGCGGCTGCTCGCCACGATGGGCGTCAATCTCCAGATCGGGCTGAGCCTCCTCGATAGCGTCGACGATCTCCTGGAAGGCCTCATCGGACAGCTCCTCGCCGGCCAGAATCGTCAGCGCGTCGCCCTCCTCTTCCTCCTGCATGCGGTTGATGCAGTCGAGCGTGACCTGCTTCACGTCGGAACCGACCACGTCGATGGAGCCGGCGATGATACCCATGACGTCACCGGAGTGAATCGGAGAACCGTCAGAGGCACTGGAGTCGCGCACGGCGCGGGTGACCTCGCCATCGCGGACCTCGCTGATGGCGTCGACCATGGCGGCGACGGCATCCTCGAGCTCGGAATCGGGCAGGACCGCGAACAGCGCGGAGAAGGCCTGCGGGACGGTCTTGGTGGGAACGACGGCGACCTTCTTGTCGGTGCAGGCTGAAGCAGCAGCCTCAGCGGCCATGCGGATGTTGCCGTTGTTGGGCAGGATGATGACCGAGGTCGCGTTGACCTGGTCCACCGCGCCCAGCAGGTCGGCGGTCGAGGGATTCATAGTCTGGCCACCGGACACGATCACGTCGACGCCGAGGGACTTGAGGATGTCGGCCTCGCCGGAACCGGCGGCAACGGCGACAAAGCCCAACGCCTTGGCGGGCTCGGCGGCCTTTTCCTGATCCTCGTGGATCTTGGCGGTACGGTCGTGGGCCTCCATCTCCATGTTGTGGATAAAGACCTCATAGATCTGACCGAGCTGCAGCATGTGCTCGAGCACCAGGTTGGGGGTGTTGGAGTGCACATGGATCTTGTAGTCGGGATAGGCGCCCACGAGAAGCTCGCAGTCGCCCATGGAACCCAGGAACTTAAGGCACTCGTCCTCGTCAAACGGGGCGTCGGCCTTAAACAGGAACTCGTTGCAGTAGCGGAACTCCGAGCCCTCCCAATCGTCGTTGGCCTCGATCTCAACGCGACCAAGGGCCGCGTCGCGGGCAGAGACAGCGGAATCAAACGTGGCGGAGAAATCCTCGACAACGGTGCTGCGGCCAAGTGCTGCAGCCACAAAGTTCTCAAGGAAGATGGCGAAGCCAAAGGCGCCGGAGTCGACCACGCCGTTCTCCTTCAGAACGGGCAGCAGGTCGGGCGTGCGGGCGACGGACTGATACGCCTCGACGACGATAGCATCGAGCGCATCCTCGGCCGAGAACTTCTTCTTCTCGCACTCATCGGCCTTGGTCGAGACATCGCGCAGGACCGTGAGGATCGTGCCCTCGATGGGCTTGCGGACAGCCTGGAAGGCAACCTTGACGGCACGACGGAAGGCGAAGGCAATGTTGGCGGACGTAATAGGCTCGTCGGCAGAGACAAGACCCTCGGCCACGCCGCGCAGAATCTGCGAGGTGATGACTCCGGAGTTACCGCGGGCACCCATCAGGGAGCCGTGGGTGATGGCGCCGGCGATGGCCTCCATATCGGCATCGGCGGGAAGGGCGGAAAGCTCCTTGGTCACCGAGGCGAGCGTGAGCGACATGTTGGTGCCGGTGTCGCCGTCGGGTACGGGGAAGACGTTGAGCTTGTTGATCTCCTCGGCCTTGTCGGAAACGGCAGCCGCAGCGATCGGAAAACAGGTGCGAATGGTCTTTGCAATCATGGGTATTTGAATCTCCGTTTTCGGATGCTAGTTCAGACGGCTCTTGAGCGCGTCGATATGGATGCCGATCTTAAGGCTGGCGGGATCGATCTGGGCGATCTCCTGCAGGGTAAAGGCAACGGAGCTCGAAAGATTGTGGCAGACGGACTTCATGTTGACGCCGTTCTCGAGCACGACGTGAAGATCGACCGTAAGGCCGTTCTCGTCGGCGGAGACAAGCACGCCCTTGCGGAGGCGCTGACCGGCAAGCAGGCGCACGCTCTCGGCGCCCTGGAGCTGTTCGGCCATACCGACGACGCCATAGCACGTCATCGCGGCATAACCGGCAATATCGGCAATAACGTCGTTCGAGACGCTCAGGCTGCCGTTAATGGTCTCAGACACAAGAATCTCCTTATCTGGTGCTCGCGGCACCATCTCGTGGGAGCAATCATTGGAATATTCTACAACGACCGCGCCATGTTGAGGTGGCGGGCCTCGGGATTACATCCTCGACACGAAATGTTGATACGGTAACGTTCGCGAACAGCGATCGCGGCATGAAAAAACCCGCCGCATAAGCGACGGGTTTTACAACCTGGCTCCCCGGGTAGGACTCGAACCTACAACAGCGCGGTTAACAGCCGCGTGCTCTACCATTGAGCTACCGAGGAATAGGTGCGTGCTCTCAAGCAACGAAGTTTATTATACGGACGAATCAGCTCAGGGCAAGAACTTTTTTAAGAAATTTTCCGACCTAGTCATTGGGGACGTTCTTAAACGACCAGTCATTCAAGAACGTCCCCAACGACTACATGAAAGCGCCCTCAAGCGGATGTGCTTGAGGGCGCTTCTTGCTTGACTAGCTTTCGATATAGTCCTTCAGCTTGCTCGAACGGCTCGGGTGGCGGAGCTTGGCCAGGGTCTTGGACTCGATCTGGCGGATACGCTCGCGCGTGACGCCAAACTCGCGGCCGACTTCCTCGAGCGTACGGGGATGTCCGTCGACAAGGCCAAAGCGCAGCTCGATAACCTTGCGCTCACGATCGGCAAGCGAGTCGAGCACCTGGGTGAGCTGCTCCTGCAGCATGGAGAAGCTGGCCGCATCGGGCGGAACGATAGCCTGGGAGTCCTCGATGAAGTCGCCCAGCTGGGAATCCTCTTCCTCGCCGATGGGGGTCTCGAGCGACACGGGCTCCTGCGAAATCTTCTGGATCTCGCGGACGCGGTCGGCGCTCATGTCCATCTCGGCACCGATCTCCTCGGGGGTCGGGTCGCGACCAAGGTCCTGAAGAAGCTGGCGCTGCACGCGGACGAGTTTGTTGATGGTCTCGACCATATGCACGGGAATACGGATGGTACGGGCCTGGTCGGCGATAGCGCGCGTAATAGCCTGACGGATCCACCACGTGGCGTACGTGGAGAACTTAAAGCCCTTCTGGTAGTCGAACTTCTCGACGGCGCGGATCAGACCGAGGTTGCCCTCCTGGATCAGGTCCAGGAACAGCATGCCGCGACCAACATAGCGCTTGGCGATGGAGACGACCAGACGCAGGTTTGCACTGATGAGCGCCTGCTTGGCTTCGAGGCCCACGTTCTCAATGCGCGTAAGACGACGCATCTCGGCACGCGTGAGTTCGAGCTCACCAGCATCGGCAGCCTCGAGCTTCTCGGTGGCCTCAAGACCGGCCTCGATCTTCATAGCCAGATCGACCTCTTCGGAGGCGGTCAGCAGGTCGACCTTGCCGATCTCCTTGAGGTACATACGGACCGGATCGCCGGTAAGCATCACCGTGGAGGCATCGATGCCGCGCACGCGGGAGCGTGAACGGGACGTGCGCACGGTGCGCTTCTTCTTGCTCTTGGAAGAACCCATCTCGGCGTCGGCCTGACGGGCCATCTTGAGCTCGTGATCGTCGAGCGAGCCAGAATCGTGCTCATCGTCGTCATCGAAATCGTCGGTATCAGAATCGGTATCGTCATCGTCGACGTCCATGGGGGCGTCGTCGTTACCGCTCGCGGAGATAATCTGGATGCCGCTGTTGCGCAGCGCGGAATACACCGCGGTGAGCTGCTCGTCAGAAACATCGATATCCTTCAGGGCGACCTGAATCTCGTCCTCGGTTACCGAAGTCCTGTTTGAGCCGTTGCCCATGAGCTTTGCAACGTAGGATTCCAGCCCAGTACCCGTGCTCTCAGTCTTTTTTGGCACAGATTCTCCCTTCATAGTCCACAGGACTCAATACTTTAGCACACACATTGACGTCTATACCCAAAAAGAGGACTGGATATAGGCGAGAATACGCTGGTTGACCACAACATCTAGGCCTGTTCGGTGCCTGCGGCCTCCAGGCCGATCAAGCGGAACGGATCCGCCACGCCGCCGATCGACTTTTGCAGTTCGCGCTGACGCTGCGAGTCCTGCGCGGCCTGCACGGTCAGCGCGCGACGGGCCTCATCATCGAGCGAACGGTCCTGGCGCAGCTTGGCCTGTGCGGCACGCATGCGGCGCTTGATGGTGTAGAGCTCGAGCGTATCGAGCATAAACACGATGTTCGTCTCGGTGGGGTGCTTGCTCGTCGCCGAGATGCGCCCGGCACTCACAAGCGTTGCCGCCTCGGGACACACCGAGCGCGCCGCATCCATGCAAGCTGCAGGATCGGTTCCCGGCGGCGTTGCCAGAACGGCCCATGCGATGGACTCGTGGCGCGGATCCACCCACTCGATGGAGCAGATACGGTCGGCATACGGGCGGAACAGGTCGGGGTAGCTCGTGAGCATGGTCAGCAGTTCACGCTCCCCCGCCAAGGACTTGCGTTCAAGATCGGTAAGAACCATCGGCGCCGCCGTAGCCGGTGCGTCCGAACCATCAGGCACAGGAACAGAGCCCATACCATCAGGCACACCGATCGGCGGCAGGTCGTCGACGACCTCCACGGGCGCGGCATCGTAGGCATCGAGCGGGACGTAGTCGTACGGCTCTTCTTCGACCGGCGCGGACACCGGCGGCGTAGCGCCCGATGCCCAAGCACCGCGACCGGCATCGCGAGAACCCGACGTCCGACCGCCCGCGCTACCGGACCGCTCAGCCTGTGCCCGCTGGCGCTCATAGTTCTGCTCACGACGTCGTTCCGCATCCTCGCGCTTGGCGACATCGCGAAACACACGGCCCGAGCTCGCACGCACGGTCTCCAGATCCAAACCCAGTAGATCGGCAATCTGGATAAAGTACGTGTCGATCATATAGCTATCGCGTAGCGGATAGATAAGCGTCAGAGCATCTTCCAGCGCCTTGGCGCGACCGCCTGGCGTGGTGATGTCGCTTGACTCCTGCAGCGAACGGTAGACAAAGTCCATAAGCGGCTCGGCAGCGTCGATGCGCGCCTGCAGCTCCTGGCCGCCGTGCGCCGTAATAAACTCCATAGGGTCGTTGCCGTCGGGCAGCACCACGCAGCGCAGGTCCATGGAATCCTGCTCGATAAACTGAATCGCACGGCGAGCGGCCTTTTGACCGGCGGCATCGCCGTCAAACATATACACGATGCGCTTGGCAAAGCGGGTGAGCGTCTTGACGTGATGCTCCGTGAGGGCGGTGCCCAGCGTGGCGACAACGTTTTTAATCCCCGCCTCCCAGCAGGCGATGCAATCGGTATAACCCTCCACCACGATGGCGGTATCCTGCGCGACGATAAACTCCTTGGCCCAATTAAAACCGTAGAGGTTTCGCTTTTTATGGAACACACTCGTCTCGGCGGTGTTGAGATACTTGGGTTGGCCGTCACCCATAATGCGACCGCCAAAGGCAATGTTGTGACCCTGCTCGTCAAAGATGGGGAACATTACGCGGTCGTAGAAGCGGTCGGCAAGCTGCCCGCGCCCGCGGCTCACGGCAACGTTGGCGTCGATCATCTCCTGCGGGGTAAAACCCGCCTGGGACAGGTGCGACACCAGCGCGTTACGGCCCGGTGCAAAGCCCAGGCAGTAGCGGCGACAGACGTCGCCGCCCATGCCGCGGCTGGCAAAGTACTCGCGCGGACGGCCGTCCTTACCGCGCATGAGCATGGTGTGGTAGAACTGGGCGGTCTCGGCGCACAGATCGTAGATGCGGGCACGCTTGGTGCCGCGCTCGCGGCGATCTCCGGTGTCATGCAGCTCAATACCCGCGCGATCGGCCAAGTAACGGATTGACTCGGGAAAGCTCAGGTTCTCGCGCTTCATGATATACGTGAAGACGTCGCCACCCTCGCCGCAGCCAAAGCAATGCCACACCTGCGTGGCGGGAATAATGTGGAAGGACGGAGTCTTTTCGCCATGAAAGGGGCAGCAGCCCCAAAACTCATGGCCGCGGGGCTTGAGCTCAACCGTTTCCTGCACGATGGCGACCAGGTCGGACGCAGCGCGTACCTGGTCTTTTTCCTCATCGCTAATCACGGATGCTCACCCCCTGCTCACCCAAGTTGTGACGAATGTCCTCGATATTACCCTCGACGGTCGCGATCAACTCATCCAGCGAATCGAACACACGCGACGGACGCAGCCAGCGCGAAAACGCCAGCGAAACGGAAGCGCCGTACAGGTCGCCCGTATAACCAATTAAGTTAGCCTCGAGGTGCGCGGATGCCGCATCGTCAGCATACGTTGGCGGCAGGCCGACGTTCACGGCAGAGGGCCACACGGTATCATCGACCAGCACCAGGCCCTCATACACGCCGTCCGCAGGCACCTGAATACCATCGGGAACTTGTAGGTTTGCCGTGGGAAAGCCCATGCCAGAACCCTCGTGACGGCCGCGAATAACACCGCCGCGCACCATATACGGACGGCCGAGTAACTCAGCAGCAAGCTCCACATGGCCCTGTCCCAGCTCATGGCGAATGCGGGTGGCGCAAATGGCCTCACCGCCCTCGCAAAGCAGGTCGTGACCATACACGTCAACGCCGTGCTCGGAACCCCAGGCGCGCATCTCGGCAACACCAGAAGCACCGCCACGACCCAGCCTAAAGTCACTGCCAACGCGAATCGATCGAATGTCGACCAGACGCGACACCAGCGAGAGAAAATCAACATGGTCAAGCGCCGCAACCTCAGGCGTAAAGGGAACGGCCACCACCGCATCGACCCCAGTTTGAGCCAGGGCATGCAGACGGTCGGCCGTCGTCATCAATTTTTGAGCGGGCGAAGGGCTCACCACGACGTCCGGGTCGGGATCGAAGGTAACTACGACCGCCTTGCAGCCATGGGCACGGGCATCACGGACAAGCGCCGCAATGAGCTCCTGGTGTCCACGGTGCACGCCATCGAACACGCCGATGGCAATCGATGCGGCACCCAGGTGCTCACACTTATCAAACACATCGGCAGTAACGATGCGAGCCTCGTCCGACTCGCCCGCGAAAAAGATACGCGCGAGCTCGCGAGCGGACAACATCATCGAACACCGCCGATTGCCTGCGGAAACACGTGCTCCATGACAAAGCGGCCACCCTCAATGCGGGCGAGCGCCTTGAGTCCCCCATCGAGCACCAGCGCAAACGGCGCCTTCGAGGCATCGAAATCGGCAAGCGCACGCTCAACGGGAATGCGTCGGCCGCAGAGAAGGTCGTCGGCAAGATTGCCCGGCAAGTCAACACGCGTGGCGCCCAGGGCCGCGATGGGATCCAGGGCAAAGCCAGCGGCGGACTCGGGAGAAAGCTCCTCGACCGCATGACAGGCGCCAATGGAAACAACACCGGAGGCCGTGCGGCGCAGCGCGGAAATGTGCGCGGCGCTCTCGCAGGCGCGGCCCAGGTCGCGAGCGAGCGCACGAATGTAGGTGCCCTTGCTCACCGAGAACGCCACGGTCCACACACACGAATCGCCCTCGCCGCCCACGGCGATCAGGTCGGCGGCATAGACCTCGACGGGGCGCGGAGGTAGGTCCACCGCATTGCCCTCGCGAGCAGACTTGTAGGCGCGAACGCCATTGACCGAGATAGCCGAAAACGCCGGCGGCACCTGCATCTGCGGGCCCAACATGGCGGCCAAGTGCTCACGGGCATAGGCAGGATCGCGGAGCTCGTTCGCAACAGCCACTGTGCGGACCGCCTCGCCCTCCGCATCATCGGTATTGGTCTCGGCACCAAACGAAATGTCGGCGACGTAGCTTTTGGTATCGAGAGTTAGCATACCCAGCAGACGGGTGGCCTGGCCCACGCCCACCACCATGGCACCCGATGCCATAGGGTCGAGCGTGCCGGCATGGCCGACGCGCCGCTCATGGAGGGCGCGCCGACATTGCGAGACCACATCGTGGGACGTGCAGCCCACCGGCTTATCGACGGCGAGCAGCATATTCAGTTGAGAAGGCGTACGACGAGCCATGTACCATCCAAAAAGTTAAAGCTCGACGGTCACCGAAGTGGGATCCTCCCCTACCAGCTCGGCCAGCATGGGAAGTGCCACGGTGAGCGTCTCGAGAATCGTTCCGTTGTTGGAAAAACCGGCGGCAGCGGGATGTCCGCCTCCGCCAAAGGCAGCAGCAATCTCGGACACGTTGAGGTCGCCCTTGGAGCGCAGGTTGCCGCGCACCTTGGTATCGCCCTCAATGCCCTTCAGGAACAGGCAGACCTCCACGCCCATCACCGAGCGCACCACATCCACCAGTCCGTCGCACTCATCCGAGGTGACACCGCAAGCCTCAAGGTCGCTCTGGTACGCGTAGCTATACGCGACGCGCCCGTGGGCCACCGTCTTGATGCGGCCCATAACGATGGACTTGAGGTGCAAAAACTCGACGCGCATGCTCTGATAGACCTCGAGCGCGACGCGCGCCGGATCGGCGCCGTGGGCAACCAGACGCGAGGCCGCATGGAACGCGGCGGCATCGGCGTTTTGGTACTGAAAACGGCCGGTATCGGTAACCAAGCCACACAGCAGGCAGGTCGCAACGCCATTACGTGCGACAATGCCACAATTGTCCAAGAAACGGTCGATGATCATTGCGCAGGCTGCAGCTTCAACGCGCCTCAGGCTGAGCTCGGCAAACTCCTCGCGCGCCGGATGGTGGTCGAAGCACACCACATGCTTGGAGCGACGAAGCACCTCGGCCGAGTTGTTGAGACGCTCGACGACCGGTACGTCCACCGAGATGAAAAGGTCAGGATTGCCGGTGTACGCAGATGCCGGCACCAGGCGATCGGAGCCTTCCATAAAGCGGTAGATACGCGGAACCGGGTCATCGTCTGCCAGCAGCAGCGCAATGTCCTTGTTGGGGAAAAACTTCATGAGCGAAAGGCCCAGACCCAATACGGAGCCCAGGGCGTCGCCATCGGGAGAAGTATGTCCCGAAATCGCAATGGAGGACGCACCCTCGATGAGCTCGAGGATGCGTCGCTGAATATCTGCAGACTCGCACGAGGCGAGGTCGGCGGAATTAGTCATCTAAAGCTGCCTCCTGGGCGGCATCCGCTATCGGATAGCCGTCCTCGTCCTTTTCGATCGCAAGCGTGGCGGGAACGTTTTCCAGCGCACGCGTGATGCGCTCGGCCTCATCGGTCGAGCGATCGATGCGAAAATCGAGCTCGGGCGTGACACGCCAATCGAGAGAGCGAGCCAACAGGCTGCGAATACGGCCCTTGGCGCTTGAGAGCGCCTCCATGACCTCGTCGTAGCGGCTCGCATCGCACGACACGTACACACGCGCGAACGAACGGTCCACCGCGACCTCGACCGCGGTCAAAGTAACCAGGTCGAGACGCGGATCGGAAACCTCAAAGAGCAGGATATAACCGAGCTTCTCGCGAAGCTGCTCGCCCAGACGGCGGGTTGCCTGCGTTTGCTTCATAGCGCTACCCCCTACTCGGTACGGGCAACCTGGTCGATGCGGTAACCCTCGATCTGGTCGCCGGGCTTGATGTCCTGGAAGTTCTCTAGGCCAATGCCGCCCTCGGAACCGCTCTTGAGGCTCTTGGCCTCGTCCTTGTAGTGGCGCATCGAGGCGATCTTGCCGTTGAAGACCACGATACCGTCGCGCACCAGGCGCACGGAATCGGTCGCGGCGATCTCGCCCTCTTCGACGCGGACACCGGCGGCGATACCGACTTTGGGCACCTTGAAGGTGTCCAGGACAGTCGCGGTACCCGTGGCGACCTCGACCTCGGTGGGCTTGAGCATGCCGATACGGGCGGCGTCGAGCTCCTCGAGGCACTTGTAGATAACGTCGTAGCAACGGATCTCGACGCCCTCGCGCTCGGCGGCGGAGCGGGCCTTACCGTCGGGACGGACGCCAAAGCCGATGATGATGGCATTGGAGGCGTCGGCCAGGACAACGTCGGTCTCGTTGATGGCGCCAACGGCGGAGTGGATCGTGTTGATGCGGACCTCGGACTGATCCATCTTGTCGAGCGAGTCCTGAAGGGCCTCGATAGAGCCCTGGACGTCGGCCTTGATGATCAGGTTGAGCTCCTTGACCTCGGCGTCGGCAATGGTCTCGAAGAGGTTCTCGAGCGTGACGTGCTTGACGCGGCTCTGCTCCTCGATACGGGCCTTGAGCGAACGCTCGTCGGCAAGGGCGCGAGCCTCGCGCTCGTCCTCGAACACGCGGAACTCGTCACCGGCGTTGGGCACGGACTGCAGGCCCAGGATCTCGACGGCGTCGGAGGGACCGGCCTCGGTGACGGCGCGGCCCTTGGGGTCGAGCATGGCGCGAACGCGGCCGTAGGTAAGGCCAGCGACCAGCGTATCGCCCACGTGCAGGGTACCGCGGGTCACGAGCACGGTAGCGACCGAGCCGCGGCCCTTGTCGAGCTTGGCCTCGAGGACATTGCCGGAGGCAAAGGTGTCCGGGTTGGCCTTGAGCTCGAGCACGTCTGCCTGGAGCAGCACGGTCTCCAGAAGATCGTCGATACCGATCTTCTGCTTGGCCGAGATGTTGACGAACATGTTCTGTCCGCCCCACTCCTCGGGGATGACGCCGTACTCGGTGAGCTCCTGGCGCACGCGATCGGGGTTGGCGCCGGGCTTATCGATCTTGTTGACGGCAACGACGATGGGAACGCCGGCAGCCTTGGCGTGGTTGATCGACTCGACCGTCTGGGGCATGACGCCGTCGTCGGCAGCCACGATCAGAATGACGATGTCGGTCACCTTGGCGCCACGGGCACGCATAGCCGTAAAGGTGGCGTGACCGGGGGTATCGATGAAGGTGATCTTGCGGTCGTTGATCATGACCTGCGAAGCACCGATGGCCTGCGTAATGCCGCCCGCCTCGCCGGCAGCAACGCCGGTGTGACGGATGGCGTCGAGCAGCGACGTCTTGCCGTGGTCGACGTGGCCCATGACGGTGACGACCGGGGCGCGCGGCTTAAGGTCGGCGGGATCGTCGTAGAACGAGAAGGTGTTCTCCTCCTCGGGGGTGATGATCTTGATCTGACGACCCAGGTCGTCGGCAACGAGCTCGACGAGGTCGTCGGACATGGACTGCGTCATGGTGAGCGGCGTACCCAGCAGGAACAGGCGCTTGATGATGTCGTTGGCCGGAACGTCGAGCGCCTCGGCAAGCTCCTGGACGGTAACGCCCTGGGAGACCTTGATGGCGTCGAGGTCCTCGGGGTTCACGCCCTGGGCCAGCGCCTCCTCTATCTTGCGCTCCTCCTGAGCCTTGGCAGCCTCGCGCTCGCGCTTCTCCTTGCGCTTCTTGCGGCGACCGGTGGACTCGCGAGAGGCCTCCTCGACGGCGGCACGAGCTTCCTCGAGCACCTTCTCGCGGCTGTACTCCTCGGCCTCACGAGCCATGCGGCTGTAGTGGTCCTCATCGTTGCCGTGACCGCCCTTGCGCTTCTTGCCCTTGCCCTGCTTGTCGGGGTTGGGGAAGTCCATGCCGGCAGCGACGTTGTTGCTGGCGTTGGTGCGATGGCTGTGCGGACGGCTCTCGGAGGCGTTGCGATCGGAGTTGCTGTCGGAGGCGTTGCGATCGTTACGGCGGCCACCGCGACGGTCGTTGTTGCCGCCACGACGGTTGCCGCGCTCGGAGGCGCGCTCGGCCTTGGCCTTCTCCTCGGCGTCCTTCTTCTCCTTGAGCACGGTCTCCTGTGCGGCGATCTGGTCGAGCAGCGAACGGAAGCGCGAACCGGAGTCGGAAGCGGGGACGGCGCGGCGCTGGGCCTCGCGGGCAGCCTCCTCCTTCTCGCGGGCAAGGCGCTCCTGCTCGGCCTTCTTCTTGGCCTCGGCCTCGGCGCGGGCGGCCTCCTCGGCAGCCTGGGCGGCGGCGAACTGGCGGCGCTCCTCCTCGCGTGCCTTCTCGGCGGCGATGCGCTCACGCTCGGCCTCGGCGGCGCGTGCGGCCTCCTCGGCGGCAGCTGCCTGCTCCTCGGCCTGCTTGGCGGCCTCGACTTCCTGAGCGCGGGCCTCGATCACCGAGGCGAGCTGCTTGCGGACCATAGCGACATAAGCGTCCTCCAAGGTGGAGGAAGCGGACTTAGCGGGAATCTTCATATCGGCGAGATGACCCATCAGTTCCTTGGAGGTCATGCCGAACTCTTTGGCCAGGGTGGACACACGGACTTTTGCCATATGACTTCACCTACCCTTTCTGGCACCTTGGGTGCCTAGAGACTGAACGAGCGTGGGAGACGCGCCGGGACCCGCCCGGCGCAACCGCGCGCTAGATCAGGTCCTCCGCATCATCGAAGGCGTCGGTGTCATGGACACCGCAGAAACGGGAGCCGGGACGAGCCTGGTTGCGGCACTGGATGCCGTCCTCGGACACGTACTCGCAGCGGCGGACATCCTCGTCCTCCTCGTCACCGATCAGGTCGGCGGCGGGCTCCTCGTGAACGGGAACGTTCTTGAGGATGTCTGCGGCAAGCGTCTCGGACTTGATGTCGATGTGCCAGCCGGTCAGGCGCGCGGCGAGGCGGGCGTTCTGGCCCTCCTTGCCGATGGCGAGGGACAGCTGGTCGTCGGGCACGATGACGCCAGCGTAGGCCTTCTCCTCGTCGATGAGGACGCGGGTGACCTTAGCGGGCGACAGGGCGTTGGCGACGTAGACGGCAGGATCGGCATCCCACAGGATGACGTCGACGCGCTCGCCACGGAGCTCGCCCACGACAGCGCGAACACGGCTGCCCTTGGGGCCAACGCAGGCGCCCACGGGATCCAGACGGTCGTCGAGCGAGTGGACGGCGACCTTGGAGCGCTGGCCGGGCTCGCGAGCGATCGACTTGATCTGGACGGTGCCCTCATAGATCTCGGGCACCTCCTGCTCAAACAGACGACGCATAAGCTCGGGGTGGGTACGGGAGATGACAATCGGCGGACGGCTGTGCTCGCCACGAACCGGCTGCAGGTTGGAGTTGGGGTCGCGAACGTCGATGATCACGGCCTTGATGTGCTGGTTGTGCAGGTAGCGCTCGCCCATTGGACGCTCGTTGCGCTCGTTCTCGTATCGACGCTGATCGAAGTGCGGCAGCTCGGCCTCGACGCCCTCACGGATCTTGACGATTGTGAAGTCGGGCGTGGACTGCAGCACGGTACCGCTGATGAGGTCACCGATGCGGCCGGAGAACTCCTCGTAAATCTGCTCGCGGGCGGAGTTACGCACGATGGCGTTAATCTCGGCCTTGGCGTGCTGGGCGGCGATGCGGCTCGTGTTCTTGGGGGTGACGTCGATCTCCTCGAACTCGGTGAAGTTGCCCTCCTCGTCCATGGAATCGTCGATCGGCTCCAAGCGGTAGACGTAGATCTTGCCGGTGGTGCGGTCGATGGTCACCTTGGCGCCCCACTCAAGATGCAGAATCTCGGCATAGCTCTTGGCGAGCGACTGCTCCAGGCGGTCGATCAGGTAGAGCTGGTCGATGTGCTTCTCCTGGCAAAGCTCCATCAGGGCGGACATCATGTCGGATGCTGCCATCTTACTTTCCTTCCTTCACGGGCTTGAAGTCGTAGGTGGGCTTCAACTTGCACTTTTTAACATCAGAATAATCGAGGGTGACGGACTCGCCGTCCTCGAGCTCGAGGGTCACGTTCGTCTCGGTCGCAGCGGCAATCTTGCCGGCGTACTTGCGACGGCCCTCGGTGGCGGTGGAGGTGAGCTCGCAGTTCTCGCCCACAAAGCGGGCAAAGTCGCACGGGCGGCGCAGCGGGCGCGCCATACCCGGGCTCGACACCTCGAGCGTATAGCTCGAAGAGATGGGGTCGAGCTCCTCGATCACGTCGCCGACCCACTTGGTATTGGCCGTGACGTCGTTGAGCGACAGGCTCTGACCCTCGGCACCCTCGATACGCACACGCACGCAGGGGGCCTTGGTGGCGCCCACGAGCTCAACGTCGACAATGTCGACATCGTGCTGGGGAGCGACGGCCTCGAGCGCGTCGATGATCGCCTGCTCGGTCTTGGTCTTGACCATTGCGGCACCTCCATCCATACAAAAAAGAAGCGGGGCCGAAACCCCACTTCTTTCAATTACTACTTCATTTGCAAGCAAACTATACCAATACCTGCGAAAACGTGCAAGCGTCAAAGAAATTCGCAGGTCAGCGCGCCCACAGGTTCTCCACAAGAATAGGACAATTAGGCGAGGACGCCTGTGCGGTGCTCCCCAAAAGCCCAAAAACGGGCCATGCGTCCCAGCGCGCCGACCGAATCGGGCCCTATGGGCATTCCATCCCTGGGCGCACATCGGCCAGACTAGAGCTGAGGGGCATTCTGTAGCGAGAAAGCCTGCCGCACGCATCGACCGCACAACCTTCCAGATCCTCTACGGCAAGGAGGCACCATGAAACGCCTAGGCACCCTCTGCGCGACCGCGCTCGTCGTCGCTGCCTGCTCGTTCGCTCTGGCGGGCTGCAGCAACGTCGATGGTAAAACCGGACCATGCGAGCCGGATCTCGGCAGCACCAAGGCCATCGAGAAAACGACGCCTTCGGAGCGTTTCGACAAAATAGACGAAGATATAGTCGATCCCCAGGGTTTAGGTCCCGACCCTCAAGAACAGTTCCCCATCGACCTTGAGGCAGACGAGAACGTCCATGTTACCTGCGTGGGCAAGGACACGGATGGCTACGGCGACGCCGTGCTGGTCTTTGCGATAACAAACAACACCGATGTCGACATGATGTTTGGCGATGTGGATGCTTATGCCTACGTCAACGGTGTCGTCCGCGACGTGCGCATGCGCCAACCCGTCGCCGCAGGCGAAGAAACGACCGCGATGCTCACCTTTGTAGGCACCTTCGACGATCCGGACTTTGACGTGAACAACGACCTCAACGACATCTACCTCAACATCTGGATGTTCGAGGAGCAGACGGGCAACGTCTACTTTAGGGACCTGGTGCACATTCCGTAGAGGATGACGCTCGGCACAAGCCAAGCATGGCATATAACGCAAAACGAGGGGCGACCCAGCCGGATCGCCCCTCGTCTTTTGTGCGTCAACTATGTGCGCGAGGTTTACTTAACCACCAGGTTGACCAGCTTGCCGGGCACGCAGATGGCCTTGACGACCGTCTTGCCCTCGGTCCACTTGGTGACAGCAGCCTCGGCGGCAGTCTGCATTTCCTCGTTGGAGGCATCGCGGGCCACGTCAATGCGGCCACGGACCTTGCCGAGAACCTGGACGACGATCTGCACCGTGTCCTCGATGGACTCGGCCAGGTCGAACTCGGGCCAGGCGGCGGTGTAGGCGTTGCCCTCGCAGCCGAGCGCCTCGTGCCACAGCTCGTCGGCCCAGAAAGGGCAGATGGGCGCCAGGACGCTCACGATGTCCTTGGCCACGCCGTAGCACAGGGCCTTGTCGCGGTCAGCACCCTCGGTGGCGTTAAGGTAGGCGCTCGCCGCGTTGACGAGCTCCATGACGGCTGAGATCGCGGTGTTGAACTGGCCGCGATCGAAGTCCTCGGTGCACTTGGCGATGGTGCGGTGACGCTCGCGATAGAGCTTCATCGCAGCCTCATCGAGCACGGACTTGTCGAAGGCCACGCTGGCGTCACCCGACTGGACGAGCTGCCACACGATACGCCAGGCGCGCTTGATAAAGCGGTTGGCGCCCTCGACGGCCTTGGGATCCCAGTCGAAGTCCTTCTCGGGCGGGGCGATAAACAGGATCGCCAGACGCATGGTGTCGGCGCCGTAGGGCTCGATAACCGAGCTCGGGGGCACAACGTTGCCCTTGGACTTGGACATGGTGTCGCCGTTCTCGTCCTTGACCATGCCCTGGCACAGCAGGTTGGTGAAGGGCTCGTCCACGCTCAGCAGACCCAGGTCGCGCAGCGCCTTGGTAAAGAAGCGGCTGTAGAGCAGGTGCAAAATGGCGTGCTCGATGCCACCAATGTAGTTATCGACGGGCATCCAACGGTCTGCCGCCTCGCGGGAGAAGGGCAGCTCGGTGTTGTGCGGATCGGTATAGCGCAGGTAATACCAGCTGGAGCAGGTGAAGGTGTCCATGGTATCGGTCTCGCGCTTGGCCGGGCGACCGCAGACCGGGCAGGTGGTCTCGTAGAAGTCCTTGCACTCGGCGAGGGTCTCGCCAGCGCCCAGGTCCAGGTTCTCCGGCAGCGTCACCGGCAGCTGATCCTCGGGCACGGGAACGATGCCGCAGTGCTCACAGTGGATGGCCGGAATGGGGTTGCCCCAATAGCGCTGACGGCTGATGAGCCAGTCGCGCAGGCGGAACTCGACCTTGCGACGACCGCAGCCCATGGCCTCGAGGTCGGCCACGATGGCAGCCTCGCCCTCGGAGTGCTTACCGCCGCGCATGCCGGTGTACTTGCCGGACTGGACCAGCGTACCCTCGGCAGCGTGGGCGCAATCCCAGTCGACGGTCTCGGCATGGAAGGTATCGATGGTCTCGCCGCTGGCCTCGACGGCAGCGCGATCGTCATCGTCCAGGATGATCGGCACGATCGGCAGGTCGTACTTGCGGGCAAACTCAAAGTCGCGCTGGTCGCCACAGGGAACGGCCATGACGGCGCCGGTGCCGTAGTCGGCCACGACATAATCGGCAACCCACACGGGGACCTTCTCGCCGTTGACGGGGTTCACCACGTAGCGGCCGGTAAAGGCGCCGTGCTTCTCGAGGGTGCCCTGGGCACGCTCGACGGCAGAGATATGCTTAGAGTCCTCGACGATCTTGGTGACGGCCTCCTCGTACTCCGTGCCCTCGACGAGCTCGTGCAAACGAGCGTACTCGGGAGCCAGGACAAAGAAGGAGACGCCAAAGAGGGTGTCGGCACGCGTGGTGAAGACGGTAATCTTGCCCTCGTCGCCCTCGATGGGCTCGCCATCCTGGTCGCACAGGGTAAAGTCGACCTCGGCGCCCTCGGAGCGGCCGATCCAGTTGGCCTGCATCTGCTTGACACGCTCGGGCCAGCCGGGGAGCTTCTCCAGGTCGTCGAGCAGCTCCTGGGAGTACTCGGTGATCTTGTAGTACCACTGCTCCAGGTCGCGCTTCTCGGGCTCGGTGCCGCAGCGCCAGCACTTACCCTCGGTAACCTGCTCGTTGGCCAGAACGGTCTTGCAGGTGGGGCACCAGTTGACCGGGTTCTTCTTACGGTAGACCAGGCCCTTTTCCCACATCTTCTCAAAGATCCACTGGCCCCAGCGGTAGTAGTCGGGGCTGCAGGTCTTGACCATGCGATCCAGATCGTAGGAGAAGCCCATGCGCTTCATCGTGGCGAGCGCCTGGTCCATGTTCTTATACGTCCAGGCGGCAGCCTGCGTGTTGTGCTTGATGGCGGCGTTCTCGGCAGGCAGGCCAAAGGCGTCAAAGCCGATGGGGTGCAGCACGTCGTAGCCGCGCATGCGGGCCTGACGGGCCATGGCATCGCCGATAGTGTAGTTGCGCGCGTGGCCCATGTGCAGGTCGCCCGACGGATACGGGAACATCTCGAGCACATACTTCTTGGGCTTACTGTCGTCAGTGTCGACGGCAAAGAGGTTGGAGTCCTCCCAGGCCTTCATCCACCGGGACTCAATGGCCTGCGCGTCGTAGGCAGGGATCTCATCCTTATGATCTGTGCAATCGCACATATCAGCTCCTTTGTTATCTCGGTTGGGGCGGGGCGTTCTTACCTTTACTCGCTGCTGCGGACAGTCCTGCGCAAGACGAAGAGCACATTTAGTGCTCTTCTTTGCGTGCGGAACTTGCAGCGAGCAAAGGTAAGAACGCCCCGCCACATCGTTAACTCGCATGATGATAGCAAATACGACAAGCGAGATGCCTGCGACTTGCAGGCATCTCGCTTTATCTAAATAACGTGGTTGTGAATCAACCTTTGTCTGAAACCCGTTCTAGCACGAACGGGTTTTCCAGGTGCCGCAGATTGCCGTGAAAGAGGAGCGACGCGTACTTTGGTACGCGAGCGACGGTTTGAACGGCAAGGTGCGGTGCCTGGGAAAGCCGCTTATCGATAAGACACAGACTGCTGGGAGTCTTTCACGACTACGTCGTGGGCGCCGCCTTCGACGATGGAGGTGGAGCTGACCAGCGTCAGGCGTGCCTTTTCCTGGAGCTCGGGGATCGAGAGGGCACCGCAGTTGCACATCGTGGACTTGACCTTGTAGAGCGTTCCGCCCACACCGTCCTTGAGGGAACCGGCGTAGGGAACGTAGGAGTCGACGCCCTCGACGAAGCTGAGCTTCGCGGCGCCACCCAGGTCGTAGCGCTGCCAGTTGCGAGCACGCGCAGAACCCTCGCCCCAGTACTCCTTCATGTACTGGCCGTTCACATTGACGCGCTCGGTCGGGCTCTCGTCGAAGCGGGCGAAGTAGCGACCCAGCATCATGAAGTCGGCACCCATAGCAAGGGCGAGCGTCATGTGGTAGTCGTAAACGATACCGCCGTCGGAGCACACGGGCACGTAAACACCGGTCTCCTCGTAGTACTCGTCGCGAGCGCGGCAGACATCGATCAGCGCGGTGGCCTGGCCGCGGCCGATACCCTTGGTCTCACGGGTGATGCAGATGGAACCGCCGCCGATACCGACCTTGATGAAGTCGGCACCGCAGTCGGCCAGGAAGCGGAAGCCCTCGGCGTCGACGACGTTACCGGCGCCGACCTTGACGTCCTCGCCGTAGTTGGCGCGAATCCACTCGATGGTGCGCTTCTGCCACTCGCTGAAGCCCTCGGAGGAATCGATGCACAGAACGTCAGCACCGGCCTCGATGAGCAGCGGCACGCGCTCGGCATAGTCGCGGGTGTTGATACCAGCGCCGACCATGTAGCGCTTGTCGTTATCGAGCAGCTCGTTGGGGTTGGTCTTGTGGCTGTCGTAGTCCTTGCGGAACACAATGCCCATGAGGTGGTCGTTGTCGTCGACGATCGGCAGGGCGTTGAGCTTGTTGTCCCAGATGACGTCATTGGCAACCTTGAGGCTGATGTTCTTGTCGCCCACGATGAGCTGCTCACGCGGAGTCATGAACTCGGAGACCTTCGTCTGGTGGTCATCGCGACTGGGACGATAGTCACGGCTGGTGACGATGCCCAGGAGCTTGCCCTTGGGAGTGCCGTCGTCGGTAACCGGCATGGTGGAGTGGCCGGTCTTCTCCTTGAGCTCAATGACCTGCTCCATGGTCATGTCGGGGGTCAGCGTGGAATCGGACTGAACGAAGCCGGCCTTGTGATCCTTGACGGCCTTGACCATAGCGGCCTCGGACTCGGCGCTCTGGGAACCGTAAATGAAGGACAGGCCACCCTCGGTAGCGAGCGCGACACCCATATCGACGCCCGAGACGGACTGCATGATGGCGGAAACCATGGGGATGTTCAGGGTGATTGCCGGCTTCTCACCGCGCTTAAAGCGGGTCAGCGGCGTCTTAAGAGAGACGTTGTTGGGAATGCACTGCGAGGACGAGTAACCAGGGACCAGCAGATACTCCGAAAACGTGTGGGACTCACCGGGAAAGAACGTAGCCATGTTTCTCCTTTTTCCATGCGACCGGTCGGCTGCAGGCCTCGTAGGACCCAGCCCAACCTTGGGCGCCCAATACTGGGCAAGTATCTTAACGCACTTTGACTGCTACAATGCATGATTTAAGAAGAGCACACGAGGGTTTGACGCAGGCTTTGCGTTTGCCCAGCAAACACTTTAGCGGGGAGACGTGGAGCGTATGGAGTACAAGACGACGGCAAAGTTGGTCATTCAAGCGTGTGACAAGGATTTGCCGGGCGTGTTTGGTCATGGCTGCGTCTTGCTGCTGCAGGGTATTGCCCGCGAGCACTCGCTCAACCGTGCCGCAAAGAGCATGGGCATGGCGTATTCCAAGGCCTGGCGCATTGTGAACGAGGCGGAAGGCCAGCTAGGCTGCAAGCTCATCGAGCGCGACGGCGCCCGTGGATCCACCCTCACCCCCGCCGGCGAGCGAGCCATAGCAGTCTACGAGGAGCTGCAGGCCGACATCAACAACGTCATTGCCACCAAAGCAAACGACCTCATCGCCAGCATCAAAGAGTAGCCAATTTGGGACGGGGCCTTTTTAGCTGGTCGGTCACCATAGATGATTATTCTGGGACGGGGATTAAAAAATCATTGTGTACCTAATGATTTTTTAATCCCCGTCCCAGAATAATCATCGAAGGGCGTTGTCCAGGGTGGCGGCCACGATCAAGGGGTCGTCGGTGCCGGCGAAGAGGCGGACGGTGCTCCCCTGCTTGCCGCGTAGGGCCGAAAGGCGCGTCGCTGCGCCGCCGGCGGGCGATGTGCGAAACTCCCCCGGCAAAGCATCGAACAGCTCTCCCGCGCTACGCTCGATAAGGTCAAACTCAACTGCCGGACCAAAGCCGTGCTCGAGGATTCCCGTTGCAACCGCATGATCGGTATGCGAGCTCAGTCCGGGATAGCGCACGCTGCGAACCATCTCGTTGGCGGCCAGATACTCGGCTAGCGCACGGGCGCGATCGAAATGCGCCTGCATGCGGACATCGAGCGAGTCCAGCCCGCGATCCAGCACAGCGGCCTCGTCAGCAGGCAAATCAAGCTTGGCCAAGCCACAGCCCTCAAGCAGGGCATGCGCGCACTCGGCAGCAGCATCCACATGATGGCGTTTGAGCTGCGAGCGCGCCACCGAAGCGGCAACGAGTTTGCGCGGAGCCTTGCCGGCGCACACGCGATCGAGCGCCTCGAGCGACAGCACGGCACCCAAGCGCAGCGGATCGCAGCCAAAAGCCGACGCCACGGTGTTGTCCACAACAAGCAGCGCGCGGG
Source organism: uncultured Collinsella sp. (assembly GCA_900541125.1). Taxonomy (GTDB): domain Bacteria; phylum Actinomycetota; class Coriobacteriia; order Coriobacteriales; family Coriobacteriaceae; genus Collinsella. Next base: position 45,945 of record UQIK01000001.1, read on the forward strand.
CCTCACGAGCCGCGCGGCCAAGAGCGCGAAGGTCGGGCACACGCAGACCAAACCCGCCGATGGAGTTGACAAACCACCACAGGTGCGGCCCCTCGGCATCAAACGAAGCATCAAAGCCCTCGGACGCAGCGACAAACGCCTCGGCGGACGGCGAGCCCACCAGCACAACATCACAGCCATCAAAGCTGCGCGCAAACGCACCAGCAAAGTCATCCGCAAAGGCCACCAGGCGATCGCCGGGACGCACAATCCCCAACAGCGACAGCGCCGCCGGCACATGCGAGGCCGCAACAAGACGCGCCTCACGCGCGCCGACCCTTGCAGTCCAGGCATCTTCTAGTTGCTGTACATCCACAAGGCACCGTCCCTTCAAAAGCAAAAACCCACGATGCGGATGTTCCCCGCATCGTGGGCAACGGCTGCAGTATAGCGCCGATATGCGACGAATCGCCTAGATGTTGAGCGTGTGATAGGTCACGCTCGCACCCGGAGCGTCAACGGTCACGCCATAGGTATCGGGATAGATGCGCGTCGAGAACACGAGCGCGCCATCGTTAACAAACACCTCGACCGACGAGGCATCGCCGACAATGCGCACGTTACGAACCTCGTCGACGGGCTCCCAACGCACGGTACGACCGCAGCCGGCAGAAGCGCGGCTCTCATCGGTAAATCGCATCTCAAAGCGCGCGGGCAGTTCGCCCTCGGCGGGCGCAAACGACAGCTTCAGATCGCCATCAACGATCGCGGTAAACGCGCCGTCGACACCGTCGGCAACAACGTCAAAGCAGGTATCGCCGGCAACCTCCAACGAGCCCTCCCCCACACGCACCGAGACATAATGGCGCTCGATCTCGCGCGCCGGCCGCTGCAGCACCACGCCGCCGTCACCGGCCGTAAGCTCGCGCGGCACCGTCATGCAGTGCTGCCAGCCGCACACCACGGTGGGTGCGTTGCCATAGGTCGGCTCATCGGGCATGCCCATCCAGCCGATCAGAATGTGGCGACCGTCCTCGGCCGTGAACTCCTGCGGAGCATAGAAGTCAAAACCGGCGTCCCACAGGCGGAAATCGCCCAGCTCATAAGCACCGTCACCACCGGTAATGTCGCCCGTTACAGGCATGTAGCCAGCAGCGTATACGTTGCCGCGGTCCCAACGACCGCCCTCGAGCCCCTGAGGAGAGAAGGACAGCCACTTCGCCGGCACACCGTCATCGGCCTTAAGCTCAAGGTATCCCGGGCACTCCCACATAAAGCCGAAACGCTCGGGCGTAGACACACGGCTCTCGAGCTGCCAGCTCAGCATGTCGGCCGAGCCATACACCAGGATCTCGCCCACATCGCGCCCGGCACCCTCGCCGTGCATCGCACAAAAACGGCTCTCAACATGCGGCCCATCCACGCGACGACGGGCGCCCAGCACCATGTGATAACGCCCGTCCGCGTCACGCCACACCTTGGGATCGCGCACGTGGCAGGTCAAATCCTCGGGATAATCCTCGGACGCCAGCACCACGCGCTTTTGGTTGAACTCCCGACCGGCAAGGCCATCAACGCTCTCCACATAGACGGTATCGGCGCGGCGGCCGGTATTGACGTAATCGTACGTACCGTCAGCATCGGAAAGCTTAACGTTGCCCGTATAGAGCACGCGAATGCGACCGTCTTCGGCAAGCGCGGAGCCCGAATACACACCATGGCAATCGAACGGCTCGTCGGGCAGCAGTGGGGCGCCAACGTAATCCCACGTCATAAGATCGCGACTCGTCGCATGGCCCCAGACCTTAACGCCGCCCTCGACATCAAACGGCGCATACTGAAAATAGGCATGGAACACGCCGCCCGCCTGGCAAAGACCGTTGGGGTCGTTGAGCCAGCCCGCCGGCGGCATAATATGGAAGCGCTGGCCATACGCGCCATGGCCGCACTCAGAGGCGGCAGCGTCAACAGCGGCAACCAGCTTTGCAAGGTCGCGGCCAAGTGCATTAGACATATCAAAGTCCTAACGGATCGAAAGTAACAAGGCGCCAGAGATCGACACCAGATACGGGAAACGCCCGCGAGCATACAACCCGCGGGCATCCCCTCAATCAAAAGCTCTTAGGCCTGCTCGGAAGCCTTGGGCTCGTCCTTGTACAGGACAAACGAGACGCCAAAGGAAACCAGCGCGGCGACCGCAAACATGATCGCGTACTGCACGGGCTGGGCCAAGCACAGCAGGATACCGAAGATACCCGTAACGCCGGTGCCGGAGGCAGCCAGCGAGGTGAGCGCGCAGACCAGGGCACCGCAACCGCCGCCGATGCAGCCGGCGATGAAGGGCTTAAAGAAGCGCAAGTTCACACCAAAGATGGCAGGCTCGGTAATGCCCATGAAGGCGGACAGAGCCGAAGGAAGTGCCAAACCCTTGATCTTGGCATCGCGGGTCTTAAAGGCAACGGCGAGCGCGGCGCCACCCTGGGCGATGTTGGCGGCACTGGCGATGGGCAGCCAATAGGTCACGCCGTACTGGGCGAGCTGGCCCAGGTCAATGGCGGTGTACATCTGGTGGATACCGGTAACGACCGTGGGGGCATAGAACAGGCCGACGATAAAGGAACCAATGCCGAAGGGCAGGGTCAGCAGAGCCTGGATCAGACCGAGGATGGCGTTCTCGGCCCACACGAAGATGGGGCCGACGGCAACGAGCGTCACGAGCACGGTCACGAACACCGAGACGAGCGGGGTCACAAAGAGGTCGAACATCTCGGGAACGATCTTGTGCAGGCGCTTCTCGAGGAAGGCCAGAATGGCGCAGGCGATAACGATGGGGATCACGTGCCCCTGATAGCCGACCCACTCAAAGCTGTACACCCCGGGGATGACGGTGACCATGGTCTGAACGCCCTCGGAGGCAACCGTGTAGGCGCTCTGCAGCGAGGAGTTGATGAACGCACCGCCGACGACGGCGCCCAGGTACGGGTTGGCGCCAAAGGCCTTAGCCGCGGAGTAGCCGATCAGGATCTGCAGAATGCCGAAGGACGTTCCCGAGACCAGGTCGGCGATCTTGTAGATAAAGTTATTGGTGTCGAGCGCGATAAAGCCGTTGGAGGCCATAAAGTTGAGGGCGCTCATAATGCCCAGCAGCAGGCCCGAAGCCACGATGGCGGGGATGATGGGAACAAAGACGTCGCCGAGCACCTTAATGGCGCGCATAAAGATGTTCTGCTGCTGCGCCGCGGCCTCCTTGACCTCGGCCTTGGTGGCAGCCTCGACGCCGCTGACCGCAATGAACTCGTCGTAGACCTTGTTGACGGTGCCAGTGCCAAAAATAATCTGGAGCTGGCCTTGGGCCTCAAAGACGCCCTTGGCGCCGTCGATATTCTCGAGGGCCTCCGTGTCGACCTTGGCGTTATCGGCAATCACCAGGCGCAGACGCGTGGCGCAGTGTGCGGCCGAAACAACGTTGCCGGCGCCTCCGACGTTGTCGAGCACCTCTTGGGCTGATTTGCGGTAGTCCATGACTTCCCTTTCCTCCAACGGGCGCATCTGCACCCGACCATCTTTGACACTTACACTGTAATCGTTTTCAGTTTCATATGTCTGTAATCGTTTTCACAGTAAGTTGAACGGTAGGAATAAGCCGGCGAAAGGTAGTTTTAAAGTAAAAAGAGGCGGCTCAGAGGCAGGCAGACGTGCCAAAGGCCTAGACATTCATAAGCTGATGGCCGAGCTTGAGCGTCTTTAGACCGCTCTCCCCCTCCACGCCATCGAGCGTGTTGATCAGCATATTGGTCGCCTCGACGCCACTGGTCAGGTAGCCATAATGCACGGTGGGAATGCCGCCCGTCAGCGCGCGCAAAAACGCGTTGTCGCCAAAACCGCTTACGCGGTGTATACCCTCGCCCACGCCGCGAACCTCATCGATGGCACGCAGTGCGCCCGCCGCCATGGTGTCGGTCGCGCAGGCGACAAACGAAACATCGGGGGCATCGGCAAGCAGCTCGCGCGCAGCGCGATAGCCCGAGTCGAGCGTAAACGAGCCCAGGCGAATCAAGGCAGCATCGAGTGGGTTACCCGCGGCGCGCAAACCGGCCTCAAAACCGCGACGGCGGTCATAACCGGCCGCGCGGTCCTCTTCGGTAACTCCAATGTAGGCGATCTTGCCGTCCACGCGGCCTGCAAGCGCATGGCCCAGCTCAAAAGCGGCCTCGTAATCGTCGTGATAGACGCACGCCGCGCCCTCAACATTCTGGCCGATCAGCACGATGGGCACGCGGCACGACTCAATCGCCCGGCGATGCTCGTCGGTAATCATAGTTGCCACCAGCACAATGCCATCGACCGGGTGGTTTTGGAATAAATCGAGGTACTCGAGCTCGCGATCGGCCGCGTTGTCGGTATTGGCAAGCAGCATCTGGTAGCCACGGCGACCGAGCACCTGGCCAATACCGGCGGTAATGCGGCTTACGGATTCCGAGTTAATCTTAGGTACGATGACGCCGATGAGCTTAGTGGAACCGGTGCGCAGCGCGCGAGCCTGGCTGGACCGCACGTATCCTGTCAGCTCAATCGCCTTCTTAATGCGCTCGGCCTTGTCCGTCGATATGTAGCCACCGTTGAGGTAGCGCGAGACGGCGGCGCTCGAAACGCCCGCCAACTCGGCCACATCTTTCATCTTTACCACGAGCACCCCTGTCATTGAAATCGCTTTCACCATGATACCCGTGAAGACGGCATCCGAACAAAATCGGCCCACCCAGGTCGAGCAAACGTCAGCGAGCGGGCAACTGCCGTGGCGAGGTGCCGCGAAAGAGGAGCGAAGCGTACTTTATGTACGCGAGCGACGGTTTGAGCGGCAGATCGCCCGGCAGATGCCCGCGCAGCGTCGAGCGGTCCGGCGTTTGTTAAAACGCCGGAACATAGTTAGCCGTGGTACTCGCCGTTGTATTGGATCAACGTCAGGTCCTCAACGCCATCGAGTGCGCGGATGGCGTCGGCATAGGGCATGTCAACGCCATCCGAGAAGAGCTCGACGGCCATCTCGACTTTGTCGCCGCGCATCGTCTTAGACTTGACGGTGAACTTGGCGCGCCCAAACGCGCGCACGATATCGTCGCCGGTGGTCTGGCCCGTGTAGTGGATGACCATCATGTACACGCGCGCCTTGTCCTGGTGGCTCGCAAAGCCGGCGATCATCACCACGATCACCACCGCCGTGAGCCCCACGAGCGCATACATGCCGGCACCGGCCGTAATGCCCGTGGTAATGGCCCAAAACAGATACAGCAGGTCGAGCGGGTCCTTAACCGCCGTACGGTAGCGGACGATAGACAGAGCACCGACCATACCGAGCGAGATGACCACGTTCGTCGAGATCGCGAGCGTGACCATGCAGGTAAGCACGCACATGCCCACAAGCGTCACAGCAAAGCTACGCGAATACACCACGCCGGTAAAAAAGCGCTTGTAGACGTAATAGATCAGGATGCCCATGGCGAGCGCCACGAACAGCGACAGGCCGATCTTGGCAGGATCGACCTGGCCAAACGCCTCCAAAACGGAGTTCTTAAAAAAGTCCCTGGTGCTCATGGTCTAAATATCCCCTCGGTTCCCAAAATCCGATTCCCAGTAGTTAAATCCGCGCAGGTAGGCGGTCTTTTCGTAACACAGGCAGTACTTAGAGACCGCCGTAAGCTCGGCCGCGCCCGGCGGCACCAAATCGCGCACCAGCTGCGGGCAAAACTCCGTAAACTTGACCTCCATCACCAGCTTGCCGGGCTCCAGAACGGGCAGCGCGGGCAAGGTCGCGTCAAAGATGTCAAAGCTACCCACCGCGGCACGCACGTTCATGTCAAACGTAATGCGCACGGTGCCCTCATCCATCACCCACGGCTCGCGCTCGTAGTCCACGATGGTCCGCGGGCGCATCATATTGCAGATGCACTCGATGTAGAACTCGCGACAGAGTTGGTGTGGGCTCCTCAGCAAAAAGCCGTAGTCGCCAGCCAGGATCTGCTCAAACTCGCTGCGCGTAAGTGGCGCGTCCTCCTTGTAGATCCAGCTGCCGTACTTCTTTTTGCGCTCGAGTTTAATCACCTTGTCGCTGCCGTTATAAATGCGTACGCGATACTTTTTGCGCATGAGAATGCCGGCGTCTTTTTCCTCGTAGGCCGAGTTGCAGTAGTCGTCAAAATACAGGCTGCGAATGGTGTAACCGCCCGCCCGCGCATGCTTGTCCAGTTTAAAAACCGGCGCCATGCGACAGGCAAGCGCGGCGTGCTCGCCCTCGTTAATGAGATATTTTAGCTCGTGGCGGTAACGCTCCTGCGTTGCACGCGCAGGCGGAGCCGCCAAGCGCTCAAGCAGCGCGCTAGCCCTCCTCATACGTGTCCTCCACGACCTTACCGCCGTCTTGCACGTAAAAACACTTCATGCCGTAGTGCTTGCCGTCGTCGGTCACATAGTAGTCAAACGCATCTTGCGTATAGCCGTCAGAATTGGTGGCACGCACGCGCACAAAATACTGGCCGGTATCGGGCGCATCGCAGGTCACCTCGGGAAGCAGCACGTCCTCGGCCTTAAAAAGCACGTCCTTGATGGCGTAATCGCGCGCCAGCTCCACGGTGTAGCGAATGTCACGAGCTTGGAAATCGTACGAAGCATCCCAGTTAATGCGCAGCTTGCCGTTATCGATCTGCGGCACACCGATGTAGAACGGCATGGGCTTTTTATAGCTCTCGCGGAAGCTCTTATAGTTCTCTTCGATCTCGGCCGGAATCGCCGCAGCGATCTGCTCGTATTGATCCTTGGTGACAGGCAGATTATCGATATCGGGCGAAGCAAAGACTAGCGATTCGGTAACCTCGCGATAATGCTTGATCATCTTGGTCAGGCGCGTCTCGGTCAAATACGTACGCAGGTCCTTGACGGCGCGATCGAGCTCACCGCGGAACGCCTTGCTGCGCAGCGCACGATTGAATAGCACGTTGCCCCAGTAGTTGCTTACGCCGCGCTCCCAGCTCGCATAATCCGAGAACCCCGTCAGGCTCAGCTCAAGCTTACGCAGCATGCCGTCGTTATCCCAATCCAAGATGTACCAGACCTTGGAGTTAAGCGGGCTGTACAGATAGCAGTTGCGGTTCTGCGTATCGCAGTTGCCCGTCAGGATCTGAAACGCCAGCCAATAGACCAAATTCTCGGTATCAAAGTAGGTATCGAGCACACCATCGATCTTTTGCGATTCGTCGTTGAGCGCATCGAGCATCTCGATGAGCTTGCTGTGGTCCGTATCGCCCTTAATCTCGAGCATGCCTTCAAAGCTTGCCTGGTTGTAGTCGGGATCATCGGCAAGCTTAATGGTGTCCTCGTAGCGATGGAAATCAAAGCTGTTCACCTTGTACAGGTGCCCGCTCTTATCCAGGCCATGTGCCTTAAGCGCCGTCTTGTTGAGCTGCTCCACCTGCGTAAACAGGCCGTAGTCCTCAAAGGTATCGTTGGACTTTTCGGTCTGGTCGCACACCCACAGATGCACAAACTGCGTGCGCAGGCCCATCATCTGGGGAATCCCGCGGATAAGGTCATAGGCCATCTTGTTGCGAAAACGCATACCCTCGCCCATGTGCTTGTTGAGCGCAATCGCACGCTGCTGGCGCCAGGTACCTTTTCCTTTTTTGAGCTCCACCTTGTAATTCTTCTGCGTATAACCGCTCGACGTCTGGCCACGCACCTGTACGGTAGCATTGGGCGCTTCCTCGCCATAGCCAACCTCGCCGGCCACCGGGCCGTCTTCGTCGCCCGCCTGCAAAAGCCCCATTACCTGATAGCGCGTCACGCCCATGTCGGCGTAGTCATACACCGAGTACGTATTGATCTCGGCCCAGCTGTGGTCGGTGTTCTCGGAGCTGTTGCCGCGTGAGACCGTCAAGTACATGGTCACAATACCCGAGTCATCGTAGACCTCGTAGAGCTCGTCCTTGTCGCGCAGGTGCTTGGCCTCATTCGAGGCCTCGGCCTTTTTAATCTTGTCCTGCTTTTTGACCTTTTTGGTCGAGGAGTCTTCCTGCACCGAGCAGCCCGAAAGCAACAGCGCGCCGGCAGCCGCCTCGATCAAGCAGCGGCGAGACATCAACTTATCGATCATCAGAACCTCCCCAATGTTTTTGGTACAGGCGAACCACCATACGTTCAAACGCACTGCGCGGCTCACCGCCCACGCGCTTGTCCTCGTAGCGTTGCTCAACACGGTCGAGCACCCGGCCAAGTTCGGTAAACCAGCCCGTCTTGTCAGTAGCCACAATAGGCTGCTGGCTCAGGATACGATACGGCAAGTTGGCGGTATAGGTATCGAGCCGCAGCAGCGCCACGATAAAAAACACCGCCGCACCCAACAAAAAGCCAAAGCCGTAAAACTGCTGCGGGAAAAGCAACGACACGGCGGTCGCCAGCCCGGCAACGCCCGCAAACAGCCCGGACGCCAGCACGGCGCCTTTGTAGTCGGTAAAGTACAGCAAGATGAGCATCACCGTATTGCCCACGGCATACAGGCCATAGCCCACGCACAGTGTACGAAAATACCCGTGCATCAGGTTGTTAAAGCCCAACGGTAGGGCCGAGAGCACCGTGGTCTCGAGCGAAATGACCGCAGCGGTCACAAACAGCTGTTTGAGCGCACAAAAGCGCAGTTCGCTGTTAAGCGTGGAGAGCATCTCCTCCTCGGCCACCACAATGTCGCCCACCACGCCACCGTCGTTGAACAGGCTATAGTAGTCGCGGTAGCGCGGATAGAAGTTGACCTCGACCGAAACCACAAAGTTGACGGTCGTGACCAGGATCGTCAAAAACGCGATGAGCGCCGGCACATCGTAGTAGGGCGCACCATAAAACAAGCCCTTGACCTGCACGCCAATGGGACCAGCCCAAATAATTACCAGGTGCGCAAAGAGTCCCAGATTGGTTAACAGACCCGTGAGCGCCAGCGGCATAAACTGATCGAGCCACCGCAAAAAGGACCAGGAGCTGCGGTCGCTCTGAGGAAAATACCGGTACAGCAGCACCACGTCCCAGGCGAGCATGACGCCGTAGCCCAGAGCAATTGACGCCAACAGGCCCTCGACCGGCGGCAGTCCCAGCGCCAGCACGGCCAGGGCGCACAGGCACGCCACGCCAATGGCGGCCGCAAAGCTGCAAAGGATGCCGCGGTAATCCTTGATGGCCGTGAGGTAACTCATGCCGTTCCAGTTAACGATCATAATGTTGAACAGCCACAGGCACAGCAGCCCCTGCAGCAGCGTGGCGCCCGAGAACAGCAAAAAGACGCCGTAGAGCACCGTGCCCGCAACGAGCATAATGGCGTTGGAGCCCCAAAACGAAGGTAGGATCTCATCCTCGCGCTCGGCAAAAAGCATATCGGCCAAAAAGCGCGTGACCGGCATAGAGAAAAAACTCGCGAGCGTGAGCGACGCCAGCAGCGTATAGGTCACCATGCACACCAGCAGATCTTGGTTGGCACGGCCCACACCCCACAGACCGCACAGCACCAAGATACCCACCTGGAGCAGCACGCCCAGCAGCATGGGGCCCGTACACACAATGCCGGCGTAGCCATAGGCGCGCATCGTGGCAAACAGACCCTTGCGCCTAAACAGGCGCTTGAGCTCAAAACCGATTCCGGCCACCGGCTACTCCCCCTCTCTGGACAGGTCAAACGCACGCGCCGTCTCATCGTATAGCGCGCGATAGTTGGCGAGCATCTGCTCGTGCAAGAAGTACGTGGCAACGCGACGCTGCCCGCGCTCCCCCATCTCAATGCGACGAGCGCGGCTTGTGCACATGCGTTCCATGGCATCGGCCAAGCCCTTGCGATACATAGGCGGCGTCACAAAACCCGCCACGCCAAAGTCGTCGCCCGGGGCGCCTTCGAGCAGCTCGCGACAGCAGCCCACCTCGGTCGTCACGCAGGGACGGCGCGCTGCAAGCGACTCCAGCACGCTGAGCGGCTGGCCCTCGGAGATGCTCGTAAAATGGTAAAGTCGAGCTTTTCCATGTACTCGACCACGTTGACGCGGCCGGTAAAGATCAGGTCGCGCACGCCCAGGGTTTCGACCAGCGCGTGGCACTCGGCGCCGTACTCCTCGTCGTCCACGCCGCCCATGATGTGCAGGCGCACCTTGGGCAGGCGCTCGTGCAGCTCAAAGAAGGCATAGATCATAGTCTTGACGTCCTTGATGGGCGCCAGGCGCACCACCGCGCCAATGTCCACCCAGCCGTCATCGGTCTTTAAGGGAATATCCTTAAAGCGATCGAACTGGATGCCGTTGGGGATGACCAGGCATTTGTCCGCATCGCAGCCCATATCAATCTGCGTCTTGCGGGCGTTATGGAACAAACTCGTCACGCGGAAGGCGCGGCGGTAGATCTCCTCCGAAAGCAGGTAGAAAAAGCGAATCCAGCGGTCCTTAAAGGACGGCACCACCCAATCGGCGCGAATGATCTCTTCCTCGCGCTCGCGGGTATAGATGCCATGCTCGGTCAGCAGCACCGGCGCATGGTGAACGCTTGAGCCCAGGCAGGCGAGCAGGCCACCGTAGCCGGTCGAGATGGCATGGTACACATCGGCCACCGGCACCTCGCTGCCCAACAGGTAGAGCACGGGCAGCAACATGGAGCGCATGGTGTGGAATGCATCGGCAAAGGGCGTGTAGGGATACTCGGCCAGGCACACGTCGCGAAAGATATCCATAAACGTACGGCTCTGCAAAAACGAGAGCGGATGCACGCGACGGCGGTGGAAGATATCGAATAACACGTCCCAATCCGGATTGGAGAGCGACACCAGACGGCGTAGCGCCTCGCGCTCACGGTCGTTAAAACTGGCTTCGTGTTGCTCGCCCGAAAGCCGCAGGGCATCGTCCAGGAACACCTCGTGCACCTCGACCACGTTGCCGGGCAGCTCGTAGACAAACTTGCCACGGTCGGCAGCATGTGCGCCGATCACCCATAGCACAAACTCATGCTCGGGCATGGCCTGGATATAGCCATGCATCCAGGTAGATACGCCGCCGTGCACATAGGGGTAGCAACCCTCGAGTACCAAGCAGATTCTCATTTATCGCCACCCTCCTTGCGCTCGATCGTCACGGTCTTATCATTTGCCTTGAGCAGATACAGATTGCCCGTAAGGTGCGTCAGTTCGCCACCCGTCACCGCACCCGGCTCGCCATTATTGGCGCGGAACATGAGCCACGCCTCGTCGTGAAAATTGCCCAGGCTGAGCGTCCAGGCATCCGCACTGGTATCCACGCTCACCGTCACGGACGAAAAGCGCTGGATGGCACCGGAGCACTCCGACGCCGTCTGGTGCCGCAGATCGGGTGCCGACTTGGTAAGCCAGCCAAGGTAGTCGGTCAGGCCGCCCTTGTAGACCTCCCAGCCCTCTTTGGCGCCGCGATCCGGATCGAGAAGGTCGTCCGGGTGCATAAAGTGCGTGCTCACGTAGTGCATGTTGAGCTCGGACACGGCTGCCAGGCGCATATAGGAATCGTCGACCATGCCGCCCGAAACAATACGTGGCTGCTCCACAATGCCATCGCTCGCCACGCCAAACTCCTGCACGTACGGCAGGTCGGTGCCGTCCTCAAAATACGTACTGGCAATAGTCTTAATGCGCGGAACATCGGTACCGATAAGCTGGCGCGCGCGGGCCGAAAGGATATTCGACGGCGGCACGTAAACCGAGCCATGAGCATTGGGCAGGACCTCGTCCTGAAACGCGATAAGTTCGTTGAGCGAAGCGACGAGCGTCTCTTTGTTCTTCCAGGTCTTGTAGACGTACAACGTACCATAGTCGGTGTCCCAGAGCGCAAGCGGCTGATGGTTGTAGCCGTGAAAGCCCAGCTCGCCGCCCATCTGCAGCAGCATGCCGCCAAAATATCGAAACTGCGTGGTATCGGGTTGGCGCGCGGGCTCGGTCTGGTTGACCGCGTCCTCGTAGTTTTCGATCATCACGCCGGTATAGCGAATGCCATATTTTTGCGCGAGCTTTTGCAGATCGGGCCACCAGACCTTGGTGTAAAAATCCGCAATGGAAAGGCCGTAGTCACGCTTGATATAAGTACCATCGCCCGAGGGCACGGGGCTAGGAAAGTCGTCCAAATAGAACACGGCGCTGTTGATGACCGGATAGGCCGTGGCATCACCCAGCAGACTGATCGCCGCGGCGTAAAAGCCACGCATGACCTTGTCATAGATACCGATATTGCATATCACGGTGCGCCCGCTACCGCAGTCATTCGACCAAATGAGCGGGGCGCCCGCATCGCCGGTCATAGCCCACACACGAGCCGTCTCGCGCAGCGATACCGAAAGCGACGAATCAAAGGGGTCCGAGAGCTCGTAGCGCTCTCCCCCGCCCAGCATAAAGTCCTCGCTCGGCACAATACTTTCGGCTTTTACATAGTCATATCCGGCCGATTCAATGCCAAGCTTGGAGGCAATCACTTGCAGATAGCTCGAGTTATCCGGCGGCATGGCGAGCATAAGCGAACCGCCGGCACTCACCCAACTCATAATGTCGCTCAGGTGCGTACCGAGCCCATCGAGCGACGGCATGAGCAAAATCACGCGATCGAAGGAGGTCAGCGAGGGAATGGCATCCGCACCATCCAGGGCAAGGTCCACGTCGCGGTGCGCGATCTTCATGTCGAGCAGGATCTGGTCGAACTGTTCCTTTACGTCCTCGACGCCAGCTTGATCGGAATCGGTAATGACAAGGCACGTGGGCTTTTGGCCAAAGATTGCCGAGGAGGCCGGCACCGCGTCGTTGGCGGCGAGCATGCCCAGCTTGTGCTGTCCAGCGCTGTACTGCACGCCGGCGCGTTCGATCAGCAGCACGGCGGCCATGACGATAAAAACAGCCCACACTACGAGCAGCCCCATCCAACGAAAGCGGCCTGCGCGGTCGCGGATATGTTGTGCCACGCTCATCTGGCCTCCTCCCCGTCGCGCCAAAACGCCAACTGTTCGCGGTTGGCGGCACTCAAATACACATGTTGATTGTCGATCGCATCGATCACACGGTGGACCTCGTCACCGTCGCGGCGCATCACGGCTAGGCGCAGGCAAAGCATCCAAACCTCCTGCTCCTCGGGCACGTCGAGCACCAGCTGGTCGGTCACGGCCTGCGCCTCGTCGATCTGTCCGACATCGGCCAGCGCCGTCGCGTATCGAATGCGCAGCTCAAGGGTATCCTCGCGCTCGCAGCGACGCGCAAGCAGGCGCGCGTACTGTTGGCGCTGAATCTGAGCCACGCGCCCCTCGGCCAAGCCCGAGCCTAAGTATTCACCAAGAAAATCACAGTATTCGATGAGGTTTTGCGCGCTCGGGTCCGTCTTAAAGGCGCGCTCCAGCTGCTGCAGTTTAAGGTCGGACTCCTTGGAGATCTGCGCCACCGCCGTCGCGGCATAGTGCGCCACCTCAACGTCGTCGTTAAGCTTAGCCGCCTGCAGCTGCGCCAGGTACGCGTCGGGCTCCTCGGTGAGCATGGAGAGCATTAGGCGGCGCCGGTATGCCGGGTCATTGACGATGAGCGCCTCCTCGAGCGGCACTACGACTGCATCGTCCTCACCACTCGGTACCGACATACTGCGATGCAGGTCGTCGTTGAAGCGCAGCGACTCCAGCGCAGACTCTTTCAGCCCCTCGCCAAACACCGCGCTACGGACCGATAGCAGAACCACCAGCAACGGGCCCCACAGCGGCACCAGCACTATCACAGCCAGCATGTGCCCGCGCACCGGCAGCAGGCCCAGCTTCATAAGCGTCCACAGCATCAGGCAAACCAGCGCATGAATCAGCAGCAAGACGGCAGCAACGACAAGCGAGATCAAGCGGCACCCCCCTCACCGTCACCGGTGTATGAGATGTGCTGCAACAGCGCCACGATGTCCTCGCCGTCGACGGGCTCCACCGCAATATGCTTTGCGCTCAGGCGCTCGCGGATAATGGGCAGATCGCACGCCTTTGCCTGGCGCATAAGCAGGTAGAGCACGTCGCCGTCGACCAAGCCCGCCGCGTCGCTCTCGCGGATTGCCGACCCAATTGCGCCCGCAAGCTCGCCGACAGGCTCCATGCCCGGTACCACGCGCAGGAGCAAAAAACTTCCCATCTTGCTATCTGCCAGCGCCTGCGCCGCCGCAAGCTCTTGGCCAAAGGCAGCCTGCTTGAGCACGCACGTGCCGTCAACGCAGCGTTTATCCTGCGCCACCGCCTCATAGTCAAAGGCACGGCCCAACGCGCTTTCGACCAGGCCGCACAAGATGCGGAACAGGTTTTGATAATAAAGGGTCATTTGGTTTTCGGCCGCACGACGCACAAAGATCAACACGGCGGGTGCCCCGTCGCGCTCGATCGCGTATCCAAACATGGGAAGCCCCGGCGTCAGCTCGCGGTTCACCCACAGGTTCGAACGACCCCCGTCGCCCAAAAGAGGGGCAAACTGCTCAAGCGTGAGCGAACGTGCGGCATCTTCGGCAATCGCGGGACTTGCTGCCACCAGGCGAGCAAATGCCCCTCCCGAAACATGGTAAATCGCCACCGAATCGTTCTCGAGGATCTCGCCCAAAAGCTCGCAGCACTTGCGATAGATGTCGCGTGGGTTGAGCACGTCGAGCTCCTGCGTCACGGCAAAGATCTTGCCAAAGCTGTCGTGGCGACCCACAATCTGGCGCCTGTACGCGCGCTTGTCCTCGATCGCGTCGTGGTAAAGCTGTGTGAGGAACGTATTGCGATTACGCACGAGCTCGTTTTGATCGCGCTCCGCCCTAATGGCTTCGCTGTTGCGCAGCTGCACATAGCCGCACACGGCACCCACAACAAAGTACGCAATAAACGGCAGCCAGTTAGACGGCTCGTAAAAGAGACCCTGGAAGGGATAGCCGTACTGAGTAAAGTAGCTCGCTGCCAAGCCCACCGAAGCCAGCAGCGCCGCGACCAAGCCAAAGTCCAGGCCATACAGCGTGCCGATCAGCACCACGTAGAGTAGGCGATAATCGAGCACGTTGAGCTGGGCAGATTGGGAGAACAGATGCTCCAGCACCTCGAACAGGACCCAGGCAACGCCCGTCTCCAGGCATTTAATAGGCAGCGCGCGCATTTGGATGCGGTCGATGGCGGCGCGCAAGGGGTTGACTTTCTTTGCGCGGCCAGCATCCCAACGCGCTTGAATGGTCGAAAGATCGCGCAGCAAGTCGTAGCGCTGAAACCAGCCATAGCGCACGCGAGCGACGTCGTTGGCGGGCAGGTTGTAGCCGGCAGAATCGCCATAGGCAGCTGAAAGCCCTGGGAACAGCGCCTGAAGAGCCTCGCCCACTTCACCCGCCGTGTGATGGAAGGCATCGGCAACGTCGAGCGTCTCAAAGTTACCATCCCAGCTGTCGAAGATACGGCGCACCAGCACCGCAAGCTCCTCGGCACACAGCAGGGGAAACGCCGCATCCTGCGCGCCCTGCAGAGCGACCGATCCAGTTGAGCACGCATCGAACAACGGCACCAAAAACGGATCTTCCAGCGCGGCGGAGGCAGTGTACAGGAAGGGCACGCGCAGGATCTTGGTCTGAACGCCATCGCGAGCAGCGTAGTAGCGGCACAGGTCGTTGGCTGCGTGCGCGATAATGCCCTTGCCCGTTCGCCCCGCGGCATCGGCGGCACCCTCGGCACCTGCGGGCCCCGCTATATACAACAGCTGGATCCGGCGACCCATGCAGGCGCGAAAGACCGAACGCAGCAGCTCGATATCGCCCACGCTATCGATATGCGGGGTAAGGTAATTAGACAGGTAGACCACGCGGTCGAACTCGTAGGCCTGATCCAAGTGCTGCAGAAGCTCTTTCCACGAGGCATGGGGCGACGACTCGTCGCGACGCGTGTCCTGCGCGGCGACAACCTGGACATGGTCCCCGGGGAACGCCTTGGCACAAAAGTCATCGTCAACATATGCGGTGTTGCCAACAACCAGCACTTCCATGGCGCACCCCTCCCCTAAAATCCACTTTTGTCATAGTCAAACATGCGTATTTTACGCTGTCAACGCGAGCTGGAGCGCCTTTAAGGCTGTTTTAAGAACTTTTTTAGAGGATGTGGGGACATCGAAAGTGCTAAATGCGCGCCTAATCCGGAAGTGCGGTGAAAATCCGAGAACTGCCGACCAGGCCCCTATTTAGACTTCCGCGACCTGCGGTTTTGTTACCTAAAATCGGGCTATGCTCGGCGAGTTTCGATTTTCCCCGCACTTCCGGAGATAAATGGCGAAGGGGACTCTTTAGAACAAACGAATACCCAAACCCCTCTTAATCGCCTTGTTCATAACGTCGTTAAGTCGCTTAGGCCAATTCGCAATAAAGAAAAGGCAGGTGCAGCATGCGCAAAATGAATCATTGTTCAGACGATCAATCTCATTGAGCAGAAGCTCAGAATGATTGATGTCCGCCACAGCCGCAGCCAAGTCAGCCATCCACTCGTTTGCATTTTGCGCCACCTGCTCATTAGTTAGCAAAAGCGACCTCAGGGCATGGACGGCAATAATGCAAGCAAATGTAAAACCATCAATACGCCCAATGTCCGCAAGCGAACCTCCTCTCCTGGCAACCCAGTCCTTGTAAGATCGCTGACCAAAAATCACATCTGAAGGAACAAGGGCATCATCCAGAGAGAAATACTGCAAGGGATCAAAATCACGATATGCTTCAACCGATGGATAGCTTAAATATAGCTGACCCATATCAGTGCTATCGCAGTAATAGTCTTGCATTAGCTCGAGCCGCTTAAAATTGAGCCGATTGTCCTGAGGATCTAAGTCAAATATGAGCAAGGTATCTGTAAAACTGGATTCGAGAAGCTGAGCCGCTTCATCTTTATCCGGAAGAAGCTCGGCAACAAAGGGCTTAAGATCAACGGCCTCAAAATCGCACCCGTATTCTTGAAAGAGCTTATTTAGAAAGTCGTGAACGTTAATCTTGACCCGAACAATTTGATGATTGTCTGCAAGGCCAAATGATTCAAACAATCGCTCCATCAACTGAGGCTCGCGCTTAGCACCTTCAACAATAAGTAAGACGTTCTTTTCGGATGAGCTGTACATGACTAGTCAAACTCTCCGGCACGGAGGAGCTTCTCAATGTTGTTGCCAAGCCTCAACTCGCGATCGGTGGAATCAGCCAAAGTTCGAATGCCCCCTTTTGCAGAGATTTGATAAACGCAGTCAGGCCTCATTACGCCATTCTTAACAAGCGAGGTATTGTGGGTCGAGCACAGTATCTGACACGATGCCTTTGAAGCAAAGAACTTCAAAAGGCTCTCTGCCATCTCAAAGTGACAAAAAGCGTCAAACTCATCTATGAACAAAAAACTGGCCGACTCGTTAAGCTCAAGCTCAGAGAACAACTTAACCAGGGTTCTTGTACCGCTAGAACATGCCTCGACAAACGGGATGCATCGAATAGGGTGATTGAAATACAGAACAGGCGAGCCGTCGGACTCTTTAATAACGATCAGAGACTCATCGACTCCAAAATTACGAATAAATGACTCAAATTCCGCAACTTTGTTCTCGCGTATGATCTTGTCGATTACCTTTCTTGTTTCAAACCCTTTTAATCGAAAAACGTCCATGCGAATCAGCCTCATGCGCGAGACAAATCGTCGCAACTCCGCCAAGACGCCTAAGACATTAGTCGGAAGACTGCTCGTTATATAAGAAAGAAGACTCAACGAAGTATCGGAGAATTCAAAATTGATCCCAGCTGCACCGATTCGTTCAAGGTGGTTCTCTATGAAAACGCCGCGTGCATTATTGAAATCGAAAATGAGACTCTTATCAATCGATAGGCTCTCGTGAAGCCAAGTAGTGGGAGAAGTCTTTTCATAGCTGTAATTGATTTCGCGACCGTCAAATTCAAAGACATAAGTGAACTGTGCCGTGCCTCGTCCGCAATCAGCATTCAAAAACAGACGATCGTCCTGGTCAGAATAATCGAATGCCTCTGGAAAGCCGAGCGTAATGTCGAATAAAGCTGAACCGAAATTCGATTTACCAGACGCATTTCTGCCGATCAAAAGTGCGGTTTTCACGGTTCCGTTTTTAACGTTATTTTCTGCAAACTGGTAATCACGAGAAGCAACAAAATTAAATGAAACCCGAGTCGAAAAATTCCTATAGCCATCAACAGTAAAACGCTTAAGCATGAGAGTCTCCTATCTCTTGCCGTAATTATATTACGGCAAGAGATAGGAGACTCTCATCAAATACTCCATTACGAGAAAAGTAATGTGAACAGAGTCCATGCGAACCATGAATACCCGCTACGAAAGCCGCTGGAAAACAGCCCTTAAACGCAAAAACCGCCTTTCGGCGGTTTCCACGGACCAAGCCGGACGTACCGTCGCAAAGCCTCATCACAGTTGGAACTGTAAGGAAAAGCCCAGTCCCAGTCAATCCTTTACCGACAAACCGTAGTGAATTAAGGCTGAGCAGCAACGCATCAGTAAAGTTACATGCTGGCAGAAAAACACCCGCAATTTCGCCTTTTCCCAACTGGGATGTAAGTTTTGACAGGCCGAATCTTACATGCAAACAAAAAAGAGGGCTGACGCATCAACCCTCTTCAGGTGTCGCCCGAAGGCTTCCACCGCAATTGACTTTATTCTAGTTGATATCCTTAGCTTGTCTACGGGCGCGTCTTTCAGCGGAGACCCCCAAGTCGAGATGCCATAAACATAGGGGATGCCCCCCCCTTGGGAAGGAACCCCCTTACAAAACTTTGGCCTTAACAAGCAGGCTGCTGTTTTTCACGGAGCTTTGTAGCCGTTTACGACCGCATAATAACTCTCACGCCTCAGGCAATCTGTCGTAGAAGCATCAGTCGCCACCCCACGGCCCTCTAGGAGTTCAATTAGTTGAGCAAAAGTCTAAAGTTCTTTTGCCAAAGCAAGCTCCTAAAATCAAAGGGCCGTTGCCGGAAGCCTCCGAACAACGACCCTTCTTTGTCATCGCCTCACTTAGAGTCCACGACGACTGTATCACTGTCGGTATAGTACCCTAAATTCATCGCTAATGCAGTGCATACGGGAATTACATTAAGCGTTCGGTGCGCGATGTTATGTCTGTAGTTATTTCTGCTCTTTAGCAATCGTGATTTGCTTATCAATACGCTCAATGGCATCAATTAGATGCGTCAAAATAGGTTTGAGCTCCCCTTCTGGCAGAGAGCAAATATGGTCACAAAAAGCTTGCTTTTGAAATTCGGAGATCACCTTTTTATCGCCATAATCTCCAAAGGTTTGCTTTTCCTGATAAAAAACCGACGTATCGAAATCGTCATCCAGCACTAGGGCATTTTCGATTCCCTTCTTAAAATGCTTTCTGGAGTCGTAAGTTTTCATTTTCGTTCGCAACACATTGTTGCTTAAACACTCATTAATCTTTTGATCGCAATCGAACAGGAAAGCAGTGAAGACCAAAGGAGGATTTGCATCCAAATAAGCGGCTGCTTTATTAAGCGATGGTGCGCCCGTGAATTCACATGATCCATCAGAGCTCTTCTTTCCTATCCATTTAAATCGCAAGTGGTTATTAATATGGGCAAAAGAAAGTGCTTTATTGAAATACTGCTCATCGGTAGGCCCCTCTAGATAAACAGTGGGGGCTTCGTTCGCAAACCAAGAAACCGAAAAAGCATCCTTCACCGCTTGAACCGTACCAGGACCGTAAAACTCTGGATTAGCCTGTGCGACCACATCGCCAGATCCATTCCTGGCCAATACAATTACTTTGTCGTTGTATCTTTTTTCATCATGAATAATAAAGGGCGAGTGGGTTACGCAAAAGATTTGAGAAGTTTGGTTCCCGTCTTCGTCCTGAAACAACGATTTATAAAAGTGAAGAATCTTCTCCTGCCATGAAGGATGAAGGCTAATTTCAGGCTCGTCAATAAATACAAACGAACCTCTGAGCGCATGCGAGTCCTTCAGCATAAAGCACCCACGATAGACAATCTGCTTTTCACCAGAACTCAGTTGATCAACACGGACGTCATGGCCATTCTTTTTAAAGAGAATTTCTTTATGGCCGTTGCGATTATCAACACGGTCGTAATTCAAGTCGTCAAACATCAGATCAAAAGCTTTGGTGAACCTAGGCATCCTTTGAGGGACTTGAAGTCGCGAGAGCCCAGTTTCCATATTGTTCCTAGCAACCCTAGCGACATCAGCATCATCAAGAGCCTGAATATCAATAATAAGTTGATTAATTTCAGTGGGCAGATCACTTGACGAGCGAATACTCTCAACAGATTCATCAATATTACGACTTGTTACACTAGTTATTTGATCAGACTTAAAATTAATATCGACATCAGAAAAGATAGCGGAAGTGGGAAAAATCTCGGCAAATTCATCCGAACCCACCCAATTATCGAGGCCTAAGCCATCTTTGACATAGAGATAGTCGTGCCCCTTAATATCCTTGGCATAAAACTCGTATGTTCGTATTTTGGAGTCAAAGTCTACTTCGATCGAATCAACATAACATGGCATATCGTGATACTTATGTGCCATGATTTGATAGAGCAGCTCGACTAAGCTGCTTTTACCAATGCCGTTATTTCCAGCGATGATGACAGTATCAACGGCTTTATTTGAGGAGTCGGTAAAGTCCAACTCCAGATTACCTAATACCGGATGATTCGATAACTTCAACTTTCGAACTCGGATCATGAGAACCCCACTTCAAACTGCTTTTATAGCAGTTTACTAAACCCACGGTGCCAAATGATCGGCAATGCCGCGCAACCGTTTCGCAATATTCAACAGTGCCCAATTTAACAAACACCGCATCCCACCAAGACGCCAGTGCCCAACCCGTTCTAGTCAAAGAACAGCTTGGGCACACTCCATGAAACCACAGCGAGAGCCGGGGCCAGACCTCGCTCCAATAGCGAACACGCTCCATACCGCCACAAATCACCCCTCCCCGTCCATGGCCGTCCAGCTTACGGGTTCAATGCCCGGAAGAGACGAAAACAAGAGGGGCAGGCAACCTGATAGTTCCCGTAATTTGTCCTGCGCTGCATCGAAGCAGAGACATATACCGCTTTGCGGGCGCGAGTGACACCGACGTACAGCAGGTCCATTTCCTCAATAAGCCCGTCTGGCTTTTTCTTCACATCCACAATCCGGCATCCACGCGGAGAACGCGAGCACATACCAGCACTTTCGCACCGAGAGCAAATCGCTCCAGGCCAATCGGAACGCGTATCGCCCGGAATGAAAACAATATC
The DNA here is from genome assembly GCA_900541125.1 of uncultured Collinsella sp. Classification (GTDB taxonomy): domain Bacteria; phylum Actinomycetota; class Coriobacteriia; order Coriobacteriales; family Coriobacteriaceae; genus Collinsella. Next base: position 67,253 of record UQIK01000001.1, read on the forward strand.
CCACTCGAGCCCTTTAGCGGAGTGAATGGCCATCATCGAGATATCCGAATCAAGAAAATCGGAGAAAAGCCGCAGGGAGCCCTCGGAAAAGACGCTAACGAAATAGTCGAAGCGCTCCGACGGCCCCATGGCGAAACAGCTTATCGCAAGGTGCTTCCGCAACGCCCCAAGAAACATGACATAGGACCACCCCTACTCGAATCTTCTGGAGCCATGTGACAGTAAAGATACATGCAAGAAGAAAATCACTCGCTTTTATGCCAGTTTCCAATTCAGATGCTGGTTTTGACAGGGCATTTCTTACATCAGAATCACTTGATTGGATGCCAGCGCAACGGTGGTCTTCAGGTGGCGTTACAAAACTTTAGCAGCATGTCTAAATCATATTGTCGATAACCTTTGTTTGCCCACGGCAAAGAGTACAAGCGGCAACGTCACATAGTCATGGCCGTTCCATAAAGCAAAAGGTGCTGGGGCTTTCAAAGCCCCAGCACCTAACCGGCCGGCCCCGACAAAATCAGACACATTTTCGTCTACCAGCGCGCTGGGCGTCTCCTCGACGGTCTTTCTCACCAGATTCTATATGTCCTTGCGCAGCGACTCCTCGTCGACTTATACGATGTTCGCAGACACGACCCGTATCCCTTCGTCAATGATTTGTTGTTTAGCCGCTAGAAATCATATGACGGGGCGCGGGCCGTGTTCGCCATGCGGATGTCAGTTTGCGAAAGAAATTACGTGTCACCATGCAAAGGCACATGCTTCAATTAGGCTCTTTGCCCAACCATTCTATTTTTCCACCAATCAAGACCGCTGTGTATAGCCTGCACATATCCAAGCCCGGTACGTTTTAAAACATATTGTGGCCAATGCCAATTGTTGTAGCAGAGCTGTGGAATTGCCTGGCCAACTACAAGACCCCAAGCTCCCCAGCTAAAGGCGCCACATAAAACGCAACTTACGCAGATTCCAGCAGCAGTTGATACCAAATACGCTTTGAAGTACGGAATCTCGTTCATGCTAACAATAATGTTGCAAAACAGAGAGTGCTGATTAAGCAGGAAGTAATAGAGGGCAATACCCAGGAACAAAACTGGATCGCAAATGAAATCATGCTTGAAAAGCGTGAGTATCGGCAGGCATGCCGTTACAAGAACTGTAGCGACAATATACATGCATACATAGCAGGAAATTCCGCGTTCGACCACCGCCTTCTGAGTCTGCTTGTCATCCCTGACATAGGCAGACTGGAAGGTGGGAAAGCATGAACGTAAATAGGCGCTTGAAATCTGGTGGATCGCCGTCGCGAACTGCAACATGACGGAATACGTACCAGTTTGTTCAAGCCCTAGGAAAGCCGAGCAAAGCAGCGATGTTGCCTGCGTGGCGCCATACCAGGCTAGAGATACGACACCATCACGCCACGCCACAAACGAAACCGTCTTTAGAACGTCAAGCATTTCGTCCTTAGCAACAGCTGCGGCATCGGATTTAATCCCCTCTTCGACGTCATGATGGCTCCGAAATGTCCTAATCGCAAATAACCTCAGCAAAGTGCTGTAGGCCAAGAAGCCGAGTGCGGCAGCGAGAAGGCTCAAGCCACAAAACAGAAGGACCGCCGTAATAGCAAGCTGCCCAATCCTGGCAAGCGTTTTAGCCCTGTTCTCACCGGCAACGTCTCCAAGCCCACGGAGAAACGTGAGACAGTAAAGAAAATACAAGTTAGTGAAAATGGAAACGACAAACACAATCCATGCAGGCAACGAACCCTCAATTAAAAAAGAATCGGTGACATAAGAAACGTAAAAAGTTCCCAACGTTGCCGCAACAAATAACGCGATGAGACCCAAGACAGCGTATATCGTTTTAGACGTATCAAGAACGACGCGCATCAAGTGCCAGTCAACTTCTCCATCAACAGAAGAATAGTCGCAGCCTTGTTTGGTCAGTTTCTTTGCCCCGCTCAGGCAATAAAGAATGTTGCGGGACAAGGTAGAAGTAAAACCGAATTCAAGCAGCTGCGCAAAACCCGAAATGGCTACGAACACGTACCAGAGACCGATTTGAGCACTCGATAAAAAAGATAGGAGTAGCGGCAAGAGCAAAAAGTTACTGCCCATAGACGCGATCGTGCCGACATAATTCCAAATCACATCTCTTTTGGAGACGGTCACTTTCTTGCTTTCGGCCATTTACCCTAATACCTCCGCACAGTAATTTCGTAGCGTCTCGGCCGTTTTGGTCCAGCTACATTCATCAAAATCGATGGAATCAAACAGCCGCTTGGAGTTAGGAGCTCGAAGCAATCCCTCGATCTTATCGGCAACCTCGATCGGGTCCTCGCAGTTTTTCACGACATCGGATCCCTGAATCGACATCACTTCGGCAATTCCGCAGTTAGTCGAAAGAAGGAGCGAACATCCGGCCTCAATCGCATCAAGGGCAGAGAGACCAAAGGGCTCATGCCTAGAATTCATAACGAATACCGAGCACTCTCGAAGCTCGTTCACAAACTGATCGGAGGCAACTTGGCCCCTATATTCACCGTCAGCCGAGGTCATGAGATTATCTAAGGAAGAGTTATCGGAGTACCGTCGCCCGTACACCCTTAAAGAGCAATCGACACCACGATCTCTGAGAATCGAGACGGCCTTCGCGACTATTTCGTTGGCCTTAATTGGACGGGTGCCCCCGCTAACAGCAACGATATTTTCACGTTGGCCTTCGAAGCCGCATTGTTTAAACCTTTTGACCCCAAGGCAAACGTGCTTAACCTTATCGGAGCATTCAGGCAGCTGTTTCTTAACAAAGTTCTCCTGGAGGAAAGAATTCGCAACGATCAAATCCGCAGTACGCAAATGCTTAATGATTGCCTTGACAGTTCTATCGCTATATCCGAGACCGTTGATCTCATTCTCAAAAGGGACGTACCCATGATTAAAGCAAATGACAGGTTTACCAAAGGCAGAAAGCACCCGATGCGCAATGATATCCGTCCAACCAGCGCCGCAAGAGACAATCACATCGCTCTTAAGACCCTCAGAAATAGCCTCATATAACTTGGAGATTTTACTTTTTGAATATAGCGGCCGTATCGAATCGCAAGAAGGCCAATATTCCACTAATGACTTGTGTACATTTGAAGGTCCAGTATTGCCTGTGACCTCACCAATTAGAAGAATCTTCATTGAATGCTTCCTTTAATGTAATGCAAGGGGTTGGAATCAGGTGCTAATGAGACCTTAATTCCGTACCCCCCCCCGCGCTTGAGCAAACCAATGCGAATTAGCAAACGTTTAAGCGATTGTTTGAAATACCTTTTGGGCAAAGACCTTCTTACCGCATCGGTAATTGATCTACCGCATGAAAGGTCCTCGAAGAATCGCGCTCGCGCAGATGGCTTCTCGGAGGGACTCCTCAACTGACCGTTATTCTTAATGGCGGTCTCGATATCAACCGTCATTAACTCAGCACCAGCAAGGTCTATCAGTCGCTGTCCTTTTTGATTCTGGATTAAAACCAGGGAGACACCCCGACGCATTTCTTCGGTAAGATTCGTCCCCCAGGAATCGCCTAATGTAACATCAGAAACTCTTTCAATGCTTGCATACCTGCAGTGATAACAGTTTTCCGTATAGTCCAGCCCCGCCAAGAAAGCTACTGTATACCCATCCAAAACACCGGGCAAATCAATCGTTCGCTCGTTCTCCCTTAGCTGAAAGCTGCCTTTAGAACGAAACTCAATCGACTCAAGCTGATTCATGTCAATCCCATTCTCACTCAGGAATTGACGGAGAATCGCAGGCGAAGGAGTACCGTGGCAAATCAAATCAACCGTATATAAATTCGAAAGAAGCTTGTTGCCGACAAAGTTTTTAAGAGAGGCCACCTGGCAAGGCAATCCTACAAATAAGACTTCTTTACCCTCAACCAGCAATTTTTTTATACGAGCGTAAGAGCCAATTGGATTGCTTTTAACGTACTTAGATCCTTTATATTTAACGGCATCCGCGATCGAGCTAGAAAACTCAAACCCAAACTGACCGTCCCGGAAACAGCAAGAGCAAACTACTCCTTCGGCAGAAATAAACCCTCGGATAATCGCGGCCGCCAAGCCGCCCGATGAGGAGGTTCCCCTGCTCTCCGAGTTAGAATCCCATCCTTGCAACCATTTACTAGGTTTAGAGCCTTGAGGCGGATTGCATTGTTGACATACAGCTGTGCACCTACCGCAATCAATGCATTTGCTTTGATCGATACTGGGGGTATAGTACTCGAGCCTTTCAAGAACAGCGATTGCATCTTTAGGACAGGCATCGACACATGCCATGCAGCCCGCACACATTTTGTCTTCGCAGATACTTTGCATTCATCTATTCCTTCAACGCGCGATCAAGCCAGGAGAGGCTGCGGTTGCGCTCCCCATCAAGAACCTCGCCAACATGCTGCCAATCGATATCGTCGTCCCAAGCATTGCCTTGGAACGTGTCCCAGGCCCTATTCTCTAGGCCAAAGAGTCTAAGAACAGATTTATTTCGCGCGGCATTAGCCTTTGGAAAGATCTCAACAAATGGGGTGCCGAGATTGATACAAAAAGCAGTGCCGTGGAATGAATCCGTGTATACGCAAGATGCATCCCTAAACAGCGCAAGGAAATCCTCCAGGGGCGGAAGAACGACCTGTTTTCCTACCCTTCTCCTAAACGTAGGGCAAACACTTACAATCTCAAGATTGGAGCCAGCGGTCTTATCTTTAACGTACTGCAGCATATCTGAATCAGGATGGAGGTTATAGACGAGGGCGTAGGGCTTTTCAACGGGAGCCTTTTTACTGGCAATCTTGTTCCACTCGGAGCGATTGAGAAGCAGGGTCGGATCCAAAACCTGCTCAGCTTTGAGACCGTAGCTCTCAACGATATCCTTACCTGAATCCTCGCGGACGGAAATGGCATCGTAGCGCTTGAGCCAGTTACCAATTTGCGACTCATACCCCTTTACAACGCCACCACGTCCAAAACTAGCGGCGTAGGATACGACCTTCTTTCCCTCGACCTTAGAAAGCCCGTCCCAAAAGAATACCGGATCTAGAGAGCCATCGCCAAGTTCGTTCCAGACCTGATCGCTGCCAGTCAAATAGATATCTGTGTTAGGCAGCAAGGCGTCGATACTTGTTTCATCACAATGCGGAGAAAGAGTCAGATACTGCTCTCTCATGCTCTTAAAACGCTTCTCACCTGCACTGTACAGCAAACGCCAAACCGTGTTCCTATAGATGCGATGAGGCAGAGACCTACCTTCTGAATAACGCTTCACAAGAGAATCAAGGGTCTCAGCGCATCTCCGATAGTCAACAACAACAGGATCGTACCCCAAGTTTTTAACAACTTCTTGCGTAGCATAAGCCTGGAGGACAGACCCGTAGTTGAGAACGTTATGACGAGTAATAATTGAAACTTTTTTCATTCTGATACCTTTTCTAGATAATGGACTAATTCATAGGGGGTTGTCGTTTCTGATATCTTTTTATCCACTCACTTAGGAACAGAGACGAGATGGCTAAAAACCAAGTCGTTGGAGTAAAGAGAGATGAGGTGAGCTTTCCAACAAGCGGCATGGAGAATATGCCCGAAGAAAGATAGGTATACGAAATCATCGAAATAGACAGCGGGGACCCACCATGAAGCATGCGAGCATGCTCATAGAGGTTTGAATAAAAAAGACCAGTTAAGAGGCTAAATAGCGCAGTACCGCCAAAACCGAAATCGTGATACCACAATCGAAATACCGTGTATACATTACCGAGATCGATTGAACCCCAAGAACGAAACTCATGGTTACCGGATGAAACTAAATTAGTAAAGCCAAAATTTCGTCCAAAAGAAGAATATAGTGCTACGAAAGTCTCCGAGCCAAAGTACTTGCTTGCAACACCAGGATTTTGAAGAAATTTATCAAATAAAACAAATGAATAGCCAATGTAGCTGCAAATATAATCCAATGGTCCAAGAGTAACTTCTCGTCCAACAAACCAAGAGGCAACCCAAAATAAGAAACAGGCAAAAACAAGAGCGAATACAATTTTGATAAACTTCCCAAGGGTTATTCTTATCGTCCACCCACTGTTAATCGATAGTAAAATCCATATGCAGCAAACGCATGAACAGACAAAAACAATGGCACCTAGCCTTACGCCATTCAATAATTGACAAATTGCATAAAACGCAGCGGGGAGAAGCATGAGAGCATCTTTGATGCTAAATCCATCGCAAATAATATTGTTAAAACCAATAATTAGATATACAAACGAAAAAATGGTAAGCAATTTAAAGCATATATTGGATAAAGACGAAAGCCCGACTGAAGGATCATCGCCGCTATAAGCAGATGCAGTTCGGTAAGAATTCATTAAAGAATTCCAGTCCCCAGCAACAGGACCCGAAACAGCTGATCGAACATCTTTCAAAAACAAAACGGCAGTAACGACCCCAAGGACAACAGCCAATAGAACAAGAGATGTCGGAACTTGAATCCTTACAAGAGTCGTCGATTCAACACTAGCATTAAGTTTGCTTCGCTGCACTTTCATCTGTCTAAAATAAAGCAAGAAAAATAGCGATGCGACATCAAAGACGGTAACAAAGAAGCAAATAAGTAATCCTCCATGGAGGGAGACTTCAGTACCGAAGACAAGGCAGTTATACAATTCAGCGAGTGAGCAAATAAAGAAAGAGGCGTTACAAATTGATGCTGGATTCATCCAATCACTTTTTGATAGCTCTTGAGAGATTGCAAGCAGCAAAAGAAAATATAACGTCATTAATGATAGAACTAACATTGTTTAAGCTACTTTCAAGTTAGTTATTGCATTAATCCAGATAAGCGACAGGCAGAACAAAATACGGAAAAAATTCTTCTTCCGCAGCAGGCAAAAAATGCTGCCAAGCGTTCTCTTTTTCTAGCTTCGAAATCCTTCAGAACAGGCAAACGAAATGTAGATAAGTTATTCCAAAGGTCATCGCGGTCTTTAAGGTCGCTTTCAGAGACCCCAGCCATCGGAATCTGTGCGTAAACCATCCTACAAACAGAAAAGCAGCGCGAAGCGGCGGCTTTACTTAGGTCCGGATACCAATTACAAATATCCTGGTAGAGCCGATCGGCAATTATCAATGCAGACTCGCCTTTAATGTGTCGATATTCTTGCCTGATAATGCTGTTACTTCTCATGCGATATGCATACAACTCACGGCAATCGACAACGGCAACGGAATCAACCTTGTGAATAATCTTATAGACGCTAGCGAGATCCTCGTAATACAGCCCCTTAGGGAACGGGTCAATGCCCAGTGGCGCCTTTGCGTAAAGGCGCCACGGGGCACCGGTGTCCAGCGTCTGATATAACATCAGACGCTGGACATCGGGCGAAGGCAGTGCCTTCGCAGGCGCCACGGGGTCAAGAGACTCCACCAAAGGGCAAGCATCACCATCATTGAACGGCTTGCCAAATGGAACAGCAGATATCTGACATCCCGTATCGCGGCAGGCGTTAAAAAGAACCTCGATAAAAACAGGAGAAATGTAGTCGTCGCTATCAACGAAGGAAATCCAGTCGCCCTGAGCAATACGCAGCCCTGCATTACGAGCGTCGGAAAGACCGCCATTTTCCTTATGCAAAACGGTGGTACGGTCGTCGCTTGCAGCAAGAACATCACAAAGCTCGCCAGAACCATCAGTCGAGCCGTCATCGACAAGAATAATCTCGATGTTACGATAGCTTTGACGGCAAATGCTATCAAAGCACTCCCGCAGATAAGGCTTAACGTTATATACCGGCACAATCACCGATACCAAGTTACTGTTTGCCATCTAATTCCTTGAGTAGAGATCTAGATATTTATAAGTCAGTCGCTCGCCTTGCAACTCAATGTTGTAATCGGCGAATTGCCCACTTGAGATAGACAATCGACCCTCATACGAGTACGGCAAGAGTGAATCGATTTCATCGGCCCACACGGCAGGACTATCAATCGGCAAGAATTTGCATTCCCCCGTTACGTCCACTTCGCGCGTAATCGCATCACTCAGCAGGCACGGTAAGCCAGACACCTGTGCCTCGACGCCGACGAGGCACAGGCCTTCGTAAAGGCTTGGCAGAACGAACGCATCAAACGCCTGGTACAAGCGATTGACATCGCTTCTCTGCCCCAGAAACTTAACGCGATCAGTAAGACCGCGTTCGTCCACCAAGGCCTTTACGGAGGCCCCGGCTTCGCCGGTACCGACAAGCAGCAGGACAGCATCGTCGCGGCGCTTTGCGACCTCAGCAAAAACGTCAATCAAAAACGCATGGTTCTTCTGGGCAGTAAAGCGCCCCACATGTCCAATGGCAAACTGGTTGCCGACGAGGCCCAGGTCGGCTCGCGCTTGCGCACGAGCCTCCGCATTGAAGCGAAAGCGATCCAAATCGATTGCGTTGTATACGACCTCGAAGTGCGCAGCTTTACCGAAAAGCCATTCACCGGCAAATTGACTACATGCAAATCGGTGTGTTGGATATCGATTCGATTGCGTTTTCAGCACGGCCTTCAGGGCATTCTTGGCATACTCCCCCTTACCGCTCGTAGAGTGACTATGGGCAATCCGCACAGAAACACCCGCCTTCTTCGCAGCACGAAGAGGAAAGACCGAAAGCGCGTTGATGTGACTGTGGACAATCTTCCAGCCCTCTTGCTTAAAGAGACGCTGAAGCTCTCGCTGGTATTCAGCTATATGCTGATAGGGCGGTATCTCAAAGACCCTGCCACCGAGCGATTCGATCTCGTCACGGGGAACAAGCGTCGAATCGGAATCAACAAGAAAGTCAAACTGCACTTTACTGCGATCGATGTGACGATAGTAATTCATAACGACAGCTTCGACGCCGCCGCCAACCATCTTGCCAACAACCTGAGCCACCCTAACCGGTTCAGTCATTTAGCAAGCACCTCCACCGGTAAAGACCTCAACGACCGTGAGGAGAACAATCTTCAAGTCCGTGATGAGGCCGCGCTTGGCGATGTACTCCAAATCACGGCGGACCATCCCGTCAAAGTCGGTATCGTTGCGGTCGGTCACCTGCCACCAGCCGGTGATGCCAGGCTTCACTGCCAGGCGCTGCAGGTCGTAGTCGGTGTACTCCGCAACCTCATTCGGCAGCGGCGGGCGCGGGCCCACGACGGACATCTGCCCCAGGAACACGTTGAGGAACTGCGGGAACTCGTCGATGGAGTGCTTGCGGATGAACTTGCCGATTTTCGTTACGCGCGGGTCGTCCCTCATCTTGAACATGGCACCGGCGATCTCGTTTTGCTCCTTGAGCTCGGCGAGGCGCTCATCGGCGTCCTTGTACATGGATCGGAACTTCCACATGCGGAAGGTTGACAGGGTGCCGTCGTGGCAGGTCTGGCCCACGCGAATCTGGCTGTAGAACGGGTTGCCCTCGCTCTCCAGGCGGATGGCAGCGGCCAGAACCAGGCTGGGTACGGCGATGACGGCCAGCACGCAGCCGCTGAACACAATGTCGAAGGTGCGTTTCACGACGCGGTAGGCCAGGCGCGAGCGATCCCAGTCCATGATGGATTGCATGGCCTTGTAGCGACCGGCGCCCTCACGTCGATCCATGGCCTGAGCAATCAGCGCCGCCCCCGGGGGCGCATTGCTCTCTGTTACTTCTTTAGCAGCCACAGTCAAACTTACGTCCCCGTTCCCCAGGGATCCCCCAATCGGTAAATTCAAAAATGCGAACGAATAGCTGGTGCAACGTCTCCCTTACGTTTTGCTGGGAACGTCGAGCGGTAGCAGCTCCCTAAATGCGGAGTTACCTTCGCCCACGTCTACCAGGCACCAGCGCTTATGACGGTCGATCTTCTTAACGCGAGCCTCTTGCCCCACCAAGGGACCCTGATCTATGTGCAACACGCCGTCTTCTATGCGCGCAACGCTGTTGCGCACCACGCCGTCGTCGTCCAGCACACTGCGGTACCAGTCCTGCGCATCGTCCGGCATGGGCATATACGCCCGCTCCCTACTGCCGGCGATTCGACAGCCAAAGCTCAACTGAGCCAAAGCCCTATCGAGCGCGGCAGCATCGTGCGTGGCGACAAAGAAATATTCCTTGTACATGGGTTTGGTTTGAAGCGACCAGGCGCCGTCCCGCTTAAACCAGAACTCCTTTTGCATCACAAAAGCGTCCTGCATCAGCTCGTGCGGGATAATGCAGCGGACCTTTTCGCAGGTCTCGCGCTCTTTTCCCTGGGGGGTGTGGACCAGATACCAGCGGACGCGGCCATGCTGGCTGTTGGTGGTGACGCCGTTAAATGCGCCTGGCAGCTGCTCTTGGCGCCGTGCCGTCTGTTCCATGTTCTCGCCCCCTCTTTTAGCTTTGCGATGCACGCAAATGCAGGGGCGTTTAGAACAGGCTTCTCGCTCGCAGCTAGGCGCAGTCGCAAAAGTACAGGTTTTTGTATCTTTCGACAGACGACATTATACGAGCAATTAATCAGCGTTTGCCCAGATTACGCAAAATGTACTGCTAGTAGGTACATCTCCATACCCTCTATAAAAACCTGTACCTTTTGTGCAACAAAAAAAGCCGCTCAACCAGCGGCTTTTCTTATTTCGGCATGAAAAAGGCGACCGCCCTATGCGGACGGTCGCCTTTGTTAATTGTTGTGTTGCTTGCCTTAGGCGCGAGTCTTGATCTCCTCGGTCACCTTGGCAACAAACTCATCGACGCTCATCTGGACGGTCTCGTTGGTGCGATCGCGGACGGAGATATTGCCGGCCTCGACCTCCTTCTCGCCCAGGATGAGCATGTAGGGCACGCGGTCGATGCTGCGGGCCTCGCGGATCTTGTAGCCGATCTTCTCGTCGCGGTCGTCGCAGACCACGCGAATGCCGGCCTCCTCCAGCTTGGCGCACACCTCGTGGGCGTAGTCGCGGCTCTTCTCGGAAACCGGAAGTGCCTTGACCTGCACGGGAGCCAGCCAGGTGGGGAACTTGCCCGCAAAGTGCTCGATCAGAATACCGATGAAGCGCTCGATGGAGCCAAAGCACACGCGATGCAGCATGATGGGGCGCTTCTTGGTGCCGTCGGCGTCCACGTACTCCAGGTCAAAGTTGAGCGGCATCTGGAAGTCGAGCTGCACGGTACCGCACTGCCAGGTACGGCCGAGCGAGTCCTCCAGGTGGAAGTCGATCTTGGGGCCGTAGAAGGCGCCGTCACCCTCGTTGACCTCGTAATCCATGTGCAGCTGCTCCAGAGCGGTGCGCAGGCCCTCCTCGGCGCGCGCCCAATCCTCGTCAGAACCCATGGAGTCCTCGGGGCGGGTGGAAAGCTCAACGTGGTACTTAAAGCCAAACTTCTGGTACACGGAGTCGATGAGGTTGACCACGCCCACGATCTCGTCGGTCAGCTGGTCGGGACGCACAAACAGGTGGGCGTCGTCCTGGTTAAAGCAGCGCACGCGGAACAGGCCGTGCAGGGCGCCGCGCAGCTCGTGGCGGTGCACCAGGCCAATCTCGCCGGCGCGGATGGGCAGCTCACGATAGGAATGCGGCTTGGAGGCGTACACCAGCACGCCGCCAGGGCAGTTCATGGGCTTAATGCAGTACTCTTCGTCGTCGATGACGGTGGAGTACATGTTGTCCTTGTAGTGGTCCCAGTGGCCCGAGGTCTTCCACAGCTGCTTGTTCATGATGAGCGGCGTGGAGATCTCAACGTAGCCGGCCTTGTGGTGGATCTCGCGCCAGTAGTCCAGCAGCGTGTTCTTAAGGATCATGCCGTTGGGCAGGAAGAACGGGAAGCCGGGGGCCTCGTCGCGCATCATAAAGAGGTCCATCTCGCGGCCGATCTTGCGGTGGTCGCGCTTCTTGGCCTCCTCCAGCATGTGCATGTGCTCGTCGAGCTCTTCCTTGGTGGCAAAGGCGACGCCGTTGATGCGGGTGAGCATCTTGTTGTCCTTGTCGCCCTTCCAGTAGGCGCCCGAGACGCCGGTGAGCTTAAAGGCCTTCAGAGCCTTGGTGTAGCAGATGTGGGGACCGACGCACATGTCGATGTAGTCGCCCTGCTGGTAGAAGGTGATGCGGGCGTCGTCGTCCAGGTCGCCGATGTGCTCGACCTTGTACTTCTCGCCGCGCTCCTCCATAAGGGCGATGGCCTCGGCGCGGGGCTTCTCGTACACGGAGAACTTGAGGTTCTCCTTGACGATCTTCTTCATCTCGGCCTCGAGCGCGGGGAAGTCGTCCTCGGTGATCTTGACGCCCTCGGGCAGGTCGACGTCGTAGTAGAAGCCATTGTCGGTCGCGGGGCCGTAGGCAAAGTCGGCCTGGGGGTACAGGCGCTTGATGGCCTGCGCCATGATGTGCGCGGCGGAGTGGCGGATGACGTGCGTGACCTCGTCCTGCGGGAGCTCGGCCACCGAACCGTCATTGTAGAGTGCCTTCATGGGTATGTTTTCTCCTCTCGGATGCCTGATGCAAGTGCGTGCGATGCGCTCGGCGTTTTTGACTTGCATCATTATAGGCAGGTTGCCTTGGTATACAAGCGCCCGCCGCACCTTAATGGCACGGCGGGCGATTTTCTACGCATGCTTCATCGTGCGCGGCGGGGTGTGGGGCGCGCGTGCGGCTTGCGTGTGGCGCGCGGTGCCCGTGGCTTGCGACCGGCCCGGCGATGGATGCGTTACTGGATGCGAGTTCGGCAGTAGGGGCAGACCTTCCAGTGCGCGTCGAGCGGGCGATGGCAGCTGGGGCACACGTTGCGAACCTGGGTGTCGCACACGGGGCAGACCACAAAGTCCTTCTCGATGGGGGCGCCGCACTGCGGGCAGGTGCCGTACTGGGCAAGCTGGCGCTCGCGCAGGGCCATGTCCAGCTCCTGCTCCTCGCGGTCGGCCGCGTAGGAGTGCGGACGCAGAACCAGATAGGCGATGAGGCCCACAAACGGGATGAGGGCGATGATGCCCCATGCCACGTAGGCGCTGGCGCCGCGGCGGCGAGCGTCGATGAACACATAGACGACCGACAGCACATACAGGGCGATGATAAAGCCAACAAAGGCATAGACGACGCCCATAAGCTGCAGCGACATGAGCTCGGAGATGTACTTGGACATTGGGGTGTACCTTTCGGATTATTTACAGTCCATCCAAGTTTACCACGGGGTTTGTTTATATAGGACCACGGCTAGGGGCGGGGCTGGTGCGGACACAAACATCTCAATCTGTAACAGGTGGGAGCGGAATCCGGGTTTAGTTGTTACAGATCGAGACAAAGAAAACCGTCCGGTCCGAATGTCTCAATCTGTAACAGTTACTACGCAAAAACGCTCCCAGATGTTACAGATCGAGACAGAAGAATCTCTCCCTGACTTTAAATCTCGATCTGTAACACATGGGACCGATTTTCCCCTCTTGCTGTTACAGATCAAGACAAACGGAGGGGCCGTCTGGCAAACGTCTCGATCCGTAACATCTGGAACCCAGTTCTTCTGCCCACTGTTACAGAACGAGACAAACCTCTGATACCAGGGGCGGAAGACAAGGTCATCGATGCTCCCGAGTCTCCCCTCGCCTGCCGTTGGCGGATGCAGCGGGGCTGTTCGCCGCATTGCCGCCGCACTGGAGGTGTGCAGACCGTAGGATAGTCCTATTGACGGCCTGTCAACTCGTCTGGGAGGCACCGTGACGGAAACGTATGATATCGCAATTGTGGGCGCGGGCATCACCGGGTGCGCCATCGCGCGGCAGCTCGCGCGCTATGACTTGTCCATTTGTGTGGTCGAGGCGGCCAACGACATTGCGCTGGGCGCGTCGAAGGCCAACGGCGGCCTGGTGCACGCCGGCTACGATCCGGCGCCAGGCACCGTAAAGGCGCAGGTCAACGCCCGCGGCTGCGAACTGTATGGCACCTGGTCCCAGGAGTTAGGATTTTTGTTTTGCCGAACCGGTTCGATGGTACTGGGCTTTAGCGACGAGGACCACGCACACCTGGAGAAGCTGCGCCAGAATGGCCTTGCTAACGGCGTGCCCGAGCTGTCGATTATCGACCCCGAGCGCATCCATGAGCTGGAGCCGCGCGCGAGTGCCCAGGCCACGTGTGCGTTGTGGTGCCCTTCAACCGGTTATGTCGACCCATTTGAAGTGGCCATCGCCGCGCTGGAGAACGCGGTCGCCAACGGCGTGACGTTTATGCGCTCCGCACCGGTTGAGGCCATTGAGGTTGCTGGCTCGCACGACGAGGACGCTTCAGCCGACGGCAAGGTCCGAGCACGCTTTACGCTGTTGACGCCCGCCGGCGACGTGCGTTGCCGTTACCTGATCAACGCCGCGGGCAACGGCGCCGCGGACATCTCGCATATGGCGGGCGCCGAGGACTTCCAGATGGTCTGGCGCCAGGGCAACATCGTGGTGCTGGACAAGGAGCCTCGTGCGCTCATGCCGCTCTACCCCGTACCCACGCCGGTGTCCAAGGGCGTTATCGTCACGGGTACCGTGCACGGCAACACCGTGATTACCGCGACGGCCGCCGAGCGCGAGCCCGGAGACACGCAGACCTATGCGAGCGATGTCAGCGCGTTGCTTGGCGGCGCGCGCAAGCTGGTGCCCGATCTGGACACGCGCCGCGTGGTGCGCGCGTTTGCCGGCGGGCGTCCGGTCATTCAGGGAACGAACGACTTCTTTATTGGGCAGTCCGCCGTAGTGCCAGGCCTGTTCCAGGCCGCGGGCATTCAGTCGCCGGGCGTGGCGAGTGCGCCGGCCATTGCCGAGCGCATGGAGCAGGTACTGCGCGATGCCGGCGTGACCCTGTGCGAACGAGACGATTGGAACCCGATTCGCCGCGCGCCGGACGACTTCGACCGTGCGCCGCTTGCACGCAAGGAAGAGCTCATCGAGTCCGACCCCGCGTGGGGGCAGATCGTCTGCCGCTGCGAGACGGTGCCCGAGGCCGAGATTGTTGCCGCGATCCGACGCCGCCCGGGCGCGGTTTCGGTCGAGGGCGTCAAGCGCCGCTGTCGCGCCGGCATGGGTCGGTGCCAGAGCGGCTTTTGCCAGAGCCGCATGGTGGCGATTCTGGCCCGCGAGCTGGGCTGCGAGCCCAGCGAGGTACTGTTGGAGGATGCCGGATCTTGGCTGGTCGAGGGACCGCTGAAGGGGGTGCGCTAGGATGGCGACGCTTGATATGCGCGACGAACGCGCGGAGGCAGGAGCCGTAGCGTCGGTGTCGACGCAGGCGTTCGACGTGGTCGTTATCGGCGGCGGACCTGCCGGCATGGCGGCCGCACTTGCCGCACATAAGGCAGACGCGCGCGTGGCCATCGTGGAGCGCGAGCAGCATCTGGGCGGCATCCTGTGCCAGTGCATCCACCCCGGTTTTGGCCTTTCGCACTTTAAGCAGGAGCTCACCGGCCCCGAGTACGCGCAGCGCTTTATCGACCAGGTGCGCGCGACCGACATTGCGCTGTTCTTGGACAGCATGGTGCTTGGGATTGATTCGGGCGAGTCCACGGAAGACGCCGCGGTCCACACCGTCACGCTCATGAGTCCTGCCGGCATGCTTCAGCTCACCGGACGCGCGGTCGTCCTTGCTATGGGATGCCGTGAGCGCACGCGCAGCGAGATCAAGATTCCCGGCAGCCGTCCCGCCGGCGTGTTTACGGCGGGCCTAGCGCAGCGATACATCAATATCGAAAACCTTAAGCCCGGCTCGCGCGCTGTCATTTTGGGCTCGGGCGACATCGGGCTTATCATGGCACGCCGTTGCACACTCGAGGGGATTTCGGTCGAGGGCGTGTACGAGCTCATGCCGTACGCCAACGGCCTGCGCCGCAACGTCAAGAACTGCCTGGACGACTTTGGTATTCCGCTGCACCTATCCACCACCGTGACGCGCGTGATCGGACACGATCGCGTGGAGGCTGTCGAGGTGAGTCGGGTCGACGAGCGCCTGGCGCCTATTCCGGGGACCGAGCGCGTTGTTCCGTGCGACACGCTGCTGCTATCGGTGGGCCTGATTCCCGAGAACGAGCTTTCGGTGGACGCGGGTGTTGAGCTTGACCCGCGCACGCGCGGCGCCGTGGTGGACCAGAGTCTGCAAACGGGCGTGCCGGGCATCTTTGCCTGCGGCAACGTGCTGCACGTGCACGATCTGGCCGACAATGTGACGGCCGAGTCCGAGCGTGCCGGTGCGGCTGCGGCGGCGTATGCGTTGGGGAACGGAGCGAATGTAGAAACCGGCCCTGCGGGCCCGGGCTGCCAGCTCACGGTCTCCCCTGCCGGCATTGCGGGCTACGCATTGCCGGGGCGCATTACGGCTGTGGCACTCACCAAACTCAACTTCCGCGTGCGCCGACCGGTCGACGCCGCCCGCGTGCGCATTCTGGCAGGCGACGAAGAACTATTCGCTGGCAAGGTCCGCCCGTTCAAACCGAGCGTTATGGAAAGCTTCCCGCTGCCGGCAAAGGTGATTCAGCGCGTACTCGACCTGGGTGTTAGCGAGATTGTCCTGTCCGTCGATCCCGTTGAGGAGGCGTAAGGCCATGAGCATAAACGCGATCGAAACGCTGCAGTTCAACTGCACCACCTGCCCATCCGAGTGCCTCCTGACCGTAGAGGTAGAGCGTGACGCAGACGGCGCCGTGGTAGAGGTGCGCTCCGTGACCGGCAACAGCTGCCCCCGCGGCGATAAGTTCGCGCATCAGGAGCTCACCTGCCCCATGCGCGTACTCACCACAACCGTGGCCCTATCCGGCGGCGGCGAGGCGCTGCTACCCGTGCGCACGGCCGAAGCCATCCCGCTGGCACTCCACGCCCAGGCGATGGACCTCATCCGCGGTCTGGTCGTCGAGGCCCCCATCCGCATGGGCGACGTCGTTCTGGATGACCTCCTCGACACGGGCATCAACCTCATCGCCAGCATGGACATCGACCCTGTCTAGGTAGCTCATTTGGGATGGAGCTCTTTAGCTACCCCGCCATCCACCTCGCCCCTCCTCAATTGCGGTGAAATAGTTCCTGATTTCCACCAAACCCCAGCATCCAGGAACTATTCCACCGCAACTATCCTTGGAATCGGTATTTGGCTTGTTCCTACTTTAGTGCCAATTCAAAACTATGCCGGATTACGGGGCTGATTCGGAGACCCCCATCCATACCGGCAATTTTCGATTTTTGATAAGCCGTCTACCTGCGGTTTTAATTTCGCGATTTTTCCCATAGTCAAGTAATACAGGTCCAGCCCCGTAATCCGCCATAGTTTTGAAGCCAGCCCATTTGGGACGGGCCTCTTATGGCTACTTTTGCCCAAACGTTCGCTAGGCTGGCCATGCCAAGGAGTGTCCCAAAGTGCCGGCATAAAAGGAACGTCCCTAGCTGCCGGGCTTGGGATACTATGGTGCCACCCTAGCGAAAGGATGTTTCATGGCACATGTCGATGACCAGCGTGTGGCGCGCGTGCTCGATGCGCTCGAGGCTCAGCACCCCGGCGCACAGCTGCTCGTAAACGACCCGTGGTCGATTTATTACCTGACCGGATTTTATGCCGATATGCTCGAGCGTTTTTGTGGTGTGCTGCTCGCACGCGGTAGCGAGCCCGTAATCTTGGTCAACGCGCTGCATCAGCTGCCGGAATATGACAATGCCCGCGTCGCCTATCACACCGACACCGACGTCGTGGCCGACGCCATCGTTCGCGAGGTCAATCCATCCAAGCCCCTCGGCATCGACGCCGTCATGCGCTCCGGCTTTTTGATGCCGCTCATGGAGCGCCATGCCGCGAGCGAGTTCTTCCTGGGCGACTTTGCCGTCACCGCCGCACGCACCCACAAGGATGCCGCCGAGCAGGAGCTCATGCGCGCGTCCTCGGCCGCTAACGACGCCGTAATGGCCGACGCCATGCAGCTCGTATACGAAGGCGTGACGGAGTGCGAAATTGCCGACCAGATGCTCGGCCTGTATCGCAAGCACGGCTGCGAGGGCTTTAGCTTTCCGCCCATCGTGAGCTTTGGCGCCAACGCCGGCGACCCGCACCACGAGCCCGACGACACCGTACTCAAGCGCGGCGAAGTGGTGCTGTTCGACATTGGCGGACGCCACCGAAACTACTGCTCGGACATGACGCGCACGTTCTTTTGGGGCGAGCCGGACAAGGAGACCGCACGCATCTACGACATCGTGCGCCGCGCCAACGAAGCCGCCGAGGCGCTCATCGCACCGGGCGTGCGCATGTGCGACCTGGACCGCGCCGCGCGCAACGTGATTGAGGAAGCGGGCTATGGGCAGTACTTTACGCACCGTCTGGGACACTCGATCGGTCTGCAGGACCATGAGCCAGGCGATGTCTCGCTTGTTAACGAGCAGGTCGTAGAGCCGGGCATGACGTTCTCCATCGAGCCGGGCATCTACCTCCCCGGCCGCACCGGCGTCCGCATCGAAGACCTTGCCCTGGTCACCGAGTCCGGCGTCGAGATTCTCAACGCCTACCCCCACGACCCAGTCCGTCTAGACTAGGCACGCAACCAAAGCTCCCCTAGAAGTTGCGGTGGAATAGTTCCTGGATGGGCTGCTAGAACCCAAAAATAGGAACTATTTCACCGCAACTGATGAGGGGATGGGTTAACGGAGCAGGGCGGGCTAGCGTAGCAGCCCCGCTACTTCGCCGGCTAGGGTGATGGTACCGGCGGCTACGAAGGACTCGCCCGCGGCCTCGAAAGCTGCAAGGGCCTCGGACACGCTGGGGTACACGCCCGCGAGCTTATTGGCATCCACCAGGGCAGCGAGCTCCTCCGCCGGTAGGGCGCGGTCGGAATCGGTCTGCGTCACGACCACACGGGGGAACGCCGGAATCAGCACGTCGACGATGCCCGCCACGTCCTTGTCAGCCAGCGCGGCGCACAGCAGCGTGGGGCGATTTTCCACGCACGGATCGATCTCGTCCAGGGCGCTCACAAAGTTCTCGCAGCTCTGGGGGTTATGGCAGGCGTCGATCAGCTTGAGCGGATCGGTTCCCAGCACATCAAAGCGACCCGGCGTGGGGCAGCCCATAAGCGAAGCGTCGAGCGCCTCATGGTCGAGCTCGCGACCCAAATACCCCTCGCACAGCATGATCGCGCACGCGGCATTCTGCGGCTGATAGGCCGGTTTGACCATGCTCGATGTATAGATTGCACGCGGCGTGGTGCAGCTAAACTCCACCGTATCGCCCACGTGTGCCGGAAGTTTGGTCGTCGTATGGCTCACCACGAGCGGCACAACACCGCATTCGCGGCAACGGGCATCCATCACACATTGAACGCTCGGCTCATGCGCACCCTCGCCCAAAACAACCAAACGCCCGGGTTTGATAACCGCAGCCTTCTCCCCCGCAATAGCCCCAAGCGTGTCGCCAAGGACCTTCGTATGGTCGAGTCCAATGCCCGTAATGGCGACAGCCACGGGATCTGTCGCACTCGTAGCATCCCATCGTCCGCCCATGCCAACCTCAAGCACGGCCACGTCCACGCAAGCCTCGGCAAACATAGTCAAACCGGCCACGGACAAAAGATCGAAGGGCGTAATAGAACGGAGCTCCTCACCCGCCGCCTCACGACGTGCGTTGAGACGACGACCCGCCTCATACGCCGCAGAGACACCATGGGCAAAGACCTCGTCTGAGACGACCTTTCCATCAATCTCCATACGCTCGGGATAACGCACCAGATGAGGAGACGTAAAGAGCGCCGTCTTAAGGCCCTCTCCGCGAAGAATGGCAGCCGAGAATCGCGTCGTCGAGGTCTTTCCATTGGTACCGGCTATCTGGACGCAATCATAGAACTCGTCAGGACGACCAAGCTCATCGAGCATCTCGACGACGGTCTCGAGCAACGGTGTGGAATAACGCGCAATCTTGCCCGTATCGGCCGCAAGTGCAACAGCCTCATCAAAAGAAAGCTCCGGAACCTCAAACGGCACCGAATACAACCCAGAACGCTTCGCCATAACCAAAGTCCCCTCAACATAAAAAGAGGCCCGTAAGCAACAACGAGCCCCTCCCATTCAAAATATCAGCCAAACACCGCTTTGCAGCGAGATCAAGACCACGACCAAGTGGCCCTAACCGGCAGGCAACGGACGCCCCCGTAACCGCTATGGGAGCGGTTTGGGGCTTTGCTCGATACAAGTTCCGCACGAGCCGAAGGCCACTTAATGTGGCCTTCGTGCGAGCAGGACTGTTCGCAGTAGCGAGCAATGCCCCAAACCGCGTCCCCCAGTTACGCCTACGAGAAGTCAGCAACCTGAGCAGTCAGCGCCGCCAAGATCTCCTTGAGCTCAGCTGCACGGTCCCTCTTCTTCTGGACCACGGCGGGCGCAGCCTTAGCCACAAAGCCCTCGTTGGCGAGCGTCTTCTCGCAGCCGGCGAGCTCCTTCTGGGCCGCGGCAATCTCCTTCTCCAGGCGCGCCTTCTCGGCCGAAAGGTCAACCTTGCCCTCGAGCACCACAAAGACCTCGACGCCGCTGTCAACCATGGCAATGCTCGCGGCAGGCTTCTCAACATCGGTACCCATGACCAGCGAGGCAGTGTTTGCCAGCGGCTCGATGGTCGAGCGCAGGCTCTCGAGCTTCTCGATGTCCTCGGCACCGGCACGAACGACCACGTCGAGCTCGGCCTTGGGGCTCAAGCGATAACGCGAACGGGTGGCGCGAGCGGCGGACACGACGGTACGGCACAGCTCAAACGCGCGCTCGGCGGGCTCGTCGACATACTTGGCGTAGTCGGCGGGCTCGGGCCACTTGGCGATCATGAGCGCCTCGGCGCGGTCCACGTTGCCCTCGGCGTCCAGGTCGAGCACGCTCGCCGGCATGTTGTCCCAGATCTCCTCGGTGACAAACGGCATGAGCGGGTGCATCAGGCGAATGGAGGTATCGAGCACAAAGATCAGGTTGCGCTGCGCCTGCAGACGGCCCTCGCCCTTCAGGCGGGCCTTGGTGACCTCGACGTACCAGTCGCAGACCTCGTTCCAGAAGAACTGCTGTACGCCGCGGGCCATGTCGCCAAAGGTGTAGTTCTCGATGCCCTCGGTGACCATCTTCACGGCCTTGGCCAGGCGGCTGAACATCCAGGCGTCGGCCGGCGTCTCCACGACGGGCTCGCCGGGCGTGTAACCCTCCATGTTCATAAGCAGGAAGCGGCTGGCGTTCCAAATCTTGGTCACAAACGACTTGGCCTGCTCGGTGCGCGGACTGTCGATAAGCTTCTTGGTCTTCTTGTCGATGTTCGCGTCGAACTTGACGTCCTGGTTGTTGGTGCAGAGCGTCAGCAGGTTGAAGCGCATGGCATCGGCGCCGTACATACCGATGAGATCCATAGGGTCAACGCCGTTGCCCTTGGACTTGGACATGCGGCTGCCGTCCTTGGCAAGAATCGTCGGGTAGATGACGACATCCTTAAACGGCACCTCGTCCAGGAAGTACAGCGAGCTCATGACCATGCGGGCAACCCACAGCGCGATGATGTCGCGCGCGGTGACGAGCGCCGTCGTGGGGTGATGGCCCTCGAGCAGCTCCGGCTTTTGCGGCCAGCCCTGCGTGGCAAAGGTCCACAGCTGCGAGCTGAACCAGGTGTCCAGCACATTCTCGTCCTGATGCACGTGATGGCCGCCGCACTTGGGGCACACGTCGGTGTCCTCGGTAAGGGCGTCCTCCCAGCCGCAGTCCTCGCAGTAGAACACGGGGATGCGGTGGCCCCACCACAGCTGGCGCGAAATGCACCAGTCCTTGAGGTTCTCCATCCAGGTGGTGTAGGTCTGCGTCCAGCGCGCGGGGTGGAAGGTGACCTTACCGGAGTTGACGGCGTCAAGCGCCGGCCCCTTGAGCTTGTCGACTGCCACGAACCACTGCTCGGAAAGCCACGGCTCCAGCGCGGAGTCGCAACGGTAGCAGTGCATGACGGAGTGATCGAGTTCGTCGACGTGATCGAGCAGGTCGTGCTCCTCAAACCACTTGATGACGGCCTCGCGGCACTCGTCGCGGTTCATGCCGGTGAACTCGCCGTAACCCTCAACGACCACCGCATGCTCGTCGAAGATGTTGATCTGCGGCAGGTCGTGGGCCTGACCCATGGCGTAATCGTTGGGGTCGTGGGCCGGGGTGACCTTGACAAAGCCAGAGCCAAAGTTGGCGTCGACATGCCAGTCCTCAAAGATGGGGATCTCACGGTCGACGATGGGGAGCTTGACGGTCTTACCCACAAAGGCGGCCTTCTCGGGGTCCTTCGGGGAGACGGCGACGCCCGTGTCGCCGAGCATGGTCTCGGGGCGCGTGGTGGCGACGACGATGTAGTCCTGGCCGTTGACCGGCTCGGTCAGCGGGTAGCGCAGGTGCCACAGATGGCCCTTCTCGTCCTTATACTCGGCCTCGTCGTCCGAGATGGCGGTGGTGCAGTTGGGGCACCAGTTAACGATACGCTTGCCACGGTAGATCAGGCCGTCGTGGTACCAATCGCAGAAGACCTTACGCACGGCCTGTGCGTAATCCTCGTCCATGGTGAAGCGCTCGTTGTCGAAGTCGACGGAGCAACCCATGCGCTTGATCTGCTCGACGATGATGCCGCCGTACTCGTGGGTCCAGTCCCAGCAGGCGTCGACAAACTTATCGCGACCGATCTCCAGGCGGCTGATGCCCTCGCTCTTGAGCTTCTTGTCGACCTTGGTCTGCGTGGCGATACCGGCGTGGTCGGTGCCGAGCACCCAGCGCGTGGACTTGCCGCGCATGCGGGCCATACGGACGATGGCGTCCTGGATGGAGTCGTCGGTGGCGTGACCCATGTGGAGCTTGCCGGTCACGTTGGGAGGCGGAATGGTGACGGTGCAGTCGCCCACGCCCTCACGGCGCTTATAGTAGCCGCCGTCGAGCCACTTCTGCAGGATCGCCGGCTCGTTGGTCGACGGATCGTAGTTCTTGGGCATTTCTTCCATATATCTCTCCCTTGCCCATCGGGGAGGAATGTAGGCCCGATTTTCGCTCGGTCAAGTCCTGGCTCGCACGAAGACCACATTAAGTGGTCTTCGGCTCGTGCGGAATCTACGAAAATCGGGCCTACATTCCTCCCCTTAGGTATCGATTACTTCAGTCTGAATGGACTTTGCTGAGACTTTAAACAAACACACAGAATAACACAGGTAGTTGGGGTTATTGCGTATATATAAAATAGCCTCCGACCGCGGGTGGTCGGAGGCTATTTGCAAACACGTTTTAGGCTGGTTTAGCCGTAGATGCGCTGGGGCTGTTCTTCGCCCTTTACGGAGGCTTCGGTCACGATGACCTTGGTGACGCCTTCCTCGCTGGGCAGATCGAACATTGTCTGCTGCAACACGTCCTCGCAGATGGAGCGCAGGCCGCGGGCGCCGGTCTTGCGGGCGAGCGCCATGCGGGCGATCTCGTGCAGGGCCGCGTCCTCAAACTCAAGCTCAACGTCCTCGAGCTGGAACATCTTGCGGTACTGACGCACCACGGCGTTCTTGGGCTCGGTCAGAATCGACACCAAGTCGTCCTCGTCAAGCGCCTGCGTCTGGGTGACGACGGGCGTACGTCCCACAAACTCGGGAATCATGCCAAAGGCGTTGAGGTCCTGCGGGAGCACCTGACGCAGCAGGTCGTTCTCGTCGACCGAGGTGGGGCCGGCGATCTCGGAGTTAAAGCCCACGCCCCTGTTGCCCACGCGATCGGCGATGATCTTGTCCAGCCCCACAAAGGCACCGCCGCAGATGAACAGGATGTTGGTCGTGTCGATCTGCAGCAGCTCCTGCTGGGGATGCTTGCGGCCACCGGTGGGCGGAACGCTGGCCACCGTGCCCTCAAGAATCTTAAGCAGCGCCTGCTGAACGCCCTCGCCCGAAACATCGCGGGTAATGGAGAGGTTCTCGGCCTTGCGGGCGATCTTGTCGATCTCGTCCACGTAGATAATGCCAACCTGCGCGCGCTCGATATCGCCATCGGCGGCATTGATGAGCTTGAGCAGGATGTTCTCCACGTCCTCGCCCACGTAGCCGGCCTCGGTGAGCGCGGTGGCGTCGGCGATGGCAAACGGCACCTCGAGGATGCGCGCGAGCGTCTGGGCCAACAGGGTCTTGCCAGTACCGGTGGGACCGAGCAGCAGGATGTTGGACTTGGCGAGCTCTACCTCGTCCATATCGTCATCGAACTGCGAGCCCATGTCGTCATCAAAGGCAGACACCGCAGCGCCGCCCTCAATCACGCGGCGATAGTGGTTGTACACGGCCACCGACATGGCGCGCTTGGCGTCCTCCTGGCCCATGACATAAGCCGAAAGCTCGTCATAGATCTCGTGCGGCGTCGGCACATGCGTAATGACCTGACGGGCGTCGTCCTCCAGCTCAAAACCCTCGGCCTCAGGATCTACAGCAGGCTGACCGGCAGCCTGGCCGTGGTCGCTGAGAAAGCCCGGCAGCTTGCCGTTACGGGCAGCGTCCATAAAGTCCGAAGCCAGCGACTCCTCGAGAATCTCGGAGCAGGCGGCAACGCACTCGTCGCAGATAAAGATGTTGGTCGGGCCCTTCACCAGGCGGCGAACCTGACCCTGCTCTTTTCCGCAGAAGGAGCAGCGGATGGGGTTGCCGTTCTCGTCGAAGCCGTCCTGCATGTTACCGGCCATCCTAGGCATCCTTCGCGGCGAGGTCGCGCGAGGTGACGATGCGGTCAATCAGACCGTAGTCGAGGGCCTCGGCAGCCGTGAGGTAGTTGTCGCGCTCGGTATCGGCCTGAACCTTCTCGATAGGCTGGCCCGAGGCGTCAGACAGAATCTGGTTGAGCTCGCGACGGGTCTTCTTAATCTCCTCGGCCACGATCTCGATCTCGGTCTGCTGGCCCTGCGCACCGCCGCTGGGCTGGTGAATCATGACCTTGGAGTGCGGCAGGCAGAAGCGTTTGCCCTTGGCGCCGGCCGAAAGCAGCACGGCGGCCATGGACGCGGCCATACCGACGCAGATGGTGGAGACCTGCGGCTTGATGAAGTTCATGGTGTCCAGAATCGCCAGGCCGGAGTAAACCTCGCCGCCGGGCGAATTGATGTAGAGCGAGATATCCTTCTCGGCATCCTGACTCTCAAGATGCAGCAGCTGGGCAACGACCAGGTTGGCGCTGACGGAGTTAATCTCCTCGCCCAAGAAGATGATGCGGTCGTTGAGCAGGCGCGAATAGATATCGTAGCTGCGCTCGCCGCGCGGCGTCTGCTCGATAACGTATGGCACGAGGGCGGAATCGAACTTAGCGATCATACGCATCTCCATTTCTCTTACGGACCAATAGTGGTTCTAGATAAACGTACGGTGCCCGCATGCAATGCATTGGCTGGCACCGTACGAAGCAACCGGATAACCGGTTTATAACTTTACCCCATCACGGGCACATGCATGCGCTCGCGAGCAAGGTGGCGAGAATTACTCGGCGTCCTTGGCGGTCTCGTCGACCTCGGTCACCTTGGCGTTCTCGACCAGGTGGTCGACGGCCTTGGAGCGACGGATAGACTCGCGGACAGCAGGCATACGGCCATCGGCGATAAACTCGGCCTTGGAAGCCTCGACGTCCTTGACGCCGGCCTTCTCGAACTCGGCGTTGACGTCGTCCTCGGTGACCTCGATCTTGAGCTCACGGGCGAGGGCGTCGAGCGCCAGGGACTCGCGGGCAACGTCGTTGGCCTGCTTGTGCAGGTCGCCGACGAACTGCTCCATGGTCAGGCCAGAAGCCGGCAGCCAGGTGTCGAGGGTCATGCCGCGGGAAGCGAGGTTGGACAGGAAGTTCTGGCCAAGCTCCTCAAAGACGGACTGCTCGTAGTCGGCGTCCATCTCGTCGAGCTGCAGGCGCTCGGCGAGAGCGGCGACGCAACGGTTCTCCTTCTCGGCCGGGAGGCGGGAAGCCTTGTCCTGCTCGATCTCGAGCTTGATGGCGTCGCGCATAGCGTCGATGCTGTCGAAGCCAAAGTCGGACTTGACGAGCTCGTCGGTGAGCTCGGGGGTGTTGCGGACCTTGATGCCCTTGACGGTGACCTCGACGGTGTGGGTCTCGGCCTCCTCGCCCTCCTCGACCTCGTCGGTCCAGGTGACGGACTTGACGTCGTCAACGTTAGCGCCAATCAGGGCCTCGTTGAACTCCTTGGGGTTGCTGTCGCTACCGGCGATGAGCATGCGGCCCTCGGCGGCGAAGTTATCAGCGTTCTCGACGGCCTTGAGGTCGACGGTCACATAGTCGTCAGCCTCGACGGCACGACCCTCGACGTCCTCGAAGGTGGCACGGTAGTTGAGGAGCATCTCGACCTGGTTGTTGATCTCGGACTCGGTGACCTCCGCGGGAGGCATCTCGATCTCGACGGCGTCGAAGGAGGAGAGCTCGGCAGCAGGACGCAGGGAGAACTCGACGGTGTAGGTGTAGTCCTCATGATCCTTGGCGAGGTCGAGCTCCTTGTAGTCACCGTTCTTGGTGGGGACGATGTCCAGCTCGTTGAGGACGGCGGGCTCGTTGGCGGCGATCAGGTCGTTGGTGGCCTGCGCGAGGGTAGCCTCGGCGCCAAGTGCGGAGTCGATGACCGGACGGGGAGCCTTACCGGCACGGAAGCCCGGGAAGCGGTACTTCTTGGCGGTGTCCTTGTAGGCCTTCTTGATCGCGGCGTCGACGTCGGCGGCCGGGATGGTGACCGTAGCGGTGAGCTTGGCGTCCTTGACGTCAGAAGCGGTGATGTTCAACACGTTCCTCCTCATACTGCCCAGCTTATCTGAGGTGCTGGTACCTTTATGCAACAAAGTGTCGCGACGGCCGGGGCCGACGCAGGTGCGATGGTGCGGGCGAAAGGACTCGAACCTTCACGGGAATCCCACCAGAACCTAAATCTGGCGCGTCTACCAATTCCGCCACGCCCGCATGAGCGCACAGACTAGGAATGATAGCAGATACGAACGGTAAGCGCACGCACACCTTTTACAGGCTCACGACCTCACCACGAGTGCGCAAGGCGGGACGAGTTGCCCCGCCCCGCCCATTACGACTTGTTCGCTGACCCGCTACTCCCCCAGCAGGGCCTTCTCGGGCGTGATCGGCAGCGAGCGCACCTGGTGGCCGGTGGCGTGCGCGACGGCCGAGGCCACGGCGGCGAGCGGCGTGTTGATGACGACCTCGCCGATCGACTTGGCGCCAAACGGGCCCGTCGGCTCGTAGCTCGGCTCAAAGGCCACGCGAATGCTGCCGATATCCAGGCGCGTGGGCAGTTTGTAGCTCATAAAGTTGCCGGTGCGCAGGCGACCGCGGTCGTCATGCTCGACGATCTCGTAGAGCGCGTGGCCGATACCCTGGGCAATGCCGCCCTCGGCCTGGACGCGCGCGAGCGCCTCGTTGATCACGGTGCCGCAGTCCACAGCCGCCGCGTAGTCCACCACGGTCACCTTGCCGGTGGCCTTGTCGACCTCGACCTCGGCAATGCCGGCCATAAACGGCGGAGGCGAAACGGGCAGGCAGGCAGAGGCATGCGAGGTGAGCGCGTCGCCGCCCGCGATGTTCTTGACGCACAGGTTGGCAAAGTCGCGCAGCGTGAGGTAGCGGTTCTGCTCGCGCGCGGCACGCTCGTCGGACAGACGCACGTACTGGCCATCAAAGACCACATCGGCGGCGTCCACGTCCCACATCTGGGCGGCCTTGGCGCAAATTTTCTCGCGCAGCTCCGTCGCGGCGTTCTTGGCTGCCAGGCCCGTCACGTACGTGCCCGAGCTCGCGTACGAGCCGGCGTCGAACGGCGACACGTCGGTGTCCACGCCGCGCACCACAATGAGCGAGCTTTCAACGCCCAGCTCCTCGGCGGCAATCTGCGCCAGGATCGTATCGACGCCCATGCCGTTATCGGTGGCGCCGGTGCCGATGGTAATGAAGCCGTCCTCTTCCAGGCGCATGTCGATGCCGGCGATATCCACGTTAGAAATGCCCGAGCCCTGCATGGTGAGCGCACAGCCCAGGGCACGCACGCGGTCGCCCAGGTCGACGGCCAGCGGCTTGTCGCGCCAACCGATCATGTCCATCGCGCGCAGCAGGCAGCGGTCGAGCGCGCAGGCGTTGAGCTTTTCGTTGTAGTACTGCGGCATGATTTCGCCCTCGCGCACAATGTTCTTAAGGCGCAGGTCGGCGGGATCCATGTGCAGCATGTCGGCGAGTTCGTTGACGGCGCTCTCCACGGCAAACTGGCCCTGGGTGGCACCGTAGCCACGATATGCACCGCCGCGGTTGGTATTGGTGTAGACGGCGTCCCAGCTAAAGCGGCTCGCCTTCACGTGGTTGTAGATGGGCAGGCTCTTGTGGCCCGAAAGGCCGATCGTCGTGGTAGCGTGCTCACCGTACGCGCCGGCGTTGGACAGCGTGTGCAGATCGATGGCCGTGATGGTGCCGTCGTTCATGGCGCCCAGCTTGACGGTCATCTGCATCTGGTGGCGCGAGTTGCCCGCGGTGATGGTCTCCTCACGCGTGTAGCAGCAGTAGCTCGGACGACCGGTCTGCTGGGTGACAAACGCAACGAAGATCTCGCAGCAGCCCGTCTGCTTGGAGCCAAAGCCGCCGCCGATGCGCGGCTTAATAACCTGCACCTGCGACTGCGGAATGTCGAGCGACTGTGCGACCATGCGGCGCACGTGGAAGGGCACCTGCGTGGAGGTAGTCACCGAGATACGTCCGAACGCGTCGGTCGTCGCGAAGGCGCGGAAGGTCTCCATGGGCGCGGTCTGCGTGGCCTGGCTGGTGTAGGTGCGGGTGAAGACGATGTCGCTCTGGGCGAAGGCCTCGTCCAAGTCGCCAAAGTCGCTCGTGCCGCTGCACACCAGGTTGCGCGGGACATCGCCGCCCTGCGGGAACATAAAGGTCACGTCGCCCTCGGGATGGACCACGATGTCGTTATCGAGTGCCTGGGTAAAGTCGAGCAGCGGCTCGAGCACCTCGTAGTCGACCTTAATGAGCTTGAGTGCCTTGTCGGCGGCCTCCTCGGTCTCGGCGGCGACAATCGCCACCTCCTCGTTTTGGTAACGGACGAGGTTCTCGAGAATCAGGCGGTCGTAGGGACTCGGCTGGGGATAGCTCTGGCCGGCGATGGTAAAGCGGCGCTTGGGCACGTCCTCGTAGGTGTAGACGCCCACCACACCGGGCACCTTCAGGGCGCGCGACGTGTCGATGGAGCGGATCTTGGCGCGGGCATACGGGCTGCGCTTGAGCTTGACGATCAGGGCGCCGGCGGGCACCAGGTCGCCCGTATAGACGGGACGACCCTCGAGCAGCGCCTTCGAGTCCTTCTTGGGCTGCTTGTGAGTGATCTGCTTGTACGCGACACCGTCGCAGCTGGTGTCGTTGACCGGAAGCTCGGGCATCTCAAAGCCCACCTGCACGCCGGACTCGTTGAGGAAGCGCACGATGGCGCGCAGCTGGCTCTCGTAGCCGCTGCAACGGCAGAGGTTGCCGGCAAGCTGGCGCGAGAGCTCCTCGCGCGTAGCGACGAGGCTCGGGTCCTCCTTGGCGGCGCGGGCAAGCGCCAGCACGTTCATAATAAGGCCGGGGGCGCAAAAACCGCACTGCTCGGCGCCTTCGGCAGCCATTGCGCGGGCAAGCGCCTCGGACTCGGCCTTGAGGCCCTCGAGCGTGGTGATGGTATGACCCTCAACACGGGCGGCGGAAACCGAGCAGCTCAGCACCGGGTCGCCATCGAGCCACACCGTGCACAGGCCGCAGTTGGTGGTCTCGCAGGCGCAGCGCACCGACGCGCAGCCCTGCTCGCGCAACAGCGCAAAGAGCATGGTGTCGGGGGCAATCTGAACCTTGACCTTACGGCCGTTAAGCGTAAAGGAAAGATCGATGAGTTTGGCAGCCATTAGCGCACCTCGCTAGAATCGACGCCGGGCACGCGGCGGCAGGAATACTCGTCCGTGGCAAACTTGGGGACCTGCACGGTCTCGAACTCGCGGGCAAGCGCGGCAGAAAGCTCGATGCCGGCGGCGCGGCGCACGGCCTGAATCGCCAGCGGGGCCGAGATGCGGCGGCGGTAGTCGGCCGAGCCCCAAAGGTTGGTGCCGTAGCTCAGCGCACGCACGGATGCGGCCAGAGCGCGAAGCTCATCCTCGGAAGGCTGCTCGTTGATAAGGCCGCACGCCTCGCCCTGCAGCAGGGTCGCGCGCAGCGGGCGGGCACCCACGGTGACATGCCAGCTGTTGTCCCACCAGGCGGCGGTGACGTTTAAGGAGGGGAAGTCGGTCGCGGCCTTGCGCACGGCCTCGTAGCTTGCGCGATAGTCGTGCTTAACGACCACGACGCGCTCGATCACGTCGCGCACGTAACCCATGTCCACGAACTCGGCGAGCGGCACGCGACCGGCGCCCGTCAGCTCAACATAGGAATCGAGCGCGAGGAAGGCGGAGAGAACGTCCGAGAAGCCAAAGCGGCCGTAGATGCTGCCGCCCACCGTGGCGGTATTGCGTAGCTGCACGCCCACGATGTCGTGGACAGCAAACTCAAAAACATTGTTGACAAGCGCGTTGAGCCCGGCATGACGCTCGAGCTGGCGCAGGGTGCACATGGCACCGATGCGAAACTCGGTCTCGGTCTCCTCGATCTGATCGAGTCCGCAGGCCGAAAGGTCAATCGCCGTCGCCACACGACGCGAACCCAGGCGCATCCAGATGCCGCCGCCCACAATCTTGTTGTTGCGGTTCTTCTGCAAGAGCTCATAGGCTTCGGCCGCGTTTCCAACACGGACGTAGGTACCGAACTTGAGCACGTTCTCCCCCATCTCTCCACTTGTCCAGTACCTTTAAGTGTACCAAACGAGGGGGCACAGCTCGTGTCGGGACAAAATGAACCGTTTTCCTCCGTCGCATGCGGATCAAAAAAGGCTCCCAGCCAAGATGGCTGGGAGCCTTCTGCGATGCTATATCGAGCGAAGATTTAGCAGACACCCTGGGCGAGCATGGCGTCGGCGACCTTCAGGAAGCCGGCGATGTTGGCGCCCATGACAAAGTTGCCCTCCTGGCCATACTCCTTGGCGGTGTCGTCCACGTTGTGGAACATGCCGCGCATGAGCTGCTCGAGCTTGCCGTCGACCTCCTCGAAGGTCCAGGACAGGTGCTCGGCGTTCTGGCTCATCTCCAGGCCGGACACGAGAACGCCGCCGGCGTTGGCAGCCTTACCGGGCATAAAGGCGACGCCGTTCTCCTGGAAGTAGGTCGTGGCCTCGATGGTCGTGGGCATGTTCGCGCCCTCGCCGACCACCTTGCAGCCGTTGGCGACGAGTGCCTGGGCGTCCTCGAGCAGCAGCGTGTTCTCGCGAGCGCAGGGCAGCGCGATGTCGCAGGGCAGCTGCCACACGCCGCGGCCGTCGCCCTCGTGCCACACGGCGTTGGGCTTCTCGTCAACGTACATAGCGAGCGTAACGCCCTTGTCGTGGCCGGAGCGCTTCTTATTGTAGACATGCTCAAGCACGGTGTAGTCAATACCGTCGGGATCCTCGACCCAGCCATGGGTGTCGGAGCAGGCCAGCACCTTGCCGCCGAGCTGGGAGACCTTCTGGACCGCGTAGATGGCGACGTTACCGGAGCCGTGAACGACGACGTTCTTGCCCTCGAAGGAGTCGCCGCGGCTCTTGAGGTACTCGTCCACAAAGTAGACCAGACCGTAGCCGGTGGCCTCGGTACGGGCGAGCGAGCCGCCAAAGGAGAGGCCCTTGCCGGTAAGGACGCCGGTCCACTCGTTGGTCAGGCGCTTGTACTGACCGAACAGGTAGGCAACCTCGCGGCCGCCAACGCCCAGGTCGCCGGCGGGAACGTCGGTGTTGGGGCCGATGTGGCGATAGAGCTCGGTCATGAAGGACTGGCAGAAGTGCATGATCTCGTTGTTGGACTTGCCCTTGGGGTCAAAGTCGGATCCGCCCTTGCCGCCGCCCATGGGAAGGGTGGTCAGGCTGTTCTTGAGAATCTGCTCCAGACCCAGGAACTTGAGCATACCCAGGGTGACCGTCGGGTTAAAGCGCAGGCCGCCCTTGTAGGGTCCAATGGCAGAGTTGAACTCGACGCGATAGCCGCGGTTGACCTGAACCTTGCCCTGGTCGTCGACCCAGGGAACACGGAACATGACGATGCGCTCGGGCTCGACGAGGCGCTCCAGCAGGGCGGCCTCCTCGTACTCGGGGTGGGCGTCGAGCGCCGGCTGGATGGTGCCGAGGATCTCGGTCGCGGCCTGGATGAACTCAGGCTGCTCGGGATAGCGGGCCTTGAGCTCTTCGAGAACTTTCTGCGTGTAGCTCATGCTTCCTCCAATGATGGGAAACGAAAAATGTTGGTCGCGGCACCCTATGCGCCGCGAACTTTATCGAGTATGGATAATATCGCACTGTTGCAGCAAAGTTTCGCATAAGCCGACGGGCGGATGTTTCGTTTTGATTACGATGCAGGTAGAAGCGTTTTCGAGCACTCGACGTACAAATCGCGTGTTTCGAAGCTGTTTCGTCCACGTGTTCCAAACCACCACATTGGGGACAGGCACCTTTGTGGTGGTGTGGTGGTTAGAGGACGAGCTGATGGTAGTCGGCGGGGGTTACGCGGCCCTCGGTGGCAGCGCGGAAGGCGGCGAGGGCGTCGCCCGAGAACGGCATTGCCCAGCACAGCCCGCAGCCGGCGGTAATGGAGCCGGGCAAAGGCATAATGCGCCCGGGCACGCCGGCATCCAGGCACAGCTGCTCGCATTCCATCACATCGAAGGTGCTATCGAACGAAACGATGATCTTGCGTTCGTGATCAGGGGCATCGCCAAACGAGGCCTCGCGGTGCGACTCGCGATACGCAGCCGCCGCTGCCTCTTCCTCGGCCGTATGTCCACAGCCGCCACAACCGCAGGTACAAGGCTCGGACCCATCGCAAGCGCAAGGTTCCCCGGTATCGGGGCAAATATCATGTGACACGGCATCTCCCGTCATTGATGTATGCAGATCTAGGCGAGCAGCTCGGCTGCCGCAAACTCCTCGGGCGTATTGACGTTTTCGAAGCAGAGCGTCGAGCCGGCGGCCTTAACGATCTGCGGCTCATCCATATAACCGGCCTGAACGCGATTGATCAGGCAGCGAATGCGCTGTCGGTCGCAGGAGAGCAGCTCTTGGGCAACCGGCGCACACGCGTCACGGCGCCAGACGGCGCAAAGCGGCTCAATCCCCCGCTCCTCGCGCGGCACGCACACGTCGAGTGCCTCGGCCTCGACACAGCCGGCAAGGGCACCGATTAGCTCTGAAGAGACAAACGGCATATCACAGGCGACGATAGCAACGAGAGGCAGCCGGGCCGCAGTCAGCGAACTCGCGATGCCGCGCATGGCGCCCGCCGGCCCCTCAAGGTCCGACACTATTCGCGGCACCAGGCCGCCAAACGCGCGCTCCTCAAGGTAGGCAAGCTCGCTGGGACGCGAAGTCGTCACGACCAACTCGCCGGCAACTGTCGCCAGCCGACCCAGCACGCGCTCGATGAGCGGTTCGCCGCAAAACGTCATGCGCGCCTTATCGCGGCCCATGCGTGAGGACAGCCCGCCCGCTTGGACGACACAAGAAAGATCGGCCCGTCTTACGGTAGTCATACGGCAAACCACCCCCATCGGCATGCTCAAAACCCGGCATGCGAAGCCAAATACCGTCGCCGATAAAGCGAGCGGCACGGCAAACCCATGCAAAAACAAAACAGCGCCTTTGCGGCACGCAGCAAGACCGCGAGCACAAAAGCGCTGGTAGCGTATGGCGGGAACGTATGTGAATCGAACACATCCAAGACGTTTTGCACGCCTCGCAACGGTTTTGAGGACCGCGGAGCCCACCGGAGCCCATCCGTTCCCAAGTGCGGCGGTATTTTACCAAACCGAGCAGCCAATCTAGCGCAGGGACCTCAGGCCGCCGGCATCCTTGTCGAGCACCGTAAAGCGCACGGCATCCAGGTGCTCCAAGATGCTGATGGCACGTTTGCGCGACACGCCCAGGGCCTCGCGCAGCACGCTCGTGGTGGCAGCGCCACCGGCATCGGCGATGGCGGCGGCGACGAGCTCGCGCGCATGGGCCTCGGCGGCAGCGGACAGGGCGACGTCGCGCTCGACCTTAACGATCAAGCGATTGAGCGAAAGCTCGCGCAGGGCACGCGTCATGGTGTCGCGATCGAGCTGCAACTGCTCGCCCACCTCGGGCAGCGTCGGCGCATCGAGGCCGGCTTCGTCCAGCAAGGCAACGATACGTTCGCAAGCCTCGCGCACCACGCGTGCCGCCGCGGCGGCCGAGTGCGGGTCGAACACCTCGGCACCCTCGGCGGCACACACGCCACGCGAGCAGCCCTCGGAAATCAGGGCTGCGGCAACTGCATCATCAGCGGCAGGCCACGCAGCATGGGCAACGGCGCCGGGCGTAAAGCCCGTCTCCTTGGGAGACGCCGTATGCATGGCTGACAGGGTCGCCGCCAGTGCATCCATCGCGGCGTCGAGCACCACGGCGTTCGCCAAGAGGTCAGCATCACCCACGGCAAGCTTGCGAACAGAGCCCTGCGACACCAACCCGCGCAGTGCGGCATCGACCTCGCCGACACCAAGATCCAAAGCCTCGGCAACATCAACCGCCGTAACCGGCAGCATCTGCAGCGCCAGCCAAGCACCCACACCGCCCGCGATATCGCCGGACTCGAGCGCCGCAAACAGTGCGTGCTCGCCGGCAGAAAGCTCGCGCGAGCGACGGCAGAGCGAAAGCAGCACGCGCCCGCCGCCGATGAGCATAACGGGCGAATACGA
This sequence comes from uncultured Collinsella sp., assembly GCA_900541125.1. GTDB lineage: Bacteria > Actinomycetota > Coriobacteriia > Coriobacteriales > Coriobacteriaceae > Collinsella. The sequence goes on from UQIK01000001.1 coordinate 102,087, forward strand.
CAGCACCACGGCATGGTCTCCGGCTCGCAGCGGCAGCGGCTCCTCCAGGCGCACCTGTACGGCACGGGTCTCGCCCACCGCCATGGGGGCCTCGCCCTCCATGAGCATGATGCGACCGACGACCTCGGCCGTGCCGGCCATCACATGCACGCGCGCGCCCGACTCGAGCACGCGCGGCTTGGCGCCCTCGCGGCCCAGGTAGGTGAACGTCATCATAAAGCGCAACGTCTGACCAAAGCGGTCCGCCAAGCCCAGCATCTCGCCACGGTCAAGCGCCGCGACACCGTCACCAACCAGGTTGAGCGCCACACGCTGACCAGGCAGCGCGCGCGGCGTATCGCCATGCACCTGAATCCCGCGCACGCGACAGACCGTACGCGACGGCAAAGCCATCAGCTCGTCGCCCACCGCAACCGGCGCATCGTGCAGCGTTCCCGTTACGACAGTGCCGACGCCCTTAATCGTAAAGCAGCGGTCAATTGGCAGGCGCGGCGCGGCATCGGTGCGCTCGGCACGGTCGCGGCAGGCATCCCAGCAGGCACTTACCTGCTCGTCGAGCACCGCAAGCAGCCCGTCGATCCCCTCGCCCGTCTTAGACGACACGGGCACAATCGGCGCGCCCGCAAACACGGTACCCGACAAAAAGTCATCGACATCGAGCTCGGCAAGCTCGGTCATCTCGGCATCGGCCAGGTCACACATAGTCAGCGCCACCACCATATGCGTGACGCCCAGCAGCTCCAGCACGTGCACGTGCTCGCGGGTCTGCGGCATTACGCCCTCAACGGCAGAGACCACCAGCACGGCCACGTCGATGCCCGTGGCGCCCTGCACCATGGCGCGCAGGTAGTGGGCATGGCCGGGCACGTCGACGAGGCCGACGATCTTGCCACTCGGCAGCGCCAGCTCGCCAAAGCCAAGTTCCACGGTCATACCGCGACGGCGCTCAACCTCCAGACGGTCGGGATTCTTGCCGGTCAACGCCTCGATCAGTGCCGACTTACCGTGGTCGACGTGGCCCGCCGTGCCAACGATAACGGGACACTCCACCAGCGCTTGAACCTCACTCATCGTGCAACCGCCTTCTCAACGCACGCGACGAGCGTCGATGCCGCCGTCTCGATATCGCGGTCGCCCACGAGTGTGCGCACATCAAACAAAATGCGGTCGTGCGAGGCGCGCGTGACGACCGGCGTATCGAAGTCTTGGACGAGCGAGCGCTTGAGCGCGTCGAGGGACAGGCGCCCGTCGACCGGGCAGAGGGCCACGCACATCGTGGGCAGCTCGACGGTAGGCAGCGAGCCGCCGCCGGGAGTCGACGACTCCTCGACAATCTCCACCTGCACGGCACACGGGCAACCCGCCTTATCGAGCCCGGCGACCATACGATCGCGCAGCTTGCGGGCACGTCGCTCCAAATGGGCCTGCGGCAGCGTAAGCATGTTGAGCACCGGCACCTCTCGATGGGCCACATCCGTCCCGTCCATGTAGATGCGCAGAGTGGCCTCGAGCGCCGCGAGCGCCAACTTGCCCGGGCGCAGGGCGCGCATAAGCGGATGCGACCCACAGGCCTGGACCAGATCGCGACGGCCCATGATAATGCCCGCCTGTGCGGCACCGAGCAGTTTATCGCCCGAGCACGACACCAGATCGAGCCCCGCCGCGACCGAAGCCGGCGTGGGCTCCTCGCCGCCGCGCACCAAGATGTCGTCGGGCAACAGCGCGCCCGAGCCCTGGTCTTCGTAGAAGAGCAGGCCGTGCTTATGGGCCAGCGCGGCGAGCTCCCTTGAGCTCACTTCCTCGTGGAAACCCTCGATGCGATAGTTGGAAGGATGGACCTTGAGGATCATCGCCGTATCGGGCGTAATGGCGCGCTCGTAGTCGCTCAAATGCGTACGGTTGGTGGCCCCGACCTCAACGAGCTTGGCACCCGAGGCCTCCATAACATCGGGGATACGGAAGCTGCCGCCAATCTCGACAAGCTCACCGCGGCTGACGATGACCTCCTTGCCTGCGGCATGGGTCGCCAGCACCAGCAGCACCGCGGCGGCATTGTTGTTGACCACGAGCGCGTCCTCGGCACCGGTGAGCGAGCGAATCAGCTGCGCGGCGTGCTCCTTGCGCGACCCGCGCGAACAGGTGTCCACACTGTACTCGAGCGTACTGTACCCGCGCGCAACCTCAGCCACGGCCTTTACCGCCGACTCCGCGAGCGGGGCTCGACCCAGGTTGGTATGGATGACCACACCCGTGGCGTTGACGGCAGGACGCAGGCTCGGCAGCGCGGATCGATGCGCACGCCACTCGATCGCCGAGGCCAGGTCACGCTTAGAGCGCGGGGCGGCACCGGCGCGAATGGCGGAGCGCTCCTCGTCGAGCTCGGCCGTGACGGCGGTATGCACCACCGCGTCGCAGGTCTCCCCCGCCGCCTTCACTACCGGCCACTCGGCAAGCAGCTCGTTGACGGAGGGAATGGCGCGCAGGCGGGCGCGCACCTCATCGGACATGTTCTGGCTATCGCTCATGTGCGGCCTTTCAAAACCAAAGGTGAATCAATCGTTCGGACGTCAAACTATCAGCCAATTCGATCGGCTGAGTCAATCAATCGCTATTATCCTCGCGCGCCGCGATCTTTTCCACGCGAACGGCGTTTTCCTGAGTGAGCGCGGCGCCCGTCAACGGGTCCCAACGCAACGGTGTATGGTCGAGCGGGCCGACGCCCAAGGCTTGAGCGCCGCCGGCATCGGCGCCAAACGAACGTCCGCCGGGGGCGGCCGACGTAAAGATACACGCCGGATGCAGATACGGCGTCGTCTCCACGCGCACGTGGTCGCGGCCCATATCGCTCACGAGCTCGACGATCTCGCCGTCGGCGATGCCCATGTGCGCAGCAGCATCGACATTCATCTGCACGGCATCCAGGTCCGATCCAGCCTCGGCGGCACCTTGAGCCGCAAGCCTGCGCGAGGTGTGCGACTCAAAGGGACGGTTGCCACTAATGAGGCGAAACATCCCCGGGCCGGGCTCCACCATGGGCGCAATCCAGTTGGGCACACGACCCATGCCGACTCGTTCCCATACGTCGCTTGCCAGCGCAATTTTGCCGCCGGCAAGCGGAATCACCGGCTCACCCGTGCGCGACGGCAGCGCCACGCCCGTATCGGCCCAGCCGCGCTCCTTGAGCTCGTCCAGATCGATCCCAAAAGGCGCCACCTGGGCAGCCGTCAGATCGTCAGACGTAAACTGGAAATACTCGCCCACGCCACACGCCTGCGCCAGACCGGCAAAAATCTCCCGACCGGGACGTGTGCCGTCATGCTGCACGGGCAGCACGGCGTTGCGGTAGAACACGCGCGAATCGTTGACGCCCACGACTGTGCCCACACCGCGATCGGCCTCCAGATACGTCACGTCGGGCAGCACGAAGTCAGAAGCACGCGCCGTCTCGGACCAACGAATATCAATCGTCACAAGCAAGTCGAGCTGCTGCAAAATACCCAACCAAGCCTGTGCATTGCCATAGCCCGCACCGGGGTTACTGGCATAGACGATGAGCCCACGCAAATCGCCGGCAAGAATCGACTGACCGATGGTCGTGCACAGTCCGCGCACCGGATCGACCAGTGGATAGCGCTCGGACCCCAGCTTGGGCTCGCGCGGCACCGGCGGCGTCGCAAAGCGCGTGGGATCGAGGTCGCCCAGTGAAAGCAGTGTGGGCGGATTGAGCGCGCCACCCGCATGTCCAATACAGCCCAGCAGCACATCGACCAAGCAGATAGCGCGTGCGGTCTGGGTGCTATTGGCATACGCGATGCCGATGCCACCATGAAAACCCGCATCCACCACAGCGGCAGGCGCGGCGGCAGCGAGATCGCGCGCCGTGGCGACAATCTCTGCGGCCGGCACGTCGCACATCGATTCGGCCCACTCGGGTGTCCAAGCACTGGCCGCCTGCGCCAGCTCGTCAAAGCCTGTGGCGTAGCGGTCCACGAACCCGTGATCGTACAGGTCCTCGGCTACCAGCACATGTGCGATACCCAGCAGCAACGCCAGATCGCATCCAGGACGTACGCGCAGCCAGCGGTCGGCAAGCGCAGCCGAGCCACTGCGCCGGGGGTCAACCACGATAATCTTAGCCCCACGTCGACGGGCATCGTTGAGCGCATCAACGGCCCCCATCGTCGACGAATCGACAATGGAGCGCCCCAGATACATGATGCAATCGGTGTGCGCAAGGTCGGAGGCGGGACTATAGCCCAGGCTGTGCTCCCAACCGGTAAGTCGGCTTACCTCGCAGGCACCGTCGGCACCGTACACGTTGGGCGAACCAAGCGCATGCATAAAACGATACGCCCAGTAGCGGTCGAACGAGGGAACGCCGAGCGTCATGCCCAGTGCACGAGGCCCGCACTCGTCAACAATCCCCAAAAGACGCTCGGCAATCTGCGCGAACGCCTCGTCCCAGGTAATCGCATCGAACCCCGAGCCATCCCGGCGGCGTCGCATGGGGTGCACAATGCGGTCACGCTCGTCAAACGGCATTGCCAGGCGATGCCGTCCGCGGGCGCACAGGGCACGCGCCGCGCACGGATGCCCCGGCACCGGCAACTCGGCCACCACACGCCCATCCTCAACATGGGCCGCAAAGGCGCAATCGGCATAGCATCCCCCGCATGTCGTCACCACGGAACGACCGTCATGCTCCACAGCAGATGCCATCTCGATTACCCCTTTCATCAGCCAAACACAACAGGCCAACAGCCCGGCAACGAGCCCCAGACCCAAAAAGCCTCCCGCACGGCAACGCCCCGCGGGAGGCCAACGTCAAACAGACGGTACCTTACGCCTCGGACTTCTTGGCGTAGACAAACCAGTAGCCGAGCGCAATCAGAACCGCGCCGCCCACGATGTTGCCCAGCGTGGCGGCGGACAGGTTAAACGCAATGCCCGCAACGTTAAGTGCATCGGCGCCGGCGACGTCGACACCATAGCCGCACGCGTGCATCACGGCACCCATGGGCAAAAAGTACATGTTGGCAACGCAGTGCTCAAAACCGCAGGCCACAAAGGCGGCGATGGGCAGCAGAATGCCCACGACCTTATCGACCACGGTCTTGCCGGCGGTACCGATCCACACGGCCAGGCACACAAAGATGTTGCACAGGATACCGCGGAAGAAGATCGTCACCCAGTCGATCGTCACCTTGCCGGCGGCGACGCTCACCATGGAATTGGCGACCGCCTCGCCGTTGAGCTTATAGATGCCGGCCATGTACACCAAAAAGACGATGAACAGGGCACCGACAAAATTGCCGACCCACACGACGACCCAGGCCTTGAGCATCTGAGCCAGGGTGATCTTTTTGCTCTTGAGCGCGCAGACCATAAGCGAATTGCCGGTAAACAGCTCGGCGCCGCACACCAGCACCAGCACCAGGCCCAGGCAAAAGCACAGGCCGCCCACGACGCGCTGGGCACCCCAGCCCAGCGTGCCGTCGCTCAAAAACACCGTAAAGAACAGACCGCCGAAGGCGATGAACGCACCGGCGAACATTGCCAACAGAAAGGCCTTAGCGACCGGCAGGTTAGCCTTGGTCACGCCGGCGACCTCGGTCTTGGCCTCGATCGCGGCGGGCGCCAGGCAATCGGGAGCGGGATACTCCACCTTGGAATCTGCCATGTCAATCACTTCTTTCCTAACAAAATGGAACAAGTGCTCCTACTGCTCTTGCCCCAAGCGGACAAAGTGGGAAAAGTCGTTGGCGGCCACGGCGTCGTACACGGCGTCGACGGCGTCAAAGACCTCCGGGGACATAGGGTTGTAAAACTCCGTGTCGCCCGGCTGAATTCCGACGAAGACGATATCATCGCACGATTGCTCAATCTCTTCGATCAGAATCGACAAGGGAAGCGAATGCGTGGTGAACATCGACTTGCGGGCCACATCGCGTTTGTCAAGCAAACGGATGGACCCGACGGGCAGCGCCATGTCGGCGGCATCGACCAAGACCAGACGCGGCGGACGCTCGCGCTTGACCTCGATGATGTCGTCCTCGGGCGTTTGGCCGCCGTCGATGGTGTACCAACCGGCGATGGGTGCGTCCTCCATCTTTTTGGAGAGCACGGGGCCGGCGGCATCGTCGGCACGCAGCACGCTTCCCGCCGTGAGCACGATGCCCGCAAACGGGGCGCCGTTCACGCGGCCATCCACAACGCGACCCATTACTGCAACCTCCCCGTCAGATACACGCCCGACACATCGCGCACGCGCTCAACCAGATCGCGAAACTTCATTAAGAACGCGACCTGCTGGGCATGCAGGCCAAAGTCGTCATCGAACACCGAGATGCCGGCCTTGGCAGAACCGCGAAAACCGCGCTCGTCGAGCAACGCATCGCAGGCCTCGAGCAGCGACGGCACCGCCGCCTTGTCGAGCTGGCACTCACCAAAGGAGCGGATGGCCTCAAACTTGGTTTTGGCCTCCCCCTCCGGCAGCGCGTCGACGAGCGAATAGAACACATCCACCGGCACCGACAGGCGCGGCTCAAAGCAATCGAGCACGCCGGTGTGGTGGCCCACGGCGAGCGTGTAGTACAGCACGTCGCAGGCCTCCTGGGGAACGTCTTCCTCGGTCTCCACAAACTTACGCGTGAGCTCGTAGAAGACCACCTGGTCGGGCGCATGGCCCAGGCAGGGGTCGGCGACGCCCTCGGCGGCCTCGTCGCTTGCGCGCGAGGCATCGCCAAAAGAGCCGCCGAGCATGCCGGGGCCTGCAAAGTAACCAGAGCGGTCCGTGAGCTCCATCTAGCGACCTCCGGCCAGCACCAGATCCTGCAGCGCCGAGTAGACCTCAACGCGGCGCGGATCGTCCTGCTTGTCGATGAGCAGCGCCATGGCACCGCGGATATCGCCCTTGGGCGCGCCCTCGAGCGTATCCATAAACTCGTTGGCTAGGTCGCGGCCGTAACGGTAGCCGCTCATGGCGCGAGCCTCGCGCTCGATGGCAACGCGCAGCTTGTACGGAACGCCGGGGTGCAGGATATCGGCCTGCTCGCCGGCGGCCTCCACCGTGGTCTCGGCATGGAGCTTTTGGTCCAGCAGACCGAGTGCCATGGCGAAGCCGTAGATGGTCTGCGCGGGGCTGGGCGGGCAGCCGGGGATGTAGACGTCGACCGGCAGAATCTTGTCCGTGCCGCCCCAGACGCAGTAGTTGTCGTAGAAGATGCCACCGGTGCAACCGCACGCGCCATAGGACACCACGATCTTGGGATCGGGTGCGGCCTCAAAGGCGCGCAGGGCCGGCATGCGCATGGCACGCGTCACGGCGCCGGTGTACAGCAGCACATCGGCGTGACGGGGCGAGGGCACGACCTTGATGCCAAAGCGCTCGACGTCGAAGACGGGCGTGATGGAACCGAAGATCTCGATCTCGCAGCCGTTGCAGCCGCCGCAGTCAACACGGTAGACGTACACCGAGCGCTTGATCTTCTTAAGAAGGGTCGCCTTGGCCTTCTCGATGCTCTCGTCGAGCTCGATCTTGGTCGGGCGGTACTGGAGCCGCTCGGGCAAAAGCGTGGGTTCGGCCATGGTTACTCCTCCTTCGTTTCAAAATCCATGATGATACCCTCGACCGGCGCAGGACCAGCGGGGATCTCGGGCGCATCGGGGTTGAGCTCGCGGTCGATATACTCCGGGTTCACGCCGTGGCCGCCCAGATACTCCATGCCGGGGCCCTGGGGCTCACCGGACGCAAGCGTCTCATTGGCAGCCATGCCGTGCGCGTTGCCGGTCTTTACGGCCGAGGCGGCGCGCAGGGCGTCAAGCTCGCGCTTGCACTCCTGACACATACCGACGGTACGGGCGGCCTGCTCGGCCTCCATGCCGCCGGCCTTTTGCAGCAGGCGCTTGGCGTAGTCGATCTCCTTGTGCGGGGCAAACGGCTTGCCGCAGCGCGAGCAGTGCTCGAGCGTATAGACGCTCTTGCTGGTGAGGTCATCCTTGCTCATGACGGCCAGCTCAAACTCCTCGGTGAGCTTGATGGCCTCCATGGGGCAGGCTTCCTCGCAGCGGCCGCAAAAGATGCAGCGGCCGTAGTCGATCGACCAGGTGATGGTATCGGCCGCAAGGTCGGTGTCCATGCGAATGGCATCGGCCGGGCACGCCACGCCGCAGGCACCGCAGGCGATGCAGAGCTCGGCGTTGTGCTCGGGCTTGCCGCGCATGTCCTTGTTGGTGGGGAACGGCGCAAACGGGTACTTGACCGTCGCGTCGCCGGCCTTGGCGTTAACCTTCCAAAGCTTCAGCATATTAGAGCGCCTCCTCATCGAGCGGAGCGGCCATGGTGCCCTCGCCCGCGAGCGGCGACTTGTCGCGCCAGACGTTCTCGAACTGCTCCTTGTCGAGCACGTGGTCGCGCTTGGCGGCGACATCGGTCACCGTCACGCGGTCGGTGCAGGAATAGCACGGGTCGAGCGAGCCAACGATCAGCGCCGCATCGCCCACGGTGTTGCCGCGGAACATGTAGCGCAGGACCGGCCAGTTGCTGTACGTGGCGGCCTTGGCGCGCCAGCGGTAGCACTTCTGGTTATTGCCGAGCATGGCCCAGTGCACGTCCTCGCCGCGCGGCGCCTCGGTGGCACCGATGGCGTACTTGTGCGGGGTGTACTCCCAATCCGTGGTGAGGATGGGGCCCGACGGGCAGTTCTCGAGCATGGTCTCGATCATATCGATCGAATCGTAGACCTCCTGGATGCGAACGGCGGTACGGCCGAAGGCATCGCAGGTGTCAGCCGTGGCGGCGTGCATCTTTTGAACGTCCGGATCGGCGTAGCCGTCGAAGGGATGGTCGAAGCGCACGTCGCGGGCATAGCCCGAGCCACGCATGAGCGGGCCGACCGGCGAGAAGTCGCGTGCGATCTTGCGGTCCAAGATGCCGATGCCACTCGTACGCTCAATAAAGTTGGGCGTGGAGAGCAAGACGTCGACGAGCTCCTGAACCTCGGAGCGCAGCTGGTGGATGGTCGTGAGCGTGGAGAGCTTCTGCTCGGCCAAAATGTCGCGACGCACGCCGCCGATCACGTTGAGGCCGTAGGTCTTGCGGTGACCGGAGAGCTTCTCGGCCAGGTCCATAGACTTCTCGCGGACGCGGAAGAACTGCTGGAAGCCGGAGTCGAAGCCGGTGTAGTGCGATGCGAGGCCAATATTGAGCAGGTGTGAGTGCAGACGCTCGACCTCGAGCATGATGGCGCGGATGTACTGGGCGCGCGGCGGGACATGAATGCCCTGGGCGCGCTCGACGGCCTCGGCATAGGCCACCGAGTGGGCGCAGCCGCAGATGCCGCAGATGCGGTCGGCGAGGAACGTCACGGCGTCATAGTTCAGGCGCGTCTCGGCGACCTTCTCCATGCCGCGGTGCACGTAGAACAGACGGTAGTCGGCATCGACGATCGTCTCGCCCTCAACGAACAGGCGGAAGTGGCCGGGCTCGTCGGAGGTGATGTGCAACGGTCCCATGGGGACGAGCGTGGTCTCCTTGCCCTTGGTGTCGGCCAAGAATTCGTAGTTTTCCATGTCGCTCGCGGGGGCGGGGCGGAAACGGTAGTCCATGGAGTCCTTGCGCAGCGGGTACAGACCGCTGGGCCAGTCATCGGGCAGCACTAGGCGGCGACGGTCGGGCAGACCCTCGGGGATCAGACCGAACATGTCGCGCAGCTCGCGCTCGCCCCACACGCAGGCGGGGACGAACGGCGTCACGGACGGGAACGTCATCTTGGCGGGGTCGACCTCGGCACGCACGGTAACCCAGCCGGGGTCCTCCCCCTCCATGGAGATGACGTAGTACACGGCGTAACGGCCGCACAGGGAGCGCTCGTCGTTGCCGACAATCACGGGAATCCAGCCGTAGCGCTCGTAGTACAGGTAGTGGACGGCCTCGGGCAGACGGTCCAGCTTGACGGTGATCGTCAGCTGGTCCTCGCACTGCCACTCGACCTTCTCGATGCAGCCCGGAACGGCGCGGCGCAGGGCCTCGACATGGCTCTCGCAGCGACGGGCATACACCTTGTTCTCAGTTTCAATCATTCGTTACTCCACCTCGCTCTGAGCGGTCTCGGTACCGAACACAGCGCGGTACATCGGCGTCGCGTGAAGTTCCTCGGTGCTCTGCTCGAGCACGATGCCGGTCGCGGTCTCCACACCGTGCACGAGAGGCAGCGGGGTGGCGATGCCAAACCACAAGATCATGACAGCCAGGATGATTTCGGGGATAAGCATGAGCGCCGGGGCCTCATGCTTGCCCATGCCCTGGGGCGCATGGCCGAATACCGACTTGAGTGCGATGCGGGTGAGCGCGGAGATGGCCACGGTAAGACCGAGGGCGACCACGACGACCAGCCACATGGGACCGGCGGTAACACCGGCGACAAAAGTCAGGAACTCAGAGATAAACATGCCAAAGGGCGGGAAGGCACCAAGACCGAGCAGCGCCAGGACGGCGAGCGCGGCGGTTGCGGGCGCAACCTCGACGACGCCCTGGATCTTAGCCAGGCTACGCGTGCCAAAGGCGTGCTGGATGTTGCCGGACACGCAGAAGGCAAGCGTCTTGGTGAAGCCGTGGAACACGCAGTGCAGCAGGGCCGCGGCGATACCCAGCGGGCCACCGATACCTAGGCACAGGGCGATAACGCCCACGTTCTCCACAGACGAGTACGCAAAGCGACGCTTGAGGTCGTCCTGGCGAAACATCGAAAGTGCCGCCACCAAAATGGACAGCGTGCCGACGATCAACAGCAAAAGTTGCGGATACTCGGCACCCACGGCTTGGATAGTAAAGCCGTAGAAGCGCATGATCACAAGCATGGCGCACTTAAGCAGCACACCCGAGAGCAGGGCCGAGACAGGGCTCGGGGCCTGGGAGTGGGCATCGGGCAGCCAAGTGTGCATGGGGAACAGGCCGGCCTTGGTGCCAAAGCCGATCACGATAAACGCAAAGGCGAGGCGCATGAGCGTCGGGTCGAACTGGTCGGCATACGGCAGCACGCACGACAGGAATGCGGCCTCGTGGGCGTTGGGAATCACGTCGGCGGCGTTGGCGTAGATCAGCAGCGTACCGAACAGGCCAAAGGCCACGCCGGCGGTGCAGACCATCGCATACTTCCAAGAAGCCTCGAGGGCCGTCTTGTTCTTGTAGATACCCACGAGGAACACGGTGGAAAGCGTGGTTGCCTCGACGGCGGCCCACGTGAGGATCATGTTGTTGGACAGGCACGCGAGCAGCATGGTGAACACAAACAGGCTAAACAGCGCAAAATACTGCTTGGCGCGCTCGGCGGGCATGGAGCCCTCCTCGATATCGGCCTTTACATAGGGCAGCGAGAACAGCCCCGTAAGAAAACCGATAAAGCCGATGAGCAGCACAAAGATGGCGCCCAGCGAATCGAGGTGAAACCACAGGCCAAAAGCGCTCGCGGTGTCGCCGCTCATAAGGACGTCACCGGCCGTCATAATCGACAGCACCAGGACGGCTGCGACGGAGACCAGGTTGAGACCGGCAAACACGTTATAGGACGTGTTCTTGGGCAAAAACGCCATGACCAGCGAGAACACCAAAGGAGTCGCGAGCAGGGCGAGAATCAACGTTTCCATGGACTACCCCCTCAGCTCGGACAGGTCGCGCGCATCGAGCGAGTGGGAGTCGTCCCAAATGCGACGCACGACGATGGACATGATGATGACGGCAAAGATGGCGTCGGTGGCGATACCGATCTCGATGATCTCGGGAGCGGTGGGGGCCAAAAGCGCGAGCGTCACGTGGCTGCCGTTTTCCATAAGGCAGTATCCAAAGATCTGCTTCATGATGTTGCGCTGCGAGATGATGCAGGTGAGGCCCACAAAGAAGTGAGCGAAGCTAATGGCGAGCGCAGGCGTTGCGACCTCGGCCGTGGGCAGGCTGATCTGCGTCACGACGGCAAAGCAGATCGCGACCTCCACGGCGATGATGCAGATGGCCCACGCGGGCTTAAGGCCGGCCTTGAGCGATGCGTCGCTCGGCTCGCCCATCTTCTTGTATGCGCGGTTGAGGATATAAGGGACCAGGACGACCTTGGTGATAAAGGCAGATCCGGCCCACATAAGCAGCTCCTGCGCACCGGTGGTGGCACCGAGCGTAGCGAGCAGCCCCACGAGCACCAGCGACTGCACCGCATACCAGTTGATGGCATGTTTGATGTTCTTGGAGACGACCACCATGGTGGACGTGACGATCAGAAGGCCGCCAAGGATGTTGACGATCGAATAACCCATGTCGTTCTACCTCCTAACCGATCCAGCTGGCCGAAAGCGGGCCGCTGACGATGACCATGATGATGAGCACGATGAACACGAACGCCATCGCGCGGGGAAGCGGGGCTCCCGCAGCGACCTCTTCGCTCGGCTCGCCGGGCAGGCAATAGCCCATCCACTTGAGGAACCAGGCAAAGGTGGCGACGGTCTCGGCGACCATGATGCACACGAGCACCAGGATCGCGACGTTGCCGGCACCCACAGAAAAGCCGCCGGCGATGATCTGGAACTTCGAGAAGAACGTGTTCATAGGCGGCACGCCGGCAATGGCGAGCGCCGCGACACCAAAGCCCACGCCCGAGATCGGGTACTTCTTTACGATGCCGCGAAGCTTGGGCAGCATACGCGTGCCGAGCGTAAAGGAGAACGAACCGGCGATCAGGAAGAACAGGGTCTTGGCGAAAGCGTGGTTAAAGATGTGGCACACGGCGCCATCAAAGGCCAGCTGGCTGCCAAAGACCGAAAGGCCCAGACCAAAGAACACATAGGAGAGCTGGGCGATCGTGGAGAAGGCCAGCAGGCGCTTCATGTCCTTTTGCGGCAGGTACATAAGGAAACCAAAGAGCATGGTGACCATGGCGTCGATAATGGCGACCCAGCCCACGATCTCGGGAATCTCGCCGGCAGAGACGAGTGCACGCGCGAACACGCACACGCCGACCTTAACCATCGAAGCGCCATGCAGGTAGGCCGAGACAGGCGTCGGGGCCTCCATGGCCGAAGGCAGCCACATGTACATGGGAACCTGTGCGGACTTGGCCCAGGCCGCAAACAGCACGAGCAAAAGGACGATAGCCTTGAGCTTGGCGTCGAGGCCGGCAATCGCGGTAATGGCGAAGGTGCCGGTGTGGGCAAACACGATAGCGGCGCCCAGATACAGGCCGAGCGCACCGACATGCGTGATGATCAGGGCCTTCATGCCGGCCTTCTTGGCCGTAGGCGACATGTAGTAGCTAATGAGGCCCCAAGAGCACGCACCCGTGATCTCAAAGAACACGAGCTGGCCCAAAAGGGTCGAGCTATACACAAGGCCGGCCATGGCGCCGATGAAGGTCGCGAGGTACGCGTAGAAGCGACGACGCGGTGCGTCGGGATGCTCACGGTTATTCTCGCTCATATAGGGAATCGAATAGATCACGACAAGCAGGCCGATACCCACAAAGGCGGGCGCGAGCAGCGTGCTCATGCGATCGAAGGTGAATCCCATGACGAGGGTCTGCCCAAACGAGATCAGGGGGACCTGCGTGTCGGGCATGCCGGCGCCAGCGAAATTCGCGGCGAGGGCGATGGTGCAGACCGTCGAGACGGCGGCACCCAAAACGCTGAACCACTTGGCGTACGGACGGGGGAACAGGGCGACGAGCACCGAGGCCACCATCGGGGCCGCGATAGCGACCAAGCCGAGAAGGGACAGACTGACTGCAAATGACATTGTTTCTCCCTTCTCCTACACGCCGACGACCACGAAGACAAACGCCAGAACGGCGATGCCCACGACGGCCCAGGTCTGATTACCGAGTACCTTAAAACGCGAGCGCGAGCAGGAGTTCTCGATCACGCCGCATACGACAAAGTCGATCAGGCACTTCACCAGGAAGATAACTGCACCCAGAATGGCGGCGGCGCCCACGGTCGCGGGCTCGCCCCAAGGGACAAAGATCGCGCAGAACCAAGCGACAACCAGGACCTGTTTCATGGACATGGCGAGCTTGGCCATGGCAAGCGACGGGCCGGAAAGCTCGGCGAGCGGTCCTTCCTGAAGCTCCTGCTCGGCCTCGGCCTGGTCAAACGGCAGCTTGCCGAGCTCCATGTAGCAGGCAATCGCAAAGGCGATGCCGGCGAGGATCACGGCGACCGGCGCGTCGATGGCGCCCGTCATGATGTGCTGACCCATAGTAGCGATGTCGGTGGAACCGCACACCAGGGCGGCGGCAAACAGCGCCAGCAGCATGGACGGCTCGATGAGCACGCTCATGAGCAGCTCGCGAACGCCGCCGATACCGGCGTAGGCGTTGGACGAATCCACACCGCAGAGGGCGAAGAAGAAGCGGGCGAGCGCCAGGCTGTACATGATGGTGATGGCGTCACCAAAGACCGGGATGGGGCTTTGTGCCGTAAAGAGCGGCAGGCCCATCGCGAGCATAAAGGCGACGGCGAAGAACAGCGGCGGCATGATGCGCAGCGCAAAGCTCGCATCCTCGCTCTGAGACTCGGGGCGCGCAAAGAGCTTGGCCAGGTCGCGGTAGTCCTGCATGATGCTGGGGCCGCGACGGTTGTGCATCTTGGCGCGGATCACGCGGCCGAGACCGGAGAAGAACGGCGCGACGGCCATGACGACCACGCCCTGCAGAACGGCAAGTGCGATGTTGTTCATGCTCTCCCCTCCTTAACCCATTTGCACGGCGAGCACGAGGAACACCACGAGTGCCGCGACGATGTAGCAGATATAGATGCTGTAGTTGCCGCCCTCGAGCTTAGTCGCGAGGTCGGCGAGCTTCTCGACACCCTTATGCGGGGCATCGACGAGAACCTTGTCGGGTACGGGCTCCACAGCCTCGGCCACACCGGTGAGCTTCTGGAAGAAGTGCGCGATGGACCAGCAGACGGCCGTGCAGCGGTCACGCAGCGTGTAGAGCGGCTGCATAAACCAGGACACCTCGGAGGCAAAGGTCGTGGCCACGACGGGCATATGCTCGTTGGGAGCATAGCCGCATGCCCACGGCTGGGACTTCTGCACCTTGCCGACGGTCTTGAGCTTGCGATAGCCGCAGGCAAGGCCGACGAGCACCACGAGCGCAATAGCGATCGCGGGCGTGGAGGTGGCAGCGCCGGAGTATTGGTTCATGAGTTCCATGCCCTCGGCGGCAAACACGCCGCCGTACGGATGCAGCACGGATGCGGCGACATCGACCAGCACGGGCGCGATCACGGGAGCACCAATGCCCAGCACGACGCAGATGGCCGCGAGCAGGCCCTGCGCAAACACCATGGGGGCGGGAACCTCCTTGGCATTGGCCGCGGCCCCGGAGCGGGGCGCGGAGGCAAAGGAGACGCCATAGGCCTTGACGAAGCACGTGACAGCCAGCGCGCCGGTAATGGCAAGCGCGACGGCAGCGAACACGGCCACAATCATGACGGCCTTGTCGCCCTGCATGGCGGCGTTAAACAGCGACTGATAGGTAAACCACTCGGACACAAAGCCGTTGAAGGGCGGGATGGCCGAGATGGCAAGCGCGCCGACGAGGAAGCAGATGGCCGTTGCCGGCATACGACGGAACAGACCGCCCATCTTCTCCATATTGCGCGTACCCGTGGAGTACAGCAGCGCACCGGCGCCCAAGAACAGCTCGCCCTTAAACATCGCGTGGTTAAACGTGTGGTAGAGGGCGGCCATCAGAGCCAGGACGGCGATGCCGACCGAGTTGAGCGCCATGGCGGCCATGGAGGCGCCGACGCCGAGCAGAATGATGCCGATGTTCTCGACGGAGTGATAGGCCAGCAGGCGCTTGATGTCATGCTCCTGCAGGGCGAAGGCCACGCCGAGGACCGACGAGATCGCACCGAAGACCATGACCATAAGGCCCCACCAGACCTGAACGCCCGAGGCGGAAAGCAGGTCGAGACCAACCTTGAGGATGCCGAAGATACCGATCTTGATCATGCCGCCGGACATGAGGGCCGACACGTTGGACGGCGCCTCGGGATGTGCCTTGGGCAGCCAGCCGTGAAGCGGGATGATACCGGCCTTGGCACCAAAGCCAAAGAAGGCAAGCACGAAGCACACGGATGCGACCGCGGGGCTAAACTGCGTGGCGCGGAAATCC
Organism: uncultured Collinsella sp.; assembly: GCA_900541125.1. Lineage (GTDB taxonomy): Bacteria > Actinomycetota > Coriobacteriia > Coriobacteriales > Coriobacteriaceae > Collinsella. The sequence goes on from UQIK01000001.1 coordinate 118,250, forward strand.
GCAAAGGCAAACGAGCCACCAGCGAAGTTGGTCATGGTGAGGAAGCTCGCCATGATGAGCACAAAGCCCACGTGCGCGATCACAAAGTAGAGCCAACCGCCGTGGATGGAATTCTCGTTCTCCTCGATCACGACCAGGAAGTACGAGGTCAGCGACATGAGCTCAAAGGCGACCAGGAACCAAAACACGTTGTCGGCGGTGATGACGAGCATCATGGACGCCACGAAGGTGTTAAAGAAGAAGCCAGCGCGGCCCTTTTTGCCAGGGTACTCATCAAAGTAGTTGAGACCGTAGATCGAACCGGCAAACGCAAGCACCGAGATGAGCGCCACGAACAGGCCGGACAGCTGATTGAGCAGCAGCTGGAAATGGGCAAACGGGAAAAACACGATGGTGTCGACCGACGTGACATCGCCCAGCACGGCCTGGATACCGGCCACAAACGAAAGCACCGCGGCGACGGCGCCGATAAGGCAGCCGGCGGTCTTGGCGGCGTTATCGGCCTTGATCAGCAGAACCGAGGCGAGCGCACCGATGCACGAGACGGCAAGCGATGCGATAAACAGCGTCATGCTATCCATTGTTTACGCTCCCTTCTGCTTTCTCGGACAGGCCCTGGGCCACAGCGGTAACGTCGACGACCGGACCGTTTTCGATCGAGCGCAGGCGCTTGGCCTCGTCGAGCTCGCGATCGGCCGCGCCGCCCATGACGGTCAGCGCCTTGGTGGGGCACGCCGCCACACAATGCGGGCCGTCCGGATCGAAGGCACACAGGTCGCACTTGACAGCGCAGGTGTACTGGCCGGGAGCCCACGTAAGCAGGCTGCTCAGGGACTTAGGATACGAAGGCGTCGGGTCGCACATGCCTGCGACACCGGCGATAGACGTGCCATCGGGATGGATGGCTCCGAAGGGGCACGCGATGGCGCACAGCCTGCACCCGATGCACTCCTGCTCCTTGACGTGGATGCGATCGCCATCGTGCTCGATGGCATTCACCGGGCAAACCTCGGCGCAGGGGGCACCCTCGCAATGGTGGCAGGCAAGGGCGGCCGAAATACCGCCGGTCTTCACGAGCGCCAGACGCGGCGTATCCTGAAGACCCTGCATCCGGTGGGCGTCGGCACAGGCGGACTGGCATGTTCCGCAGCCGATGCACCTCTCCGGGTTGATGTCGATGAAGCGGTTCATCCCCACTTCCTTTCAAAATAACGGGCCGGGCTCCCGAACGTACGGGACGCCCGGCCCAAAAAGCCAACGAGAACGGGACTACACGATTTGATTCACGTGCGTCTCGTCGTCGAACTTGGCGGCGCCAGGCTCAACGTCCTGGGGAGCGGCGGCGTCCACCAGAGCCTGCTTGAGCTCGGTGTACTGACGCTCGACCTCGCCCTCGGCCCAGACCTGGTCGGCAATGGCGTCGACCTGGCAGGCGGAGAACTTGTCCTCGGGCGTATGCGAGACCGGGTCGACCTTGTGAATGGTCAGCTCGTTGCACTTGCCGATCCACCATTGGTAGGTCATATAGACCGTGCCCTTGTTGATGCGGTCGCTCACGTCGGCGCGACTGTATACCTGGCCACGGCGGCTGTGGATCGAGACGATGTCGCCGTTCTTGATACCGCGCGCTTGGGCGTCCGCGGGATTCATGCGGACAAAGCCGGGCTCGTCGGCAAGCAGCGCCAGCGTCTTGCAGTTGCCGGTCATCGAGCGGCAGCTGTAGTGGCCGACCTCGCGGACGGTGCACAGGATGAGCGGGTACTCATCGTCGGGAAGCTCGGAGGGCGCCTCCCAGTCGTGCGCCATCAGGTTGGCGCGACCGTCCTTGGTGGTGAACTTGCCACCAGCGAACATGTCGGGCGTACCGTGGTCGTTCACATCGGTGCTCTTGACGGGCCACTGGGCGTAACCGCCCTCGGGAGCCATCTTCTCGTAGGTCGCGCCCACAAAGTTGGGGCACAGGCTAATGCACTCGTTCCAGATCTGCTCGGTGTTGTCGTAGTGCATGGGATAGCCCATACGTGTAGACAGGTCCGCGAAGATCTCCCAGTCGTGACGGCACTCGCCCTTGGGAGGAACGGCCGCGTCAAAGTGCTGGAAGCTACGGTCGGATGCGGTAAAGACACCTTCGTGCTCGCCCCAAGAGGTAGCGGGCAGGATGACGTCGGCGAGCATGGTCGTCTGCGTCATAAAGATGTCCTGGCAAATGAACAGATCCAGCTCGGAGAGCGTCTTGCGCATACCGGCCGAATCGGGCTCGGTCTGCACCGGGTCCTCGCCGTAGTTGTAGAAGCAGTGCACCTTGCCCTCGTCGACCAGGTGGCCCAGGTCGGTGAGCTTGTAGCCCTCCTCGAGCGGGAGCTTTTCCTCGGGCACGCCCCAAGCCTTGGCAAACTTGGCACGCGCTGCCGGGTCGGTGACCTTTTGGTAGCCAGGGTACAGGTTGGGCAGCATGCCCATATCGCAGGAGCCCTGGACGTTGTTCTGACCACGCACGGGCGCGAGGCCGGAATTGGGTTTGCCGATCTGGCCGGCAACGCAGGCGATGGAGGCGATGGTATGCACCGTCTTCAGGTTCTGCTTCTGCTGGCATACGCCCATACCCCAGCCAATGATGGCAGAGGGCTTCGCCGTGGCGTACATCTCGGCAGCTTGGTGGATCAACGCGGGCTCGACACCCGTGATGTCCTGTACGGATTCGGGAGTGTAGTTCTTGATGGTCTCCCACCACTCGTCAAAGCCGTTCGTGTGCTCGGCGACGAATTCCTTGTCGTAGAGGCCATCGTTGACCAGACAGTTGGCAAAGGCGTTGAGGAACGCGACGTTGCAACCGTTCTTGATCGGAAGGTAGAGATCGGCGATACGCGCGGTTTCGATATGGCGCGGATCGGCGACGATGATCTTGCAACCCTTTTCTTTGGCTCGCACGATACGCCTTGCGACGATGGGGTGCGAATCGGCAGGGTTATAGCCGAAGAGGAAAATGCAGCCCGCATCCTCCATACCGGGGATGGAGCATGACATGCAACCTGAACCAACCGTGTCCATCAGACCGAGGACAGTAGGGCCGTGTCAAGTACGGGCGCAGTTGTCTACGCTGTGGGTGCCGATGCACGCACGCGTAAACTTCTGCATGACGTAGTTCGCCTCATTGCCGCCGCCTCGCGAAGAGCCGGTGGTCATGACAGCGTTAGGACCATATTCGTCAATTATGGCCTGCATCTTAGATGCGGTGAAATCCAGTGCCTCGTCCCAGCTTACGCGCTCAAGATCCGCGCCCTTGGTGCGGCGGATCATCGGGTGCAGTACGCGAGGAGTCAAGATCTTGGTGTCGTTGATGAAGTCGTAGCCGCTCATGCCCTTCAGGCACAGCTCGCCCTGATTGGTGATGCCGTTGAGCGGCTCGGTACCCACGACCTGGCCGTTTTGGACCAGGAGGTTAAACTGGCAACCGGCGCCGCAGTACGGGCAGATCACTTTATGCTTCTCCATGACACCCTCCTTCCTTTCTCTGTTACCGATTAATCGGTATGTATTTGACAATCATTGGGCTTGTCGCCCGACGCTTACGCCTCGTTTTCGATGGTGGCGCGGGCACGCTCGGCAGTCAGCTCTGCCAGGCGCTCCTCGTCTACCAGGGTGAGGCCCTTGGTCGGGCACGCCTCGGCACACGCCGGACCGCCGGGACGGTCCACGCACAGGTCGCACTTGAGCACGAAGCTCTTTGTCTGCGAACCCACGCGCACGTCGCCCATCAAGACGGGGACCTGCGTGGTCGCAACGCTCACGGCGCCAAAGGGGCATGCCATGACGCAGCTCTTGCAGCCGATGCAGTTGTCCTCGTTAACGCCGATGCGATGGTTCTTTGGATCAAAGAACAAGGCGCCCGTGGGGCAGGCCTTGGCGCACGGGGCATCCTCGCAGTGATGGCAAGCCACCGGTGCGGAGATCTCGTAGGTGCGCGTCACGCGCAGGCGCGGCGCGGCGATGTTGCCGGGGATGTCGTGCGCCTCGATGCACGCCGCCATGCAGGTTTGACACCCAATGCAGCGCGAGGAATCGGCTACGACTCGTTTATTGCCCATGTTGTTCACTCCCTCCTGAATCCCATGCCGGAGAGACCCTGCCGACGTTGCCCCGGACCGCCCGTGGTCCGGCATCGACGTATCGAGTGCATGCGGCGAAACAGGCACTTCGATAGAATTCCTCCAACGATATACAGGTTAAATATACGCAGTTGCAGGGGGCAAACTTGAGCATAGGCCCTGCAATACGGGTGTATTGCAGGGGTTTTGGCAGGTTGGAATTATTCTCGATAGGATATAAAGGTGAGTGTATTACACGCGTACGTTCGAGAGAGATTTCACGCCCGCTTCTAAAGGATGTAGTACGTTTGTAATATTGTTCACACTCAATTACTCTAGTGCAATAAAGTAGTGGTTGTAAGATTGGCTATTATTAGCCGATGTTGTATTTGACTATTCAAATTGCACGCTCATTAAGGGAGGCCAGTGATGTCATCGACTCAAAAACGAGCCATCCTGCAGGTGCGCATTCGCGAGGAAGACAAGCAGCATGCCGAACGTCTCTACGACGCCATGGGCACATCGCTCGCCGAGGCTGTCCGTCTATTTGTCGCGCAGAGTATTTTGATGCGCAAGCTTCCCTTTCAGCCGGTCGCCGTGCGCTCAAAGGACGGCACCGCCGCCTATGGATCGCTCAAAGCATATGGGGACCCCAATCGCCGCTCCGAGGAGCGCAATGCCTGGATTGAGTACCTTGCTACAGAAAGCGACGATTCGATTTTGGGTCCCGAGGAAGTAGATATCCATGAGTAGCACCATCATCGACGAGACCGTCATCCTACGCTACCTGCTCGACGACGACGAGGTCCTGTCGCCGCGCGCCGCCAAGGTCATCGCCACGCGCACCGCTCGCGTCTACCCCGAGATTATCACGCGCGTCGTGGTCACGCTGCGCGACGTCTATAAGGTTCCCCGCGTTGAGATTGCCGCGGCCATGAAAAGGTTGCTCGATGACGTCATGGTCGACGAGCCCACCGTTGTCGCCCTTGCCGTCAAACTCTTTGGCAAGACCCATATGGACTTTTCCGACTGCCTCCTCGCAGCCCGAACCGCCATCTACAACGATGATGTCGTGAGCTTTGGCAAGCCCATCATCCAAGGCATGATCGACTACCGCCGCAAGCGCCAAACCGCCGCCGACGCCCGCGACCGCGTCGCCGAAGCCCGCAGCCGTGCCGCCGAAGCCCGCAGCCACGGCACCGATGCCACCATCGACAAACTCCGTCACCACGGTCGCCACTAACCGACAGGCAACGGCATCGCCCGCAACTCAACGCCATCCCCCCTTAAGTTGCGGTGAAATAGTTCCTGGATTTAGGCTTATTCGAGCTTTTCAGGAACTATTTCACCGCAACTTTCTGTAAGGGTGGTTTTTAGTGCCGGCGAGGGGCACTAATCAACCGTTTGCCGATATGTTTGGCTCTAACTCATGACTCTGACCTGCCCCGTCAAGCTTTTGGTCAGTTCATGGCAAGGTCTGGCGGACCAAATATGGGTTAGCGTAGTGTCATTCACTCCCCCTCGAGACTATGGGGTCGAAAATGAGTCATGATAAACGCTGTTCCAAACCGCAAGTAGAGCTGTTCTTCCGGTTATTCGAGGCCCATCATGGCGGGCACCTGTTTGTAGCTACCAAAAAATGGGATGAACGCTGTGCCTACGCGCTCATGCAAAAAGAGATGATTGTTCGACTCTACAACCATGTCTACGCTGATTCCGCGTATTGGAATGACCTCGGCGTCGAAGATCGCATCTTTCAATTGGCATCCGCTATTGCGGTCGTTGAACCGGATGCCGTGTTTTGTGGAGCAACGGCGGCACTGCTCTATGGCATCGGTTCTGCATATTCGCTTCTCGACAAGGTACAAGTGCTGCTGCCGCGTTCCACCAGACGCGATATGTACGAATTCGTTGAATACCGACGCTGGCGGCCGGGCGACGTATGGCAGCTCGGCCCGTTTACGTTAACGGATCCATATCGCACGGTGGTCGACATCGCCCGAACGAGCGCTTTTCGATATGCACTAGGCTATGTCGACGGGTTGGCTCGTGAGTACGGTGTCGAGCGTGAAGAATTGCGTGCATATGCACAAGCGAACTGCCGCGGACTGCATGGCATCGCGCGCGCATTTGACGTTTTTGAACATATGGATGGAAGATCGGATAACGGTGGAGAATCCGAAGCACGGGCGGCAATGATTCTGGCGGGAGTTGCCGATCCCGAACTTCAGGTTGAAATCACTCGACCGGGAAACGCAGGCTATTATTTGGCAGATTACGGCTGGCAGATGCCAAACGGCTCTTGGATGCTGGCTGAGCTGCATGGACTAGGCAAGTTTGAGGACGATGCCCAAAATGATCCGGAACATACTGCGGCAAAAACCTATCGAGCTGCCCTCATGCGCGACGCGAACCTGCGTGCCATGGGCCACAACGTCATTCATTTCAAGCTCTCAGACACCTACGATGTCAAAGCGTTCGGCTCCATGATGCGCGGCTACGGTGTACCAACCACAAAACCCTACGCAGACTCCTGACCGGCTGCCCTCATCTTCTCGACAACAGAACCCATCATCGACCCAGCCCGCTCGGCCTCAATAAGTTGCGGTGAAATAGTTCCTGGATAACAGCTTTTGTGGCTAATCCAGGAACTATTTCACCGCAACTTAAGAGGGGATGTGGGACAGCATCGATTCCCATCACCCCGTACGCTTATGAAAACGGCTCTGGCACCAAATAGAGCCAAAGCCGTTAAAACTATCCTATGGAGCGGGCGACGGGAATCGAACCCGCGTCATCAGCTTGGAAGGCTGGGGTTCTACCATTGAACTACGCCCGCAAGATATGGTCGGGACGACAGGATTTGAACCTGCGACATCCTGCTCCCAAAGCAGGCGCGCTACCAAACTGCGCCACGTCCCGAAGGTGTTGAGCAGCTAAGGTCTAAACCTTGCGTGTCCCAAAGCGAAGGAAATTATAGGGGAGACTCCCCGCCTGTGCAAGCATTGATGCCTTAGCTCCTCGAATGTGCGACAAAACGACTATGGAGCAGACCGATCACAAAGGCAACCACGGCGACCGGCGCCCATGCGGCTCCAATGTCCGCCAGCGGCAACGCATCGAACGGCAGCCACGCGCCCGCAAAGAACGCATCGCGGACCGAGGTGATCACGCTCTGCACCGCGACAACGCCGCCGACCCAAACCCACACCTGCGGATGCGAGTCGCAAAAACCGTGCACCAGGCCCATCAGCACCAGCACGATGGCAACGGGATACAGGGCGTTGAGCATGGGCACCGAGAACATGAGGATCACGTCGAGGCCCACGTTGGAGAGCACGCACGAAAACGCTGCGAACACAAAGGCGAGAATCGCAAAGGGACGGCGCATGGCCTCCTCGGAGGCCTCCGCTCCCCCTTTAACCACATACGTCTCGCAGAAGTAACGCGAGCAGCAGCTGATAAGGCCGATACACACGTTCATGCAGGCGAGGAAGAAGATGGCAAAGACCACGACCGTGCCGGCAAGGCCAAAGTGCATGGAAGCCGAACGAGCAAGGATGGCGGCGCCGTTGGTGGCATCGGGCATAACCGTGCCGAGCTGCATACCGGCAAGGCCCAAGCCGCAGTAGATGATGGCCATGAGCACGCCGGCAATCACACCGGAACGCGAAATCTCGAAGGCCACGCGCTTGTCATCGGTAACACCCAGCTCATGGATGGTCTCAGCGATGATGATGCCGAAGGCGAGCGACGCGAGCAGGTCCATGGTCTGATAGCCAGTCAGAAAGCCCTGCACGGCGGCGCCTGCATCGTAGGGAGCCTGAGGCGCGGCAGCGGGACCCAACGGCGAGACCACGGCGGCACCCACGACCAGAACGATGAGCGCAATGAGCGCGGGGCCCGTAATGCGGCCGAGCACGCGTGTGATAACACCCGGGCGCAGCGTGAGCACAAACGCGACGACGAAGAACCCGATGGCAAACACCAGACGTGCCGTGCCGAGCGAAACGCCCTCGGGTAGCAGCGGCACCAGCATCTCGAAGGCCGTGGAGCTCGTGCGCGGAATAGCCAGGCACGGGCCGATGGCCAGATACACCGCCGCAACGAAGAATTCGCCAAATTTAGGATGCACGCGCCCGGCCAGCTCGCGGGCCGTGCCGGCGAGCGCGACGGCGATAAATCCCATAACAGGCAGACCGATAGCGGCAATCAAAAAGCCAATCATGGCAAGCGGCGTGGCCGTGCCGGCCTGAAGTGCCAGCAAAGGCGGAATGATGAGGTTACCGGCACCAAAGAGCATCGAGAACAGGGCGATGCCGACGGTAACGACATGGTCGGAGCGCAAACCGCGCGGAGCGGATGAGGCCATAGGCACACCTTTCGGGTCGAAACAAAAACGGGACGGGCAAAAGGCCCGTCCCGCAAGTATATACGCTCTAGCAGGCTAAATCGCGCAAAGCGTCGATCGCGGTGTCGACTTCCTCGTCCGTGTTGAAATACCCAAACGAGAAGCGAACGATACCCTGGCGCTCGGTCCCGAGCGCGCGGTGCAAGAGCGGAGCGCAATGGGCGCCGGGGCGCGTCGCAATCCCCCACCCTTGCATGAGCGCGTCCGAGATCTCGGCAGAGTCGATATCGCCCACGTTGAGTGAGACGATCGCCGAGCGCGCGGGTTGGTCAAACGCACCGTAGAGCTTAATCCCCGGAATCTCGCGCACACCGACAAGGAAGCGATCAGCGAGCGCACGCTCGTGGACAGCAATCGCCTCGACCCCACCCTGGGCCTCGATAAAGTCGAGACCAGCGGAAAGGCCGGCGATACCGTGACCGTTGAGCGTGCCCGCCTCAAGGCGCGTGGGCCACTCAAGCGGCTGCAGCGCATCGAAGCTGTGCACGCCCGTGCCGCCCATGGCCCACGGAGCCACGTCAATGCCCTCCGCCACGGCCAGGCCGCCGGTCCCCTGCGGACCCATGAGCCCCTTGTGACCGGTAAAGCACACGACGTCGAGCCCCATGGCATCCATGTCAATCTTCGCCGTGCCGGCAGACTGCGAAGCATCGACGATCACCAGCGCGCCGGCCGTATGCGCGATGGCAGCCACGCGCGAAACGTCGACCGCGTTGCCGGTCACATTGGAGGCGTGCGTCACCACCACAGCACGCGTGCCCGGCGTGACCAACCGCTCGAGCTCGTCGTAGTCGAGCACGCCGTTGGTATCACAGCCCGCATGCTCAACGGTCACGCCCTGCTCTGCCGTCAGGCGATTGAGCGGACGCAGCACGGAGTTGTGCTCGAGCACCGTTGTGACCACGCGGTCGCCGCGGCGCACCACGCCATTGATGACGGTGTTGAGCGCCGCCGTAGAGTTGGACGTAAAGCACACATGGTCCGCCCTCGGGCAACCCAAAAGGCGCGCGAGCTTGGCACGGCAAGCGTGAATCGTACGAGCGGCATCGAGGGCACCCGACGTGGCGCCGCGCCCGGCATTACCGAGCGAGCACATCGCCTGCATCACGGCATCGATGACAGCCTGCGGCTTGTGCATGGTCGTCGCCGCGTTATCCAGATAGATCATCGCACGACCTCCCACATATCAATCACGGTAAAGCCCTCGGTGGGAACACCTGCTGCGGCAAGCTCGGCGCGCAGCAGACCCTCATCCGAAGGCAGCGCCTTCCACGCCAAGCCGCAGCCGGCAGCGACCTCCCCGGGCACGGGAATCGTTCGCCCGGGAAGGCCGCGCTCGATGCACAGGGACTCGCAACCCATGGCGGCCGCCGTGGTGGGAAACGTGATGACAAGCGCCGGGCGCTTCTCCCTCATGACAACTCCAACCAACACGCTACGGGCGCACGACGCGCACGGCCTGCTCCATCTTCTCCACGATCACGTACATGTTGGTGACCTCGCCCACCGCAAGCTGGTCCTTAATGCCATAGTGGTCCAGGCAGGTACCGCAGGTGAGAATCTCGACACCCTGCTCGGCCAGGCCCTTAAGGTCGTCGAGCACCGGCGAGCCCTCGACGGTGAGCTTGGCGCCGCCGTTGTAGAACAGCATGGTCGCGGGCAGCTCCTCCTGCTGCGTCACGGCAAAGATGAAGGCCTTCATGAGCTTGTGGCCCAGTTCGTCGTCGCCGCGGCCCATGCAGTCGGTGTAGACGGAAATGACGAGCTTGCCCTTGCCGGCGCTGGCGTCGCAGAAAGCGGCACCGTCCTGCTCGGGGTCCGCAACGGCAACGGCGCCAGAGGTCGCCACGGTCACGTGCCACTCGGCGTCAGAAACCTTCTCGACCGAGGCCGCGCAACCCTTCTCCTGCGCCATCTTGGAGATGTTCTTGACGGCGGTCTCGTTATCGACCGAGGTCACCACGGCACCCTCGCCATCAAGCTGTTTGAGTGCCTTAAGCGTCTTGACGACGGGCAGCGGGCAGGCATCGCCCATGGCATTGACTTCAATTTTGGTAGACATAGTTTTTCCTTTCAAATAAATCGTTTTAGAACGGTACAGAAGTTCAATAAACGTGTCGTTAACGGACAACGTGGACGGCAGGACCGCCTGGCACCGGCTCGCACACGCGACCGACGACGGCGGCGATACGTCCCTCGGCATCCAGGCGGCGCGTAAGCTCATCCACATCGGCAGCAGGCGCCGCGATGAGTAGGCCACCAGACGTCTGCGGATCGTACAGCGCATCCAGCATGCCCGGCTCCAGGTCATCGTCGGCAGCTACACGCGGGCCAAAGAAGTCCTGGTTGCGGTAGGAGCCCGCGGGGATAATGCCCAGACGCGCCATGTCGAGCACCTGGTCAAAGAGCGGCACCGCCCCCGACGCGAGCTCGATTTGCACGCCCGAGCCCTCGGCCATCTCGCACGCATGCCCGATCAGACCAAAGCCCGTAATGTCGGTGCAGCCGTGAAGCTCAAGTCCCTCGGCCAGACGAATCGGAGCCTCGTTGAGGGTGCGCATCGAGTCAAACATGGCTGCGGCCTCGTCCTGCTCGATGAGCTCGCCCTTAATGGCCGTGGTGATAATGCCCGAGCCGATCGCCTTGGTCAGCAGCAGAACATCGCCCACGCGTGCGCCGCTGTTGGCGAGCATGCGGTCGAGCGCGACAAAGCCGCTCACAGACAGGCCATACTTGGGCTCGTCGTCGTTGATGGTATGGCCGCCCGCGATGGAGCAACCCGCCTCGACGCACTTGTCGGCGCCGCCCGCCAGAATCTGACCGGCAACCTCGATGCCCAGACAACTGGGTATGCAGAGCAGGTTCATGGCATGGCTCGGCCGCCCGCCCATGGCGTAGATGTCCGACAGCGAGTTGGCCGCGGCGATCTGGCCAAACAGAAACGGGTCGTCGACCATCGGTGGGAAGAAGTCGACGGACTGAACGAGGCCCAAGTTATCGCCAACACGGAAGACGCTCGCATCGTCGGAGGTATCGAACCCTACGAGCAAGTTGTCGTTATGCACATTGGGTAAATCGCCCAGGACCTGGGCGAGGGCTCCAGGAGCCAACTTAGCGGCTCAACCGCTCGCAGCAGTCATGGACGTGAGCTTAATCTGATCGTCAGCCATCGATACCTCCTCTCTTCGGTCAATCATTTCTCCCAGTATACGCATGAATGCAGGCTCACGGCCGATGCATTAATTGAGCGCCTGTGCGCGAATCGCCGCGCCGATCGCTCCGGCAAAGCGAGCCTGGGGCGAGGTGGTCACCGGCGACCCCAGTAGCTCGCCCAACCGCTCCACCACGAAGGCGTTCTCGCACAGGCCACCGGTCAGGTAGTACGGGGCGCCCGCGGCCTGCCCGGCCATGGTCGCCACGCGCGAGACCACGCTGTCGATCACGCCACGCGCAATGTTCTCGCGCGGCTCACCGCGACCGATCAGGCTGATGACCTCGCTTTCGGCAAACACCGTGCACATGCTGCTGATCTTGGTGGGTTCGCCGGAACGCGCCAGATCGGCCATCTGCTGCTGGGAAATGCCTAGGCGGTCGGCCATGATCTCCAAAAAGCGCCCCGTGCCGGCGGCGCACTTGTCGTTCATGGCAAACTTGGCCACGCGGCCACTTTTAAGCTGAATGACCTTGGTGTCCTGGCCGCCCACGTCGATCACGGTGCCGTGATCGCCAAACAGGCGCACGGCACCGGTGCCGTGGCAGGTGATCTCGGTCACGACCTTGTGCGCATAGGGCACGGCGACACGGCCGTAGCCGGTCGCGATCACGCGAGCATCTTCGGCCGTCACGTCATAGCCGGCCGCTGCCAGTGCCTCGCGCAGCCGCTCGGAAGCATCGACCGAGGAGAACCCGGTTGGCTGCACGCACGTCCACGCCACCGAACCCTCCCCGTCGACCACAGCAGCCTTAGCCGCCGTAGACCCGATATCGATCCCGATCCCTATCATGGCTCTCTCCCAATCTAAACATCAAAGACAGCGGCGCGTTCAGGCGCCTTAGCTCTAGGTTTCTCAGGTGCCGGAGATTGCCCCGAAAGAGGAGCGCAGCGTACTTTGGGTACGCAAGCGACGGTTTGAGGGGCAAGATCCGGTGCCTGAGGAAGCTAGAGGGTTTCGATGAAGGCGGCGATGCGGGTCTCGATCTGTCCCATGTCGCCGTTGCTGTAGTCGGTCTCGATCTTCATGTACGGAATGCCCGCACCCTCGACAGTCTCCTGCATGCGCACACTCTCCACGTTAAAGGTGTGGCACGCCTGGAGCACGCTCTCCACTACGCCATCGACGTGATACTTCTCGCACATGGCCAGCGTGTTTTCCATACGACCGTCGTTGGGCGTCATGACCGAGCAGTTAATGTCCAGGTAGCGGTCGGCGATGGCGCGCAAGATGTCGGGAGCCTCCGGGTCGATCATCATGGCCGCCGTGCGCTCGCCCGAGCAGTCGTCCATGCACACGACCACACCACCGTTGGACTCGATGGTGCGACCGATCTTGTTGATCACGCCGCCCACCGGGCAGCCGGTGATCAGAATGCGCTTGGCATCCGCCGCAACCGGGCGCTCGCTCGCGTCGTAGGCCTCGCGCAGCTTGACAACCTTTTGCTCCAGCTGCTGCGTATAGGCCTCGATATCAAAGCTAAACGTACCGGCAAACATGGTGCTCATCAGGTCGACGCCGCTCATGGCCGCCGGCTGGTTGGCCTGCAGCGCAAACATCTCGAGCTGGGCCGCACGCAAGCGGTTGCGACGACGGACGGCAGCGCGCAGATCATCGTCGGTAATCGTGATGCCGTAGAAGTTCTCGAGCTCCTCCTTGAGCAGACGGCACTCCTCGTACCAGCCCTCGCGCTCGTAGGCTCGATCGCGGCCCTGCGGAAGATGCAGAATGTGCGTGCGCTTGAGCTCGTTGAGCAGCTCGTACATCTTCTTCTTGCCGTCGCAGGTGGTCTCACCGATGATCATGTCGCTAAAGTACGTAAACGGGCACTTTTGCGAATAGGCAAAACCATACGTAGACTTGATGAGCGGGCACAGGTTTGCCGGCAGCACCTTCTCGGCCTCGGGAATCACCTCGTCGGACGTGCCGCACAGCGCCACGCTCGCAGCCCCCGCGGCATCGATAATCTCGAGCGGCGTGTAGCTGCACAGAAAACCGACCAGGCGATTACCCGCCTGCTTATAATCCTTGACGCGAATAAACGCCGCCTTGCGTTGCTCGTTGAACTCCTCAAACGTGGACGGCAACGGCTGCTCAATATTTTCCGACATATAACTCCTTAACAAACCTTTTAACCAACCAAGGAAACGGCTTTCCCAGGTGCCCGAGGTTGCCGTGAAAGAGGAGCGCCGCGTACTTTGGTATGCAAGCGATGGTTTGAACGGCAAGATCGGGTGCTTGGGGAAGCCGCTGGACCGGATAGCCCTAAATGGTTTCCAAGAAAGCCTCAATCCTGGTTTGCAGTTGGCCTGCATCCTCGCCGGCGTAGTCGGTCGTGATGTGCATAAACGGGATGCCGGCCTCTTCGGCGGCCTTCTCCACGGCAAACGACTCCATCTCGTAGAGCGTGCAGAACTGCAAGGCCACGTCGACGATGCCGTCGGCATGCAGGTCCTTGGCCATCTGGACAATGTCCTTCATACGCTGGTCGTTGGGCGTAAAGACGGCGCAGTTGATCTTAAAGTAGCGCTCGGCGATGGCGTCGAGCATCTCGTCAACCGTCTCACCGGACTCGTCGACCAGGTCCTTGTAGTAGCGCGAGCCCGTGCAGGACTCCTCGCCCACCACGACGCCGCCGGCCTTCTCGATGAGGTTGAACAGCTTCCAGTTGGGCACGGCCATGGGCGTACCGGTGTACAGGATGCGCTTGGTGCCCTTGGGCGCCACACCCTCGCCGGCCTCAACGCGCTGCTCGCACTCAGCCGCCATTTCGTTGATGGCGCCGGTCAGACGCGGCGTGTCATCCATAAAGGCGGCCTGAACGGTCAGCAGGCTGTCGAGACCGCTGATGGGCGCCGGATCGGCAGCGCGGGTCGCAGCCAGACGCTGCAGGGCGCGACGCTTCTCGTTGACGGCGTGGATGGCAGCCTTCAGGCGCTCAGGCGTAATCGTGACGCCGCACTCTTCCTCGATCTTGGCGGCAAGCTTTTTAACCTCGGCCTTCCAGGTCACGAGCGTCGACTCGTCGTGCACGTTGGGAATATCCATGACGTACATGTTCTTTTGCGTGGCAAAGAACTCGTAGGCCTTCTTCTTGCCATCGCAGGTGTTCTCGCCTACCACCAAGTCACTCGACTCAATGTAGGGGCAGACCTCGCCCAGCTTAAAGCCGGCAAAGCTCTTGATGAGCGGGCAGGTGTTGCGCGGCAGATGCTCCTCGACCTTGTCGGTCGCCCAGTCGGCACCCGAGCACAGACCAACGGGAATGCCGTCACAGGCAAGTACGATCTCCTCGGGCACGTACACACAGAACGAACCGACGATCTTGGTGGCCTCGCCGGCCTCCTTCTTGTCGAGCATCTCCTTAATACGGCCGCTGTGGATGTTGGTGGCGACAAAATCCAGGTAGGACGTGGACTTGGGGCGATTGTTCTGCGTCAGGAACATATCGCCGTACATCTGGCCCACGGCGCCCAGCAGCATGTCGTGGTCGGCAAGATTCATGCCGAGGCTCTCCCACATCGGATGGAAATCAAATTCTTCAGCCATGACGGTTCCCCTCTCGAATCAAAAATGAATAGCTACGGTATTGCTGCACGGTGGGTGGCGAAAACCCAGCCGTGCTCAAACCCGGAATTTTGGGGAACCCGCTTTGCGGTCGATTATTTAGTTGTGCGTCGTCTCTCCCGGAGCCGTGAACATACCTGCTCATATGCGGCTCCGAGCCATATACAGGGCGCGCGCGGCAACGCGACGCGAATATGTCTTCTGCAGCATCGGCGCGCCCTCCTTTTCTCGTCGAAGGTAACTATATCAACGGTTGTCGTCAAGACGAACACCGTCGACACGCGTACGACAACGTTGGGATGTGAGCATCTCGCTGTCTGATAATTAATTATCAGACTGATAAGGTTTAGTCATGTAGAAATCGGCGAACGGCGAAGTGAAAACAAAGCGGTCGAGGACTACCTCCTCGACCGCATCGCACCCGCATTATCGGCAAACGAGATGAATCCTGCTTGCATCAAAATGCATGCGCAGAGTCTCACCCGCCTGCGGCAGCTCTTCCACGGGTACACTCACCTTATTCACCTTCCACTGCAGACGCGTGGGCGCATCAGCACGCGGCACGTCCAGCAGCACCAGCCGCTCAAAGCGCGAATCGCTCACACAGGCCACGTGCAAATCGTAGCTGTTGCGACCGCGCTCCGCGCGATTGTCAACATGGAAGTAGCTCGCACGAATACCGAGGTACGTCACGTTATCGGGAACCTCATGGCCCACGTTAAAGGTCATGCCCCAGTCCAGGGCTTCAACTTCCTGAGACCCGATCTTGCGCGCCCGGCTTGTGTTCTTGCAGCCCGTCAGGCGCAGCGCCGCCAGCGTCTGCGGACGGCGGACCACGTCCTCGACGGAGCCGATCTCCTCAACATGCCCGTCGTGCATCACGCAGATGCGCTGGCACAGGCGGCACGCTTCGTCGATGTCGTGGCTCACGTAGAGCACGGTGCGGTTGCATACATCGAACAGGTCGAGCATGTTTTGCTCAAGCGCGCTCTTGAGATACGCATCGAGCGCGCTCATGGGCTCGTCGAACATAAAAATGCCCGGATGCGCCGCCACCATACGGGCAAGCGCCACGCGTTGCTGCTGCCCGCCCGAGAGTCGCGCGGGGTAGCGATCGACAAAATCGGCCAGACCGAAAATGCCCAAATAGCGCTCGGCGAGCTTTTTGCGCGCGGCGGCGTCGCCAGCATCCTTTACACCGGCGCATACGTTATCGGCCACCGTCATGTTGGGAAACAGCTGATAGTTTTGAAACAACAGGGCGCATTTTCGCTCCTGGGGTGACAGGTTGATGCCAGCCGCCGAGTCAAAAAAGGTCACGCCGTTGACGACGATCTTGCCCTCGTCGGGCGTCTCCACGCCGGCAATGCAGCGCAGCGTGCAGCTCTTGCCGCAGCCCGAGGCACCAAGCAGCGCCACACGATCCTCGCCGGCCTCAAGCTGCATATCGAGCATAAACCCCGGATAGCGCTTTTTTATGTCCAGAACGAGTGACATGGCCTATCGACCTCCCTGCATAGCGGGCTCATCGCGCATGAGCTCGGCCAGTGCCTCGCGATCGATACGCAAGGCATCACCGCCCGCCGGGTCGAGTGAATCGCCCTGTCCGGCGAGATCTTTGGCCTGCTTACGTTCCGCACGGGAAAGGCCACGCTCGCGGTATTTTTGCGAATGCGCCGTGTACATGTTGATGAACAGGATGACTAGGAAGCTGAACGCTATTACGACCACGACCCAAAAGAGGGCCACCGACGTATTGCCGCCCATCCATTCAAAGTAAATCGCAATGGGAATGGTCTGCGTAATACCGGCATAGTTGCCCGCAAAGAACAGGGTGCAGCCAAACTCGCCCATGGCGCGGGCAAAGGCGAGCACCGTGCCGGCGGCAATCGAGGGCCAGCCGAGCGGCATCATGAGTTTGGTGAAGATGCGTCGCTCGGACCAGCCCAGCGTGCGCGCCGCATCGAGCATTTGCGTGTCGAGGCTCTCAAAGGCGCCGAGCGCCGTACGGTAGACCAGGGGAAACGATACCACCACGGCAGAGATCACCGCCGCCGGCCACGTAAAGACAATCGAGACGCCGTGCGCGATAAGCCACTGGCCCACCCCGGTCGAGCGGCCAAACAGCATAAGGAGCAGAAAGCCGCAGACCGTGGGCGGCAACACCATGGGGATGGTAAAGACCGAGTCGAGCAGGCCCTTGATGCGACTCGAGGTGCCCATGGTCTTCCACGCGGCAAACAGGCCCAGCGCAAAGGAGATCAGCAGGGCAAGGCCGCTCGTTTTAATGGACACCCAAAACGGTCGGTAGTCGATGCCGCCCAATAAGGAGGCCAGAGAGGTCAAGGGCCCCTGCTCATCCCGCAACACGACAGACGATGCTTCTACCATTTGAGCGCTATCAAGCCAACGCGCGCCGCCTTTGGCATCACCCGAGGCTGATGCAATCACCACATAGCGGCCCCCATCCGCACCGCGCTCGTCAAAGCCATAGGTATACCCGCCGGCATCAAACGTTGTTTCCGCCGTGACATACCAAGGAAGATCCACGTCCCCTAGCTGCGCACCTCCCATACAGTTTGCGCTGTCGAGCTCACAGACGAGGGCCTTGAGACCCGATACGCACTCGTTGTTCTGCGGATCCAATCCATACCTCTCGATCGCCTTGGGCGATATCCACACCACAACGCGATCGGCAGCAGGCGCCACTACAAGGTCCACGTCCTCGTCAACGGGAAACCGGTAGCCCTCAGGCTGGCCCTCCATGGCACGAGCGGTCCCCTTGGCCAACCGCTCAAAACCCTCGATCCCATAGGAAAGCCCATGAGCAGTCGCAGCAACCTGGGCCCCGTCCTCAGCGTCCCCAGCAAACGCAAATCCCGGCACCCAGCAAAGCGCGAAGGTCAAAGCACAGGCGACAAGGATGCGGAATCTATTAAGCACGAAAAGCTCCAAGCGAATATAAGGACGGAGTGAGACACAAAACGATGGAATTATCGCGCCAAGCCGCACTACGCGGAAAGCTCAAAGCCGTACTTAGCCCAAATCTTCTGAGCCTTCCTGTTGGACAGACAGAAGTCGATGAACGCCTTGGCTTCGTCGGCGTGCTCAGAGCTCTCGGCAACGGCACCCGGATACACGATGGGCTTGTGCGAATCCTCGGGACACACAAAGGCCTCCTCGATGCCGTCGTAGCGGAAGATATCGGAGCTGTAGACAAAGCCGGCCACGCAGTCGCCCGTGGACACATAGGCGGCGGCGGTACCAACTTTGTCGGCCAGGGCCACCTTTTCGGCGATCTCGGGCGCATACTCGCCGTCGTCGCCCTCGGTGCCGGTGTAGAGGCCCACGGAAGCCAGCGCCTGGTTGGCGTACTTGCCGGCGGGGACGGTCTTGGCGTCGCCAATGGCGATCTTACCGTCCAGGTTCGCGACGTCGGCGATGGCCTCGACCTTGGTGTCGGAGCCCTCGGCGCGAATGATCACGAGATCGTTGACGAACATGTCCTCGCGGGTATCGGCATCGACGAGCTCAGCGGTCTCGGCGTCATCCATGGTGCCCTTGGAAGCGGTGATGAGCACGTCGACGGCAGCGCCGGCCTTCATCTGCTCGACGAGGTCGCCAGACGCCTTAAACTGCGTGTCGGCAAACGTGGTGCCGGTCTGCTCGGTGTAAAGCTCCTGAACCTCCGGCAGAGCCTTCTCGAGCGAGTTGGCGGCAAAGACCTGCAGCTCGACAGCTTTCTTGGAAGATGCCTTAGCAGAACCGGCATCGGATCCGGCCGGCTCGGACGTCTTGCTGCCCGAACAGCCGGCAAGACCAAGGCCGGCAGCGGCGACAGCAGAAAGCGAAACGAATCCGCGGCGTGAAACCATATCGAACATATTCAACCCTTTCGGATCTTGTGCCCGGGTACCCCACCGCGGGCTTTAATCTGCAATCAGATTATACTTCTGCGCGAATAATGAAAGTGAGAAATTATTCTCGTCAGAGAATATAGTTTCGAATTACCGTGCACCTCGGCGTCGCTTCGGCGGAAAACAAAGGCGGAGCAGCCGTTCAGGTCGCCCCGCCGCAGGTAAACCGCTTAATTGGTATGTCCGCCGCCCGCTGTCATCTGAGCCGCATGCTCCAGCTGGTCTGCTATGGCCTCCCAGCTTTCGCGGGCGGCCTTCGTAGAACCGGGAAAGTTTACGACAAGTGTATGACCTCGTTGCATGCAAATAGCGCGCGAGAGCATAGCGCGGCGCGTCTTGGTCATCGAATACGCACGGATTGCCTCGGCAATACCCGGCACATCGCGGTCACAGACGGCACGCGTCGCCTCGGGTGTTACGTCGCGCATCGAAAGCCCCGTGCCGCCGCAGGTGAGCACGACATTGGCGTGGCACTCATCGGCGGCTTCCGCAATGGCATCACCGATCTCGCTGACGTCGTCACGCACGACCACATGCGAGGCGACCGTCCAGCCCTGTGCCACGATAAGCTCCTCGAGCGCAGCACCCGCCTCGTCCTGGGCAAGATCGCGCGTATCCGAGCACGTCACAATCGAAATCTTCAACTCCATAGCATTCCTCCTATAGCACCGTGCCCTCAGGCAGGTCGACACGCACGACATCCACGACGTCGCCCGCCGCAAGGTCGCACGGTCCTTCGTGAATACGCAACAGGCAGTTCGCACGCTGCATGGTTCCAAGCAGCGCCGAATTCTGCGTCTTGGCCTCGGTCACCAACAACTCACCGGTCTCGGGGTCGCGCAAAACCGTGGCGCGATCGAAGAAGCGGCGATGCTGTCGCTTTTTCACGCTATGCGTGAGCGTCGCCTGCTGCGCGGGACGCGCACCCTCGGCAAAGCCGCGCATCTTGCGAATCGCCGGACGGGCGAGCATCTCAAAGCCCACATACGCCGCGGCAGGATTGCCTGAAAGCCCCAGGTAGGGCTTACCCCCGAGCAAGCCAAACGTGATAGCCTTGCCCGGACGCATCGAGATGCGGTCGAAGAGCACCTCGCCCTCGCGATGGACCAGTGCCGTCACATAGTCGTAGTCGCCCGCCGAGGCACCGCCGCTCGTAATGACAAAATCGCACTCCTGCACGGCACGATGCACCAGCTCGGCAATCGCCTGCTCATCATCGGGCGCAATGCCGTAGAACACGGGCTCGGCGCCGGCATCGAGTGCCTCGGCCATCAGCGCCGAAGAGTTGGAATCGCGAATCTGACCGCGCGCCGGTACCTTACTCGGTGCGACCAGTTCCGTGCCCAGCGAGATAATGCCCACACGTGGGGCAGCGTGCACCTTCACGCTCGCATATCCGGCGCTTGCCAACAGACCCGCGCCCGCCGGAGCCACGACCTCGCCGGCATGCATCACAACATCGCCGGCATGGGCCTCCTCGGCGGCAGAGCGAACGTTCTCCCCCACCTTGGCCGGCGCCGAGAACCTCACACGCGAGCCCTCGTTGCCGTCACCGTCAAGCACATCGACGATCTCGTACTTCACAACGGCATCGGCACCTTCGGGTACCGGCGCGCCCGTCATGATGCGGACCGTCTCGCCCGCGCCGATTGCGCCCTCAAACACATGGCCCGCGGCCTCGTGTCCGATAACGTCGAGCGTCACCGGCGCCTCGCCAGATGCCTGCGCCAAGTCCGCCGAGCGCACGGCATATCCGTCCATAGCGCTGTTGGCAAACGGCGAGATGTCGATATCGGCCACCGCGTCCTCGGCCAAGGGAAGACCGGCGGCCTGCCACACGGGAATCTCGATGAGATCCGTCGGAGCAACGTGCGACAGGACAATCGACTGCGCGTCCTCCAATGGAATGAGTTTCTCTGCCATATGCACCTCTTAATGCCACGGCGCACAACAGGGGCGCCGATTCTTTATGCTTTTCTCAGTATAATCCCCCGATGCACGGCCGCGACTCGGCCTGTACCCGCAAATACACCTGTCGGTTGCAGGCCGCGAAACAGAATGGAAACCAACCCACCGGCTCGTCGCGTTTACCGCGTTTTATAATGCTTGCGTTGCAACCTAAAAGAGGAACGTATGGCTCATAACGACAAAACCGAAAGCGCAAACGAAACGCAGGATCATTCCCAGCCGCTCGACGACGGCGGCTTTTTCTCCCTGAACGACGTCATCATGGCAGGCAGGCATCAGCTCACTCGCTCCGAGCATCTCTTAGCTGCCGACACGCGCCGCAACGTCCGCAACCTACTCGTGAGCGCCAAGTTGCTCGTGCTCGTCGTCACCGTATCGCTCGCCATGGGCGTTGCCGCTTGGGCGTTTTTGGCCTCGTTGAATATCGCGACTGACTATCGCGAGCACCATGCGTGGATTTACGCGCTGCTTCCCGTTGTGGGCGTTGCCACCGCATGGGTGTACAAAAACCACGGTCTTGCCGCCAAACGCGGTAACAACCTGGTCATCGACTCCGCTCTGGGCACACGCCTCATCCATATGCGCATGGCCGTCCTCACCTTCGTCTGCTCCACGCTCACGCACCTCACCGGCGGATCGGCCGGTCGTGAGGGAGCTGCGGTGCAGATTGGCGGCACCATCGCCAGCAACATCTCGAGCCTCGCCCACCTCAAAAAGCATGACCACCACGACCTCATGCTCGCCGGCATCTCGTCGGCCTTTGGCGCCGTATTCGGTTCGCCCCTTGCCGGAGCTTTCTTTGGCATGGAGATGTGCTTTATCGGCAAGATCGACTACACCGCGGGCATCTACTGCCTGGTCGCCTCGTTTACCGGCTACTTTACATCACTCGCCCTGGGTACCGAGTACGAAGCGAATGTCATCGCCAGCGTTCCCAACATGACACCACGGACGGTTGTCATCGTTGTTATCAGCGCCATTATCTTCGGTCTGACGGCACGCCTCTTTGCCTGGTCAGTTCGAACCGTCAAGAGCCTGTACGGTCGCTTTATCACCGATTACCTCGTTCGCGCACTCATAGGCGCACTCGTGGTTTTGGCCGCCTATGCCCTTCTCGACGCCTGGGACTACGCCGGCCTTTCCACGTGGCTTTCCGGCGCCGGATTTGCCGGCAACACCACCCTGGCAGACGCAGCCATCAAGTTGGTCGTCACAGCGCTTACCCTGGGTGCGGGCTTCCAAGGCGGCGAGGTCACGCCCCTGTTTGGCATCGGTGCGGCGCTCGGCGGCTGGATCGGTTGCCTCGTCGGAATCGACCCCAGTTTTCTGGCGGCTCTCGGCATGCTCGGCGTGTTCTGTGCCGGCCTCAACGTGCCCATCACCACCTGCATGATGGCCATCGACCTGTTCCACGGCACGGCAGCCGGGTTCTTTGTCATCGTGGCCTTTATCAGCTACCTAACTGCCGGACACCGCGGCGTGTACCCCGCCCAGCGCATCATCTCGCCCAAGCGCCGTTCGCTTATTGTGGATGAGGGCGGTACGGTAGCGGATGCTATCGAGCGCCACAACGACCTGATAGAGTAGACGTAAGTATTCGACGTGCAGCCACAATCGGGGGCAATTCGACCTGAGCGCGACCGCACCGTCACGTCATACGCCGGGAGTCGCCCCATGCACGCAACTGATTTTGGCCGCACGCTCATCATCGCCAACCCAGCCGCCCAGTCGGGTGCGGCGCACGAAGTTGCCGAGCGCCTGCAACGCTTTTTGGACATGACTGCACGCGCATCCCAGTTTGACTTGGTGCTAACCGAGCGCATGGGACACGCCAAGGAGCTGGCCGCACAGGCCCAGGGCTATCGCACCGTTATCGCCCTTGGCGGCGACGGCGTGATTCACGAGGTCGTCAACGGGCTTATGACGCAAGAGGAGGACACCCGCCCCGCTCTTGCCATCCTACCCGTGGGCTCTGGCAACGATTTTGCCCAAACGCTCGGCATCGACGATTTCTCCGGTAAGGATTTTGGCGCGCTGCTCACCTGCGAGCTGCAGCGTCAGGACATCGGGCGCATTCGCTCGTGGAGCCCTGCGAGCGGCAGCGGCGAGGCTACCGTTGAGTACTACGACCAGACGCTCTCGGTCGGCATCGATGCCGCCATCGGCCTGGGCACCACCGAGCTGCGCAAAAAGACGGGCCTCGCCGGCGCTCCGCTCTACACCCTATCGGGACTTGAGCAGTTTGGCCTGCGCTATCGCAACTACCCCATGACCATCAGCTTTGATGGCGCGCCCGCCGAGCGCGTGCGGGCGATCATCATGGCAATTCAGCTGGGTCCTACCTATGGCTCGGGCTATCGCATCTGCCCCGATGCCGACCCCTGCGACGGCGTACTCGACGTCTGCTACGCCTGCGGCCCCGTTCCGCGTGCGGTTGCCCTGCCTATGTTTCTTTCGGCCAAGGACGGCCACCATACCAAGTTGCCACCGGTTCGCATGCGCCGATGCCGCCATGCCGAGCTCACTTTTGAGGAGCCCGACTACCCCATCCAGGCCGACGGCGAGCCCGTTGTCGCCTCACGCATCGAGGTCGACATCCTCGCCGGCGCCCTCCACGTCTGGCATCCCACCCGCTAACCCCACCTAAGTTGCGGTGAAATAGGGACTGTTTATGCATCTAAAGCCGCAAAACAGTCCCTATTTCACCGCAACTTATTGATAAGATCATTCCTCCCCGCCCAGCTTGCGACGGTTGGCCTTTTTAATGGCGTTGAAGTGCTTGTCGTTGAGCCTGCGCTGGCGAGAGCGCTGAGGCACCTTGGTCTTTACGCGTCGGCGCGGTGGACGCCCGCGACGCTCAAGCTCAGCGCGCAGCTTGCGCAGGCAGCTCGCGCGATTCTGAAACTGGCTGCGACTCTCACGCGCCGTCACGACAATCCCCGAAGGGATATGTTTCATGCGTACCGCCGAGTCCGTCGTGTTCACGCCCTGTCCGCCCGGAACCGTCGCGCGAAACACCTGCACCTCGCAATCGCGCGCCAACTCCTCGACCGACATCTCGGCATAGCGCGCATACTCGCGCCATCCCATCTTGTTCTCATCCATATCAACACCTCCCCTCATAAAAAATGTGACAAAGGGAAAGTCCCTTTGTCACATCGCATACCAATCGCTTGTGTTGCGCGCTTAGGCGAAGGTGATCTCGCCGGTATCGCAGTCCATATCGGCGATACGGGCTAGGCTTTCAACGCGGAAGCCGCGCTCGCGGAGCTTATCGCCACCGCCCTGGAAGCCCTTCTCCACCGCAATGCCAATGCCGGATACCTCGGCACCCGCAGCCTCGCAGATCTTGATAAGGCCCTCGAGCGCACAGCCGTTGGCCAGGAAGTCGTCGATAATCAGGACCTTGTCGCCCTCGGACAGGAAGCGCTTGCCGACGATGACCGGGTACTCCTTCTGCTTGGTAAAGGAGTAGATGGTCGTGGCATACTGCTCGCCGTCGAGGTTGATGGACTGTGCCTTCTTGGCAAAGACCACCGGCACGCCGCCAAAATGCTGGGCCGCAATGCAAGCCATGCCAATGCCCGAAGCCTCGATCGTCAGGATCTTGTTGATCTCGACACCCTCGAACAGACGGGCCCACTCGGCGCCCATATGGTCGAACAGCTCAACGTCGCACTGGTGGTTGAGGAAGGCATCAACCTTAAGGACGTTACCGGCCTTTACGATGCCGTCATGGCGAATACGATCCTCAAGCTCCTGCATGGCGCAACCCCTTCTCGCGGCAACGATACCGCGCGATTAATAAACGTTGTTCGATAGTCTACCACGGACCGACCCCCGCCCGCCCCACAAGCCGCATCGCACCATAAAGCTGCAAGACCAGTAGATAGGCCCGATTCGTGGCAGACAGCCTCCCAACACGCTAATGCCGGGTGCGCGTCCTCACCAAACGTACCAATGTGAGCGCAAAGCCCACGGTAGCAACGGCCATCAGCACGTAGAATACCAAACGGAAGCCAAAGAGGAACACGTCCGGACGACCCGCCACATAGCTCGTGACCGTCTTGCCCATCGCCGCGCTCGTCTGTCCATACAGGATGCGCGACGCCGCCGTAATACCCAGCGCTATGCCCGCATAGCGCGCCAAGCTGCTCAAGCTGCCCGCAAAGCCAAGCGCCTCACGCGGAGCCGAACCCATATACAGCGAATTATTGGGACTCTGGAAGATCGACGTGCCGCACGACATAAACGCGACGCAGCACACAATCATCAAGATGGAAGAGTGCTCGTCAAGCGTGCTCACCGCAAAGAGACCGCACACGTACACGCCCAGGCCAACGGCCGTGGGCGCTTCACAACCAACACGGTCGGACACCGAGCCCGAAAGCGGGCCCACAAAGGCATTCACGACCGGCATCGCCAAAAACAACAGGCCGGAGATATCGGAGCTAAAGCCGTGGGCATCCTGAAAGTAGAACGGCAGCACAAACTCGGAGGCACCGATACCCACGAACACGATAAGCATGCAAGCCAGGTTAATCGTGAAAGCCGAGCTCGCAAAGCAGCGACGCGCCGCCTCTGTCAACGGCATAGGGCGTTCGCCAGCCTCCGGCTTCACATGCGGCAGCGTATAGAGTCCCACGATAAACGAGATTACGCCAATGGGCAGATTGATAAGGAAGATGCTCTCCCAGGGAAAGCTCGCCACCAGCACGCCGCCGAGCACGGGGCCGCACATCATGCCAAGAGCCACAAAGGTCGCCAGAATGCCCATGGCACGGCCGCGCTCACGCGCCGGAAACGACTCGGTGATGATGCCCATATTGTTGGCCATCGCGGCGGCACAGCCAATGCCCTGCACGAAACGCGCCAAGATAAGCACCTCGAGCGAAGCCGAAAGCCCGCAAAGCAACGAGCCACCCGTAAAGACGATTACACCAAGCTGGAACACATTCACCTTGCCGCGCACATCGCCCAAGCGGCCAAACGGCAGCATGGCGACGCACGTCGCGAGCAGATACACCGAGCTCACGAGCTGAATGCGGTCGAGACCCACCCCCAGCTCCTTTTGCATCACTGGGAGCGCCACCGTCACGATGCTCGCATCCAGACACGCCATAAAGGTCATGACGAGCACGGTGAACAGAATCGCCCATTTATTCTTACCGTGGGTGTCGCCCTCTAGGGCAATGTGTTCGCGGCGCAGCTGCTCGGCAGTTTTCTCCATGTATATCCTTTCTATCGTGCAACGCAAAAACGGGACCCCAATCGCCTACAAACGGACACGATCGGGGTCCCGCCTACGGAATCGGAACTATGAGGACGTCGTCAGCCGAAAAGCCGTCCCACGCCTCGCACGCACGCTAGCCTAGCACTGCTCGAGTGCCTGCTCAAGGTCGGCAATCAGATCGGCCGTGTCCTCGAGGCCGCACGACAAGCGCACCATGTCGGCGGAAATGCCACAGGCAATGAGTTCCTCATCGTTCATCTGGCGATGCGTGGCATTAGCGGGATGCAGGCAGCAAGTGCGGGCGTCGGCCACGTGTGTGGCGATCTGGGCGAGCTTGAGGCTCTTCATAAAGGTCTCGGCCGCCGCACGGCCACCGTTAAAGCCAAAGCTCACGACGCCGCAGGTACCGTTGGGCATGTACTTCTGAGCCAGGTCATAGTACTTGTCGCCCTCCAAACCCGGATAGCTAACGAAGCGCACCTTGGGATGGCTCTGCAGGAACTTGGCAACGGCCAGGCCATTCTCGCAATGACGCGGCATGCGCACATGCAGGCTCTCGAGCGAGCTGTTCAAGAAGAACGCCGCCTGCGGGTTCTGCATGGGGCCGAGGTCGCGCATGAGCTGAGCGGTTGCCTTGGTAATGAAGGCGCCCTCGCGACCGAACTTCTCGGCATACGTCACGCCGTGGTAGCTCTCGTCGGGCGTGGTGAGACCCGGGAACTTGTCCGCATGGGCCATCCAGTCAAACTGGCCGTGGTCGACGATTACGCCGCCCAGGTAGGCAGCATGTCCATCCATGTACTTGGTGGTGGAGTGCGTAACGATGTCGGCGCCCCACTCAAAGGGACGGCACATCACGGGCGTCGGGAAGGTGTTGTCGACCATCAGCGGCACGCCGTGGTCATGTGCGGCCTTGGCAAAGCGCTCAATATCGAGCACGGCAAGGGCGGGGTTGGCGATCGTCTCGCCAAAGACGAGCTTGGTATTGGGCTCAAAGGCTGCCTCGAGCTCCTCATCGGTGCAGTCGGGGGCAACGAACGTGCAGGTCAGACCCATGCGCTCCATGGTATGGGCGAGCAGGTTGTACGTGCCGCCATAAATGGCAGAGCTCGCGACCACGTGATCGCCGGCACCGGCCACGTTAAAGATCGCGAGGAAGTTCGCGGCCATGCCCGAGCTCGTGAGCATCGCAGCGGTACCGCCCTCCATCTCG
Organism: uncultured Collinsella sp.; assembly: GCA_900541125.1. Taxonomy (GTDB): domain Bacteria; phylum Actinomycetota; class Coriobacteriia; order Coriobacteriales; family Coriobacteriaceae; genus Collinsella. The sequence continues at coordinate 145,856 of UQIK01000001.1, forward strand.
CAGATCTTGGCGGCAACCAGGTCACACGTGGGATTCTGCAGACGGCTATAGAAGTAGCCCGACTCCTCCAGATCAAAAAGCTTGCCCATGTGCTCGGACGTGTCGTACTTCCACGTGGTTGACTGGTAGATAGGCACCTGACGCGGCTCTGCATCACCCGGGCGATAACCGCCCTGAACACACGTCGTACCGATAGTCTGCTCGCTCATATCTAGCTCCCTTGCCTGGGTTACGTTTTATTCGGTTCACGATACCGCTACCCCGCACCCCTCTCAACCCATCCCCAAGGTAGGTTATGGGACAAATTGATCAGGGGTATTTATCTCAAGCCTTGGGCATTTGCTCGATAGATAAAAACGAGGCATACATGAAGCTCTCGATGATTACATGCCCCGTCACGGGTACCATAGGCGGGTACACCGTGACCAAGGAGACAACGATGAAGCAAATCGATACGGCCCAGCTTGACATCACCGCCTGTCAGGCTCAAGCTGCCGAATACCACGCCCGTGGCTTTAACTGCGCCCAGGCCGTCGCCTGCACGCTCGCGCCCGCCGTCGGGCTCGACCCCCAGGTCGCCTTTACCCTCACCGAGGGCTTTGGCGCCGGCATGGGCGGCACGACCGAAACTTGCGGCGCCATCTCGGGCGCCGTGGCCATCATGGGCTTTGTAATGAGCGACGGCATGGAAAACCCTAAGACCAAGGGCCAGACCTACAAGCTGTCGCGCGAAATCGCCAAGCGTTTTGACGAGAAGAACACGACGACCGTCTGCGGCACGCTCAAGGGCATCGGATCGGATAAAGGCCCGCTCCGCAGCTGTCCCGGCTGCATCGACGATGCCGTCGAGATCGCTTGCGACATACTAAAGCAGCTCGCCGAGTAAACGACACCAACATAAAACGACGGCCGGCACGCTTGGGATCCATCCAAAAGCACGCCGGCCGTCGCCGTTAGAACTCGGCAAATTCGGGAGCGCCGACCTCAATCTCCTCGCGCCCCGCCATAAGCTCGCGCATCTTAGCGCAAAACGGCTCCTGCTCCCCCGCCTTAAACACCAAATGAAGTGTCACGGCATCCGCGTAATCGGTATCAGAAACCTTGGCACCCGAATCCTGCGTCAAACGAAGCACCTGCTCATACTGCGGATAGGCCACATGCACGTCAACCGGCACGACGCTTGTCATCTCAACGATCTGCCCTGCCTCCTGAGCCGCGGCCACCGCCGCCTGCGTCGCCGCAGTATAGGCGCGTACCAAGCCACCGGGCCCTAACAGCGTACCGCCAAAATAGCGCGTCACCACGCAGCAAACATTTTTGAGCCCCGCACCGCGCAGCACCTCGAGCGTCGGCATACCACTCGTGCGGCTCGGCTCGCCGTCATCGCTCTGACGCTCACGTCCATCGACCAAAATCCACGCGGGAACATTGTGTCGAGCGTCGTAATGACGTTTTCGAATGGTCTCGATAAAGGCATTCGCCTCATCCTCGGACTCAATATGGACTAGCTGGGCAATAAACCGGCTCTTGCGGTCAACGAACTCGCCCGTAGCCTCAATATTCGATTGCAGGGTAAAATAGCTGTCCAACAAAGCCCCTCAACAGAATAAAGCGCAGCAACAAACAGCCTCAATAATACGGCAAAGGCCGTACCGATTGTCAGGGTAACAAAAATGCCAAGTGGGCCTATAAGCCGGGTTCTGTCGTGAACGGTCATTTATCTTGTCTGCACGTTACCGTGCAGCTCCACGCACGCTACCCGAACGCGGACCGGGCCGGCCCATAGCGTTCCTATTCGCGCTTGCTCCGGATGGGGCTTGCCAAGCCGCCGTGTTGCCACGACGCTGGTGGTCTCTTACACCACCGTTTCAGCTTTTCCCTTTACGCCTTGCGGCGCAGGTGGGAGTCTTCTTTTCTGCGGCGCTTTCCGTCGGATCACTCCGCCCGGCCGTTAGCCGGCATCCTGCCCTCTGGAGCCCGGACTTTCCTCACGCGTGCTGCAAGCAGCACATCGCGCGACCGTCTGGCCCACTCAGCAGTGCAAGAGTGTAGCACACCGTCACCACAGGCAATGGCACAACACAAGCGTTCGACACGATAAACCAAGAACCACGCCATGCAGTACAATAGGGTTGTCGATGGGCAACGTCGTCAGTCGAGACGCGACCGCGCTCCGCACCCCTCCGTCTACTCGGTGCGTTCCCGCCTCCTCCCCGAGGCGGGATGTCGGCATTTTTCACGCACCGACAACCCAATAGCCTGTGGATGGCATGAGCAGCATCGTGCATCTCGGCGCCAAATGCAAAAAGGGACCCGTCCATTACGGACGGGTCCCTTAAAACAAGTGATCGTCAAACCGATTTACTCGGCGTCGGTCTCCTCGTCCTTCTTCTCGGAAGGAAGCGGGGTAACCTCGATCTCGACGCCCAGAGTCTCAGCAGCGGACTTCATGGACAGGGAGATACGACGACGGTCGAGGTCGATCTCCATGACCTTGACCTGAACCTTGTCGCCCACGTGGGTGACCTGAGAAGGCTGATCGACGTGCTTGTTGGCCATCTCGGAGATGTGAACCAGGCCCTCGATGCCCTCGCCCAGGTCGACGAAAGCGCCGAACGGGACAAGCTTGGTCACAGTGCCCTCGACGATAGCGCCGACGGGGTACTTCTTGACCAGTGCACGCCACGGATCCTCGGTGGTCTGCTTGAGACCCAGGGAGATGCGCTCGCGGTTGAGATCGACGTCGAGAACCTCGACCTCGACCTCCTGGCCGACCTTGACAACCTCGGAAGGATGGTTGACGTGGTTCCAGGAGAGCTCGGAGATGTGGATGAGGCCGTCGATACCGCCGAGGTCGACGAAGGCGCCGAAGTCGACGATGGAGGAAACGGTGCCCTGGAGACGCATGCCAGACTTGAGCTTGGACAGGATCTCGGAGCGCTCGGCCTTACGGGACTCCTCGAGCACGACGCGACGGGAGAGGACGACGTTGTTGCGGTTGCGGTCCATCTCGATGACGCGAGCCTCGATGCGGGTGCCCATGTAGGAGGTGAGGTCCTTGACACGACGGAGGTCGACGAGGGAAGCGGGCAGGAAGCCACGCAGGCCGATGTCGAGGATCAGGCCGCCCTTGACAACCTCGATAACCTCGCCCTCGACGTTCTCGCCGGAGTTGAACTTCTCCTCGATGCGGTTCCAAGCACGCTCGTACTCGGCACGCTTCTTGGACAGGACCAGACGACCGTCCTTGTCCTCCTTCTGGAGAACCAGAGCCTCGATGGGATCACCGAGTGCAACGATGTCTGCAGGGTTAGCGTCCTTGCGGATGGACAGCTCGCGGACCGGGATAACGCCCTCGGACTTGAATCCGATGTCAACGAGCACCTCGTCATGCTCGATCTTAACGACAGTGCCGTTAACGAGATCGCCCTCATCAAAGTCGGTAATCGTACCGTCGATGAGGTTGTTCATCTCCTCCTCATTGACATCGTCAAGAGAGAAAATGGACGAGTTCTGAATCTCACTCAAAGGTGGACCCCTTTCGAACTACGGGGCCCCGATTGCTAGGACCTACAGAAGGGTGCGACAAGCACACAACGTTTAGGAACACTCGGGAGCCGACAGATACTAATGTGACGCTTATGCAATCACGTTCGTATAGGTTACGGGGAAATGAGTTCGATTTCAAGCGTGAACTGCGATTTTTTACTCGTGTGGAGACTTTTTCGTAATCTTATGAACACACGTCTCCACAACTTGACGATAACCAGCCAGGCATTTGGCTTTGGGGTAAAGTATCCGGAGCCAACGACTCTAGATCAAATTTACGAGAAAGGTGCCCGCGTGCTCAAAGCAGTCGTTTTCGATATGGACGAGACGCTTCTTAGCATCAACCTCAACGCGTTCATCCTTCGCTATTTTAAGGATGTCTCATCGATGCTCGCGGATATCGGGCGCCGCAGCCGCGGTGGCACGATGGCACGCCTCGGCACCATCCTGGTCGACCTCAACGCCAATCGCCGCAGCGGCACGGACAACCGCACCAATCTTGAGTTTTACCAAGAAGAGGTCGAGCGCCGATGCGGGATCCGCCTCTCCGATCCCCTCATCTACGAGGCGTTTACCTACTACGACCGCGAAGTTCTTCCGTACAAGAACGACGATGTCATTAACGCCCACGCCATGCCGGGCGCACACGCCGCGCTCCAGGCCGTACAGGACGCAGGGCTGCGTTGCGCGCTCTTTACCAACCCCAGCTTTCCCCAGGGGGCCATCGAGTGCCGCATGGGTTGGGGCGACCTGGCCGACGCTCCCTTTGAGCTCGTCACGCACATGGGAAACACCACCCGCTGCAAGCCCGATGCCACCTACTATCTAGAGCAGCTTCAGGTGATGGGACTCGAGCCGCACGAGGTCCTTATGGTGGGCAACGATCCCAAACGCGACTTCCCGTCCCCCGATTGCGGCATCCAAACCGCCTTTGTGGGCCAAGGCAAGCCCAGCCGAGCCACCTGGCGCGGAACCATGGAAGACTTCGCCCGCGACTTTAACGCCGTAGTAGAAGCCTTCTACGAACACCAAGTAGCCGACGAACTGTCGTAGGACCCCTCCCTCGCTCCAAAAAAAGCGCCACAGGTTGAGCATAAGTCAGCGAAAACGCCCCTAAGCGAGCAATGTGCCTTGAAAGAGGAGGGCATAGGCCTTCTGGCCATGCCCGACGATTGAAAGGCAGATTGCCGCTTAGGGGCGTTTGCAGCGTCGACTGGTTACGCGGTTTGGTAAAACCGCGTAACTAACAAACCTGGGTTTTGCCGATCATGATGTTGAGGATCTCGACGTCGGTATCTTTCATACCCACACGGCCCACGTAGCCCATGCTGGCGATTGTCTGCTCAACGGTATCTTGGATCAGGCCCTCGCCGGCGCGGAAGCCGCGACCCTGCATGGCCATATCATGGCCCAGAATCGCCGCATCGACGGCAGCCGAGATCTTGGCGGCACAGCTCGCCTTGGCGCCGTCGCACACGATGCCGCCCACGTTACCGAGCGTATTCGAGACCGTCGCGCCAATCTGCTCGCGCGTGCCACCGCACAGCCAGGTAATCGCAGCGCCGGCGCCGCACGCGGCGCAAATAGCACCGCAAAACGCCGAGAGCGCACCAATATAGCTCTTGATATGCACGGCGATAAGATCGGACAGCATCACGGCGCGCACCAGGCGCTCGTGGTCGCAACGCAGGTACTCGGCATACTCCATGACGGGCAATGCGCAGGTAATGCCCTGATTGCCCGAGCCGCACACAATGGCGACCGGCAGCGCGCAGCCGTTCATGCGGGCGTCGGACCCGGCGGCCGCACGGGCACGGGCACGGCAGGCGACGTCATCGGCACGAGCACCCAGCAGCGTGCGGCCCACCTCGGCGCCCCAAGCGTGCGCAAGGCCCTCGGCACTGATCGCGCCATTTAGCTCAATCTGACGCTCAACGGCAGCGCGGGCGTCCTCAATGTCGCCGTCCTCAATAAAGTCGATGATGGACTCAATCGACATGGGCGTGTCGGCCTTATCCGCCGCCCGCTCGGCCACCACACGCTCGGCGCAGGCGGCACACTCCCCCGCCGACTTGCCGCATACCGGAATACCGTCGAGCGTATGGCACGTGACATTGGTGTGATGATCGGTAATCTCGACGACCGCGGTATGGCCCCCGGCCGTGGCAGTCACCTTGATGTAGAGGTTGGGCACACCCTCGACAAGCGACACATCGCAGTAGCCGGCGTCGGCGAGGAGCTCGGCCACGCGTGCACGGTCTTCATCGTTAACGCTCTCGAGCACCTCGAGCGCGCTCTTGGCGTCGCCGCCCACGGCACCCAGCACGGCCGCGGCCTCAATACCGTGCATACCGCCCGAGTTGGGCACGGTCACGCTCTTAACGTTCTTAATGATGTTGCCCGAGCAGGCAACATCCATATGATCTGGTTCGCAACCGAGTGTCTGGCTCGCCAGCGCTGCTGCATAGGCAACGGCAATGGGCTCGGTACAGCCGAGCGCGCAGACAAGCTCGCGGTTCAAAACATCGCAAAACGCGGCATCACGGACGGAATCGGTAGGCATAGGTATCTCCTGCTTGCATAACGGGCTTGGCTCTCAAAAATAGTTAGCTCCTTTATTTGATAACAATGCATCAAAAACCGCAACCATGGTTCCGGCGGACGGCGCTCAAGCACAAATTGGCGGCATTATTCATGAGAAGCCGGTCTTGTTGCCTGCTAAAGCGTTTGACCAAAAAACGCCCGAGCGTTTACGCAAAAGTCGCGCTATCATGCAGTCGAACGCGGTAAACACCTTTAGCATTTGCGCCGCACAGACCAGAGAGGAACCATCCATGAAGATCGGTATCGGTAACGACCACGCCGCCGTCGAGCTCAAGAACATCATCTCCGAGCACCTGAAGGAGCGCGGCTGCGAGGTCGTGAACTTTGGCACCGACACCTCCGAGAGTTTTGACTACCCCATCGCCGGCTACAAGGTGGGTAAGGCCGTTGCCAACGGCGACGTCGACCTGGGCATCCTCATCTGTGGCACCGGTGTCGGGATTAGCCTGGCTGCCAACAAGGTCGAGGGCGTACGCGCCGTCGTGTGCTCCGAGCCCTTCAGCGCCAAGCTCTCCCGCATGCACAACAATACCAACGTGCTCGCCTTTGGCGCCCGCGTCGTGGGCTCCGAGCTCGCCAAGATGATTGTCGACGAGTGGCTCGACGCCGAGTTTGAGGGCGGTCGTCACGAGCGTCGCGTTAACCTCCTCAACGAGATCGACCGCACGCGCGGCCTCAAGGTCGTCGACGAGGCCTAAACATCTCAGTGCCACAAGCTAACAGCAGGGGCCCGCTCAGAACTCATGACCGAACGGGCCCCTTCATAGATTTTGGAATAAAAGGGCGCCGCGGATGGAGTTCCGCGGCGCCCAAGCCACACGCTAACAGCTTTAAGGAGTCAAAGCTGGTTTAGCCAAAGAAGCGCTTGATCTCAATCTCGGCGTTCTCCAGGCAGTCGGAGCCGTGGATCACGTTGGCGTTGACATCGACGGCAAAGTCGCCGCGGATGGTACCAGGGGCAGCGTCAAGCGGATTAGTAGCGCCCATGAGGGTGCGCATCTTAGCAACAGCGGAGAGACCGGAAACGACCATCTTGACGACCGGACCGCTCGTCATAAAGTCGCAGAGACCGCCAAAGAAGGGCTTGTCGGCCAGATGGGCGTAGTGCTCCTCGACGGTAGCGCGCTCGAGCGTGGTCATCTCCATGCGCTCGATGACAAGGCCGCTGCGCTCGATGCGAGCAACAATCTCGCCGATCTTGCGGTCGCGCACGGCGTCGGGCTTAATCATGATGAAGGTCTTCTCGATAGCCATAAGGTAGCCTTTCAAGTAGGTTCGCGCGTGCCCAAGTCCCATTCCGGCACCCGCCTGGACTGCATCGTAACAGAGTTTTAGCTGCAGTTAAACAAAAAGCTGTTTATTGAAACGTTGCAATTTATTGAAGCGTTCCATATGTGTCACTTCTGTTTCGAAGCTCGATTAGAGTACCATCCGACTGCCCGTCAACCGCATCGAGCAGAGCAGACGGTCGGTTGCCGCCCGCGAACGTACCCCCTTCACAACCTGCCCAAAGGTCCTACAGAACTTCTCGACAAGCCCCTCCCCCATAGCAACAAAATACGGACGCCCACATCAGCAGGCGCCCGTAAAACAAAAAATGATTCCTCAATAAATGGCAAAAACGGCTTCGGCCAAACCCTTACTTTATCCCGTGGCCCATCTCGACGACCTTGGTCAGCGATCCAAACACGCCCTCGTCGGTCACGAGCTGTGCCTCGGCACGCTGCAGCTGCACGGCAACGGCGGCAGGGGCGGTACCGCCCTCGGTCGTGCGTGCAGCGACAATCGACGGGATGTCGAGCGCCTCGGTAATGTCGTGCTCAAAGAGCGAGCTTGCCTCCTGGAACACCTCAAACGGCAGGTCCTCAAGATTGCAGCCGCGCTTCTCACACATCAGGACCAGATGGCCCACCACGGCATGTGCCTCGCGGAACGGCAGACCACGCTTAGCCAGGTAATCGGCAACATCGGTGGCGGCAAGGTGTCCCACGCCGCACTCGCGCGCCATGGCATCCTCGTTGACGGTCCAAGTCGAAATCATACCGGCCATAACCGACAGGCACTGCATGAGCGTATGGGCGGTATCGAGCGCGCCCTCCTTGTCCTCCTGCAAGTCCTTGTTATAAGCGAGCGGCAAGCCCTTCATGGTCACGAGCAGCTGCACCAGGTTGCCATATACACGGCCGCTCTTGCCGCGGATAAGCTCGGCAAAGTCGGGATTCTTCTTCTGCGGCATGATGGACGAGCCGGTGGAGTACGAGTCGGAAAGCGTGATAAAGCCAAATTCGGAGCTCGACCACAGCACGATCTCCTCGGAAAGGCGCGACAGATGCATGGCCATGACTGAGCCGGCGTAATGCAGATCGAGCAGGAAATCGCGGTCGGAAACCGCATCGAGCGAGTTGGGAATCACACCCGCAAAGCCAAGTTCGGCAGCCGTCATCTGACGATCGAGCGGATAGCTCGTGCCGGCAAGTGCGGCAGCACCCAGCGGGCAGTTGTCGGCGGCATCAAAGGCTGCCTTCAGGCGCGTAAAGTCGCGCGCGAACATCCAGGAATACGCCAGCAGATGATGCGACAGCAGCACGGGCTGAGCGTGCTGCATGTGCGTGTAGCCCGGCAGAATTACCTTGTCGTACTTCTTGGCCGCATCCACCAGCACATGGCGCAGCTCAAGATTGGCCTCCATGAGCTCCTTGGCCAGCGCCTTGACGCCCAAGCGTGTGTCGGTCGCCACCTGGTCGTTGCGCGAACGTCCGGTATGCAAGCGCTTACCGGCCTCGCCGATGCGACGCGTCAGCTCGCTCTCGATGGACATATGAATGTCCTCGTCGTTGATGTCGAAGGTGAAGTTGCCGGCATCGATATCCTGTTCGATTCCGGTCAGACCCTCGGCAATCGCTTGCTCGTCCTCGGCGCTGATAATGCCCTGGGCCGCCAGCATCTTGGCATGTGCCTTAGATCCGGCGATGTCCTGCTTATAGAGATGTTTGTCGACCGGCAACGACGCGCCAAACTCCTGCGTGACCTCGGCCACGCCTGCCTCAAAACGACCGCCCCAAAGAGCCATGGAACCGTCCCCTTTCTCCAAATACCAAAACAAGCGCCCAAAGCAATGCGCCATATCGCTAAAGCGATTTTTCAACCGCTAGTTTTACACATTCCCCACCGTGTGCGGAGCCATGTAGCTAATTTGCAAAGAAGTGACGCGCCATGCACTTGGCGCCCAACGTCTCCCTCCGGATGTTGCCCTGCGAACCATCGATCCAGGCCTTCAGGCTCATAGGAACGTCCTCGACCTTTACAGCATCGAACTCGGGCGCGAGGGCAAGCAAAGCATGCGCGATAGCATTGAACATAATGGATACTCCTCATATATATAGGCACAGAGCCGCCAAATTGATAGAAAGAGCCCCGCCGGACAACCCCGGCGGGGCTCGGACTCAGCCGCAGACGCGGCATCATATATGCGGGCGGAACGTAGGGGCCACCGATGTTAAGAAGTGTCAGCAAGCATAACGAAAGGTAGGGACCCCGTGCGCCCGTTATGTATCACGCGGATGGGCCGCGCGGATACCAAGGGAAGGAGGCGCTAGGCCTGGGCGGCAGCAGAGCTGGGGCCCTGGACCTTTGCCCACGTCTTGAGCGACAGCGTATCGATCTCGATAAAGCCGGCGCTGGCCTTCTCGTCAAACGTGGTGTCGCGGTCGTAGGTAGCCAGACCGTAGTCGTAGAGGCTGAAGAGGCTCTTGCGGCCGACGACATGGCAGTTGCCCTTAAAGAACTTCAGACGGACAGTGCCGGTCACGAACTTCTGGGTATCGGCCATAAAGGCATCGAGCGCGTTTTTGAGCGGGCTGTACCACTGGCCGTTGTACACGGCGGTGGCCCAATCCTGCTCGAGCTTAATCTTGGTCTTGAGCAGGTCGCCCTCGACGCAGATGTCCTCGAGCGCCTTGTGGGCGGTGATGAGCGTCAGGGCTCCGGGAACCTCATAGCACTCACGGCTCTTGAGGCCCACCAGACGATCCTCGACCAGATCGAGACGGCCAAAGCCGTTATCGCCCGAAATCTTGTTGAGGGCGATGACGATCTCGGAGAGCTTCATCTTCTTGCCGTCGACGGCGACGGGCTTGCCGGCCTCAAACTCAATCTCGGTGTAGGTCGGGGTGTCCGGCGTGTCCTCGGGGTTCTTGGTCATAACCCAGGCGTCGTCGAGCGGCTCGTTCCAGGGATCCTCCAGGTGGCCGCACTCAATGGCACGACCCCACAGGTTGTCGTCGATGGAGTAGGGGTTGTCGTTGGCACCCTCGGGAACCGGCACGTTGTGGGCGTGGGCATAGGCGACCTCGTCGGGGCGACACTTCAGGTCCCACTCGCGAACCGGGGCGATAACCTTGAGCTCGGGGTCGAGGGCCTTGACGGCGGCCTCAAAACGGACCTGGTCATTACCCTTGCCGGTGCAGCCGTGGGCGACGTAGGTCGCGCCAAACTCGTGGGCGACCTCGACAAGCTTCTTGGCAAGCAGCGGACGGGAAAGGGCGGAGAGCAGCGGATACTTGTTCTCATACATAGAGTTGGCCGCGATGGCCTTAGTCAGGAACTCATCGGAGAACTCGTCGCGCAGGTCGAGTACCTGGCAATCGAGAACGCCCAGGTCGAGCGCCTTCTGCTTCTTGGCGTCCAGGCCGGTCTCCTCCTGGCCCACGTTGCCGCAGACGCAAACGACATCGAGATTCTTCTCATCCTGGAGCCACTTGACACATACGGATGTATCAAGACCACCGGAATATGCGAGAACGACTTTTTCCTTGCTCATGGCTGTTTCCTTTCGCCCTTGGTAGCTAGTTAGAACATCGGTCAGTTGCAAGTCATTTCAAGGTCATATACCGTGCAATATCAGGTTAAATAGCAAAAATCAGCACATACATGCCCTAGAAACATGCAGCAATTTCGCGCTAAAACCCAACGACCTCAAAATGACTCTGTTGAGGCAATTCGCCCCATGCGGACAGAGACGATTGTTATCGTCGTCGGGAAATTGCGCGCTGGCGTCGGATGGCATTGTCTGCAGTGGTGATGATCGTTACGAACTGCATCTGCCTTTCCTTTCACCTATCGCCGGGCGCAATTCTAATATCGTAAACGGTACCTTTTCCTCGGTAAGCGGTTGTTTTTCCGTCTCCGTTTTCGATGGTCGCTATATTACGCTAAAGTGCCTGCTGCACAAGCGACAAATTCAAATTTCTGAAAAGTTTTTTCATTAGTTTGTGAAGCGTGGTGCAAATACGCTCCGTTCCTGCGAAAATACGGCCGACTACGAGTTGATGGTTATAACGTCTGAAACAATCTCGAAACGAAAGGCTCGCTTTTATGCAAACTTACGAATCGGACGCCAATATCGGAAACATTAAGCTCATCGCCGTCGACATGGACAAGACGCTGCTGACCGACGAGCGCGTGCTGCCGCAAGGCCTCGACGAACGCCTGGACAAGCTCGCCGACGCCGGCATCGTATTCTGCCCCGCCAGCGGACGTCCCGCCCCCAAGCTCGAGGAGATGTTCGAGGGCATCAAAAACCGCCTTGCTTTTTGTCCCGACAACGGAGCGTGCGTGATCTATCGCGGCAGCTATATCTATAAGAGCATTATCGACGTGGAGCTGTATCAGCAGGTCTTGAGCCGTGCCTCGGAGGATCCTCGCGCTGTCCCCGTCCTGTGCTGCTTCGACGAGTTCTACGTGCTTGCCCGCGACCATCAATACCACGACGAGATCAGCGTCTACTACAACACAATCAACTACGTCGACAGCTTTGAGGACCTTGATATCGAGTCCAACAAGATCTCAATCTTCTTCCCGGCCTATGATGCCGAGCCCGCTTTCCGCGAGACCTATAGCCCCGAGTTCTCGGACAAGCTCTACGTCACCAACGCCGGGCGCGAGTGGATCGACTTTATGAACCTGGGCGTCGACAAGGGCGCCGGCGTCGCGCACCTGTGCGAACACCTGGGCATCGATATCGCCGACGCCGCCGCCGTGGGCGATACGTACAACGACATCCCCATGCTGGAGCGCGTCGGTCACAGCTTTATCGTGGACAATGCCGAGGAGCACATGAACGCGCATGCCAAATGGCGCATTCCGAGCAACAACGACGGGGGCGTACTGACGCTCATCGACGCCATCTTGGCGGCTCGTTAACGTGGCTCGTCGGACCTGGCCGGGCGAGACGGGTAAGTTTTTCGCTCGGTCAGGTCCTGGGCTCGCTCGGAAAGCACATTAAGTGCTTTCCGGCTCGTGCGGAATCTACGAAAAACTTACCCGCCTCGCCCGGCCAGGTCCTAGGGTGACTTGCTTGCCGCCTAGATGGCGTCTTGGCGTCTAGATACTTGGCTGAATATATTTTGATGAAGGGAGCTCCTTGTTGTGAGGGGCTCCCTTCTGCTCTTTTGACTTTGGGCTTAGATCTTGATGCTATTGGGTAATCGTTTTCTTATACTGTTGCTCATTAGAAGTATTACACACGTATAAGAGGCGTCCTATGTCGAAGAATCTATCTATTCGCGATATTGCCGAGATGTCTGGGGTATCTGTCGCCACGGTATCCCGCGTTATCAATAACAATGGGCGCTTTTCGGAAGAGACCCGAAAACGCGTGCAAAAGATTATTGATGAAAATGGGTACGTCACTAATATGGCCGCGCGCAGCCTTCGCAGTTCGAAATCGGGAAACATCGGACTGATTCTGCCCGATATTTCCAACGACTTTTTCTCCACCCTCGCATACCACACCGAACGCGAGTTGCAATCACACGGCTATTCCGTCTTTGCCTGCAACACCAGCAACGACCCTGCGCGTGAGCAGGCATATTTCAAAACGCTCACCAGCAAACTCGTCGATGGCATCATCTGCATTAGCGGGCTCCATACCCTCGATGGAGATATCGTTCCTAAAAACCTTCCCATTGTCTGCGTCGATCGCTATCCCGAAAACACGCTCAATATCCCTGTTGTCAGCTCCGACGAAGTAGTTGGCATGAAAACCGCCACCCAAGAGCTCATCGACCACGGATGCCGACGCATTATCTATGTCGCTAGCTATACCGCAGACTTTAAAGGCAATCGCCGAGAGCTTGGCTATCTGGACGCCCTCAAAGCAAATGGGATCGAAATCGACAACAACCTCATCGTCAACATCACCGGTAAAAAGCCCAGCATGTACGAAACAGAAGACCTCATCTCCGGCCTCATCCAACAAGGCGTCGTATTCGACGGCATCGCCGCTTCGAGCGACCATTCCGCCGCGGGAGCCCTGCGCGCACTCCTAAACGCTGGCATCAACGTGCCGGAACAGGTCAAGCTAACGGGATTTGACGATTCTGTCTATTCGCGTCTGACCACGCCGCAAATCACGACCATTCACCGTTTTCCCGATCAGATGGCAAAGGCGGGGTGCGACGCCATACTCAAAATGCTTCGCGGAGACGAAGCCGAGAGAGAAACCATCGTTCCCGTAAAACTCGTCAAACGCGAGTCATCCTGCTAGTCATCAGCAACTCGAAACAGATTCGATCAAAATAGCACCCCACTCGACACCTAAAAGCCGGGCGGGGCGCTTGTCACACAAGCTGCTTAGCGATTAACGCTCGCCATACGAAAATACGTATACGGCCCCCTTCTACCTGCACAATATGCGGTTAGCAGACCCGTTACTCACCGTCGACGACGGCAAGCCCCTGGGTTTCCTTAATCTCACCGATCATATCGATGCGGCGCTGATGACGACCGCCCTCAAACTCGGCATCGAGCCATTCGTCCACAATCATCTTGGCAAGCTCCTGACCCACGACGCGAGCGCCAAAGGCGACAATATTGGTATTGTTATGCTCTCGGCTCAGTTTTGCGCTATACGGCTCCGAGCACACCACGGCACGCACGCCCTGAACGCTGTTGGCGGCAAGCGAAATGCCGACGCCCGTACCGCAGATCAGCACGCCCAGGTCGCACTCTCCCGACGCAACGGCCTTACCGACCCTATAGCCGCTAATCGGATAGTCAAAACGCTCGGTGGAATCGGTACCGTAGTTGATGACCTCATGACCCTTGCCCTCGAGATGCTCCTTGATGATGTTCTTGAGCTCGACGGCGACATGATCGTTTCCAATTGCAATCTTCATGACTTAGTACTCCTTTCCGTCGCGGAGGTTCCGCAGGCACTCCGCATAACCGATTTCCTTACCAAAAAGTGCGCTCGTGCCCAACACAAAACCGTCGGCACCGGCGGCGGAAAGCTCGCGAACAACCTTAGGGCTGCAAGCACCGTCGATCATGAGCTTAAAGCCGTATTCATCCTTAAGGGCGGCCAGGCGCTCGATTTTTTTAGTGGTAAAGTCGATAAACTTCTGACCGGCAAAACCGGGATTCACCGTCATGACCATCACGTAATCGACGAGGTTCAACATCTCCTCAATCGTTTCAATCGAGGTATCAGGATTGATGACCAGACCGGCAGCGGCGTCGCGTTCCTTAATGTGTGCCAGCGTCTTGACCACATAACGCTCAGACTCGGGATGGATGTAGACGATGTCGGCACCGGCGTCCAAGAACAAATCAACCTTGGCGGCAGGTTTCTCAATCATCAGGTGTACGTCGATAGGCTTTATCGTCGCAGCGCGAATGGCCTTAACGTCCATAACGCCCATAGTGATATTGGGCACGAAGGTGCCGTCCATAATGTCGCAGTGGAAGATATCAGCGCCGGCGACGTCAAGTCTCTCGACTTCACGACGCAAATCGCCGTAATCGGCACACATCATGCTTGGGCAAAGCAGCATATTTGATTCCTTTCTCGAGATGATGGGTAATCGTTATCGCATACTAAGATAGCAACGTTTGAGTAAACGTATACTCACATTGATTTGAATTTGAGTAAACGGTTGCGTAAGTAAGGGTAAATGGTATGAGTAAACGGTTTCTCACGTCATTTCGCAAGGGATGAGCGGATTCGCACCCTTGCGGGTACACACGGAAAGCGCGCCCCACGATTTTGAACCAAAACGGGATAGGGCATCCCAAGCATCCCCATACGGAAAACGACATCCCAGTCTGACAGCTCAAACCGGGATTCCGTATCCTTATTGATGCAATTAGGACTAGGACGCCCGCACACTTCTTTACTTGGCGTCGGCCCAGGTTATGCCGGTGCTGGCTTCGGCGATCAACGGTACGCGGAGGTCTACTACGTGCTCCATGACGTCGCGGACCATGGCGGTCAGGCGCTCGACTTCGTCGACGGGGCACTCAAAGTCCAGTTCGTCGTGTACCTGCAGGATCATGTGGGCGGCAAAGCCCTCTTCTTCCAGGCGGCGGCTTACGCGGGCCATGGCGATCTTGATGATGTCGGCCGCGGTGCCCTGCATGGGGTGGTTCATGGCCGTGCGCTCACCAAAGCCACGGAGCTGTGGGGTTTTGGCCTTGAGCTCCGGAATATGGCGCCTGCGGCCATACATGGTCTCGGCGTAGCCCGTCTGCTTGGCGCGCGCCACCACATTGTCGAGGAACGTTCGCACGCCCGGGTAGGCCTCGTAGTAGCGATCGATCATATCGCGCGCCTCGGCCATCGAGATATGCAGCGACTGCGACAGACCGTAGGCCTGCTGGCCGTACACGATGCCAAAGTTCACGGCCTTGGCGCGGCTGCGCAAATCGGGCGTTACCTCGGACACGGGAACGCCAAACACGCGCGCGGCCGTCTCGGCATGGAAGTCCTCACCCTCGTTAAAGGCACGTACCAGATGTTCATCGCCCGAGAGATGCGCGAGCAGGCGCAGCTCGATCTGCGAGTAGTCCACCGCCAAAAAGACGCTGCCCTCGCCCGCCGAGAACGCCGTCTTGACGGTACGCCCCAGCTCCGAGCGCGTCGGAATGTTCTGCAGGTTCGGGTCGCTCGAGGACAGACGCCCCGTCGCGGTGATGGTCTGGTTGTACGTGGTGTGCACTCGACCGTCACCACGGCGCAACGGACCTAGCGTGTCCAGATAGGTCGACTTAATCTTGGACTTCTCACGCCAGTCCAAAATCAGGCGCACGATCTCGTGGTCGCGGGCAAGGTCGCTCAACACCTTGGCGTTGGTCGAATAATAGCCGCGCTTAGTCTTTTTGAGGCCCTTGGTCGGAAGCCCCATAACGTCAAACAGCACGTGCGACAGCTGCATGGGACTGCCAATATTGAAGGTCTCGTCACCCGCCAGGTCGCGAATGCTGCGCTCAACCTCGGCAATCTGGGTCGCCAGACCCTCGGACAGACTGTGCAGGCGCTCGGGGTCCACGAGCATGCCCGCGCGCTCCATCTTGGCAAGCACCGGAACGAGCGGCATCTCGATGCCATCGAACACGTTGGCGGCATTCTCGCGGGCCATGCGGTCACGCAACGGCGCCACGAGCGCCAGCGTCAAGGCCGCCGTGCGAGCGGCGGGTGCAGGAGCGTCCTCGCCGGCACCCTCTGCACCGCGCGCCGCAGGCAGCGCCACCTGCAGATAGGTATCGGCCAGATACGCCTCGTCAAACTCAGAGCGGTCAGAATCCAACAGGTAGGCGGCGACCACGGTGTCGAAGATGCGCGTGGAGTCGACTGCCAGCGGATCCATGAGCTCGGGCTCAGAAGAATCGATGGGCGAAAGCTCGTGCAACAGCGCCTTCATATCTGGGCTCGCCACACGGCCCTCCATAAACAGACGCGCGAGCACGCCGGCAATCACGCCGTGAACGAAGTTGAAGCTCTCAACCTCAGCCGCCGCACCGCTGTCGCCCTCCTCGAGCGCGAACAGGCCCTTGGACGTCGCCAACCACAGTGTGCGCGTCAGTCCAAAGAGCGCACCCTCTTCCTTGTCGTCGTCCACCACGGCGGCGACCCACTCACCGGCACCAATCGCGCGGGAAATCTCAGCCGCAACGGCACCAAGCGCGTCAGCATCGCCCGCGGCTGCGCGAACCATCGCAGGCGTCTCAAACACACTGGAGGCAGCAGCAGCCCCGCCCTCGCCACCGATCAGCGCCAAGAAACGGTTCTGCATGGCGGTGATACCAAGCGTGCCCAGCGCCGCGGAAACCTCATCGGCAGAATACGCCGGGAAGGACGTCGCCTCAAAATCGAGCTCAACGGGCGCATCGGTGCGGATGGTCGCGACCTTGCGGCTCAGCAGGGCATCGTCGATGTGCGCGCGCAGGTTTTCGCCCATCTTGCCCTTGACCTCGTCGGCATGTGCGATGACCTCGTCCAGGCTACCGTACTGCGCAATGAGCGCGCTCGCCTTTTTGGGGCCGATGCCCGGCACGCCGGGGATGTTATCGGACGTGTCGCCCTTCAGACCATAAAAGTCGGGCACGAGCGCCGGCGTGATGCCGTGATACAGATCGTCCACGCTCTCGGGCGTCATAATCGCCACGTCGGACAGGCCCTTGCGGGTCGAGACCACGTTGACGTGCTCGGTCACGAGTTGATACATGTCGCGGTCGCCGGTCACCAGTAGCATGTCGCAGCCGGCCTCTTCACCCAGGCGCGCCATGGTTCCCAGGATATCGTCGCCTTCCCAGCCCTCGGACTGCAGAATCGGCACGTTGAGCGCGGTGAGCAGCTCCTTAATCATAGGGAACTGCGCATGCAGATCGGGGTCCATGGGCGGGCGTTGCGCCTTATACTGCGGCAGCATCTCCATGCGCACGCGCGGTTTGCCCTTGTCAAACGCCACAACAACGCCGTCGGGGTTAAAGGCGTCGATCATCTTAAGAAACATGTTCAGAAAGCCAAAAATCGCGTTGGTGGGGCGACCGTCCGGCGCGTTCATGGTCGGCGGCACGGCGTGGAAGGCGCGATGCATGAGCGAGTTGCCGTCGATAACGGCAAAGGTGCGGCGCTTGTCAGACATATTGAATACCTCGCTTTGGGCTGGGCACGGTTTGCTCACTCCAGTTTACACGCTCCCCGCCCCGCGGCCACCTCACATCAAGCTCCCCCGCCACCGTGAGCCCGCGCGTGATACGATGGCTCACGGTACATCAACCAGCACGATCGATCCGAAAGGAGCCTGCGTCATGGAGCGTCCCTGCGCATGGAAAAAGTACACGCCACAGCAAATCGAGGAGCTCGAGGAGCTTTGCCGCGGCTATAAGCAGTTTTTGAGTGAGAACAAGACCGAGCGCCTGTGCGTCAAGGCCGGCATCAAGATGGCCGAGGAGGCGGGATACGTCGACCTGGAGACCGTAATCGCCGAAGGCCGCGAGCTCAAGGCAGGCGACAAGGTGTACGCCGCCAATCACGGCAAGGACCTTATGCTCGTCAACCTGGGCACCGCCCCGCTCGAGCAGGGCTTTAACATCCTGGGCGCGCACGTGGACTCGCCGCGCCTGGACCTTAAGCAGAACCCCGCCTTCGAGGCCGGCGACATGGCTTATCTCGACACGCACTACTACGGCGGCGTCAAGAGCTACCACTGGGTGGCCTCCCCGCTCGCACTCGTAGGCGTCATCTGCAAAAAGGACGGCACCACCGTCGACATTAACATCGGCGACAAGGCCGACGACCCGGTCTTTACCATCTCCGACCTGCTGATCCATCTCTCGAGCGAGCAGATGTCCAAGCCTGCCAAGGACGCCGTCGACGCCGAGATCCTCGACGTGATCGTGGGCGGCCGCCCCGTCAAGTTCGATGAGGACGACAAGGACGCTCCCAAGGAGCCCGTCAAGCAGATGTTCTTGGACATCCTCAAAGAGCAGTACGGCGTCGAGGAGGAGGACTTCCTCTCCGCCGAGATCGAGGTCGTGCCCGCCGGCCCCGCCCGCGACATGGGCCTCGACCGCTCCATGATCTTGGGCTATGGCCACGACGACCGCGTCTGCGCCTACCCCTCTATGCTCGCCCAGATCAACGTCACCAACGTGGAGCGCACGAGCATCACGCTCATCGTCGACAAAGAGGAGATCGGTTCCGTGGGTGCCACCGGCATGACGAGCCGCTTCTTCGAGAACACCGTCGCCGAGATCATGACGCTCGCCGGCGAGGGTAGCCCGCTGGCCCTGCGCCGCGCGCTCGCCCGCAGCCGCATGCTCTCCTCTGACGTGTCCGCCGGCTTCGACCCGGGCTATGCCGCCAAGTTCGAGACCAAGAACGCCGCCTTTATGGGTCGCGGCCTGTGCTTTAACAAGTACACGGGCAGCCGCGGCAAGGGCGGCTCCAACGACGCCGATGCCGAGTATGTGGCCCTCGTCCGCGACATCATGGACAAGGCAGGCGTGGATTTCCAGACCTGTGAGCTCGGCCGCGTCAACGCAGGTGGCGGCGGCACCATCGCCTACATCATGGCCAAGTACGGCATGAATGTCATCGACTCCGGCGTTGCCGTTCTGTCCATGCACGCCCTATGGGAGGTCGCCAACAAGGCCGATATCTACGAGGCCTACCGCGGCTACAAGGCCTTCCTCGAGCGCGCCTAACCAGCCCTTCATAACTTGCGGTGAAATACGGACTAAACTGGCCTATAAACGGCCAAAACAGACCGTATTCCACCGCAACTTCCTTTTTGACAGAGGAGAGTCCATGCTGCAGGTCATCATTTCGCCCGCCAAGCAGATGCGCTCGGCCCAAGATGCTTTTGAAGTCCTGGGCATTCCGCCCTTTGCGCGCGAGACGGCTCGACTGCATCGCGCGTTGCTAGATATTGAGCGAAATGAAGGCAGCGGCGGCCTGCAGGCGCTATGGAACGTGAGTGACAAACTGCTGGGGCCTTGCCTCAACACCCTGCATGAGTTCGAGCCCATCTTGGAAAACGGCGACCTCGACAATCCCGATATCGCCCGCAATACCTCCCCCGCCGTCATGTCCTATCACGGCATTCAATACCAGAGCATGGCACCCGAGGTGATGGATGCCGCGCAGCTCGCATGGCTGCAAGACCATCTGTGGATCCTCTCGGGCCTTTACGGATGCGTACGCCCCTTTCATGCCGTCGAACCGTATCGGCTGGAGATGGGTGCGAAGCTCGCCGTTGACGATGCCCGAGACCTCTACGCGTTTTGGAGCGACAAGCTCGCGCGGGTTATCGCCCCGGCAGGTTCAAACACCACGATCGTCAACCTCGCCAGCGTAGAGTATGCCAAAGCCGTTCTGCCCCACCTCGCGGGCGACGCCACAGCCGTCACGTGCCTCTTTGGCGAGGGTATCCGCAACGGGAAGCCCATCCAACGGTCGACCGCCAGCAAAAAGGCGCGCGGCTCCATGGTGCGGTGGATGGCAGAAAACAAGCTCGAGGATGCAAGCGAACTTACCGCATTCAACATCGGCTATCGCCACGTCCCCGAGCTCTCATACCTAGGCACCCTCGTGTTCATCAACGAACAGATGCTCTAGAGCCGGCACCCAACACTGACCCGCTCAGCCTTCTCTATATAACTTGCGGTGGAATAATTCCTATTTGAGCCTTTTTCGCACAATCAGGAACTATTCCACCGCAACTTTTATGAATTGGCTGCTAGGCTCGACACCTATTCAGCTAGACCGTCGGCCTTTGCAATCCCGTTTGTCGAACCGTCCTGATAGACAATCTTGACGTGCTCGACCTCGGACACCGCAACACCCGACGGGGGCTCCAGGCGCCATTCCGTCAGCGCGATATCCATCGTCGTGGGCACATCCCCTTGATCTTTGAGCTTCACCGTCAACGTTTTGAACGTCGCATCATACGTCACGCGTTCGATTTCCTCACCAGGAATAGACCCACCACTCAGCTGCAACTGCACAAACTCATCGCACGGGTACCAATAATCGCCCGGAACGGCGAGCGTATTGGCATTACCGCCAGTACTCCTCACCGTCATAATCGGCAGGCCCTCGTCGGCCTCAAACTCCCAGGCGGCGCCGCCGCGACCGCCAAACGTCCAAATACAAAAGGCAATCACCAGCACGGCAAGCACCGCAAAGCCAATCGCGACCAACCCATGGTGTGCACGGCCCTCCTCGGCCGATACGTCCCATTGTGTCTCTCGATATAGATGCTTGTCTTCCATGTACGCCTCCCCACGGGCACGCTTGTTAGGCCAATCGTACCCATTCAGGCTATACTTGAGCCCATGACATAACGGGGAGCTTGCAGGACAAGACGGCAGGCTGAGACTGGGCGCGCCCGCCCTGACCCGCAAACCTGATATGGGTAATGCCAACGAAGGGAGCCGTGCCAATGAGCACACAGACCGAGCCCAAGCTCGTCACGCAAATCGACTTCGCCCGTGCCGGGCAGATCACGCCGCAGATGAAAGAAGTCGCCGAGCGCGAGCATCGCGACCCCGAGTACATCCGCGAGCGCGTGGCCGACGGCCGCATCGCCATTCCCGCCAACATCGTGCATATCAAAAAGGGCATGCGCGCCTTTGGCGTCGGTGAGGGCCTGTCCACCAAGGTCAACGTCAACCTGGGCATCTCGGGCGACAAGGCCGATGCCGCCGAGGAATGGAAGAAGGTCAAGATCGCTGAGGACTTTGGCGCCGACGCCATCATGGACCTCTCCAACTCGGGCAAGACGCGTCAGTTCCGCCAGCAGCTCATCGACGAGACCCCGCTCATGGTGGGCACCGTCCCCATGTACGACGCCATCGGCTACATGGAAAAGCCGCTGGTCAAGCTTACCAAGGACGACCTGTTCGAGGTCGTGCGCGCGCACGCCGAGGACGGCGTGGACTTTATGACCATCCACTGCGGCATCAACAAGTCGGTCACCAAGACCTTTAAGGAGACCGGCCGCCTCATGAACATCGTGAGCCGCGGCGGCTCGCTGCTGTTTGGTTGGATGGAGGTCACCGGCAACGAGAACCCCTTCTATGAGTTCTACGATGAGTTGCTCGAGATTTGCCACGAGTACGACGTGACGATTTCGCTCGGCGACTCCTGCCGCCCGGGCTGCCTCTACGACTCCAACGACGCCACCGAGACCGCCGAGATGATCGAGCTGGGCAAGCTATGCAAGCGTGCTTGGGCCGCCGGCGTCCAGGTCATGGTCGAGGGCCCGGGTCACATGGCGCTCGACGAGATCGCCGCCAACATGAAACTGCAGAAGCGCCTGTGCCACAATGCTCCGTTCTATGTGCTCGGGCCGCTGGTGACCGATATCGGCGTGGGTTACGACCACATCACCGCTGCCATCGGCGGCGCCATCTCCGCCAGCTCCGGTGCCGACTTCCTGTGCTACGTGACACCGGCAGAGCACCTATGCCTGCCCAACGCCCAGGATGTGCTCGACGGCCTCATGGCCACCAAGATCGCCGCACACGCCG
The DNA here is from genome assembly GCA_900541125.1 of uncultured Collinsella sp. Taxonomy (GTDB): domain Bacteria; phylum Actinomycetota; class Coriobacteriia; order Coriobacteriales; family Coriobacteriaceae; genus Collinsella. The sequence goes on from UQIK01000001.1 coordinate 168,326, forward strand.
CCGACATCGCCAAAAAGGTGCCCCACGCCCGCGACATGGACGACAAGATGGGCCAGGCACGCCGCAAGCTCGACTGGGACGCCATGTGGGAGTGCGCGCTCGACCCGGTTACGGGCAAGAAGCGCTACGAGGAGTCCCCCGCCGCCACCGAGGGCACTTGCACCATGTGTGGCAAGATGTGCGCCGTCCGCACCGTCAATAAGATCTTCGAGGGCACCACGATCGACCTCGGCATGGAGGACTAGCCTGTCGCCGCGGCCGCTTCTGTCGGCGAGCTGGTGCCTGTCAATTGTTGACGTGTGAACATTTGCTTACATTTGCGTAAAGATTGCATCGCCCGCCCGGGTTCGACATAGAGTCGGCCCGGGCATCTTTATAATGCTGGCTTATAGACCCATTTGATTCCGACCGAACAAGGGAGCGAACATGGATCGCAGTAAGGTACCTGCCGTTCTATCCATCGCAGGATCCGATTCCAGCGGTGGCGCCGGCATTCAGGCCGACATCAAGACCATCACGGCGCACCGCCTGTATGCCGAGACGGCCATCACCGCCATCACCGCACAGAACACCCTGGGCGTTACCGCCGTGCAGGATATCTCGCCAGATATCGTAGCCGCGCAAATAGACGCCGTTTTTGACGATATCCGCCCCAGCGCCGTCAAGATCGGCATGGTTTCTTCTGTCGAGATTATCGAAGTCATCGCCGACCGCTTGAGCGCCTGGAACGCAACGAACGTGGTCGTCGACCCCGTCATGGTCGCCACCTCGGGCGCGCGGCTGATTGCCGAAGATGCCGCCGAGGCGCTCACCCGCCGCCTGTTCCCGCTAGCGACGGTTATCACGCCCAATATTCCCGAGGCCATGGCACTGCTCGACTATGAGGTCGACTCCGAGCGCACGCAGCAAAATGCTGCCATGCTCCTCACCCGCCGCTTTGGTTGCGCATCCCTCGTTAAGGGTGGGCATCTTGTCAACGAGGCCAACGATGTACTGGCCGAACCCGCGCCACTCGATGACGAGGGCAACCATCTGGGAGATCCACTCACCACGTGGTTCCGCCACAAGCGCATCGAGACCGACAACACGCACGGCACCGGATGCACGCTCTCGTCCGCCATCGCCTGCGCGCTGGCTCAGGGCATGGATCTTGCCGACGCCGTCAACGCCGGCAAGGCCTACCTAACCGGCGCTCTGGCCGCCGGCCTGAACATGGGCAAAGGCTCCGGCCCTGTCAACCACATGTGGCAGTATTAAGATTCGCAGTCCAAAACCACTGCAAAGGCGCCCGTCCCCTTTGCGGTGGCTTGGGGTCGCGCTACTCTCCGAGCATCTCTTGGAGCTTGGCTGCCACGGCGTGGCCCAGGCTCTCGTGGCTTTCGGGCATCATGTGCAGATAATCGATATCGCCCGGCTCGGCAAAATCAGCGGCATTCAAAAAGTCGCAGCCAAACTGTTTAGCAGCATACGCATAGTATTCGGCAAAATGCTCCGAGGCCTCGACGGAGCGCTCGTCAAAGTCGGTCATGTACACATCGGCGATCTGCGGTTTAATCTTGATAGGCGCCATCAGCAGAATACGCGGGCAGGGCGCGGCTTCGGTCCAGGGAAACGCGCGGACGGTGCGAATCAGCGCCATGGCACCGTCAGCGATATCGGCAGCCCCCACGCTAAAGACCGTCTTGCAGTCGTTGGTGCCCAGCATAATCACGATCGCATCCAGCGGCTTATGAGCCTCGAGCAGCATCGGCAACGCGCGGATGCCGTTGAGATTAGTGTCCAGATGGCACATGTCGTCACGCACCGTCGTGCGGCCGTTGAGGCCTTCCTCAATCACGTGCCAGCCCTCGCCCAGGTCGCGCTGGGCCACGCCGCACCAGCGCACATCGTGCGCATAGCGTACCGCGGTGCCGTCGCGCATGCCCGCCGGATCATAGCCGTAGGTATTGCTGTCGCCAAAGCACAGAACGTTTTTCATCGTAAGCCCTTCCTCTAGTAAAAAGTCGGCGGGAGCAGTCTCTCCCGCCGAATCGACCTATCTGTCAGCACATACCGATTACAGGTACTTGCGCCAATCGTCATCGTCTTCATCGTCCTCGGCGGCAGCCTGGGCCTGCTCGGCGGCGCGGGCAGCCGCAGCGCGAGCGGCAACCTGGGCATAGGACTCCTCGTTGCGCTCGGGGAAGTTTGCCAGCACATGCTCGAACTTGGCAAAATCTTCGTCCCAGCGCGTAGAGGGCACGGCAAAAAAGACCTGCTTGACCTTAAAGTCGCCCGATGCGAGCTCCTTGCGGAAGAGCTCGGCCACGGCCTCGGCGTCAAAGCCGTTGTTGTCGCAGCCCCAAGCGCCCAGCACGAGCTTCTCGCGACCCAGCTCGTCGCAGATGGCAAGCACAAAGCGGATGCGATCGCGCAGGGCGTCCAGCAGGGCATCGTCACCCACACGATACTCCTGGCGAGCGCGCTTGGCGTTGGGCGCGGCGACCACGATCACGTCGGCATACGCATGCACGTGGTTGCGGTCGAAGCGCACCGCAGGCACCACCAGCGCACGGTTGCGGTAAAGCTCGCAGTTGATGTTGCGGCGACGGTTCTCGCCGTACCATTTGCGCTGTTTATCGAGCACGTTGTACAGGTACGAATCGGCACAGAGCGTGGCCTCCTGACCCAGATAGCCCTGGATGTAGCCGCCGCCCGGGTTGGTGAACGAGGCAAAGTCGAGCACGGCCATGTCGCAGAACTGCGCATAGCCTCGGCCGTTATCCAGAATGGCCTGCGTGGCAGAGGCGTCGAGCACGGTGACCTCGGGCAGGACCGGAGCGGGCTCCTCGGCGGCAGGCGCGGACTCGGTCTCCGTGGCCTCCTCTGCGTGTGCAGGCTCGGCCGTAACCTCGGTCTCGGCGGACGCAACCTCAGCGGTCTCGGCCTCGGCGGCCTCAGACTCCTCGGCAACCTGTTCCTCGACAGCGTCGGCCGCTTGGGCCTTGGCCTTCATCGCCGCGACAAAACCGGCAGGCATACCATCGAACTCGCACACGCCGGCAAGCGAACGCTCGATATCCTTGGCGCACGCTTCGGACACAGTTGCCACGTGACGCTCGGCGGCCTTGGCACGGGCCTCGCGCTTGGGATTGGGCTGACCCGCTCGGTTGGACCTGCGGTTACGGTTCCTGTTGTCGACGTCTGCCATACATGGTCACCTTTCCTGTCGCTGCCGCTATCGGCTTTTCCCATCCATGATACCCCGCCGAGTACAAAAAAGACGGCCCCGAAGGACCGCCTTTCGCATCGATTTACACGCACGGCAAGCACCGCCGCAATTCGCCACTAGTCGCGACGGCCAAGGATGTTCAGGATGCGCAGGAACACGTTGATAATGTCCACGAACAGATTGGACGCCATGAGCACGGCGTTGGGCAGCGTAGGCGGCACCGTCGTGGCAACATAGGTGTCGTAGCCAATAAAGCCGGCGAACACCACGATTACGATCAGATCGGTGATGGTCTGCGAGACGCCCATGAACATCAGCACGATCTCAACCAGAATAGTGGCGAGCAGAATGCCAAAACCGATGCCATATACGCGCTGGAAAAACTTGGGGAACGTCACGCCCAAGGCGCCAAAGACAAAGGTGATGGCGGCCGTGGCGATAAAGGCAGTGTTGATGGTGGGCAGGTCGTAGTTGGCAAGGCCAAACGACGCGGTCAGGCCAAAGGTGCTCGCAAAGATTACGTAGCCCACAAGGGACAGGCCCACGGACTGCTTACTGGCGGCGGCCGACATCATGACCATGCCGACGATGGTCAAAATAAACGAGCCAAAGACCAGCGGCAGGGCGGCGCCGCTCATCATCATGCGCGCAAACGACATGGTGCTCGTAAAGTAGGCGCCGGCGCCCATGGCGCAAAAGCCCAAGAAGATCAGGGCAGACATGGCGAGATTGTACGCGCGCGGCGACATCTCCTTGGCGCGGCTTGCGCCGCTCTCGACGGGGCCGTTCTGATAGCCCTGGATATCGTTCATAGGTTCGTCCTTTCAAAAAGTGCCGTGAAAGACGGCGCAGCAGGTGACAAGATTCCTGTCATTGTACCCGAATGCCGTACGTCCTTACCCACGACGCTCGCCCTCGAGCGTACGGTCGAATGCCCACACCCACCAACGCATCAGATGGGCCTGCGAACCATCTGGTCGTTCGCGCGTCTGGTCCTCCAGATACAACTCGGTCGCGTGCCCGCCAAAACGCACCTTATAGGTTGCCGTACGAACGCCGTGGACCGTCAGGCCAAAACCAGTGGACGAGACGATCTCGTCAATCGTAAAGCAGCGACCGTCGACCCAGCAGACGGTAACCGGCACGACTTGTCCGCCCGCGAGGATGCGAGCCACGACGTCCACATACTGCTTGTGCACGCGCCGAGTTTTGCCATCTGTCTGTCGATATTCCATACTTCCCATTATCGAACGCATGTTTGCATATTGTAAAGCGAACAGACTGTGGTTTTGGAATGTCGGAGCGAACGCGCGTGTCCGCATGGCGTGATAGCAAAAAGAACACCCACGGTCAACAGGGCTAATATTCAATTTTAGTGCCAAAAAATTACTTCTCCCATCAGAACTCGGCAAAGAAACCCGCAGGAGGTGATACGATTTATCATGTTTTTGTAACGTGTCTGCAAACTTCGAGAAAGCCCATATATGGACGTAACGTTCTCAACTTTCCTCGGCCAAATTGTGTCGAACCCAGTCCTTGCCGTCACCGTGATCCTCGCGCTCGGCGCCATCTTCGTCAATGGATGGACCGACGCGCCCAACGCCATCGCGACCTGCGTCACTACGCGTTGCATGCCCGCCCGCGCCGCCATTCTCATGAGCGCCGCATTCAACTTCCTCGGTGTGCTCATCATGACGCACTTTAATGCGAGCGTCGCCAATACCATCTCGCATATCGTCGACTTTGGCGGAAACAGCACCATGGCGCTCGCCTGCCTGTGCGCGGCCCTGTTCTCCATCGTCGTCTACGGCGCCACAGCGTCGCGTTTTGGCATCCCCACCTCGCAAAGCCACAGCCTTATCGCCGGCCTGACCGGTGCCGCTATCGCCCTCGGCGGCGCGAGCAGCGTCAACGTCCACGAGTGGATGAAGGTCATCTACGGCCTGGCGCTCTCCATCGGCCTGGGCTTTGTCATGGGCTGGGTTCTGTGCAAGCTCGTCTCGATTCTTTTCGCCGCCGCCAACAGGCGACGTGCCAATGTCTTCTTTAAATACGCTCAGATCGCGAGTGCCGCGGCCATGAGCTTTATGCATGGCGCGCAGGATGGACAGAAGTTCATCGGCGTGCTCTTTTTAGGCGTGGCCTTCGCCAACGGTCAGACGAGCGTCGGCGATGCCGGCATCCCCATCTGGATTATGCTGCTGTGCTCGGCCACCATGGGCGTCGGCACCAGCGTGGGTGGCGAGCGCATCATCAAGTCCGTCGGCCAGAGCATGGTCAAGCTTGAGAAGTATCAGGGCTTCTCCGCCGACCTCGCAGGCGCCGCGAATCTGCTGCTTGCCACCCTTACCGGTATCCCGGTGTCCTCCACCCACATCAAGACCTGCGCCATCATGGGCGTCGGCGCCGTCAAGCGCCTTTCGGCCATCAACTTCGGCGTGGTCAAGGACATGATGTTCACCTGGTTCTTCACCTTCCCCGCCTGCGGACTCATCAGCTTTGTCATGGCCAAGCTGTTCATGATGTTCATCTAGTCAAACCGAGCGTCCATCCGGACCGTAATACTTCGCACACCCGTCTTCGCCTCGAAAGGACCCACTCATGGCAAAGAAACCCGATTCGTTCTATTTTGACAACTACGTTGCCTGCGCCGACCTCGCCGTTCAGGCTGCCGAGCTGCTCACCAAGATTTTCGAGAACTTCGATCCCGCGAAGATTCACGATATGCTCGACAAGATGCACTCAATCGAGCATGCGGCCGACAAGAAGCACCATGAGCTTGAAGACGCCCTGCTCACGGCCTTTATCACTCCGCTTGAGCGCGAGGACCTGGACCTGATGAGCTGCTCACTCGACACCGTGCTCGACCGTATCGAGGGCGTCGTGCAGCGCGTCTACTTCACCAACATCCAGAGCATCCATCCCGACGCCATCGTCATCGCTCACAAGGTGACTGACGCCTGCCGCGCCATGAAAGACCTGATGGTCGAGCTGCCCAACTACCGCAAGTCCAAGACCCTGCGCGAACTCGTCATCCAGATCAACACCATCGAGTCCGAAGCCGACGAGCTCTATATCAACGCCATGCGCAACCTGCACGTTAACGGCAAGGACCCGCTCGAGGTCATCGCCTGGCGTGACGTGTACGCCTTCCTGGAGTACTGCGCTGACTGCTGTGAGAATGTGGCCGATGTTGTGGATTCGATTGTCATGAAGAACAGTTAATTGGGGGTACGTGTCCCACCGGTCGCGGGCCCGACCACTGATAACCTTTTTCACTCCGGCTGCAAGCAGAGTCGTTCAAAAGGTTATCAGTGGTCGGGCCCGCTCCCTTACGTACCACCATTGGGAACTTTGGCTGATACTTTGAAAGCGATGGGGCTTTTGTTGGCAGGGCCTTGGGGCCTGATTGGGAACTTTGGGACCGCCTTAAACGTTTGGCTGGATGGGGCTTTGGGTACCCTTTGGTTTATTTGGATTGATTCGTTGAATTTGGAGGGCTTGGTTGTGAGTTATTTGGATTTGGCTCGTTCTCGGTATTCTTGTCGTTTGTTTGAAGACCGTCCTGTTGAGCAGTCGGTGGTGGATGCCATTGTTGAGGCTGGGCGTATTGCTCCTTCTGCTTGTAATAACCATCCAACCCGTGTGATGGTGTTGGATACGCCTGAGCTTCTGGAGAAGGCTGCTGCTTGTCAGCCTCGGTTTGCTCGTGATGGGTCTATCTTTGGCGCTCCGCTTATCTTCCTTATTTGCAGCGTTACCGATGATGCTTGGGTGCGCCCGTATGATCAGATGAATTCCAGCGAAATCGATACATCCATCGTTTGCGATCAGATGATGATGGAGGCCACCGAGCAGGGCCTGGGAACGTGCTGGGTATGCCATTTTAAGCCAGAGGTGGCACAGGAGCAGTTCAATCTGCCCAAGGGCGTTTATCCCTATCACATGCTTGTCTGTGGCTATCCTGCCGACCACATCGCCGACCCCGAGCATCGCGAGGCCCGTACCATTCCCCTCCCCAACTTCCTCCTCAAGTAGTTTTTTGGCACATGCCCTAAAACCTACCTTTTACCGCTCACCCATTCGCCGAGTTCTGCGCCACAATGTGCAGGGCTCGGTTTTTTATGTTGCGCGCCCCTGCACAGTCATAAAAAAGGACCCGCAAGCTGCGGGTCCTTTCTAGGCACTAAATTGTAGGCCGAATGTTAGTCCAGGTCGTCGGCAGCAAAGTTGTCGATCGGGGCGAAGGGATCGGCCACGGGGACAACCGGGTCAGCGACGGGCAGCGGCTCGGCGGGAACAGTCACTGCAGGAGAAGCGGCAGAACCGACCGGCGTGGAGGCCATCAGATCGGCCGGGAAGGAATTCTGGGCATCGTCCATGAAGTGCTGGATGAGCTTGAGATACTCTGCCTTGAACTCCTCACGGGAAGCCTTGAGACGATCGATCTCCTCGAGCTCGGCCTGCTTCTCGGTCAGAGCCTGGCGGATAACCTCGCGGGCCTTGGCGTCAGCCTCGTTGCGGATACGCTCAGCGTTCTCGTTGGCATCGTTGACGATGGTCTCAGCGGTCTGCTGGGCAGCGATCAGGGCAGCGGAAATCTGGCGCTCCTGAGCGGAGAAGTCAGGGGCGGGAGCAGCCACGGGGGCGGCAGGAACGGCCTGGGCGGTGGCATCCTGAGCTTGGGCAAGCCGAGCCTGCGCATCGGCAAGCTGCTGCTCGGTAGCAGTCAGACGACCCTTAAGGTCGACGATCTTAGCGAGCATAGCGTCAACCTCGGAGGACAGCGTCTCCAAGAAGACGTCGACCTCAGCAGGATCGTAGCCACGCTTGGCCTCAGAGAAAGTCTGAGCCTGGATGTCTGCAGGGGTAATAGCCATAACAAGTCTCCTTTTTCATCGCCTCGGCGCTACACGCCCGACGTAAGTTACTAAGTCAGTTCTACACGAGTATACCTATAAGAAGCTGCAGAACCAGCCTCTGCACCAACTGCAACGCAATAATCGCAACGACCGGCGAAAAATCGATACCGCCCATCGGCGGGATGAAACGACGGAACAGGTTGAGCCACGGACCGCACACGCTATCAAGCACCGCGGCAATATCCTGAAGCAAACCACCCTGCTTCATGGGAATCCACGTCATAAAGCAGTAGACGACAATGAGCGTGGAATAGAAGTTGAACAGCGTGTTGACCAGCTGGACGATAGTGTAGATGTTGATGGGAATCTCCTCGTCTTGTCTTTACTTAAGGTAGCCGTCGGCACGAAGCTTCTTGAGATCGGAATCTTTGACCTCGCAACCGGCGGGCAGCACCATGAACACGCGGTCGCCCACCTCCTTGACCGTGGCACCCAGACCGCAGGCAAAGCCGTAAGAGAAGTCCAAGACGCGCTTGGCAACTTCGGTGCGTACGCCCACAAAAATCAGTGCGACAGGCTGCTTGGTGCGAACGCGGCGCACCACGGTCTCCACGTCGTCATAGCTCTCGGGGCGCAGGACATAGGCCGGCAGCTGCGGCGTGGCGTTGATGATATTGCTCGCATAGGCCGAGGCATCGCTCGGTGCAGGCGCGGGTGCAGCGGCGGCACGGGCGCGGGTATTCTCGGCGTAGCTCGACGGCGTGTCATAGGCACCAGGACGATAACCGCTCGCAACACTGTCCTGCGAGCGCGAAGGCGGGTTATACGTCGTGGCATGGCGGGAGTCATCGCCGACCAGCTGACCGGAGCGCGTATACACGGCAACCGACTCAGCTTCACCGCGGCGCGTCTGGCCAAGCAGGCCGTTGCTCGGCTCGTCTTGGGTGTAGAAGCCCTCGCCCGAAGCACCACTGTAGCCGTTGTTCTGATAGCCATCGTCGTAGCCGTCATCGTAGCCGTAGTCGTCGTCCTGGCCATAACCCTGGTCGTAACCCTGCTGGCCGCCCAGGTGCATCTTATTTTTAATCTCGTCAAGGAAGCCCATGGTTGTGTCCTCTCGCGGTTTAGTGCAGGCGCCCCGATAATCAGTGCGCACTTCAGAGCCTTATTTTACTGCAAACTCCGGGCTAAATACTACCCTGCCCAGGCGAACGAGCGTAGAGCCCTCCTCAAGGGCAGACTCAAAGTCCTCGCTCATACCGCAGGAAAGCTCAGGCAGGTTCAAATCGGGATGCGCCGCCTCCAGCTCATCCCTCAGCTCACGAAGCCCCGCAAAGGTGCGGCGTGCCACATCCTTATTCCCCCGGGGCGCCATAGTCATAAGCCCCTGTACGCAAATTCCCTCAAGTTCTGCAAGCTCACCCGCGGCGGCGCGAATCTCATCGGGTGAAAAGCCTCCCTTCGACTCCTCACCACTCACATTGACCTCAATGAGCACACGCTGGGGGCCGACGAGCTCGCCTGCCTCAATCTTGCGAACAGCACGGCTCGAGATCGCCTGCGCCAGATGCAGCGAACCCACCGAGTGAATCAGCTCGGCTGAGCCCAGCACCGCATTGATCTTATTGGTCTGCAGGTTGCCGATCATATCGAAGCGCACCTCGGGCAGCTCCGGATGCTCCGCCAGACCCGTGAGCTTGCGAACCAGCTCCTGCGGGCGGTTCTCGGCAAAATGGCGATACCCCGCCTGGATGGCGGCAACGGTCTCATCGACACCAACGGTCTTGGACACGGCAATGAGGCTCGCGGCGTCGTGGGGACGGCCCGCGCGATCGAGCGCCGCATAAAAACGTTCCAGAATCTGCTCGCGGCGAGCGCGCATCAAGTCCAAATAGTTATCCATTGCCAATCGCCTCCGCTGACAGCCAAACAAGTAGTCCCATGCTAACGCAAGAGCGCGGCCCCGCATGTGCAAGGCCGCGCTCACTTAGGTATTTACAATCTTTCGACGAACGGGGTTACTTACTCCTCGTCGTCCTCGCCATCGTCCTCATCCTCAAGATGATCGAGCAGGTAGCGAAGACCCTCGCTGACCTCGTTAACGGGCACCTTGGCAACGTAGCGTGCATCGACGGCGGGCCTCATGATAACACCCTCGCCCGAAGGCACGCGCATGCTCTCGAGCTCATCCTCATCAGTGCAGGCGATATCACCGGCAGTCATACGCTGTCCGGTCAACAGGAAGGTCAGACGGCAGGCGGCATCGATGGAAATCGAGGCGATGCGATCGAGATAGCGCGATACCATGATGGCGCGGCGCAGGTCGTCATAGTTGCTGTCGTCGTCCATAAAATCGCCCGTGTCCATGCGGTTAAAGGTGCGGAAGAACTTCTCGTAGGCGGCGTGCACTGGCTCGTCCTCGACGGCCAAGTTGCAGATGATGGACATGTCGTTGGTGACGAGCGCAGAAAGCGAAGAGCCCAGCACCTGGTAGACGGCCTCAGCCTCGGCCTCGACCGTGCCGACAAGCTCCTTGGGCAGCGAGATGTCGGCCTTGATCATATGACGCGTGGCGCGGCAAATCTGGCGAACCTTATCGGTCATGCGCTGCAGGTTAAAGTCGACGTAGATGATCGTCTGCAGCAAGCGGAAGTCGGAGGCGACCGGTGACTGCGTGGCAATCAGGTTGTAGCAGACGGCCTCCAGGTTGGCGCAGCGTGCGTCAATCGAAAGCGTGCGCTTCTTGGTCTTGGTGGCGAGCTTGCGGTCGTCGGTCACATAGGCCTTCACGGCATCGTGGAGGGCCAAATCGACGGCCTCGTAGATGCTCAGCATCTCGTGACGGGCCTCGATGAGCTGACGGGAAAACAGTTTGCGCATGGTTCACTCCAATCAGTTGGGTGCGGTCATGCCGCCCGCACAGTAAATACGCACCGGAGCAGGTCCGATCGGCTTGGGACTAGTCGCATCGATCAGCCAAAGCGGCCGGTGATATAGTCTTCCGTCCGCGAGTCCACCGGGCTGGTGAAGATCGCGTCGGTTTGACCATACTCGATGAGCGTGGCGGGCTCGCCGGCAACTTCCTGCAAGAAGAATGCGGTGTAGTCGCTGATACGAGCTGCCTGCTGCATTGAATGCGTGACGATGATGATCGTCATCTCGGGCGCCAGCTCGGCCATCAGATCCTCGACCTTAGAGACGGACGTGGGGTCGATGGCGGAGCAGGGCTCGTCCATCAGAAGGACATCGGGTTGCACCGCAAGCACGCGCGCGATGCACAGACGCTGCTGCTGACCGCCCGAGAGCGCCAAACCGTCCTTGTTGAGCTGATTGGATACCTCTTTCCAGAGGTTGGCGCGCTTGAGCGATTCTTCCACGATGTCATCGAGGTCGCTTTTGCTAGTCACGCCCTGCAGACGAGGGCCAAAGGCGACATTCTCGTAGATGGATTTGGGAAACGGGTTGGGCTGCTGAAAGATCATGCCCACGCGACGACGGAGATCGACCGGGTCGACACCCTCGGCATAGATATCGTTACCGTCGAGCGTCATGGTGCCCTCGATGCGCGTGCCCTCGATCAGGTCGTTCATGCGGTTGATGCAGCGCAAAAACGTCGACTTGCCGCAGCCCGAAGGGCCAATGAAGGAGGTGATGGCGTTTTTAGCGATGTTGAGGTCAAGCCCCGTCAGCGCATGAAAGTCACCGTACCAAAAGTTGAAATCCTTGGCCGTAATGGCCGCTTGCTCCAGCGTGGGAGCGGACTGATAAACGGACATGGGACTCCTTAACTAGCGACGCTTGCGCGACAGGAAGCGCGCAAACAGGTTGAAGGCCAGAATGATCACCATCAGCAAGAGCGCGGTGCCGTAGGCTGCGTTCATGTTGATGCCGTCGTTGGCAAGCAGGTACAGGTGAACCGTCATGGGGCGGCCGGAATCGAGCGGCGAAATAGGTAGATTGATGGCCTGGCCCATGGTGTAGAGCACCACCGCGGTCTCGCCAATGGCACGGCCGATGGCGAGGACGATGCCCGTGGCAATACGGCCAAAGGCAGAAGGAAGCACGATCTTGGAGACAACCTGCCACTTGGTGGCACCCAGGCCGTATGCGCCCCAACGGATATAGCGCGGCACGGCGCGAATGGCCTCTTCGGTGGTGCGCATGACGATGGGCAGCATCAGAAGCGCCAGCGCCAGAGCGGCCGAGACCATCGAAAGGCCCAGGCCCATGGCCTCGACAAACAAGGCGTAGCCAAACAGGCCCATAACGATGGAGGGCACCGAGGCCAAAGCGTCAGCAGCGTAGCGAATGAGCTCGACGACCTTGCCCTGCTTGGCGTACTCGGCCAGATAGACGGCTGCCAGCACAGCGATCGGCGTGCAGATAAGCATGGCGAGTGCCGTCACATAGACGGTCGAGACGATTGTGGGCCAAATTCCGCCCTCGGCGTTGACGCCCTGGGGCCAACCGAAGATAAAGTCGAGCGAGATATGCGGCAGGCCGTTAATGACCACGTAGGCGATGATAGCGACCAGCACCAGCGTGGTGATGTATGCCGCGGCACGGAACACGCCAAGCATGATCTTGTTGGACAGGTCCTTGTTGATGCGGCCCTTCTTGCCGTGGGAAAGGGCACGCTTGATGCGCTCGCGCGACGAGGTCGTATCGACCGTCGTGTCAACGGAATCGGACATAGCCTACCCCCTCTTCTTCTTGGAAATCAGACGGACGATGCCCACCAGCGTGGCGGAGATGATAAACAGGACCACGCCCATGCCGAACAGCGCCGAGCGGTGCAGACCCGAGGAATAGCTCATGTCGAGTGCGATCTGGCTCGTGAGCGTCGAGATAGGGCTCGCAATGCTGTCGGGAATAACCGGGGCATTACCCACGACCATGAGCACGGCCATGGTCTCTCCGATGGCACGGCCCATACCCAGCACGATGGCATCCACGATACCCAGCTTAGCGGCAGGTAGCACGACCTTATAGATGGTCTGCCACTTGGTGGCGCCCATGGCATACGATGCCTCGCGAATGCCCATGGGAATGGAATTGAGAGCATCGATGGTAAGCGTCGTGATGGTGGGCACGATCATAATGGCGAGCACGAACCACGCCGTCAGTGCGCCAAAACCAAGACCGCCGGTCAGTTGTGCGATAAACGGGCGGATGATGATCATACCGAAAAAGCCGTAGATGATAGAAGGGATGCCGGCCAGCAGGTCGACGGCAGGGCTGATGAGCTTGCGCACGCGCTTGCCGGCGATCTCGACCAGGTATACGGCCGTACCCACACCTAGCGGCACGCCCATGGCGAGCGCACCGACGGTCACCAGACCTGAGCCAGCAAGCAGCGACATGATGCCGTAGTGGCCCTCAGAGGGCGCCCACGTAAAGCTAAAGAAGTCCGCCAGACCGATGTCAGTAAAGACGGGCAGAGCCGAGTACGTGGTAAAGACAAAAATCAGGATGACGGTAACGACCGCCAAGAACGCGCAGGCAAAGAAGATCCACTGCAGCGCCTTCTCCTTGATATAGGTACTGCGCGATACGAGCGCCAGCTCGCGCTTCTTGGGCGTCTGAACATTCTGCTCAGTCTGGGAGTTTTCCTGTGCTTCCATGCTACTCACTCCCCTTCTCGTCGTTGGTGACGGGAATAAAGCCCGCCTCGCGAATCTGCTTGTCCATCTTTTCGGACGTCACGTAGTCGATGTAATCCTGCGCCCGCTGCGAGGGCACACCCTTCACAAAGAAGTAAAGGTCGCGCGAGATGGGATAGCCGCCGCTCGCGACCGTCTTCTCGGACGCCTCAACATGATTGACCGAGACGGCCTTGACCGAGGTCTTGGCATTGAGGCTATCGACGAAGCCCAGCGAAATGTAGCCAATGGCACCGCGCGAACGAGATACCACGTCGCGCACCTGGCCCGTGCCCGAAAGAACGGCCGAGCGGCGATCGAACGGGGTGCCGTCCATCACGATGGTGCGAAAGGCCTCACGCGTGCCGGACGCCTCATCTCGGTTGATAACCTGAATCCTCAGGTCCTCTCCGCCGACTTCCTTCCAGTTGGCGATCTTGCCGGCGTAAATATCGCGGAGCTGCTCGGTCGAGAGGTTATCGACCGGGTTATCGTCGTTCACGATGACCGCGATACCGTCGTGGGCAATGACGATGGGAGTCAGGCCCAGATCCTGTTCGTCGGCATTGAGTCCACGGGAGGAGCTGGCGATATCGGCCGTGCCGGCGCTGACGGCCTCGATGCCAGCGGAAGAACCCAAACCGGAAACGAGCACGTCGATGCCGGTCTCCTCCTTAAAGCCCTCGGCCGCAATCTCGGCGATAGGAAGGCAGGTCGTGGAGCCAGCGACGGTAATGGAAGAGGTAGAAGATCCCGAAGAACAGGCGCACAGCGTAAGTGTAAGCACAGCGGCGCTCAGGACCGATACGATCTTTCTCATAGCATCACGCCGATCGCAGCATGGCGCCCACAGGTGCCGTCCTCGTTACGGTAGGAATAAAAGCGGTCGTTCTGACGCACGGTCGAAAGCTGGGTATCCACGATATTATCCGCGTCGACACCGACATCTACCAGCGCCTCGCAAATGGCAGCGGAAAGATCGAGCATGCGAGAGGTGCTCGCATCGATGCACGAGAACTCGGCGGCAAAGCGATCCATGAGTTCCTGGGATACCTCATATTCGTCACCCAAAATATGGGGGCCGATATAGGCGGAAACGACGCTCGCATCGCAGCCGGCAGCATCGCAAAGCGCCTGGCATGCCTTGGCGGAAATACGTGCAATCGTGCCCTTCCAACCGGAGTGCACCACGGCAAATCCGCCGGGGGCCACCAGAACCACGGGAACGCAGTCGGCGAAGCAGAGCAGCACGGGTACGTTATGCGCCGTACAGACGATGGCATCGCAGCCCTCGGCAATCTGCTCACGAACGTCCTCAAGGTCATCGGCGCCGTTCGAGGTCACCGCAACGATATGGTCGCCATGGACCTGATTGGGAACGAGCAGATTGTGCTCGCACTCGGCGGCACCCATAGCCTCGAGCGCGCGACGACGATTTTCTTGAACAGCAAAGGGGTCATCGCCAACATGCGAGCCCAAGTTGAGTGAGGAGTACGCATCTTCGGAAACACCACCGGCGCGCTCGGTGAAGGCAAAGCGAACATCGGATGTCGCGCCCTCCACCAACGTAACTCCATCATGGTCGACACGCGAAACGTTGTCCGCACGTGCTGCCATACTAAAGCCTCCTAATAACACAAGTACCGCGGCATCGCCGCTACAGCCCGCGTTTATACGGCTGTCATACTTCTCTAAAAGGATACCTGCTGAGCTGGAGGCAATCGTAAAGGGAACGTAAAGAGATTGGAGGTTCTAGTTTACAAAGTCGAAATAAAAAGGGCGCGTCCATACGGACACGCCCCTGTGCACAACAATGCAAAGAACGACTTAGAAGCTACCGCGCTTCAGGAAGTCGGGAAGCTCGAACTGATCGTTGCCGAAGTTAGGAAGCTCAGTGCCACCGACGTTGCGGGTCGGAGCGGCCTGAGCCGGGCTGGTGGCCGGAGCGGTGCGCTGCGGCTCAACGGAGGCAGCGGCCTTGCTCTGAGACTGCTGAGCGGCAAAGAGCTCGTCCTGACGGTTGACGTTGGAGTCGGAGAAGCCCGTAGCGATGACGGTGATACGCACCTGATCGCCCAGGGACTCGTCGACAACGGTACCGAAGATGATGTTGGCCTCGGGGTCGACGGCGTTGGCGACAACGTCGGCGGCGTCGCTGATCTCCTGGATGCCCAGGTCCTTGGAACCGGCGATGGAGAGCAGCACGCGCGTGGCACCATCGATGGAGCTCTCGAGCAGCGGGCTGGAGATGGCCTGCTGGGCAGCGTCGACGGCACGGGTATCCCCAGAAGAGGTACCGATACCCATCATGGCGGTACCGGCCTGCTTCATGATGGTCTTAACATCGGCGAAGTCCAGGTTGATGATACCGGGGACGGTGATGAGGTCGGTGATGCCCTGGGTGCCCTGGGAAAGAACGCCATCGGCAATCGCGAAGGCCTCGAGCATGGTGGTCTTCTTCTCGGCGATGTCGAGCAGCTTATCGTTAGGGATGACGATCATGGTGTCGACGCAATCGGAGAGGGTCTTAATGCCCTCCTCGGCGCTCTTCTTGCGCTTGCGGCCCTCGAAGGTGAAGGGCTTGGTCACGACGGCGACGGTCAGCGCACCGACCTCGTTCATCGCGATATCGGCAACGATGGGAGCAGCGCCGGTACCGGTGCCACCGCCCTCGCCGCAGGTGATGAACACCATGTCGGCGCCAGCGAGCGCCTCGGCAATGTCGTCGCGGGACTCATCGGCAGCCTTGCGGCCAACCTCGGGGTTGGCGCCGGCGCCCAGGCCGCGGGTAAGGTCGGTGCCGATGTGCACCTTGATATCGGCATCAGAGATCGCGAGTGCCTGAGCATCGGTGTTGATGGCAACAAACTCGACGCCGCGGATGCCCTCTTCGATCATTCGATTGACCGCGTTGGTACCGCCGCCGCCGACGCCGACCACCTTAATGACGGCAAGGTAGTTGTTGATCTCTGTCTCGTGCATGTCGGTCCTCCGAACAAAGGTTATAGCCATAGCATGGGTCGACCCCTGCGCACATTAACCTTCAGGTTGAAAGTAAATGCAAAGGTAAACCGTATTATGTTTGCACATTATGAACGTATCAGTCAAATAATTGACCGTGAAAACCAAACAAACCAGATAAACGGCGTGGTATGGCCCCTCAACAAAGCATCAACCAGCGCTACGAGGTCGGAGCGTTCCTAAATGTATAGTTACCCGGAGAACGCACATTGATATACGTTACGCCCTCTACCTGCGAAAGCAGCTTGGTGACTACGCGCTCCTTCTTGACGATATCGTTCGAATCGCCCAGCGACACCTCAATGCCGTTATTGAGGTTTGCCGAGATGGCTTCGACCGAAGGCGTGGAAATATCCTTGACTTGTCCCAAGAACTCGCTCGAAAAACCACGCACATAATCCAAGCCAGCCTTAACGGCCTTGGAGCTCACCGCCTGGCCGGAAACCGGAGCGACATCCGCCGAGACTTCAGTCAACAACACCGCGCCATAGTGCTTAGCGAGCGCCAGTGCGGCATCAATGCCGGTCAGGGTATTTGAGCCCTGCCCCGTCGTGATGACGTTGCCCTGGTCATCCACTTCGACCGACGTCGACAGCGGGGCGATCCAGGTGTCATCATCCCCGATGGCCCAGGCAAGGTCATCGGAGCTGATATAGGCAATTGCGACGACCTTGCGCTCCATCGGCGTAATGATGAGCGTATGCGGGAACTGACGCTGGACATCCACGCCCGAGACCCACGGATTCTGCTTGAGGTCCTCGGTAATCTGGTCGGGATCGACGTTAAAAAGCGACGTTCCCTCGGGCAAATCGATCAGCTGGATAGCATCGTGCTTCGTCACATGCTCGCTGCCTTGAATCTGAATATCAGTGGCGGTAAACAATCCAGAGTTGATCACCACGACGGCAACGACGACGAGCACGGCCAAGACGGCCAGAACGCCGCCCACGATTTTGCCTTTGCCTGTAACGACAGAAGCGGCGTCTGATGTTTTACTTGCCATCGCCCTAAGTGAAGACAACGGGTTGACGCCTTTTTTACCCGAAGGCTTCTTGGCGGTAGCCGGCACCGATGTCAGCGAGCGCGGTTTCGATGCGCCCAGCGTGCGACCCTGACGCGCCGCCTTAGTTCCCGTCGAGGGCTTAGGAGTTGCCATGGGACGGGCAGGCTTGGCGCCCATAACAGGCTTTGACGTCACCGAGGGACGCAAGGACTTTTTTGCGGCCGGACGATTACCGAGCTGAGAGCCGACGACCGGACGACCGGCCTGTCGAGCATGCCCGACAGACTTAGAGTGCGCGACGGTATTGCGTTGAGGTTTGGCAGGCGCGCCGGAACGCCCTCCGGCGCGGCGGAAGGTGGGTTTCGATGCTCTAGAAGCCGAGGAATTTAACTTCCGGTCTGAGCTCGATGCCATACGCCTCCCTCACCTTTCCGTGCACATGTCTGATAACCGCGGCAACGTCATCGGCCGAGGCAGTTCCGTTATTAACGATAAAATTAGCGTGAACGGGCGAAACTTCCGCGCCGCCAATCGAAAAACCCTTTAATCCACAATCCTCGATAAGCTTGCCCACACTCGCATCGGGCGGGTTGCGAAAGACCGACCCGCAGGATGCGCGACCCATGGGCTGCGTACGCTTGCGCCTCGTCAGGTACCGTTCCATGCGCTCGCGAATGTCGGCCTTGGGCGCCGGCTTAAGCTTGAGCACGCACTCGAGGATGATCTCATTGCGGGGAAGGCTACATTCGCGGTAGCCCCAAGTGATCTCGGACCCCGCATAATGCTTGATACCGGATGCCGGGTCAAACGTTACGACATCCTCAACCAGCGAGCCAATCCACTCGGTCCGTGTGCCGGCATTCATAGATATCGCACCGCCGACCGAACCAGGGATGCCAACGGCAAACTCAAGGCCCGAGAGGCTACGCGACAGGGCATCGTTGACCAGGCGCGCAAACATCACGCCCGCACCGACCGTCAGCGTACAACCGTCATCGGCAACAACCGTGCGCTGAAACTCACGTCCGAGCGAAATGACGGCACCGCGATAACCGCCATCGGCAACCAGCAGATTGGAGCCCTTGCCGATGATGACCCACGGCACCTGCTCGCGATCGAGCACCGCCACGGCGCGGCGGAGGGCATGATAGCTATGGCACGTCACAAAGAGGTCGGCCTTGCCGCCGATACGATAGCTCGTATGACGCGCAAGGCGCTCGTCCTCGATCACATCCGTGTCAATCATGCCCGAAAGCGCCATGACGGCGTTAAACAGACCCATTAGACTTAAGCGTCTTTCTTGGCAGTCAGATACTCGATAAACTCGGGACCGACGGTCGTAACGTCACCGGCACCCATGGTGAGCAGCAGGTCGCCCTCGCCCACCATCTGCTCGAGCTCCTGATTGAGCTCAAGACGGCTGGAACAATACACGACCTCCTTGCCAGGATGCTTGGCGCGCACGGTATCGGCGAGCATCTTAGAGGTGACACCCGGAATGGGCATCTCGCCAGCCGAGAACACATCAATCAGCAGCAGTTTATCGGCATTGGCAAATGCATCGGCAAAGTCGTCGCACAGGGCCTGCAGGCGCGAATAGCGGTGCGGCTGGAACACGACGTCGACGTGCTTGTAGCCCAGCGACGAAGCGGCGGCAAGCGTCGCCTTGATCTCGGTGGGGTGATGGCCGTAATCATCGACCACGGTGATGCCATCGATATCGCCCACGTGGGTAAAGCGACGGCGGACGCCCTCAAAGCTCGAGAGCGCCTTGGCGGCGGCGTCGATGTCAAGGCCCAGGACATGGGCGACGGTGAGCACCGCCGTGGCGTTGAGCATGTTGTGGCGACCGGGATTGCTCTTGATCTCCACAGCGTGCTCAGTGCCGTCCTCAAAGCGAACGATAAAGTCACTCTGGATGCCCTTGACATCCGGGTGCACGCAGACGATGTCGTTGCTCTCGGCAAAGCCGTAGGAAAGCACGTGACGGCCCGTCGACTTGGCGAGCTCGACCAGATGCGGGTCCTCACCGCAGACGATGACGGTGCCGTCCTCGCCCACCAGGCTCATGAATTTGGCGAAAGTCGCCTCGATCTCCTCGATACCCGAGTAGTGATCGAGGTGGTCGGCCTCGACGTTGGTCACAATGACCACGTTGGGGTTCAGGAACAGGAAGGAGCTGTCGGACTCGTCGGCCTCGGCGACAAAGTAGTCGCCCGAGCCGTTCTTGCCGTTCGTGTCATAGCCCTCGACGATGCCACCGATCAAGAAACTCGGATCCAGACCCATGCGGTCGAGCATGGTGGCGCACATCGAAGACGTGGTGGTCTTGCCATGCGTGCCGGCAACAGCGACGGTGGTGTAGCCGTGGCCCAAAGCAGAGAGCATCTTGGCACGGGGCCACACGGGAATACCAAGCTCGCGAGCGCGCACGAGTTCAGGGTTGGACTCCGGAATAGCGGTAGAGACAACAACCACGTCGGGCTTGACCTCGTCGATCGTGGCGGCCTCATGGCCCACATGCACCTTCACACCAGCGCGGGTAAGCTGGCGGATATAACGTGACGTCTTAAGGTCGGAGCCGGTAACGGCATAACCGCGCTCGTGCAGAACGAGGGCGATGCCGCTCATGCCGGCGCCGCCGATACCGATAAAGTGGGCGCTCTTAAACTCGGGCGCGGAGGTTGCAGTCTGGGAATCAGCCATGTGCTCGTGTACTCCTTGCGTAAACACTGCCTGTAACCCGTTAACTGTACCGCACCTACCGCATCAGCGCGAGGGCGACCGACGATATCCCGTCTAACTAACGCAAACCCTCTACCGCATCCGCCAGAAGAGCGGCGGCCCTATCCTGAGCCAGACCACGCGCCGCCTGACGCATGGCGTCGCGTGCCGCCGCGTCATCGACCAGGTGCAGCAGCTCATCGGCAAAGGCAGAACCGTCGATATCGGCATCGGCGCAGAGCACGCCGGCCCCGGCGTCGACCAGATAACGGGCATTGGTGGTTTGGTGGTCGGCTGTCGCATGCGGGTACGGCACGAGCACCGAAGGCACGGCGAGCGCAGCGATCTCGGCCACGCTCGATGCGCCCGAACGCGAGAGCACCAAATCGGCAGCAGCCAGCATATCGCCCATGTTGTCGATGTATGGCTGGACGCGGTAACGCTTCGCCTCCTCGGGCGTCAGCGCCAAAGCGCGCTCGGTCTCCTCAAAGCCGTCGGCACCAGTCGAATGCAACACATAGAGGTTCTTGCGCGAAAGCAGCTCGTTTTTGAGCGAAACCACGCACTCGTTGAGGTGCTGGGCGCCAAGTGAACCGCCAAAGACGAGCAGCAGCGTAGCGTCCTCGGGAACACCAAGTGCCTTGCGGCCGCGAGCGCGATTGCCCTCGATCACCGAGCGACGTACGGGGTTACCGGTCATGAGCACGTGGTCAGGGTCACCTTCGCGCTCAAAGACCGAACGCGCTGCCGGCACCGAGATGCACACGCGGGCGGCGTGGGAGTTCATCATCTTGTTGGCCAGGCCCGGAACAGAGTTCTGCTCATGCAGCAGATACGGAACGCCCGCGCCCTTGCACCACCCCAGCAGCGGAACCTCGACATAGGCGCCAAAACCAATGGCGGCATCGGGCTTGCCGACCTTTGAGAAATGATTGGCGAGCGCACGCTTGGCCTTGTTGACACGCCACAGCGAGGTCAGCGCCGTCCAAGGACGGGAGCGGTCGAAGCCTGTGACCGTAATGGGCACAAAATCAAACCCAGCCTCGGGGACCAGACGACCCTCGAGCTTGCGCGACTGGCCCACGAATACAACGTGGTGGCCACGGTCACGCAGCTCTTCGGCCAAGGCGAGCGCGGGGTTGATGTGTCCTGCCGTGCCGCCGGCTGCAATAGCAACGGTCATCTTATCGGTCATGGTAGTCCCTTCGTACACGCGGTCCCTGGTCGTCGGTGCGCAGACGCGCCGACGGGTCCGAGTTCAAATCGATTCGATTATATCCGCCGCCCGCATTGCGAGGAGTGGGGCGCTGAGGACGACCTTGCGGCGCCGTTCGCTGACGCGGGCGGGCTGCCGGCTCGGTCGCAGAGCCATCAAGGACGGTAAAACCGTTACGCGAAGATCGCTCGCCGCGCACATGGGGCACGCCGGCGGTACTCTCATCCATAACGGCAAAGCTCTCACGGCGGCGGTCATACTCATCGCGGCGGGCGCTCTCGTACGAAACGCGCAGGATCAACCCGGCAAGCATGAGCGACACAATAATCGACGAACCGCCGTAGCTAATAAACGGCAACGGTTTGCCCGTCATGGGAAACACGTTGAGGATGCCCAGCGCGTTAATCAAAAACTGCACCGCGAGAATGACCGCGGAGCCAGACGCCATAAGCGCGCCCCGACGATCGGTCGCCTGCTCGGCAATGCGAAACGCCGAGTAGATCAGCAACGCAAACACCAAGAAGAACAGCACGGTTCCGACAAAACCGACTTCCTCGCCAATGATGGCCAGGATGTAGTCGTTGTGCGCCTCGGGCAGATACGAATACTTCATGGTTGAGTTGCCGATGCCACGGCCGAACAGACCGCCCGAGGCAAAGGCCATGATGGCAAGCGTGGCCTGATAGCCGTCACCATACTCGTCGGCCCAAGGGTTCAAGGCAACCTGAATACGCACCATACGGTACGGCTCTGCGACAAGCGCAATCACGATCACGAGAATGCCGAAGATTAGCACGCCGATGATAAATCTGGGGTCGAGACCCGCAAACAACGCCATGCACATGAGGGTCAACAGGATGATCAGGACAGTACCGAAATCGGGCTGGATAAAGATCAGAAAGAGCGAAATGCCCAGGTAGATGCCCATCTTGCGAAGGAATTCGTTGATGTTGCCACCGGGCGAAAAGAAGCGATCAAGCATGATGGCCGAATACGCAATGGCAAATGGCTTTAAAAACTCGGAAGGCTGGAACTGAATACCGGCGATGTTAAGCCAGCGCGTGGCGCCACGGCTGCCGCTGCCCACCAAGAACACCAGAAGCAGTAGCCCTATCATGCCGATAAGGAAGATCCTGAGCACATCCTCCCCAAACCAGCTGTCCGGCAAAACGCGCACGATGGCAATCAGCGCCAGAACACCGACCACGGCAAACGCGGCCTGTCGACCCAGAAAAAACGTCGCCGAGCCATTCTCGTGCAGCGCCTCGACCGAAGACGCCGAGTACACCATCAGCAGGCCAAAGCATACCAAGGTAAACAGGCAGGCCATGAATATCAAACGGGGGCGCATGATACGGGCGGGAACGCCGGCAATATAGCGTTCGCTAAACGACTGCCCGCCGCGGCTGGAACGCGGTGTGATGCGCCGTGAGGAAGCACGGTCCGAGTCGGGCCTCCTCATACCTTGTCGGGGGCTCTCCTCTCTCACCGCAACCCCTATTCCATTTGTGATTTCGCTGTAGCGGCAAGCTGAGCCACGTAGTCCTTAAACACGCGGCCGCGCTCCTCATAGCCCGAGAACTCATCGAACGAAGAGCAGGCAGGAGAAAGTAAGATCACGTCACCACGGCTCGAAAGCGAACGGGCAACGTCCACGGCGTCGCGCAGGTCATCCGCCTGGGCGATATCCACATCGCCATCGACATCGGCCTCGTCCATAGCGGCGGTGAAGCGCTCGCGCGCATCGCCAAAGCAGACGACCGAGCGCACGTTGTCCATAACGACGCGCGCGAAGTCCGTGAGCGGCGTGCCCTTATCGTGGCCGCCGAGCAGCAAGATCACATCGTCATCGGGAAATGCCGTCAGCGCCTTCTCGACCGCATCGGTGTTGGTCGCCTTGGAATCGTTGACGTAGCGCACGCCGTCAATCTCGCCACACGGCTCCACGCGGTGCTCGAGCGGCTGGAACGAGGCCAGACCGCGGCAGACACCATCGACATCGGCACCGACTGCCAGGGCAGCCGTGGCAGCGCACAGGGCATTGATAACATTGTGATGGCCCGAGATCTTGAGCTCGGACGTGGCGACAAGCTGAGTCTCGACGCCCTTCAGGCGCACGACCATCTTGCCATCGCGCACAAAGGCGGCATCCTCGCCCTCAGGCTCGTCAAAGGCAACCTTGCAGATGCGACGACCCGGTGTGTAGATGTACTCATCGAACTCGTGAATGCCGGCGTCTTCGACGTCGACAACCGCCAGATCGTCATCGACCATATTGTCAAACAGTTTGATCTTGGCAAGCGCGTAGTTCTTATGGCTCTTATGCCAGCCCAGGTGATCGGGAGTGATGTTGAGCAGCACCGCCACGCGGGGGTGGAGCTCGGTGGTCGTAGCAATCTGATAGCTCGAAAGCTCAGCCACAAACCACTCGTTGTGGGCTCGGCCGTCAATCTCGTTGACCGGCGGCTCGCCGATGTTGCCGACAGCGACGCTGGCCTCGCCGGCAGCCTTGAGCAGATAATCAGTCAGCGACGTGGTGGTCGTCTTGCCGTTGGTGCCCGTGATGGCAATCCAGTTATCGGGCGACAGGCGATAGGCAAACTCGGGCTCACCCATAATCTGGGCGGCATGTTCGCGCCCGGCCTTAAAGAAGCCCGAGAACTCCGAGATGCCCGGGCACGTCACGCATACGTCATAGGCGCCCTCGACCTGTTCGGTCCCATAGACAAACGACGCACCAGCAGCCTCGAGCGCACGCGTGGCGTCATTGGGCTCAGAGGTGCCGCCGCCATACACGGTAACGGCGCTTACGCGCTCGGGATGTGCCAGCGCCCAGCGGGCGACATCGAGACCGGATTTGCCCTGACCCAAAACGAGCAGGCTAAAGACATCAGCAAGAGGCATGAAAGACCACTATCCCAACTGGAAGAACAGAGCAAGGCCAACGGCACCAAAGGCCGCAGCGATAATCCAAAAACGGATGACGACCTTGGTCTCGGCCCAGCCCTTCTTTTCGAAATGATGATGGATGGGCGCCATAAGGAAGACGCGCTTGTGCGTAAAGTGGAAGTAGACAACCTGAATCATGACCGACAGGGTCTCAACGATAAACAGGCCGCCGATGATGAGGGAGACGACCTCGGTGTTGGTCATGATGGACGTGCAGGCAAACGCGGCGCCCAGGGCAAGCGAGCCGGTATCGCCCATAAAGATGCTCGCCGGATAGCAGTTGAACCACAGAAAGCCCAAGCAGGCACCGGCACACGCGGTGCAGAAAATGGACAGGTTCACGTCTCCGTGCAAAAACGCCATGGCAGCCATGGCGAGCATGGCAATCATGGAGGTGCCGCCAGCAAGACCGTCAAGGCCATCAGTCAGGTTCACGGCATTAGAAAGACCGGCGATCATCAGCCAGCAAAAGACAATGTAGAGCCACGGGAACGAAAGGCCGCAGATAGTGGTCGAAAGAACACCGAGGTCAATCGTCAGGCCGCCGGGAAAACGAATCTCGGGGGCGACGCCGCACCAGTTGACGGCAAGTACCGTAAAGGTGACACAGATAATGGTTAGACCGATCATCTTGGCATGAGGCGTCAGACCGAGCGAGCGCCCATGCGTAACGGAGGTCAGGTCGTCGATCAGGCCCAGCACGCCGGTCGCCAGCGTGGCGAGCAGCACGAGCACGAGCTCGGTGGTGAGCCTGCCCATCAGCAGGCAGGTCAGCGAAATCGCGACGAGGATGACAACGCCACCCATGGTGGGCGTTCCCTGCTTAACCAAATGACGCTTGGGGCCGTCGGCACGAACCTGTTGGCCGATACCCTCGACCTTGAGCAGCTTGATCCACCACGGCATGAGCAGCAGCGCAATGGCGGCGGCGATGCCAAGCCCCAAAAAAGCCTGATACGTTGGATACGAGGGATTGCCGAACATGGGCTAGCACACACCTTCCACAAAGCGGTCGAGCTCAACAAAGCGGGAACCCTTGACCAGTACAACATCATGTTTTTCAAGCGCGCCGCCCATGCGGTCGAGCACCTGCTGATAATCGGAGAACACCTGGATGCGGTCCTCGTCCATGCCCATCATGCGCGCGGCATCGGCCATAAGCTGGGCCAGCTCACCACCCACGCACGCCAGCATGTCGAGCTTCTTGGCGGCGGCATAGGCGCCCACGAGCTCATGCATGCGAGGAGCCTCATCGCCCATCTCGCCCATCTCGCCCAGGATCGCCATGCGAGACCCCGTGCACGAAAGCGAGCACAGCAGATCGAGGCCAGCAGCCATGGATTCGGCACTGGCGTTATAGGAATCGTCGATGACGCGGGCGCCGCTCTTGGCGCGCTTGATCTCCTGGCGGTGACCGGTGATCGTGAGGCCTCTAAAGGCAGCATCGATCTGCTCGGGCGTCACGCCCAGGCGATAGGCAACTGCGGCGGCCTTAACGGCATTTGGGACGGACTGCACGCCGGGGATGGCAAGCATGGTATCGATCGTCTCGCCCTGGCCAAAATCGAGCGTAAAGACCGGACGGCCCTCGTCATCAACACGAATGTCGCGGGCACGGACCTCATCATCGTCCGAGACGCCGGCCAGCATCACATCGATACCAGCAGGCTGGGCGAACGTATCGCGAATGAACGGCGTAAAGTCGTCCTCACCGCCCAAAACCAGCAGCGGCAAGAAGTCGCCGGCGGCGCGCATACCCTGGACAATCTCGGCCTTAGCGCGGGCGATGTTCTCGCGGCTGCCCAAAATGCCGATGTGAGAGGTGCCGATCTTGCTCACGATGGCAAAGTTGGGATTGGCGGACTGGGAAAGGCGCTCGATCTCGTGGAAATGGTTCATGCCCATCTCGAGCACCAGGACCTCGGTATCGGCCGGAGCGGAAAGCACCGTGAGCGGCATGCCGATCAGGTTATTGAAATTGCCCTTGGTGGCCCAGACACGATAGCGCTTGGCGAGCACAGCGGCGAGCACGTCCTTGGTCGTCGTCTTGCCGATGGAACCGGTAATGCCAACGACCAGGCAGCCAAGCTCCAGGCGATACGCGTGCGCCAAACGCAGCAGAAACTCCTCGGGATCATCGGTCAGCAGGATGGCGCATCCTTTGTCCTGCGCCAGCGAGACCAGCTCGGCCTCGGGCTCACGCGTCATCACGACGGCGCCGGCACCCGACTGGACGGCACGGGAAGCAAAATCATTGCCGTCGACGTTTTCACCGGGAAAGGCGACGAAAATCGTCCCTTCCTCGACCTGGCGCGAGTCGATAACGCACCCGCGGCATACCCGATCGGCTTCTCCCGTCACGGTTCGGGCCCCTGTTGCGGCCGCGAGGTTGTTGACGGCGATCTCTATCATTGCAGCTCCCCTGTAAACCTAATAATGCTATCGGCGTATTGTATCCCAGCGCCGCACATGCGTGGTGCAGGGCATGTGAACACCCTCATATGGGACAACAAACCACGCCCCAAAGATTGTAACCCCCCCCCTACTTCGTGTGCGGGATACCCAGCACGTCGAGCGCGTTGGCCATAATGGACTGGAACGGCACCGCAGCGGCATCTGAGCCGCTCGGCGTTCCGTCGAGCGTGATATAGCACAGCACCTTGGGCGATTGTGCCGGTGCAAAGCCCATAAAGGACGACATGTAGTTCTCCTTGAGGTAGCCGCCGTTCTCGTCGGCACGTTCGGCCGTACCGGTCTTACCCGCCACGTCATAGCCGTCAACCGCGCCGCCAACGCCCGTTCCCTCGGACACGACCGTCTGCATGCACGATGTCACCTGGGATGCGGCGTCCTCCGAAATCGCGCGCTCGCCTTCGCCCCAGTCCTTCTCGTCGCCTTTGCTGGACTTATAGAAGTGCGGTGTCATCATCACGCCGCCGTTGGCGATGCCGCCCACGGCACGTGCGATCTCAATCGGCGAGACGGACAGTGCCTGTCCAAAGCTCATCGAGCCCAGCGTGGCGCCGTCATACTGGTCACGCTCCTTGACGATGCCTAGGCTCTCGCCCGGAAAATCGACACCAGAGCTGTGACCGATGCCCCACTTGTCCACATAGGCGGCAAAGTCGTCGGCACCGATCTTGCGCCCCACCAGGACAAAGCCCACGTTGGACGAACGGCGCATCATCTCGCGCACATCCATGGTCATGGCGTAGTCGCGCTTGTCAGCATCGGTGACGGTATCGTCGCCCACCTTGATGCTCGCCGGCACCTCAAACGACGTACTCGATCGCACGACGCCCAAGTCGAAGCCGGCGCCTGCCACGAGCGTCTTAAAGACCGAGCCGGGCTCGTAGGCGTCGGTGACCAGGCGCAGATTCATATCCTCGGTCTTGGCATTCTCCAGATCGGTCTGGTCGTAGGTCGGGTACGAGCAGGCTGCCAAAATCTCGCCTGTCGTAGGATCGGTGACCAGCGCCGAGCCGTTCTTGGCCTTAGTCTTCTCAACTGCCTCTGCCAGGGCATCCTCGGCCGCTCGCTGGATATTGACGTCGAGCGTCGTCACGATATCAACGCCGTCGACCGCAGCCACCTTTTTATAGGCACCGCCCGCGATATAGCTGCCGTCCCTCGCGCGCTCGCGTACGAGGGAACCGTTCGTGCCGGTCAGAAGCTTGTTGTATTGCTTTTCGAGACCCGTCAAGCCGTCGTTGTCTACGTTCACTACACCCAGCACCTGCGATGCCAGATTGCCGTATGGATATACGCGCTTCATGGCCTGCTCAAAAAGCACGCCGGGCAGGTTCTTCTTCTCCAGCGCCGCAACATCGTCTTCGTCCACCTGGCGCTTGATATACACCCAGGTTCCATCGGACTCAACGAGCTTGCGGCAGGTCTTTTTATCGATTCCAGTTGCCTTGACCAGCGCCGACACCGTCTTGTCAACATCCTCGACAAGCTGCGGGTTCACGGCGATGTTGCGACATTCGACCGACGACGCCAACACGTTGCCGTTGCGGTCGTAGATGGTGCCGCGTTTGGCATAGAGGGTCTGCGCAAGCAGGCGGCGCGCATCGGCACGCTCGCGCAGTTTATCGGCTTCGACAATTTGATAGTCGGCAAGGCGAAAGACGCCCAAGCCCAAGCCAAGCCCGATGAAGCCCATGACGGCTTTGCGGCGAGGCAGAGGTGCGCCTGTGAGCCATTCGGTCGACGAACTCTTGCGCGACCTGGTGTTATGCACTTGAGGGCCGCCCGAGCCGCGAAGTCGCGACGCCGGGTCGTTGCCACGGGACTGCCCGGCGTTGTAAGATTGCCGACCCGTTCCTTGATAACCAGAACGTCCCCGCGACGAGGGACGTCCAGAACCGCGGCCCCCATCGGAACCGCGGCGATAGTCATTTGTCATACTCAGCTACCGTCTTGCTACTGAGCGGTCGCGGTCGCGTTGGCGCCCGCGGCTGCATCCTGCGAAAAGTCAAGTGTAACGCTCTCGCTGGGCTCCACCATGCCATAA
This sequence comes from uncultured Collinsella sp., assembly GCA_900541125.1. Taxonomy (GTDB): domain Bacteria; phylum Actinomycetota; class Coriobacteriia; order Coriobacteriales; family Coriobacteriaceae; genus Collinsella. The sequence goes on from UQIK01000001.1 coordinate 197,470, forward strand.
GCGCCCGCAAGGTCGCGAATGCGCGTGTCGGCGCCATAGACCGAATGCATGACCTCCAGGTCGGAGCTCTCATCGGTCGCTTTTTCGAGCGTGTTGGTAAGCTCGGCGTTGCTGTTGAGCACCTGGGCCGTAACGCCGGCGAGCGCCACGCGGGCGACGCCGATCGTCATGAAGATAGCCGCAATGATGCAAAACGTTTTAAGAACGCTCATGAAAACCGGGCTTACCGCCTGGTTTGCCTGACGGCCCGCGCCCGTGTAGACATCAAAGCGCGGCGTGCGCTGCTCACGGGGAGCAACGGGGGCCTGCGGCGTCTCACGATAGGCGGGCATGGCGTTCATATCATAGGCGAGTGCTGCGCTTGAAGTGTTGTAGCCCATGATATGCCGCCTCCCATCCCGAGTACGTTGGTAGTGTGTTTAAGCTTCGTTTATGGTGCGAGCGGGAGGTCCAATATCGCGCGGTCGCGCCTACAGACGCTGCGCCACGCGGATTTTGGCTGATCTCGCCCGAGGGTTGCGCTCAACCTCATCAGGCTGGGCAACCAGGGGTTTGCGGGTGATGACCTTGAGTATCGGCACGTTGCCGCACACGCACACCGGAATCTCCGGCGGACACGTGCACCCCTGGCTCATCTCCTTAAAGTGGTTCTTTACGATACGGTCCTCGAGCGAGTGATACGAGATGACGCAGATACGTCCGCCCGGGTTGAGCCACCTAGTGGCGGCATCAAGCCCTCGTTCGAGCACATCGAGCTCGTGATTGACCTCGATGCGAATGGCCTGGAAACTTTTCTTGGCCGGGTGTCCGCCATGCCGACGAGCGGCAGCCGGGATACCCGCCTTGATGATCTCGACAAATTGGCCGGTGGTTTCGATCGGTTCTTGCTCGCGGCGGCGCACGATCTCGCGCGCGATCTGCGAGGCGAACTTCTCTTCGCCGTAGACGCGTAGAATCCGGGCGAGGTCGTGTTCGTTATAGGTGTTGATGACCTCAGCTGCGTTTAAGGTGTTATTACCCGGATCCATCCGCATGTCCAATGGGGCGTCCTCGTTATACGAAAAGCCCCTGCCAGGGATATCGAGTTGCGGCGACGAAACGCCCAAATCGAACAGGAAGCCATCGACCCCGGGCACCTCGGCCGAGCAAAGTAGCTCGTCCAAGTCGCCGAAGTTGCCCTTCAGCAGCTGGTGCGGAACGCCGGGAACCTCGCGGTCCAGACGGGCGCCAGCGGCCTCGAGGGCCATGTCGTCCTGATCGACGCCGAGCAAAAGGCCCGTCTCCCCCACCTGCGCGGCCATCTTTATCGAATGGCCGGCACCGCCAAGGGTGCAATCGCAGACAACGGAGCCGCTCTTTAGCCGCAGCGACTCAAGCACTTCGCCGAGCATGACAGGTTCATGCCGATATTCTTGTGTCAAGATCCCACGCTCCATCCGTTACCCGTGCCTTGCCCTTACGAGAAGAAGAGGTCCAGCAGGGCCTCATCGTCATCGTCCTCATCGGCCGCGGCGCGATCCCAAACCTCAAGGTGGTCGTAGTTGCCCACAACCGTGACCTTGCGGTCGAGGTTCGCCTGCTTGCGGAGAGACTCGGAAAGACCGATACGACCGGCACTGTCCACATCCATCGACGTGGTGCGCTTGTTGATCGCCCTCATGAGCTTCTGGTCATTAATGTCACGCGGGTTAAAACCCTCGTGGCCCTCACGACCCGCGAAGAGTCCTTCGACCCACTTATCGAAGGCCTCGGCAGAGAACACGTACAGAGCATCGACATCCAGGGCTTTGAACACGCGAACGTGCTCTCCAAGCTCCTCGCGAAGGGGTGCAGGCAGGGACAGACGACCTTTTGCATCGAGATTGCGCTCGTATGCACCAGTCATTCCCATGTGCGCCCTCCCCTCGGTTACTCAGATGGCACGTACGCGGGGAACCACCCCGCTTGTCGACGTCATTAATAATATGGGGAACCTGTCTCTTATACACATCTCCGAGCCCACGAGACTAGCGCTCATCTC
>UQIK01000002.1 GCA_900541125.1 uncultured Collinsella sp.
CGGTCTTTCATGCAGCAGGGGCTCTCAATGTTTTTATGTCCTGCTCATATCGTCTGTATTCGATTGACCAGTAATAGCGATCTTATTTACAGAAGAAATCGTACCGGCCGTAATTTCGGATTTATCAGTAACATTCAAAGCAGATGCGTACTTAATATAAGGAATCTCAGCCACAGTCCCTGCAATATTGATTGTGGGAGAAGAAGACCCCTTGGGAAGCCCATAGTACACACCCGTAACGCCCGTAGCTATTTCCGGTCGTCCAGCAATATTAATGAAGGAACCGTCAGAAATCGATACATTCTTGTTCGAAGTCAACGAAACGTAACCAACACTGCCGCTATTCAGACTGATAGATAGCTTTCCTCCAGCCTTTACGCTCGATCCCTCATCCGACGAATTGGTCAGGTCGTTCTCGCAGAAAACATACCCATGAGAATCGCCCGCTTCATCCCTCAGCTCAACACCAGAAGCGTTCACGGCGATATCACCGTTTACAGCACTCCACTCTGCTCCATAAATAGAGCCAACATGGGAGCCGTGGACATTAACGGAAATAGATCCACCAACGTTCGCTTTCTTCGAACCTTCAATATATGGGACATCATTGGGTATCGATCCACCCTTATCCCAGCCCCAAACATTCTCGTAAGCATCGATAACGACATCGCCATCGACCTCATAAACTCCATCCGGGATCATCTGTCCTGCGCCAGTTATTGACCAATTACCATTAAGACGAAGCGTTTTGTCGGTGTTTTCATAAGTACTGCTGCCCGCAATAATATGAATGTTGCCTTTAATAGGCGCAGGGTCACCAAAATGACCGCAAATTTCATTTACCCGACCCGAGCGAACATCAAGCGTCACGTTGCCGCGCATCTCGCAACCGTAAGTGCCTTCGATAGCAGGAGAAACTTCGGAGTTGGCATTGTCGTAAACAAGCGTGGCGTTACCACCTACATAAACAGCAGGAAGACCGTTTCCATCGCCGCTCGACCCATCGCCGCGCATGCAACCGGGATTAACGTGATTACCGCTAGCCATGCGAAGGTTACCGCTGATCTCAAGATAGGTGTCATGCTCGACGGACCCTTGATATGAACCACCAATGACGTCATGAAGGCCCGCGCCACTACCAGGATTGATATATCCAGACGCGGCTATCACCACATGCGTGTGGTCGACAGTCGACTTATAGCCACCGCCATAAAGTGTTTCAGAAAGCTTGAGCTCGCAGTTACGAGTGAACACGGTATCGAAACCGTTGCAATAGAATTTTCCTGAACCAACCACTTCGACGTTGTCAAAAGTACAAGGTCCGGAAAGCATGGCACGGCTGGAGAAGCGCAAGGTTGCGCGATTATCACCGTCACTCGTCACGGTAATCTTCTTGTTAGCAACGCCGAAAGTCGAAACGTAATCTTGGGTCGGCACCACAAAAGACGAGCCGCCTTTTAGGACAAGTCTGATCTCCGATAAATTATCGGAGGCGATTTTATTCAGCGCATCCTCAAATGTTGATTGATCATTGACTTGATAAACACCAGATTCTGCTGCATCAGAATTCGATTCATCAGATGTTTCATTCACATTCACATCGTTTGACTGCTTATCCGAGACATCAGATTCAGGTTTTTGATCATCACTTGAAACCGAATTGTCGTTAGACGAAGCCTCGACCGAACCCCCCCGACACAGAGGCACTATCAGTAGATTCATTAGACAGATTCTCCGAAGTCGTGTTTTGCTGAGGGTCAGCATTCACTATTACATCAGCAAATACGCCCGTAGGGATCGTATTAAACACGAACAAAAAGGAGACGAGCCAAACAAGAGCTCGCCTGCAGCGTGGCAATCTCACAAACCGACCTTTCCACTTACCTGACATGAACCGGTAAGGGCGACAAAATGCCCAGAGGGAAAGGCACATATTTCACTCTTACTGAATGTGCCGTCTGACACATTGGTTTTAGTTTAATACTAGTGTTTTGTCTGACAAGAAAACGCGTTTATTGCCATGCAATAGAAACGACCTAAAATTTGTGTCACGGCCAGCCGGAATTGATCGATGTGTATTAATTTCCTAAGACCCAATGAACAGACAATGAACAAACTCCACACCATAGCCATGGGGAAACTAGGAATTCGCCGGGATAAAACGTTCGGCTTTTTAGCTAAATGGTTAAAACGCTTCAGTTTATTGAAGCGTTTTAGTTTGTCTTTTACGGGAATCTGACCGTTCACCGAATTATTTCTTGCTATCATGCAAGACGTAGGGTAAATCTCCGATCGCAAGGAGACACAAATGGTGAAAAAGTCACCGGAAAACACTACTCCCGCAATTGTGGACAACGTAGAGGCGCTTGAGGCTAAGCTCGCTCAGATGCGAGAGGCCCAGGCGCTTTTTGCTACGTACACGCAGGAGCAGGTCGACAAGATCTTCTATGAGGCCGCCATGGCCGCCAACAAGGCTCGTATCCCGTTGGCGAAGATGGCCATCGAGGAGACCGGCCGCGGCGTTCTTGAAGACAAGGTCATCAAGAACCACTACGCCGCAGAGTACATCTACAACGCTTACAAGAACACCAAGACCTGTGGTGTCCTGGAGCGCGACGAGGCTTACGGCATCACCAAGATCGCCGAGCCCATCGGCATCGTGGGCGCCGTCATCCCGACGACCAACCCCACCTCCACCGCGATCTTCAAGACGCTGATCAGCCTGAAGACCCGCAACGCCATCATCATCTCCCCGCACCCGGCTGCCGCCAAGTGCACCATCGCCGCCGCCAAGCTCGTGCTTGACGCCGCCGTCAAGGCTGGTGCCCCCGAGGGCATCATCGGCTGGGTCGATGTCCCCTCCATCGAGCTGACCAACATGGTCATGCGCGACGTCGACATCATCCTCGCCACCGGTGGCCCGGGCATGGTCAAGGCCGCCTACTCCTCGGGCAAGCCCGCCCTGGGCGTTGGCGCCGGTAACACCCCGGTCGTCATCGACGACACCGCCGACGTTCTGCTCGCCGTCAACTCCATCATCCACTCCAAGACCTTCGACAACGGCATGATCTGCGCTTCCGAGCAGTCCGTGACCGTCATCGACAGCATCTATGACCAGGTTAAGGCCGAGTTCCAGAAGCGCGGCTGCTACTTCGTCAAGCAGGGTGCCGAGATGGAGGCCCTGCGTGCCGCCATGTTCAAGAACGGCGCTCTCGATCACCGCATCCCCGGCATGGCCGCTGCCAAGATCGCCGAGCTCGCCGGCATCGAGGTTCCCGCCAAGACCAAGATCCTGATCGCCGAGGTCACCTCCACTGACCCCGCCAAGGAGGAGTTCTCCCACGAGAAGCTCTCCCCGGTCCTGGCCATGTACCACGCCAAGGACTTCCAGGAGGCCGTCGACAAGGCCGAGCACCTGGTGCTCGCCGGTGGCCCGGGCCACACCGCCTCTCTGTACGTGCACCCCGCTCAGGCCGAGAAGATCAGCCTGTTCGAGCACGTCATGAAGGCCTGCCGTATCGTCATCAACACCCCGTCCTCGCACGGCGGCATCGGTGACCTGTACAACTTTGGCATGAAGCCGTCTCTGACCCTGGGCTGCGGCTCCTGGGGCGGCAACTCCGTCTCCGAGAACGTTGGGGTGAAGCACTTGATCAACGTTAAGACTGTGGCCGAGCGCCGTGAGAACATGCTGTGGTTCCGCGCTCCCGAGAAGGTCTACTTCAAGAAGGGTTCCACGCCCGTCGCCCTCGACGAGCTGGGCAACGTCATGGGCAAGAAGCGTGCCTTCATCGTCACCGACCAGTTCCTCTTCAAGAATGGCAACACCCGCGCCATCGAGGCCAAGCTCGACGAGATGGGCATCGCCCACGACTGCTTCTACGACGTCGAGCCCGACCCGTCGCTGCAGTGCGCACGTCGCGGCGCCAAGCAGATGGCTCTCTTTGAGCCGGACGTCATCATCGCCGTCGGCGGTGGCTCCGCTATGGACGCCGGCAAGATCATGTGGATGATGTACGAGCACCCCGAGTGCAAGTTTGAGGACATGGCCATGGACTTCATGGACATCCGCAAGCGTATCTTCACCTTCCCCGAGATGGGCAAGAAGGCCTACTTCGTCGCCGTCCCGACCTCCTCGGGTACCGGCTCCGAGTGCACGCCGTTCGCCATCATCACCGACAAGGAGACCGGCATCAAGTGGCCGCTCGCCGACTACGCGCTGCTCCCCAACATGGCTATCGTTGACGCTGACAACTGCATGACCGCCCCGCGCGGCCTGACCGCTGCCTCCGGCATCGACGTCATGACCCACGCCATCGAGTCCTACGTCTCCATCATGGCTTCCGACTACACCAAGGGCCTCTCCGAGCGCGCTGCCAAGCTCGTCTTCGAGAACCTGCCCTCCAGCTTCACGAACGGCGCCAAGGACCCGCATGCCCGCGAGGAGATGCACAACGCCTCCTGCATGGCCGGTATGGCCTTCGCCAACGCCTTCCTGGGCCTCAACCACTCCATGGCCCACAAGCTCGGCGCTTTCCATCACCTGCCCCACGGCCTCGCCAACGCCGTCATCCTGACCCGCGTCATGCGCTACAACGCCGCCGAGGCTCCCGTCAAGATGGGTACCTTCTCCCAGTATCCTTACCCCAACGCGCTGCACAACTACGCCGAGATGGCCAAGTACTGCGGCATCGAGGGCAAGGACGACAAGGAGGTCTTCGAGAACTTCATCACGAAGCTCGAGGAGCTCAAGGACTTCATCGGCGTCAAGAAGACCATCGCCGACTACGGTGTTGACGAGCAGTACTTCCTCGACACCCTCGACGAGATGACCGAGCAGGCATTCAACGACCAGTGCACCGGCGCTAACCCGCGCTACCCGCTCATGAGCGAGATCAAGGAGCTCTACCTGGACGCCTACTACGGCCGCGAGCCCCAGGACTACGCCGTCTGCTAGTTTTAGCACGGTTTTTAACGGCGGGGGTGCACGGGTGTTTCACACACCCCCGCCGTCGCTTCTATCGCATCGTTGAAAGGATGCAACCATGCTGCTACCCGATTCCAAGACCGAGCTCGTCCGCCGTGGCAACAAGGTCGTTTACGACCTGGGCGACAAGATCGTCAAGGTCTTTAACGAGACCAAGCCTGTCTCCGACGTGTTCAACGAGGCTTTGAATCTTGCCCGCATCAATGAGTGCGGCATCCGCAGCCCCAAGGCTCTCGAAGTTTCCCAGCTCGAGAACGCCAACGGCTGGGCGCTCGTGACCGAGAAGGTCCCGGGTACTACCCTTGCCGAGAAGATGACTGCCGAGCCCCAGCGCTTCGGTGAGTACCTCGAGATGTTCGTCGACCTCCAGATCGAGATCCACGGCTACACCTCCCCGCTGCTCAACCGTCAGCGCGACAAGTTCGCCCGCATGATCGACAGCCTTGATCAGCTCAATGCCACCACGCGCTACAACCTTCAGGAGCGTCTGGACGGTATGACCAAGGAGTTCAAGGTCTGCCACGGCGACTTCAACCCCTCCAACGTCATCGTCGGCGACGACGGCCAGCTCTATGTGTGCGACTGGGCACACGCTACCCAGGGCTCCCCTGCTGCCGACGTTGCCACCACCTACCTGCTCTTTGCCCTCAACAGCAAGGACCAGGCCGAGGCCTACCTGGAGCTCTACTGCGACCGCGCCGACATGCCCATGCAGGTCGTGCGTCAGTGGACGAGCATCGTCGCCGCTTCCGAGCTCGCTCGTAAGCGCAACGTGAACGATGAGTTCCTGAAGAACTGGATCGACGTCGTCGATTATCAGTAATATCTGAGCGATTTATTTCGCATCGGAGGCACAAAGAAAACCCCGCAGCTCATATGGGCTGTGGGGTTTTTCTTTTAGCGATTGAGCACGACGGCAAGATAAAAGGACGGCCCCGCATCTCCCCGATCTGGAGAAATGCGGGGCCGTCCCGTATATCGAACTACAAGCGAAATCGTCGATTAACGGCGTGCTGCCTTCACAAGCTCGGCGACCTTGGCGACGACCTCGTCGATCGCCACATCCTCGCGCTCACCCGTGGCACGGTCCTTGAGCTCAACGGTGCCATTCTTAAGGCCACGCTTACCCAGAACGACCTGATACGGGAAGCCCATAAGGTCGTTGTCGGCAAACTTAAAGCCGGGACGCTCGTCGCGGTCGTCGACGACGACCTCGATACCCTCGGCGCACAGGCCATCAACGATCCGCTCGCAGACGGTAGCGCACTCCTCCTTCTTGGGATCGAGCGGAATCACCGCGACCTCGTACGGGGCAACGGAGACCGGCCAGACGATACCGTGCTCGTCGTTGTGCTGCTCCACGACGGCAGCGAGCGAGCGGGACACACCAACGCCGTAGCAGCCCATGATGAGCGGCTTCTCCTTGCCGTCCTCGTCCATAAAGGTGGCACCCATGGCCTCGGAATACTTGGTGCCCAGCTGGAAGACCTGAGAGACCTCGATGCCGCGGGCAGCGGAGAGCGGCTTGCCGCAGTGCGGGCAGGGGTCGCCGGCGACAACGGTGACCAGATCGGCCCACTCATCGACGGTAAAGTCGCGCTCGGGGCAGGCACCGGTAAAGTGATAATCGACCTCGTTGGCACCGCAGGCCCACTGTTTGGACTCGCGCAGGCTCTCGTCGCAGACCAGACGAATGCCATCGGGCAGGTTAACCGGTCCGATAAAGCCCTTGTGCAGACCGTTCGCCTGAAGCTCCTCGTCGGTCATCATGCGATAGCCCTTGCCAAAGACGTGCTCGGCCTTGCAATCGTTGAGCTCGTGATCGCCCGGAACAATGGCCACGACCGGCTTGCCCTCGGCGTCGATGAGTGCCAGCGACTTGCGCGTGCCGTTCTCGGGGAACCCAAAGAACTTAGCAACAGCCTCGATGGTGCCCATGCCCGGAGTCTCAACCTTGGTGAGCGTACCGTCACCAGGACCCTCGGTCACGACGACCTTGGTGCTTGCAGCCTCGTCATCGGCAGCGAAGCCGCAATCGTCGCAGTAGACGAGCGAAGCCTCGCCGGCGTCAGCCAAAGCCATGTACTCGACGGAGGTATCGCCACCGATCTCGCCAGAATCGGCGACGACGGGCAGAGCCTTGATGTAGCAGCGCTCGCAGATATTGGCGTACGCCTGCTTCATCTTGTCGTACTCCTCCTGCAGGCTCTCCTGCGTGGCGGAGAAGCTGTAGGCGTCCTTCATGATGAACTCGCGGCCGCGCATCAGGCCAAAGCGGGGACGGAACTCGTCGCGGAACTTGTCCTGAATGTGATACAGGTTGACGGGCAGCTGCTTATAGGAGCGTAGCTCGTTGCGCACCAGGGCCGTGACGGTCTCCTCGTGCGTGGGGCCCAGGACGAACTCGCGACCATGACGGTCGTCAAAGCGCACAAGCTCCTTGCCATAGGCGTCGATGCGGCCGGACTCGCGCCACAACTCGACGTCGACCATGATAGGCATCATAAGCTCCTGGGCGCCGGCAGCGTCCATCTCGTCGCGCACGATGTTCTCGATCTTACGGATCGAGCGCCAGGCAAGCGGCAGGTAGGAATACAGACCGGCGGCCTCCTTGCGGATCATGCCGGCACGGAGCAGCAGGCGGTGGCTGGCGAGCTCAGCGTCCGCCGGATCCTCTTTAAGCGTCGGCGCATAGAGCTTAGACATATACATTGCTCGGGTCATTTATTTCTCCTCAATAAGCTTGTCGACCTCTGCCATAAGCGCGTCGACAATTTGATCCTCAGCTACTTTACCAATGATCTGGCCATGCGAAAAGAGCAGGGCCTGACCTCGTCCACAGGCCACGCCTAGGTCGGCGTCGGAAGCCTCGCCGGGGCCATTAACGGCACATCCCATGACGGCAATCGAAAGCGGCGCGGAGTAGTTCTTAAGCCGCTCGGTGACCTCCTCAGCAATGGGAATGAGGTCAACCTGGCAGCGGGCGCACGTGGGGCACGAGACAATCTCGGGACCACGGCGACGCAGGCCCAACGACTGCAGAATACCCCAGGCAACCGGCGGCTCCTCAACCGGATCGGCTGTGAGCGACACACGCATGGTGTCACCAATGCCTTCGGAAAGCAAGATACCCAAGCCTACAGAGCTCTTGATGGTGCCCTGGAGCTTGGTACCCGCCTCGGTTACGCCCAGGTGAAGCGGAACGTGGGGAATCTCACGCGACAAGGCTCGATAGGTATCGAGCGTCGTTTGCACGCTATGGGCCTTGGCCGAAAGCACAATGTTCGTAAAGCCGCGGTCTTCAAAATGCTTGACGAAACGCTCGCTCGACATCACGAGCTTTTCGGGCTGCGTGAGGTCGTCGCGCTCGGCGATATCCTGCTCAAGCGAGCCCGCGTTCACGCCAATGCGAATCGCGCACCCAGCGGCGCCCGCGGCATCGATCACGGCATCGACCTTGGCCCAATCGCCAATGTTGCCGGGATTGATGCGGAGCTTGGCGGCACCGGCCTCCACAGCGCCAATGGCCAGCTTGTGGTTAAAGTGGATATCGGCGACGATCGGCACCGGGGACTCAGCACAGATGGTACGAAAGCCCTCGAGCGCGGCCTCGGTGGGTACACTCACGCGCACGATATCGCAGCCCGCCTGCGCCAACACGCGAACCTGCCCAAGCGTTGCTTGGGCATCGGCGGTATCAGTGCAGGTCATAGACTGAACCACCACCGGCGCGCCGCCGCCGATCTGCACGCCGCCCACATGTACGGGGCGCGTCAGCTCGCGCGGCAAAGAATGGGATAAAGACAATCCAAACACTCCCCTACAGAATAAATCGAAGGATGTCGGAACGAAGCATATAGACAAACAGCAGTGCGAAGAGCGCGATGCCCACATAGCTCACAATTGTCTGAGCCTTGAGAGGCAGCTCGCGACCCGCAATCTTTTGAATAATCTCGATGACTAACTTACCGCCGTCGAGCGGGGGGATGGGCAGTAAGTTCATAAAACCCAGCGAGAACGAAATGAGCGCGGCAAACGACAGGAACGTTACGGGGCCGGCAGCAGCAGCCTGTGAGGACATGACGCTGATGCCCACGATCGACGAGGACTGGTCGAGAATCTCCATCGTATGCTGCGGCTGGAGTAGGCGCATCACGCCCTCCGCTGTCTGCACGACATAGGAGAAAGACAGGCGAGCCGACGTGATGGGGTCTAAACGGACCACCTGCGTAGAGGCATACACACCTAGGCGCTCGTCCTCTTTGAGCGCAACCGTGGTCGAATGCTGCTTGCCGTCACGCTCGTACTCGATGGCGATATCGTCCTTACCGGCAGCCTTGCCGATAGCATCGTAGACGTCCATCCAAGTGGAACATGAGACACCGTCGACCGAAAGGATCGCGTCGCCGCCCTCGATACCCGCCTTGGCGGCAATAGACCCCTCGTCAACCTGACCGATCACGTTGGTATCCATCGGCACGGTGACACCCGCAATAGAGTAGATGCTCATAAGCAGCAAAAAGCCCGTCAGGATATTGACGAGAATGCCCGCGAGCAGCATAAAGGCGCGCTTGAGAAAACCCTGGCCAAGATAAGTGTGCGAACGCTCTTGCGCCAAGAAATCAGCCTCGCCGCACGGCAGCTCCCACACATCGCCCTCGGCAGTCGCATGCTCTCGATCGAACCGGCGGCCGTCAAAGGTGGTGTAGCCCGCCGCGTCTCGCGGCAGCGTCTGATACTTGGTGGGATAGTAGCTCGGTAAGGGCTTCTCCCCTTCCTCATACCAAGGTGCGATGGAGCCCCAGCCCAGCAACAGAGCACAAGCCTCGAGCACATCCTCCTCGGAAAGCTCGAGCTCGACAGCAAGGTCGGCCACGGTCACGCGACCATGACGATAGACAGCCGCGAGCACGCGATCGGCGCACGAGACATCGGTCGGATCCATACCGCAGATGGCAGCGTAGCCACCCAGCAGCAGCGGGGTCACGCCAAACTTGGTTCCAATGCGACGCGACGTGTAATGGATGTCAAAGCGGCACGGCAGGCCCAAAAAGAACTCGGTCACACGGACGCCGCAAGCACGTGCCGCCAAAAAGTGGCCGCCCTCGTGCAAAAACACGAGGACGGAAAGCATCAGCAGGCCCCAAAAGACCGATGAAAGAACGCTCAGAACAGTATCCATAAAACGAAAAAGCAATCCTTATGGGTTAGGAACGGGTTGCGGCGAGCACCTGCGCAGCTTTTTCACGCGCCCACGCATCGATGTCGCGAAGCTGCTCAAACGAATCGACTGCCTGCATATCGTGGGCATCCATACAGGATTCCACAATGCGATCGATATCGGTAAAGCTGCAGCCATCGTGCAGGAAGGCATCAACGGCGACCTCGTTGGCGGCATTGAGCACGCACGGCATGGTGCCACCCGTCTTGCCGGCACGCTCGGCCAGTGCCAGACAGCGGAAGGTATCCATGTCGGCAGCATCAAACGTGAGCTGCCCCAGCTCGCGGAAATCGATACGAGGCGCTGGGGTATCCCAACGCTCGGGATACGAGAACGCGAACTGGATGGGAATACGCATGTCGGAAGCACCGAGATGCGCCATCACAGAGCCGTCGGCGAACTCGACCATAGAGTGAATCTTGGACTGACGCTGCACGACCACGTTAATGAAATCGAGGTCGCAGTTAAACAGATGCATGGCCTCAATACGCTCCAGGCCCTTGTTCATAAGGGTGGCGGAGTCGATGGTGATCTTGGCACCCATGGCCCACGTGGGATGTGCGAGGGCATCGGCACGCGTCACGCGATCGAGCTCATCGCGCCTGCGGCCAAAGAACGGACCGCCCGAGCAGGTGAGCCAAATACAATGAGCCTCGCGCGGGTTCTCCCCCAGATAGCACTGGTAGATGGCGGAGTGCTCAGAGTCGACTGGAATAAGCTGGCCCGGTTGCGCCAACGGCATAAGCAAGTCGCCACCGACGACGAGGGACTCCTTGTTGGCAAGGGCAAGGCGCTTATTTGAGGTCAAGGCCGCATGGCTCGCCTCGAGACCGGCGGCACCCACAATAGCGACGAGCACGCAGTCGACATCGTCGCGACGCGCGAGCTCGCAAACCGCCTGCGCGCCTACGCCGAGCTTCGTTCCCTCGGGCAACTCCTGCAGCACGGCGTCATCGCCATGAGCGACATCGGCCACGGCAACCGCCGGAACCGAGAACTCGCGGGCAGCGGCAACGAGCTCGGAAGTACTGGAGTTAACGGACAGCGCCGTCACCTGCAAGCGATCGACATGCTGACGGCACACATCGAGCGCCTGGGTGCCGATAGAGCCCGTACAGCCCAGGATGGCAACACGGAGACGTCCATCGGAGCCATACGTCGTCTGGAAGGACATTACAGCACGCCTCCGATCATCAGCATCAGCTGCGCGGTGATGCAGCCGAAGATAAGCGAATCGCTACGATCGAGCATGCCGCCGTGGCCCGGGATAAGGTTGCCGGAATCCTTGACGCCCACGCCGCGCTTGATGCGCGACTCGATAAGGTCGCCGATAACGCCCAGAATGGACACGACCACGCCGCACAGCAGCGCATAGGGCAGGCTGAGCTTGTAGAAATGCGTCGCCCACAGGATGATCCAAATCAAAACCGAGCCCAGGATGCCGCCGGCAAACCCCTCCCAGCTCTTTTTGGGAGAGATCTTGGGAACCATCTTGTGCTTGCCGATACGGCTACCTACGATGTAGGCAAACGAGTCGGAGACCCAAAGGGACGCGCAAACGCCCACCGAAAGCAGGGCGCCGGCAAAACCGGGCACGGCATCGCGCAGCAGCACGATAGCCGACAGCATAAAGCCAGTGTAGATGGGGCCCATGAGCGTCACGGCCACATCAGAGATGCGGGTACGCGGCGACCAGACATACCAAATGCCCACAGCGAGCATCAGGGCAAAAAGCAGGGCATTCAGCAACATCGAATCGCCCAACGCCGACAGCGGAAAGAGTACGGCAGCAGCGATACCCATGCGCTCGTTAGCCATCTTGCCATCGAGCCTCGTCATACGGAAAAACTCATAGCAGCACAGACCACTCATGACAGAAACAAAGATGGCCGTGGGCACGATACCCAAAACCAGGCACAGGATAAAGACAACGGCGTAGACGATACCGGCGGCGGCACGGGTAATAAAGCCCGCAAGCCACGAACCGGTGCCATTCTTCGCTGCGGGCGCTCCCGCAGCGACAGCCTTGCGCTCAGATGTCTTGGGAGCAGTTGCCTTGGGACGATCGGACACGATTAAGCCTCCTCGGTCTTGCTCAGACCACCAAACCTACGGTCACGGCCCTGATAGGCCAAAATGGCGTCGACAAGGCCCCAACGATCAAAGTCGGGCCAATAGGTATCGGTGACGTAGAATTCGGAATAAGCCACCTGCCACAGCAGATAGTTCGAAAGACGCAGCTCACCAGAAGTGCGAATCACAAGCTCAGGATCGGGAAGGCCGGCGGTATAGAGGTGGGAAGCCACCATGTCGTCATCAATTGCGGCAGGATCGATCTTACCGGCGGCAGCGTCGACTGCAATCTGACGGACAGCGCGGGTAATCTCGGCACGCGCGCCGTAGTTGACGGCAAGCGCCAGCGTCATACCGGTGTGATCGGCGCACTCGGCAAGACCGCGTTCAAAAACGTCGCGGGTCTTCTTGGGCAGCGCGGAAATGTCACCCAAAAAGACAACGCGCACGTTTTCGCGCTTCAGAAGCGGCAGCTCGTCGATAAACGTCTTGGCAAACAGATGCATCAAGACGTTGACCTCATGCTGCGGGCGGTTCCAGTTTTCGGTAGAAAACGCATAGGCAGAAAGCACGTCGACGCCCAGACGCACGCAGGCAGTAATGATCTCGCGCAGCGAGACGATACCCGCCTTGTGGCCCTCGGTGCGTGCAAGACCGCGCGACGTGGCCCAACGGCCGTTGCCGTCCATGATGCACGAGATATGGTGCGGAATGTTATTGAGGTCAA
The DNA here is from genome assembly GCA_900541125.1 of uncultured Collinsella sp. Lineage (GTDB taxonomy): Bacteria > Actinomycetota > Coriobacteriia > Coriobacteriales > Coriobacteriaceae > Collinsella. The sequence continues at coordinate 13,009 of UQIK01000002.1, forward strand.
GGTCGGAAAAACCGACGCCCGCAGGGGCGTCGGCAAAGTACTCGACCAGTTTATGCTCGTCGTATTGCACCTTAGATCTCCATGACCTCGGCTTCTTTTTCCTTCAGAAGCTCCTCGACCTTGGCGACATACTCATCGGTGTGCTTCTGGACCTTGGCCTGCTCGCGACGGACATCGTCCTCGGTGAGCTCCTCATCGCGCTCGAGCTTGTTGTTGAAGTCGCGACGGATGTTACGGATAGACACCTTGGCCTGCTCGGCGTACTCGCGGCACTCCTTGACGAGCTCGCGACGGCGCTCCTCAGTGGGAGCCGGGAACGGAAGACGAACGACGGTGCCATCGGAGTTGGGGGTAATACCCAGATCGGAAGCGCCGATGGCCTTGACGATAGCATTGATGAGTGCCTTGTCCCACGGCTCGATGAGCAGCATGTGGGCCTCGGGGGTCTTGACGGCGGCAACCTGCGTGACCGGCGTGGGAACACCGTAATAATCGACGGTGATGTCGGACAGAATGTTGGCATTGGCGCGGCCGGTACGGACCTTGGAGAAGTTATGCTTGAGGGACTCGAGCGACTTGTCCATATGGGCGGTGATGTTCTCTGCCATGCTTAATCCTCCTGATAGACGAGCGTGCCGACGGGCTCACCCGAAAGCGCGCGCTTGACGGTGTCCTCGCCATCGATGTTGAGGACCAAAATCGGCATACGGTTGTCCTGGCACAGTGCCGTAGCCGTGGAATCCATAACCTGCAGACCGCGGACGAGAACCTCGTGATAGGTAATCTTGTCAAAACGGACGGCGTCGGCGCACTTGACGGGATCCTTGTCGTAGATGCCGTCAACCTTGGTGGCTTTAATCAGAATCTCGGCGCCGATCTCGCACGCACGAAGAGCCGCGGCGGTGTCGGTCGTAAAGTACGGATTGCCCGAACCGGCGGCAAAAATAACGACGTTGCCCTTGGAAAGGTGGTTGATGGCGCGACGGCGAATATAGGGCTCGCAGATCTCGTTCATCTGGATAGCGCTCATCACGCGGCAGGGAACATCGTTATGCTCGAAGGCATCCTGCAGGGCGAGCGCGTTCATAACGGTTGCCAGCATGCCCATGTAGTCGGCCTGAGCACGCTCCATGCCACCGGCAGCGCCGGCCATGCCGCGGAAAATATTGCCGCCGCCGACAACGACGCCGACCTCATGGCCAACGGCGAGCAGCTCCTTGACCTGCTTGGCAAGATGGTCGGTAACCTTGGGGTCGATGCCATATTGGCCGTCGCCCATCAGTGCTTCGCCGGAAAGCTTAAGAAGCACGCGTTTATATCGGATGTCGGACAAAGCGATCCTCCTTTAGATTGAACTCTCAACATTCTATCAAAGGCTCTGATAAGAGCCATGAAAAAGCAGGCTGTGAGTAAAACCCACAGCCTGCTCATTACCAGCTACAAGAGCTTATTTACTCGCCACGGACCAGACGGTCAAAGGCAACGACGGTAATGGTGTCGCCGAGCTCCTTGGAGACCTGCTCAGCGTACTTCTTGATGGTGAGGGAGCTGTCCTTGATGAACTCCTGCTCGGTGAGCACGGACTGCTTGTAGAACTTCTCCAGACGGCCGACAGCCATCTTCTCCTGGATAGCCTCGGGCTTGCCGGACTCGGCAGCCTGCGCCATGTAGATCTGCTTCTCGTGCTCGACGGTCTCGGCCGGAACCTGATCGCGGGTAGCGCAAATCGGGGCGACGGCAGCAACCTGAAGGGCAACGTCGTGAGCGAAGGTCTTGAAGGACTCAGCCTGAGCGGTCTCGGCCTTCTCGAAGGCGAACTCGACGAGGACGCCGATCTTACCACCCATGTGGATGTAAGAAGCGAGCGCGCCGTTCTCAGCCTTACGGGCAGCGAAGCGGGAGATCTTCATGTTCTCGCCCATGATGTGAATCATCTCGGTGAGCTCGGAGGAAACGGTCTCCTCGCCCATCGGCTTCTCGAGCAAAGCGTCGACGTCAGCAGGCTCGGTGGTAGCGACAACCTCAGCGACCTTGGAAGCAAAGCCGGTGAACTTGGCGTTGGAGCCAACGAAGTCGGTCTCGCAGGAGAGCTCGAGCAGAGCGCCGGTCTTGCCATCCTCGGAGACGAACGCGGCGACAGCGCCCTCGTTGGTCTCACGGCCAGCCTTCTTGGCAGCCTTGGCAAGGCCGTTCTTACGCAGAACGTCGACAGCGGCGTCCATGTCGCCGTCAGCCTCGACGAGAGCCTTCTTGCACTCCATCATCGGGGAGTCGGTCATCTCGCGGAGCTGCTTGACCATAGCGGCGGTAATCTGGGCCATTGTGGTTCCTTTCAAAGAGATGAAAAAGAATTAACTAAGACTGATTTACTCGGCCTTGGGCTCAGCGGCCATCTCGGCCTCGGAGACCTGCTCCTTGCCGGAGCCAGCGAGGCAGGCGTCTGCCATGAGCTCGCACATAAGGGTGACAGCGGAGATAGCGTCATCGTTGCAGGGGATGCCGTACTCGACCTCGTCGGGATCGGAGTTGGTGTCGATCAGAGCGACGACGGGGATGTTCAGGCGCTGAGCCTCCTTGATGGCGTTCTCCTCGCGCTTGGTGTCGATGACGAAGAGAGCCTGGGGCAGACCCTTCATGTCGCGGGCGCCACCGAGGTTGGTCTGGAGCTTGGTGAGCTCCTTGCCGAGAACAGCCTGCTCCTTCTTGGGCAGAACAGCCATGCGGCCGTCCTCGACCATGGCCTCGAGCTCCTCCATGCGGTTGATGCGGGAGCGGATGGTGACGAAGTTGGTCAGCATACCGCCGAGCCAACGCTGGTTGATGTAAGGCATGTTGGCGCGCTCAGCAGCGTTCTTGACGGCCTCCTGAGCCTGCTTCTTGGTGCCGACGAACAGCACGTTGCCACCCTTGGCGACGTTCTTGACGAAGGTGTAGGCCTGGTCGGCGTCGAGGATGGTCTGCTTGAGGTCGAGGATGTAGATGCCGTTGCGCTCACCGAAGATGAACGGCTTCATCTTGGGGTTCCAGCGACGGGTCTGGTGACCGAAGTGGCAGCCGGCCTCGAGCAGGGTGCGGATATTAATCTTGGTAGCCATGATAAACCTCCTGTGGTTTGCCTCCGCGCGGGGTCATCCTCCAAAACCAACCCGGACATGTGCTACCAAAGCCCGGGCACCACGGTATGAAGTAGCCGCGCGTGCGTGATAAAAACATGTTGCCGTGAAGCAACCCGATGAATGATAGCAGGAATGCTTCTTCCTGCCAACCCGCAATCAAAACCACACACCTGAGTGCGGCGCGGAACGTCCCAGCCACTATTCGCCGCGGGGATGGGCTTGAGCCACAGCCCGCTTAAGCCGATCGGGCGTGAGATGCGTGTAGATCTGCGTCGTGGACAGGCTCGCATGACCCAGCAGCTCTTGAACCGAGCGCAGGTCCGCACCGCCCTCGAGCAAGTCGGTCGCAAAGGTATGGCGCATCGCATGCGGGGCGATGTCGGCCGGAATGCCGGCGAGCGTCGCCAGCGTATGGAACCGCCGCCGGAGCATGGCGGCGCTCATGCGATTGCCGCGCGCCGATATAAGCAGCGGATGCGGCCCGGTAGCGGGGTCACGACGCTTTGCCTGAGCGAGCAATTCCGGCCTCCCCTCCTCAATATAGAGACGCGTCGCCTCGAGCGCACGACGATACAGAGGGACGATACGTTCTTTGCTCCCCTTGCCCCAAAGGCGCAGCGTGCGTTCGGACCAAGCGATGGACTCCACATTGAGTGCTGCGAGCTCAGAGATACGAGCACCCGAGGCATAGAGCAGCTCGAGCATCGCCGCATCGCGCAGTCCCGCGGGCGTCGAGGTATCAGGCGTCTTGAGCAGCGCCTCGACCTGCTGGGTCGTAAGGACGCCCGGCAGGTCGCGCGGGAGCTTGGGCGATGCGATCGCCGAGACTGCATCGCCCTCGACAATCCCCTCGGCAGCCATCCAGCGATAGAGAGATCGGATAGCCGACAGGTGCGCCGCAAGCGTTCGGGGAGCCACCTGCTCACGCGAAAGCTCGGCAAGATAGCGACGAATGGTGCGCACGTCGGCAGCGAAGGCATCGATATCCTCGCGCTCGCACCAGGCAGCAAAGCGCTCCAACCGCGAGCCATAGGCCGTCACCGTGTTGGGAGAAAGACCCTCGACACGTGCGATGTAGGCGATAAACGAGTCGACGGTGTCGTACAGGTCAAAGGCTATGACCGGTCGCCTCCAAACAGATCGGGTCGAGTGGCCAGATAGGCATCAAGGGCCTCGAGCGCACGGTCCGCATAGGCCTGGTAGCGGTCGCGCTTGCTGCGGCGCTTACCATCCTCGAGTGGCGGCACCAGGCCAAAGTTGACATGCATGGGCTGATAGCCCACGGTGGCAGGATCGGTCGCATAGCCCACGAGCGCACCCAGGGCGCCCACGCGCGGCAACTCGACGCCCGCGGCGCCGATAGCCTCGGCATAGGTGTTGAGCGCCGCGAGCAGACCGGTCGCCACAGCTTCCATGTACCCCTCGGTGCCGGTGATCTGACCGGCCAGGCGCACACCGGTACCGGGCACGGCAAAGGTGCCATCGAGCACGTGCGGGGCGTCGACAAAGGTATTGCGGTGCATGACACCGTAGCGGAAGAACTCAGCGTTCTCCAGGCCCGGCACCATATGGAAGACGCGCTTCTGCTCGCCAAAGGTCAGATTGGTCTGGAAGCCCACCAGGTTATAGGCGGTCTTCTCCTTGTTCTCGGCACGCAGTTGAATCGCCGCCCAGGGGCGACGTCCGGTACGCGGGTCGGTGAGGCCGACGGGCTTCATGGCGCCAAAGCGAATGGCGTCCTTGCCGGTGCGCGCAACTTCCTCGGCAGGCTGGCAGGCCTGGAACAAATCGCCACCCTCAAAGTCCTTGAGCACCACGCGGTCGGCCGTGGTAAGCGCCTCGATAAAGGCCTCGTACTCCTCCTTGTTGAGCGGAGCGTTGAGATAGTCGCCGCTCCCCTGCTCCTCGTAGCGCGACTGCGAGAACAGCACGTCCATATCGAGCGTGGAGGCATCGACGATCGGCGCCGCCGCATCAAAGAATGCCAGGGCATCGCCACCGACGAGCTTCATAACCTCTTCGCTCAGCGCCGGTGAACACAGCGGGCCCGCGGCAATGACCACGTGACCCTCGGGAATCTGCGTGACCTCGCCGTGCACGACCTCGATATTGGGACGGGCGCCAACTTCGGCCTCGACAAGCTCGGAAAACTTGACGCGGTCGACCGCCAGGGCGCCACCGGCGGGAACAGCCGCGCGATGGGCGCAATCGAGCAGGACTGAACCCATGCGCTCAAGCTCGGCCTTCAACAAACCAGCCGCGGAATCCGGACGGGTCGACTTAAACGAATTGGAGCAGACGAGCTCTGCCAGGTGATCGGTATGGTGAGCCGGGGAGCTCACCTGGGGGCGCATCTCGCACAGCTTTACGGCAAACCCGCGGTCTGCCAGCTGGATCGCGCATTCCGAACCCGCCAGACCGCCACCAATAACCGTCACCTGATCGAACTGCATCTGCAAACACCTTTCTAATTGACACGTTTTCCATTGTGACCGAAGGGCGTCTGGGCGTGAAGGGCAAACTTGGAGGGCGCATACCTTCCATCCATCATGCGCTCGATAAGGCCCTCGAGCTCAAGCGAACCCAGGAGTTTGAGTACGCCGACAGCATCGAGCGAGACGAGCGCCGCGATGTCGTCGACCTTGAGCGGAGAGGCGATGAGCGCATGCATCACGGTCTGCTGCGTTGGATCCAGGTCGGCAATGCCGGGAGCATCGGGGCGAGAGTAGCGCAGGGTGCCGTAGATGCGCGAGATTGCCATCTCGATAGATTCCTCGTCGATGATGCAACAGGCACCGTTCGCAATGAGGTAATTCGTGCCACGCGACTCGGGCGATAGGATCGACCCCGGCACGGCAAGAAGTTCGCGCCCCAAATCCATAGCAGCCTCGGCTGTAGAAAACGTCCCGGAAGGCATACCTGCCTCGGATACAAAGAGGGCTTGCGACAGGGCCGCGATCACGCGATTCCGGCGCGGAAAGGCAAACTTGCGCGGACCCATGCCCCACGGAGAGATCGACACGACCGCGCCACCCGTATCGAGCGTGCGAGTAATAAGTCCCGCGCTCGAACGCGGGTAGACCACGTCGGCGCCCGTCCCCAGCACCACGACGTGTTTGCCGCCGGCGTTGACCGCAGCCCAACCCGAGGCCTGGTCACAACCGACCGCGCCGCCCGAAACAACCGTCACTCCCGCCTCGACCGCCACCTTTGCCGCAAGCTCTGCCACGGCAAGACCATACGGCGAGGCCTTTCGCGCGCCGATGATGGAGAGCGCGGGCGTCGAAAGCGTCTCGGGGTTGCCGCGCACATAGAGCGTCTGAGGCACATCAGAAAGCTCCAAAACGGTCTCGGGATACAACGAATCACCTGGATGCAGCTCGAAGGTCCCCTCGGCCATCATTGGTCCCTCCTTCCCTGGTACATCGCCGCCTCAAGCACGTGGTCCTGCGTCACCTGCTCGCTCTCGGCGACGTCGGCGATTGTACGCGCGATACGCACCAGGCGCACGATGCCGCGACCCGTAAGATGCGTGCGCTTCGACAGGCCGAGCACACACTTCTCCGCCGCACCATCGAGCTCAAAGGTCGAAACGACGCCGTCAATGGACCGCGCCTCGTCATCCTCGGCCTCGGCATCCGCATCGTCCATACGGGATTCGCGCCAAGCGCGAAAAGCGCGACCGCGCACAACGTAGTCACGTAACTCGGCCGACGACATACCCTCCGCGCCCTCGATAATCACCTGGGGATCGGGGCGGGTCACATCGATCATCATGTCGATACGGTCGGCCAAAGGACCGCGCAGCTTTGCCCGATAGCGCTCAACCATCGATGCCGAGCAGCGGCACGGCACCTCGCGATCGCCCAAAAAACCGCAGGGGCAGGGATTGCTCGCAGCCAGCAGCTGAAAGCGCGACGGGAAGGTAAAGGCCCCGTCGACGCGTACGATCCTCACATAGCCGCGTTCGATGGGCTGACGCAGCGTCTGCAGTACGCCCGTGGGAAACTCGGCAAGCTCGTCCAAAAAGAGCACGCCGCCATGAGCTAGGCTAATTTCGCCCGGATGTACTGGACGTCCGCCGCCGATGAGGCCCGCGGTCGAAATGCTGTGATGCGGGCTGCGGAAGGGCCGGTGCCCCGCCAACAAGCCATCAATGTTCTCACCCAAAACCGAATGGATGCACAGCGCCTCCTGTTGATCCTCAACGGAAAGCTCGGGCAGGATGCCGGTCATACGACGCGCGAGCATCGTCTTGCCCGATCCCGGGGACCCGATCATAAGCAAACCGAGCTCACCCGCTGCCGCCAGTGCCATGCCGCGTTTGGCAACCTCCTGCCCCAGCACGTCGGCATAGTCGAGTTCGGGCTCAAAAGTAGCCTCCACACCCTCGGAATCCAGATAATGCCGCGCGGCATCGCCCATACCATGAGCAAGCTGAGACAAATGATCTATGAATCCGCAATCCACGCCCGCGAGTGGCACATGCTGGTCTGATCTGCCGGCGATAAAAGACAGCCCCATGTCGCGAGCCAGCAGCTGAAACGCCACCTCGCCCTTGACAGGAAGCACCGTACCGTCCAAGCCAAGCTCACCGGCGATAAGACAACGATCGAGGTTATCGCGGGGAATCTGACCATCGGCCGCCAATACCGCGATGGCGATGGGAAGATCAAAGCCGCTACCGGTCTTGCGAATATCGCCAGGTGCCAGATTGACCGTAATGCCCGAGCGTGGGATCTCGAACCCGGCGGAGCGCATCGCACAGCGAATGCGACCACGCGACTCCATCACCTCCATACTCGGGATGCCGAGCATCTGAATGCCCGGAACGCCGCCGGCAAGCGAGACCTCGACCGTGACGTGAATCGCCTCGACGCCGCGAATGCAGGCCGCGTGAACGGCAAACGTCTCGAACGCCATCACGACACCTGCCAATCGAACGCGTTGTACTGATGCTCGATCTCGGCGATATGCCCGCCGCGAATGGTGACACCCACGGCATCGAAGCGAATCGCCTTGAGCGGATAATGCTCCATGAGATAGCAACTTGCGATGCGGCGGTAGCGGCGTTGCTTTTGGGCGTCCACGGCCTCCTCGGGAAAGACCCGCGTGGTGCAATCCAGGGCGACGCGTCTGGTCTTGACCTCGGCCATCACCACGACATCGTCGAGCTCATCAAGCAGCACCAGATCGGCCTCGCCCTCGGTGCAACGATAACCCTGTTTCAGCAAGGTGTAGCCGCGCTCGTTAAAGTAGTCGATGGTGATCAGCTCGCCCAGCATGCCCAGCTCGCGGGGACTGAGCCCCTTGATAAACTCGGGCGTCATCGCCCCGGAGTCGAGCTCGCCGTTTTCCCAACGCTCCTTGAGCTGCTGCGTCTTGCTCTTTTTGCTTGCGGCACTCATGGGGTCTCCTTTCCCGCACACTGCATTGCCCCGATGATGAGGGCACCTTTCATGCGGGTAAGTACCGGAAGCAAACCAAAAGCTGACCAAATGCCGTCAAAAAACGGGCCGTACGCAGCAATGGTGTTGCATACGACCCGCTACCAGCAGGTTTATAAAACCCCAGAGGTCCCTGTCTCCACAATTGACCTAGAAAAGGCGCTCAGTCTGCAGAAAGTTTCCGCAAAAGCTCACACGGTGCAACGGAGAAAGACCATGTTTGCGAATAGCCTCGATGTGTTCGGGGCTCGCATAGCCTTTCGATTCGGCCAAATGGTACTCGGGATACTCGGCGTCGTACTCGACCATCATCTCGTCACGCGTCACCTTAGCCATGATGGACGCCGCGGCGATACAGGCGATTTTGGCATCGCCCTTCACCACGTCGCGCTCGTTGGGAACGGCGCCCAAGGGGTTACCGTCCATAAGCACGCAATCGGGCTCGAGCCCCGTATCGGCCACGGCGCCCGCGACAGCGGCTCGAATGGCGCGGGCCATGCCCATCTCATCGATATCCGCGGGAGCGATATGGCAAAAGCCGATGGCAGTCGCCACCTCGGCAATCTTCACCGAGAGCAGCTCGCGGCGCGCCGGCGTGAGCTTTTTGGAATCGTTGATGCCCCAGATGCGCGGCTCCATCGGAAGGCACACAGCACACACGGTCAAGGGCCCCGCTACCGAGCCACGGCCCACCTCGTCGACGCCCACGACCACGCCATCACCGCCGAGCTCATGCATAAGCTCGTACATGCCATTGACGCGCTCGCGCTCGGCAAGCTCCTTGGCATGGCGCTTAAGGGCACGCTCGCAAGCCTTAATCACCTGCTGGCGCGGATCCTCGCGATAATGCTCCACGAGGGCGGGAATCTCCTCGAACGTGGCACTCGCCAGCTCGCCGGCAACCTGCGATGCCGAAACCGAGCTCGTCATATTGGCCATACCAGGCCCTCCTTGCATGCAAATCAGATAAAAAGAAGGGCCACCCGAAGGTGACCCTTGTGTCCAAACGAGTGGACAGACGCTGCAATCTTCTTAGCGCTTCTCGGGGATGCGAGCAGCCTTGCCCACCTTGTCGCGGAGGTAGTACAGCTTGGCGCGACGGACGCGACCATGACGAACGACCTCGAGCTTGGCGATCTTGGGGCTGTGAAGCGGGAAGGTACGCTCAACACCGACACCGAAGGACATCTTGCGGACGGTGAAGGTCTCGCGGGCACCGGCGCCGGCCATGCGGATGACGTCGCCCTGGAAGACCTGGATGCGCTCGCGGTCGCCTTCCTTAATGCGGTAGTGAACCTTGACGTTGTCGGCGACGCGAACCTGAGGAATGTCCTCGCGGATCTGCTGACGCTCGATTGCGCGGATGTAATCCATGTGCAATTCCTTACTCTTCTAGAGGTGCCGTACCACCTTGGCCGGCACGTAGTTGAACAAACGTATTCGAGTATACACGCGCGGGTTTCTGCTGCAAGAACAATTTTTTACGCAGACAAAAAGACAAAACCCGCACATGATAACCGCCCGTCTCACGAATGAGACGGGCGGCATGAAGGGGGGCTACGCTAGGCGTCTAAACCCAAAACGTTAGGCGGAACGCTTAGCCTCGAGCTTGGCCTGAGCGGCAGCCAGGCGTGCGAGGGGCACGCGGTAGGGCGAGCAGGACACATAGTCCACATCGGCCACGTTAAACAGGCCCTTGATGGACTTGGGGTCGCCGCCGTGCTCACCGCACACGCCAAAGTGCATGTCGGGGTTGGTGGCGCGGCCCTTCTCGACAGCCATGCGCACCAGCTCGAGTACTGCCGTATCGATGGTCTCGAAGGGGTTGTCCTTTAAGATCTTCTTGTGCATGTACAGCGGGATGAACTTGGCCTCGGCATCGTCGCGGGAGAAGCCGAAGGTGGTCTGGGTGAGGTCGTTGGTGCCAAAGCAGAAGAAGTCGGCATGATGGGCGATCTCGTCAGCGACCATGCAGGCACGCGGCAGCTCGAGCATCGTGCCCACGGGAATATTGAGCTCGACGCCCTCCTCAGCGGAAACCTCAGCGATCACGCGCTCGATAACCTCGCGGGTCTGGACATGCTCGGCCGTGATGGAAACGAGCGGAACCATGACCTCGGGACGCGGATCGACGCCCTCCTGGATAAGGCGGGCAGCAGCCGTGGCGACGGCGCGAACCTGCATGAGCGGCAGATCGCTAAAGACGACGGACAGGCGAACGCCGCGCAGGCCGAGCATGGGGTTCGACTCGACCATGCCGTCGATACGACGCAGGCGGGCGCGCAGGGTTGCAAGCTCTTCCTCGCTGGCGCCGGCGGCTTCCTTCTTGGTGATGGCGACCTCGAGCTCGCGAGGATTATCCAGGAACTCATGAAGCGGCGGATCGAGCAGGCGGACGACCACATCGCGACCGGACATGGTCTTGAACATCGCCAGGAAGTCCTCGGTCTGAACCTTGAGCAGGTCGGCCAGGGCCTGCTGCTTCACGGCTTCATCATCGGACAGAATGAAGCTCTGGATAATGTTCTTGCGATCGCCCAGGAACATATGCTCGGTGCGGCATAGGCCAATGGCCTCGGCACCAAACTCGAGGGCGAGCTCGGCATCCTCGGGGTTGTCGGCGTTGACGCGCACATGGTTGGCATGGCCGCAGGTCTCGTCCAGGCGAATCTCGTCGGCCCAGGACAGGATGGTGTCCAGGTCGCCGGTAAGCTCGGCGGAGACCAGGTCGACGGGACCGTCGACGACGATGCCCTGGGTGCCGTCGATGGAGATGACATCGCCCTCGTGCAGTACGCGGTCGCTGCCCTCGATACGCACGACCTTCTCAGCAGCGTCAATGTGGAAGCGCTCGACGCCGCAGACGCAAGGCGTACCCATACCGCGGGCGATAACGGCGGCATGACTCGTCTTGCCACCGTGGCTGGTCAGGATGCCCTCGGCGGCGACCATGCCCTTCAGGTCGTCGGGGTTAGTCTCCCAGCGAACCAAAATGACCTTGTGACCCTCGTTGGCGCGCGCGACGGCATCATCGCTCGAGAAAACGACCTCGCCCACGGCGGCACCGGGGCTGGCGTTAAGACCGCAGGCCAGCGCCTCGTACTTCTTGGAGGCGTCAAACTGCGGGTGTAGAAGCTGGTCGAGCTGCGCGGGATCGATGCGGCTCACGGCCTCCTCGCGAGTGATCAGGCCCTCCTCGACCATTTCGATGGCGATGCGCAGGGCGGCGGTGGCAGTGCGCTTGCCCACGCGAGTCTGGAGCATCCAGAGCTTACCCTGCTCGATTGTGAACTCGATGTCGCACATGTCGCGATAGTGATCCTCGAGCGTCAGAAACACGCGCTCGAGCTCCTCACCTGCGGACTCGAGGCCCGGGGTGGTCTTGAGGTCGGCGATGGGCTCGGTATTGCGGATGCCGGCGACGACATCCTCGCCCTGGGCGTTGACCAGAAAGTCGCCGTAGAACTCCTTAGTGCCGTCGGCCGGGTTGCGCGTAAAGGCGACGCCGGTCGCGGAGGTCTCACCCTTGTTGCCAAAAGCCATAGCCTGGACGTTGACGGCAGTACCGAGCTCGTCGGAGATGCCGTGCTGTTTGCGGTAGATGCAGGCGCGCTCGTTCATCCAGCTGCCAAAGACGGCCTGGATGGCAAGGCGCAACTGGAGCTCCGGATCATGCGGGAAGACGGGCTTGCCGCCGGTGACCTCGAGCTCGGGATACAGGGCGGCCTCGACGTTATCAGAGAAGATGCCCTTGAAGGTCTCGACAAGCTCCTGAAGGTCCTCGGCCGAAAGCTCGGAATCGACGCGAACGCCAGCGACCAGGCGGGCCTGGGTCAGGGCGTTTTCGAACAGGTCGGCGTCAACGCCCATGACGATGTTTGAGAACATCTGGATAAAGCGACGGTAGCTATCCCAGGCAAAACGCGGGTTTTGCGTCTGGGCGATGAGACCCTGAACGGAGTCGTCGTTGAGGCCCAGGTTGAGGACCGTATCCATCATACCGGGCATGGAAAACGGAGCGCCCGAGCGAACCGACACGAGCAGCGGATCGGAGGCGTCGCCGAGCTTCTTGCCGCAGCGGGCCTCGAGGTCTGCCTCGGCGGCAACGATCTCGTCGAGTGCGCCTTCGGGCCAGACGTTGCCGGCACCGGAATACTCGACGCAAGTCTGGCAGGTAATGGTAAAGCCACCGGGAACCGGCAGGCCGATGCGGCTCATCTCGGCAAGGTTTGCGCCCTTGCCGCCAAGCACGAAGTTCATGGACTTGTCGCCCTCAGTGACACAGGTGCCCTGGGCGTCGGTTCCAAAACGGTAAACCCTCTTGCAATCGCTCACGATACTTCCCCTTCCATGCGCTTACGCGCACGACCGTGGTAACGAATCGACCCGCCGGATGCGGGCCGTGAGGGAACTATACGGCCGGATTTGAACGGGCTTGAGCAGAGGATACGCGGTTTGGTAAACGTGCTAAAACTGGCGGTAAACGGTAGGTAAAGTTGGTTACCTTATGAAGATACCACTACAATAAAAAAGCAGGTCAGATGCGATGTTTTTGCTAAATCGCTTTATCAAAAAGATACTACTATTAGGCGCGGCGGGTGGCTCGGCGGGCGCGAGCTTCTTGGATTTCCTCCAAGTGGCTGATGATCTCGGCAGCGCTTTCCTCGATGGCCTTGCCGTCGGTCCGCACCACAAAGCAGCCCAGGCGCTTCATGAGGGCGCGAGCTTCCTCGAGCTCGCTGCGCACGCTCTCGGGCTCGGCATAGGAGCCGGCGACGGCACGGGCGTAGTCGTCGCCCAAGCGGCTATCGCGAATTTCGGAAATCACATCGACGGTCGAAATCAGGCCGAACAGGCGCATCGGGTCAACCTCGTAAATCGACTTCGGCGGCTCCATGCCATGGGCCAACGGAACATTGGCAACCTTGTAACCTTGATAGGCCAAATACATCGACAACGGCGTCTTGGACGTGCGCGATACGCCCAGCAGCACGATATCGGCACCCGACAGATCGTCGCAACCGCGCCCGTCATCGTGCTCAACGAAATACTCCATGGCCTCGATACGATGGAAATAGCGGTCATCGGTCCTGTGAATCACGCCCGCAACGCCCTTGGGCGGCACACCGATGAGCGACGACAGCACGGCGAGCGTCGGACCGATCAGGTCGACCGAGCGAATGTGCAGCATGCCCAAGTAGTCGAGCACACGAGCACGAAGGGCCGGATCGACAATGGTGTGGAACACGGCAATATCGCGATGGTCCGCATCGACACGCGGGCCCACAAACGATTTAACCTGCTCCACCGAGGTCACCTTGGGCAGGCGCAAGAGATGAAAAGCCCCTTCATCAAATTGCCCGGACGCCGCAAGCACCACCTCACAAGCGGTATCACCGAGCGAGTCGGAGATAACGATAACGGTGGGACGAGCGGTGACCGGGCAATCCATGCGGGGCTCCTTTTGCGCTTATGCGCAGGCTAGCTTACTTTTTGCGGGCAAGCTCACCGATGTTGGCGATGCCGGAGAAAACGGCCTCGAAGCGGTTGAGCAACTTAAGACGATTATCGCGGAGCTCCTCGTCCTTGTCCATGACCATAACCTCGTCGAAGAAGCGGTCGATGGGGGCACGCAGGGCGGCGAGGGCGGCAAATGCGGCCGGGTAATCCTCGGCAGCAAGGGCGGCATCGACAGCGGTCTGGGCAGCCTCGGAGGCGTCGGCAAGCGCAAGCTCGACCTCGCCCATCAGGCTGCGGTCGTACTCCGCACCCAGCTCGGGCTTGGAGATGTGCGCGGCGCGGGCATAGGCGGTAGCCAGGTTGTCGAACGTCTCAGCGTCGTTCTTGCGGGCCTCGTCGAGGGCGGCGCAGCGGGCGAAGAAGACGGACGGAGCGATGATGTGCACCGCGGAGACGGCGGCAACGGTATCGGCCGGGATCTTTTCGTCACGGGCCATGCTCACCAGGCGGCCATGGAAGAAGTCGCGAACCTGCTGGGCGACCTCGGCGGCGTCGAACTCAATGCCCTGCTCACTGTAGAGCTCGAGGGCGAAGTCGATGAGCGACGTGGGGTCAATCGGCAGGCGGTCGCGCAGGGTGTTGATGATGCCGATAGCGGCACGACGCAGCGCATAGGGGTCCGAAGAGCCGGTCGGGGGCTCGCCGATGGAAAAGATACCGGCGATGGTATCGAGCTTGTCGGCGCAGGCCACAATGCAGCCAGCGGTGCACTCGGGCAGCTCGTCACCGGCAAAGCGAGGACGATAGTGATCGCGAATGGCGTGGGCGACCTCGTCGTTCTCCCCCATCGCGGAGGCGTAATAACCGCCCATCACGCCCTGCTGGCTCGTGAACTCAACGACGGCGTTCGATACCAGGTCGGCCTTGCACAGGTGAGCGGCGCGAGCGGCATCGGCGGCAAGATGGGCGCCCAGATGGGCCTCGCGGGCGATGGCGAGCGCGAGCTGCTCAATACGCTCGGACTTGGCGAGCACGCTACCGAGCTTCTCCTGGAAGGCGACCTTGGCCAGACGCTCGCGGAACTCGTCGAGGGAGATCTTCAGGTCCTCCTCGTAGAAGAACTTGGCATCGTCCAGACGGGCACGCACAACGCGCTCGTTGCCGTCGATCACGCGCTCGGCGTTCTCGGGCTTGCTGTTGGAGACGACCACGAACTCACGCGTGAGCTTGCCCTCGCCGTCATAGATCGGGAAGTAGCGCTGGTTGGTGAGCATGGACTCGCAGATGATCTCATGCGGGACCTTGAGGAACTCCTCATCGAAGGTACCGACGAGCACCGTCGGCCACTCGCAGAGGTTGATGACCTCCTCAAAGACCTTCTTGGGCGTATCGACATGGCAGCCGGGACGGGCAGCCTCGACCTCGGCGATACCGGCAAGGATGGCCTCGCGACGGCGCTCGGCAGAAAGCACGCCGGCGTCCTCGAGCACCTGCTCGTAGACGGCGGGGCTGGCGACCACATGGTCACCGGGGCCAAGCACGCGATGACCACGCGTGGTGTTGCCACTCGTCACGTCGGCAAACGACACGGGCACAACGTCCTCGCCCAGAAGGCAGCAGATCCAGCGGACCGGACGAACAAAGGTCGCATGCTCGTGACCCCAGCGCTGAGAGCGGTAGTTGGGCCACTGCAGGCCGGCGATGGTCTTCTCGCACAGGGCCGTCAGGATCGGGGTGGCCGGAGCGGAGGGAATGTTCTTCTCAGCAAAGACATACTCGCGACCGTCGGTGTCCTCGCGACGGACCAGATCCTCGGCAGCCACACCGCACTTGCGGGCGAAGCCCTGGGCGGCCTTGGTGGCGTTGCCGTCGGCATCGAAGGCGATGTTGGCCGCGGGGCCGCGCTTGACCTCGTGAACCTCGTCGGTCGCGGTGGCGACGTCGGCAACGAGCGCAGCCAGGCGGCGCGGGCTCGAGATCACACGGACCTCGCCGTGGGCCAGACCGGCCTCGTCGAGACCCTTGGCGATCATGGTGCCAAGCTGCTTGACGGCATTGTTCAGCGGTGCGGAGGGCATTTCTTCCGCACCGATCTCAAACAGGAAATCCTTAGCGTCTGCCATGGCTTACGCCACCTCGCCTTCCTGATCGGCATTCTCGTTGACTCCGGCGACCTCGGCCATGTAGGCCTCGCAGCACGCCTTGGCGACGGCGCGGACGCGCAGGATGTAGTTGGCACGCTCGACCGCGGACAGGGCGCCGCGAGCATCGAGCAGGTTGAAAGCGTGGCTGCACTTCATGACGCAGTCATATGCCGGCAGCGGCAGCTTGCGCTCCAGGCAGGAATGGCACTCGGCCTCGTAGTCGTCAAACTTCTGACGCATCATCTCGACGTTGGCGACCTCAAAGTTATAGGCACTGAACTCGCGCTCGTTCTCGAAGAACACGTCGCCATAGGTCATGGGCGTGCCGTCGGGCAGGTAGCTCCACACCAGGTCGTAGACCGAGTTAACGCCCTGGGCGTACATGGCGATACGCTCCAGGCCGTAGGTGATCTCGACGGGCACGGGGTCGACCTCGATGCCGCCCACCTGCTGGAAGTACGTAAACTGCGTGACCTCCATGCCATTGAGCCAGACCTCCCAGCCAAGGCCCCAGGCGCCGAGCGTCGGGCTCTCCCAGTCGTCCTCGACAAAGCGGACGTCATGGTCGTTGGGGTCCAGGCCAATGGCGGCAAGAGACCCCAGGTAAAGCTCTTGGGCGTTGACCGGAGAGGGCTTGATGAGCACCTGGAACTGATAGTAGTGCTGCATGCGGTTGGGGTTCTCGCCGTAGCGCCCGTCGGCCGGACGGCGGCAGGGCTGCGCATAGCAGGTGCGCCACTCGGCGGGACCGAGCGAGCGCAGCGTGGTCGCGGTATGAAAGGTACCGGCACCGACCTCGGAGTCATAGGGCTGCATAATGACGCAGCCCTGCTCGCCCCAGTACTGCTGGAGGCGCAGGATGATGTCTTGGAAGGAAAGCGATGAAGCGTTCATGCCTCTAATATCCCCTCGTCGAAACGATTACACGGTTAGGTACTGTACTATAGCGGTTTTTAGTCGATAGCGCCCAGACGGTTGAGCGGCCAGTAACGCACGAGCGCCACGGCGATCAGGTCCGAACGGTCGACGGGACCAAAGTAGCGTGAGTCGGCAGAGTTTTCGCGGTTGTCGCCCATCACCCACACGCACCCGTCGGGAACGGTGTAGGGATAGCTTACCTGAGCGCCGGGCGCTTGGACCGAAAGTGGCCAGCTCATGCCCGTCGTATAGTCCTCGTCGAGCGCTTGGCCGTCAACGACCACCTTGCCATCCTGCAGGTCGACCGTCTGGCCGGCCGTGGCAATAACGCGCTTGACAAGAACATCATGCTCGGAGGTGCCATCGGGGTTGTGAAACACCACGATATCGCCCTGCTTGACGGGCTGACCGAGCTCGAGGCTCACCTTTTGCGCCAGGATCTGGTCGCCAATCTCGATTGTGTCCTCCATAGAGCCGGTGGGCACCACAAAGGGCTCGACCACAAAGGTGCGGATCAGGAAGGTGGCCACAAGCGCGATCGCGATGACCGCGATCCACTCAAAAGCGCCCCTCAACGCGGAATGTTGCGTAGGAACCATACTCACTCCTCGCTCTGCGAATACGAAGCGTCAAGGATCTCCTGCGCGTAAGCGCGCTCCTCGGGCGTGAGCCGCGCAGTCTCGATCAGGTCGGGACGCCAGCGACAGGTGCGCTCGATGGCATTCTTGCGGCGCCAGGCATCGACCTTGGCGTGATCGCCGCTCACGAGCACCGGAGGAACGCCCTCGCCGTTGAACTCGGCGGGGCGGGTGTACTGCGCGTACTCGAGCAGGCCTCCGTCCTCGGCGGTCGAGAACGACTCGTCCACGTTGCTCATCTCGTCGCCCAGGGCGCCGGGAATGAGGCGTACGACGGCATCGGCAACGACCATCGCGGGCAGCTCGCCGCCCGTGAGCACATAGTCGCCGATCGACAGACGTTCATCGGCATACGCATACGCGCGCTCGTCGACGCCCTCGTAACGGCTGCACACAAACAGCAGGCGCTCACTTTTGAGCAGGCGCTCGGCCACATGCTGCGTAAAAGGCTCGCCACAGGGGGTAAAGAACACCACAGTGGGCTTAGGACCCTCTGCGCTAATGGCCTCGATGGCCTCTGCGATAGGCTCGACCTTCATGAGCATGCCCTGCCCGCCGCCGTACGGCTCGTCATCGACGGTACGATGGCGGTCGTGCGTCCAGTCGCGCAGGTTATACGCCTTAAAATCAAAAAGGCCGGCCTTGCGGGCGCGGCCCAAAATCGATGTGGACATAACGGGCTCAAACATCTCGGGAAAGACCGAAAGGGTCTCGATCAGCATGTTGTCCTCCCTACTTGTCCATATCGATCAGGCCGTCCATAACGTGGACGGAAATTGTTCCTGTGTCGGGAAGATCGAGCACAACCTGCTCGATCACGGGAATCAGTACCTCGCCGTACCGATCGCCCTCGACAACCCAAACATCGTTCGCGGGCGTCGACATGATCTCGACGATCGTGCCGAGCGAACCGAAGCGCTCGTCGACCACCTCGCGACCCATCAGGTCGGTATAGGCAGCGTCAAGCGAATCGAGCTCAAAGTCGTCACGATTTGCCAGCACGTAGCATCCCGTGATGCCCTCGGCGGCCGTCAAGTCGTCAATGCCCTCAAACGAGACCAGATCGCCATCGCCCGTATCGGTGACGGACACGACCGTGCAAAAGCGGTCGCGCTTGAGCGCCGGCGGCGTCAGGGCGACGCGCATACCAGGCTCTAATACAGAAGGAAGCCCCCGCAGCGGCTGCGCGAGGACCTCCCCCTTCCTTCCGTGCGGCTTGACCACACGGGCGATGTTTTTGTACTGGGACCTCAAGGTCCTAGCCCAGAACCTCTACCTCGACAGCAGTGTCGAGGCGAGCGGCCAGTGCACGGGCGAGCGTGCGAATGGCCTTGATGGTACGGCCACGACGGCCGATGACCTTAGCGACGTCATCCTCGGCGACCGAAACCTCAATCGTGGAGGCGTCGTCACCATCGATGACCTCAAGGCTCACGGAATCCGGGTCGTCGACGATCTGAACAACGAGATATTCGACGAGATCGGCGATGCGATCTGAGAGCATTGCCTCACCCTCGAGCTGTGCAGCGTCAACCTCAGGCACGATTTACTCCTCGGCGCCCTCAGCGGCCTCAGCGGCAGCCTTAGCGGCCTCGGCCTCTTTGGCGAGCTGCTTCTTGGACTTCTTGACGACGGTCTCGGTCTTCTCGCCCTCGTTGGCGGCCTTGACCAGAGCGGCGACGGCGTCGGTGAGCTGAGCGCCCTTGGACTGCCAGTCGGCGATCTTCTCGAGATCGAGGTTGATGGTCTTGGGGGCGGTCATCGGGTTGTAGCGGCCAACCTCCTCGATGATACGACCGTCACGCGGGGCGCGGGAATCGGCGACGACGACACGGTAGTACGGACGCTTCTTAGCGCCGTGACGAGCAAGGCGAATCTTGACTGCCAAAGGAAACTCCTCCAACCAAGCAGCTTTAGGCTGCAACTACAAACAAACAGTTGAACATAATACGCCATCGACGCGGGCAGGTGAAGTCCGTGAGACCAACTTCTTCGGTGTAGTCGAGGGCAAATCCATATCTTAGACAAGAATTCGGGATTTGCAAGCACATACACGCGCCCCACATGAGCTGCGCGGTATACTCATACCATGAAAAGACGCGAACATACATACGGTTATGAGGATGCTGCAGGCGTCACGCCGCCGCCCTGGACGGGACCGGCGGTGGGCCTGATGGACCTCGATGCGTTTTTTGCGAGCGTGGAGATGCTCGATCATCCCGAATGGCGCGGAAAGCCGCTCATCGTGGGCGGAGATGCCGATTCGCGTGGCGTCGTGTCCACGTGTTCGTATGAGGCGCGTCGCTTTGGCGTGCACTCTGCCATGCCCTCGGCCGAGGCACGGCGCCTGTGCCCGCAGGCCATTTGGACGCATGGGCATTTTGATCGCTACCGCGAGGTGAGCGCGCAGGTCATGGCGATTCTCGCCGACGAGACGCCGCGCGTGGAGCGCGTATCCATCGACGAAGCCTTTATCGATATCACACCGGGTCGCTTTGCGCCCGAAGACCCGCTGCTGGTTGCGCGGCGTATAAGCGACCGCGTGGCAGCGCTGGGAGTGACCTGCTCCATTGGCGTGGGCTGCAACAAGACGGTCGCAAAGATCGCAAGCGAGCGGGATAAGCCGTTTGGGCTGACCATCGTGCGCCCCGGGACGGAACAGCGCTTTTTGGCCGCGCTACCAGTGTCTGCCATGAGCGGCATCGGGCGCTCGGCCGAGGAGCGACTGCGCCGCATGCGCATCTACACCCTCGGCGAGCTATCACGTGCACCGGAATCCACCTTGGCCTCTATTTTTGGCGTCAACGGCGAACGCATGCGCCAGCGTGCACTGGGACTCGAAATCTCTGAAGTCACGAGTCTCGATGAAGAGCGCGAGGTCAAGTCGGTCAGCAATGAACGCACCTTTGCTAAAGATTTGACTGAGCGTGGGGATATTGAGGCAGCGATTGCTCTGTTGGGAGAGTCAGTGGGGCGCCGTCTGCGCCGTCAGGGGCTGACGGGTGCCACGGTAACGCTCAAGCTCAAGTATTCATATGGCAGCGGGCGTACGGCACAGCGCCGGCTGCCTCATCCGACCGACGATGAGAACATCTTCGTGGCGGTTGCACTCGAACTGCTCGATAACATCTGGCAGGAAGGCATGCATGTTCGCTTAGCGGGCATCGGCATGAGCGACTTCGACCACCAAGGCGGCATCCAAACCGACCTGTTCTGCGAAGTCGACGACCGCGGAGCCCAATCGAGCGACCGTCGCGACCTCTCGGTCGCTATCGACGCCGTCCGAGACAAGTTCGGCGACACCGCCCTATCCTTCGGCCGCCAATCCCGCTTCAACGATTAACCGCCTTTGGGCAAAAAGAAAGCCGGGCAGTTACGGAAAACCGCAACTGTCCGGCGATATGCGTGAGGGTAGCTAAACCCCGTCTCAAATGAGCTACTAGAGGAGATTGAGGGGGAGCTGGGGAGCGTCGCCCCAGAGTTTCTCGAGGCGATAGAAGTCGCGCGCTTCGGGAGTGAAGACGTGGACGACAACCGAGCCGTAGTCCATGAGCATCCAGGTCTTCTGTTCGCGGCCCTCGATGGAAAACGGGTGCTCGCCGCAAGCCTCGGCGACCTTCTCCTCGATCTCGTCGACGATAGAATCGACCTGGCGGTTGTTGGTACCGGTGGCAAGCACAAAGTAGTCGCATACGTCGGAAAGCTCGGTCAGGTCGAGCACCTGAACGTCCTCGCCTTTCTTGTCGTAGGCGGCCTGCGCGGCGGCGCGGGCGACATCCTCGGCGGCGACACCGCTCGCGGACAACGAGGCGGCAGTGCGGTCGGACGTGGCGGCGAAGCTCTTGTGCTCCACACCTTCAAGAATCTGCTCGTCGGTCATGGTCTCGTCGGCCATGGAATACCTCTTTCTAGACAGCCCGAGCTAGCGCAGCTGGGCGTAATGGTTGTAAATCGTAATAGCCGTGGGATAAAGATAGCGCCCGGACTGGATCACATAGACCAGACCCTGCGCAAAACAGGAGAAGAACAACTCATCGAGCGTCGACTCCCCCACCATCTTGCGCAGCGCATGCGCATAGTCGCCGTGGCGGTTGGGCTCGATGGCATCGGCCACAAAGACCACCATATCGAGCGGCGTCATGTCGCAGGCGCCCACGGTGTGACGGTCGACAGCCTGGAAAACGGCCGGCGACAACTCGGGGAAAAGCTGCGGAAGCTCATAGGCGGCAACAGGGCCATGCAAAAGCGGCGTCGCGGCGGAAGGAGAGCCGGCAATCTTAATGCCGTAATGCAGAGCGCGCGTGACCAGCTCGTCGTCGGAGAGCACTTTGTCCCAGTCATGGATCAGGCCGGCGGCAGCGGCATCAAAGCGGTCAACGCCGTAGACCTCGGCCAGATGAAGTGCGGTCTCGGCAACACCCAGCGAATGCACATAGCGCTTGCGCTTATCCTTCATGCGAACATCGAGCAGCTCTTGAATGCGCTTGAGCAGCGCGCGCTCATCGCCCTCAAACTGATCCTCTACCGACAACGTAGACCCCCATCACTCAAAATCTTCTTGGCCCAGATCGACATACAAACCGCGCTTGCGAATGTAGCCGAGCACAGACTCGCTCGTAAGATAGCGCACGCTCATGCCGCGGGCAACTCGCTTACGAATGTTCGTCGAGCTGATCGCCAGCGCCGGAATCTGAATATAGCGCACGTCGAACGGCAGCCCCGACTCTTTGATTCGGGCACGCGCCGTATCGATATCAAAGCCCGGTCGCGTCGCCGCAATAAAGGTAGCAAGCTCAGCGATTCGTTCGGCATCATGCCAAGTCACAATATCGATAATCGCGTCGGCGCCCGTAATAAAGTAGAGCTTTACCTGCGGCGGATAAAAGTCGCGAAGGGCATGAAGCGTATCGGCCGTGTAGGTTACGCCCGGACGGTCGATCTCGAACCGACTCGCCAAAAAGGCCGGGTTCGCGGCGGTAGCGAGGACCGTCATGGCATAACGGTCCTCGGCAGGCGTCACCGGCTTGTCAAGCTTAAAAGCAGGAGAGCCCGCCGGCATAAAGAGCACAGCGTCCAAGTCGAGCGACTCGCGCGCCTGCTCGGCAGTCACCAGGTGCCCGTAATGAATCGGGTCAAATGTGCCGCCCATAATGCCAAGCCGAAACTCTTTGCCCTCTTTTATGGGCAGCTCGGGCAAACCGATTCCACCGCGCAGCGACATGGCTTACTCGCCCTCCGGGGTCTCGACATCGTCCGCAGCATCCGCCGCATCGACAACCTCGACGCCCTCATCCGCAGCATCAGTTACGTCAATGGCCTCAACGGCAACGTCCTCGCCAGCATCCTCGAGCTCCTCGTACTCCGAGAAGTCCTCAGCGCCCTCAAAGTCAAAGGCGCGCTGGCAAATGCGGACCTCGTCGCCCGCACGGCAACCGGCCTTCTCGAGCGCGTCGTCAACACCCATACGCGCAAACTTATGCTGCAGGTAAATGACGGCTTCCTCGTTTTCCCAGTCGGTCTGGATGACCATGCGCTCGATGGCACGACCGACCACGCGGAAGGCACAGGGCTCTTCCTGGACAATGCGGAAACGCTTCTCACGCTGCAGGCGGCGGCGCTCCCACTCATCGTCGCGCAGGTCGACCGGTTCATCGGAGACCGCCAGCTCGGCGCGGAGCTTGGCCACCTGCTCACCTACGGCAAGCATCAACGTGTTAAGGCCGGCGCCCGTCACGGCAGACACGGCAAAGAACATATGTCCATCGTCGAGCGCTGCGCGCTTGAGGTCGGCAATCTTGTCGGCCGTACCCGGCGCATCGCACTTGTTGGCGACGACGATCTGCGGACGCTCCGAAAGCTCAGCGCCATACTGCTCGAGCTCACGGTTGATGATGCGGTAATCCTCGACCGGATCGCGATCCTCAAAACCGCCCGTCATGTCGACGACATGCATGATCAGGGCCGTACGCTCAATGTGGCGCAGGAACTGATGGCCCAGGCCCTTGCCCTCGCTCGCGCCCTCGATAAGACCGGGGACGTCGGCAACGACGTAAGAATATTCGCCGGCACGCACCATGCCGAGGTTCGGCACGAGCGTGGTAAACGGGTAGTCGGCAATCTTAGGACGGGCGGCACTCATGCGCGCGATGAGCGATGACTTACCCACCGAGGGGAAGCCCACGAGCGCGGCATCGGCCATGAGCTTCATCTCGAGCTCGATCCAGTGCTCCTCGGCCGGCTCGCCCAGCTGGGCGAACGCGGGCGCACGGCGCACCGATGTCACAAAGTGGGTATTGCCCAGGCCGCCGGCGCCACCGGGCGCCACGACAACGCGCTCGCCATCGTGCACCAGATCGGCAATCTCGAACATCGGGGTCTGCGTCTCGGGGTCGAGCTCGCGCACCACGGTACCCATAGGGACCTTGAGAATCAGGTCCTCGCCGCTCTTACCGTTACGACGGGCACCCTGCCCGTGCGTGCCGCGCTCGGCGCGGAAGTGATGCTTAAAGCGGTAATCGATCAGCGAAGACAGCTGAGCATCGGCCTGGATGACGACATTGCCGCCACGACCGCCGTCGCCGCCATCGGGGCCGCCCTTGGGGACAAATGCCTCGCGCCTAAACGACATGCATCCGGCTCCGCCGTCGCCGCCGCACACGTTAATGCGGCTGATATCGGTGAACTGTGACAACAGAATCGCCTCCTACAAAAAAGAGGGAGACCCTTGAATCCTAAAACTCAAGTGCCTCCCACATATGTGCTCTATGAAGGGTGAATTACGCGTTCGCGAGCGGGCGTACGCTGACCCTGTGCTTGATACCCTTGTGGAACTCAACGGTACCGTCGACCAGCGCGAACAGCGTGTCGTCCTTGCCACGGCCAACGTTCTCACCCGGGTGGATGTGCGTGCCGTGCTGACGGACGAGAATCGTGCCCGTGGTTACCGTCTGGCCGGCGAAGCGCTTCGTGCCAAGGCGCTGACCGCGGGAGTCACGGCCATTACGGGAGGAACCGAGTCCTTTTTTGTGTGCCATTGTGTATACCTACTCTTTCGTTACGAGTGTAATCTACTCGGCGACGGGAGCCTCGGCAACAGCCTCGGCCTCTGCCTTGACAGCCTTCTTGGCGCGGGACGTAGCCTGGACCTTCACGATCTTCAGCTTGGTGAGCTGCTGACGGTGACCCTTCAGACGACGATAGCGCTTACGCTTGTGGAACTTGAAGACCAGCTGCTTCTCGCCCTTGAACTGCTCAACGATCTGAGCGGTAACCTTGGCCTTGGCCAGCTTGTCGGGATCGGTGACGATCTTCTTACCATCGTTGAGGAAGATAACCGGCAGGGTGACCTTGTCGCCCTCATTGCCTTCGATCTTCTCGACGGTGATGACATCGTCGGTGGCGACCTTGTACTGCTTGCCGCCCGTGTTAACGATTGCGTACATGTTTACTTGCCCTTCATGCATCAGTTAGTGCAACAGCCGAATATAGTAGCAGGCGAAAATACCCCCGTCAACGAGTATGTGGAGCAAATCCACAAGTTCGCACAGGTATGGGGCTGACGAGTCGGCCCTCGTCGTCCTCGCATGCTTGATTCTGACGCTCGACATCGTAGGAGCAGATGGTCACGAGGTCTTGCATACCGGTGGAAACAATAGGTGCATCCACGCCCGGGGTCAAGCCCTGCAACAAAACATCAGCAGCGGAAAGCAAAATTTCCGGACGCATGGAGCCTTCGTTGTCGGCATGGGTGTCGAGCATGAGCACCAAATGGTGCGGGCGCTCCCCCGCCGTGAGCTCATAGTCCACGAGCGTGTGATCCAAATCCAAGCGCTTGCTCTTTTTTCCGCGCGCGTAGTCGATGCCATGGTCCACGCGCAGCGTGTCGATCGCACGACGCACCTCGTCGGCGCTTACGGGCGCCTCGGGATCCAAGTGCAGGTCGATGCGATACGACAGGCGCGTGAGCTGCGCCGTCAACGCCGGCGTGCGCACGTCGATGTACGCCGCCTCGATGGGCGCCAGATCGGCCGGAGACGCCGCAGCCAGGCGTCCAAACGCCTCGTCGAGCGCCACGAACTCGGTCATAAACAGGTCATACCACTCGCAGGTCGACGACGTACCAACCGGTAGCGCCGAAGAGAAGCCCACGCGCATGTGCGGAGAGAAGCCCTGCGTGACGGCATAGGGAAGTCCCGCACGGCGCACGATGCGCT
Organism: uncultured Collinsella sp.; assembly: GCA_900541125.1. Taxonomy (GTDB): domain Bacteria; phylum Actinomycetota; class Coriobacteriia; order Coriobacteriales; family Coriobacteriaceae; genus Collinsella. The sequence goes on from UQIK01000002.1 coordinate 38,945, forward strand.
CAATGGTATGGATTACTTCGAGATGGCCCAGGTACTTAAGGCGATCGCGCTTGCCATAGCGAACACGAAGCCTAAAGAGCGTGGGGTTGTCGGTCAGGCGCTCACTCATGCGCGATCACCCATCAATACATTCTTGGCGTGGAGCGTGGGGCAGATCCCGCAGCCGGTGCACGACGTGCGGGTGCAGTCGGGAGTCGTGACACCCTCGAGCGAGCGACGGTACTCGCGCTCGAGGAAGCCGCGCGTGCAGCCGGGACTCACATGCTCCCACGGCAGGCGCCAGTCCAACTCGTAGGGCAGGTGCACGAGCTCATTGAGGTCGATGCCGTTTTTGGCAGCAGCCTCCTTCCAGTTCTCGAGCGAGAAATGCTCTACCCAAGCGTCAAAGCGAGAGCCCGCGCGCCAAGCATCGATGATGACGGGCGTCATGTCACGACCGGCGCGGGACAGCGCGGCCTCGATGAGCGAGGTCTCGGCATCGTGGTAATGCACGCGGACGGCACGGTTGCGAACGCTCGTGACAAGCAGCTTCTGGCGACGCTTGACGTCGTCGTAGTCGAGCTGCGGGCACCACTGGAACGGCGTGGCAGCCTTGGGGATAAAGACCGAAACCGAGATGGACACCGAGATCGAGCCGCGACGAGCCTTGGGCACCACGGAACGACCGAGCTCCAGCACGTGATCGGCCAGATTGGCGATGGCCACGATGTCCTCGTCGCGCTCGCCGGGAAGGCCCATCATAAAGTAGAGCTTCATGCGGTTCCAGCCGGCCTCGAAGGCCGCCTTGGCCGCACGGTCCAGGTCCTCCTCGGTCACGTTCTTGTTAATGATGTCGCGCATGCGCTGGCTGCCGGCCTCGGGCGCGAACGTCAATCCGCCCTTCTTTTCGCCGGCGACCGACTCGGCCATATCCACGCCAAACGAATCCAGGCGCTGCGACGGAATAGACACGCGAATACCCGTATCCTCCAGGCGGCGGTTGAGCCTGCCGAGCACGTCGCGAATGCAGGAGTGGTCGGTCGTGGAGAGCGAGGTCAGCGACACCTCGTCATAGCCAGTCTTTTCCAGACCCTGAATCACCGACGAGACAATCTGGTCGGCCGAGCGCTCGCGCACCGGGCGATACGTCATGCCGGCCTGGCAAAAACGACAGCCGCGGGCGCAGCCGCGAAGAATCTCGATAGACAGGCGGTCGTGGACCAGCTGCGCATAGGGTACGCACGACTGCGACAGCGGGTTCGTGGCGCTAAAATCCTCGACGACGCGTTTGTAGACCACGGTCGGCGCATCCTTGCCTTCACGCGGCACGGTGTAGCCATGCGGCGAGCAGGGCTCGTCGTGACGAACCTCATAGAGCGACGGCACGTAGTTGCCGGCAATGGATGCAAGCTGCTCAACAATCTGCGCGCGCGGGACCCCTTCGTCACGCAGGCGGCGATGCAGCTGGCAGGTCTCGAGCAGCGATTCCTCGCCCTCACCGATGAGGATGGCATCGAAGAAGGCCGCGTACGGCTCGGGGTTGTACACCGAGGGGCCGCCGGCGATGATGATGGGGTCGTCTTCACCTCGGTCGGCCGCCAACAGCGGAATGCCAGCGAGGTCGAGTGCCTCGAGGAAGTTCGTCACCGCCATCTCGTGCGGCACATGCAGGCCGACGATATCAAACGAAGCGACCGGCGCTGCACCCTCGAGCGAGAGCAGCGGAATGCCCGCCTCGCGCATGGCGTCACCCATATCGGGCCACGGCACATAGCCACGCTCGCAGGAGATGCCCTCGGCCTGGTTAAGAATGTTGTAGAGGATGGCGATGCCCTGGTTGGGCAGACCAACCTCGTACACATCCGGATAGATCAGGCAGCAACGGTAGTCGGCATCGGCCTTGGAAAGCGTGCCCCACTCGTGATCGATATAGCGGCTCGGCTTCTCGACCTTGGCGAGCAACGGCTCAATTAAATGAAAACAGTCTTGGTACGGAACGCGCAACGGAAAACCCCTAAGCAGCGAGATCGGATGCGTCCTGATAGGACGCCATGGGACGGGTAGCGCCCGCGACCGTGGTCACCAGATCGCGAACGCGGGAGAACGTGGCAGTAACCACCTCGTTGGCACGACTGTAGTCGACATCGCGCTCGTAGAGCGAAACGAGCGCACGGCCCATGCCATAGGTGCCCGCGGCAGCAGTGAGCGCCTTGACGGCAAACCCAATATGCGGCGTCTGCTTGACGAGTGCGCGGGTGACCGCGCGGATCACAAGACCGCCGGCAAGCACGCCCGCGACCTCGTAGCCGCGCTCAGGCTTAATGCCGCGTCCAAAGACGGCAGCGAGCTCAAAGAGCATGCCCACCTGCGCCAGCGCCATAACGGGATAATCGGCGCCCGGCAAAAACACCAGTGCACCGGTCGCCATATTGGTAAGCGCGCACGAGGTGATGATACGATTGGCCGCCGCGATGCGCATGAAGGCAAAGTTCGCCGCAAAAGCCGTTTCCTTGTCGGTGCGATCGAGAATCCAGCGGGCAAGCGTCTCGAGCAGATACGTCTTATCGGTTGCCGCTACCACGCCGAGCATGGGCGTGGACTCCTCGATAAACGGCACCTCCACAGCAGACTCGGCAAGCACGCACACGGGCGCGCCGGCGATCACGAGCTCCTGCACGGCACTCTCCAAGCGGTCGGAACCACACGAGAGCACCAGCACCACATCGGTATCGGTCTTTGGAGCAATTCGCTCCTCCCCCAGACGCTCGACGCGCACAATACCCGAGGTCGTCTGCGGCACAAAGGCGTCACGCACCGTCTCGGCAAGAAAGCGCGAGGCGGACGAATCCAGATAGACCGAGACGCGCACCGGCGTATCGGAATCCTTCTTAACGGACGCGCCCATCTTAAAAGCGCGGGTCAGCTTATCTACGGGAATTTTCATAGCAAACCCCTCCAGCGGTTACGCGGCGCCCGAACGATGCCGCCATATGGATTGTACGATACCCACCGTCAGCAGCTGAATCATCATCGAAGACGAACCGAAGCTAATAAACGGTAGCGGAATACCGGTAATCGGCATCATGCCGATGCACATGCCGATGTTTTCGAAGGTCTGGAACGCCCACATGCCGACGATACCTACGCATGATAAGCGTAGGAACAGAGACTCGCACTTAAAGGCAACGCGGATCGTCGAGAAGATGAGCAGTACGTACAAGCACAGCAGCAAAAAGGAGCCGCAGAAGCCAAAGGTCTCGGACAAAAAGGCGAAGACAAAGTCGGTATGGAACTCGGGTAGGAAGCCGCCGGCCGACTGCGTCGCATGCCCCAGGCCCTTACCAAAGAAACCGCCCGAGCCGACCGCGATCAACGACTGCTGCAGATTGTACGCATCGTCCGAATCGGCATTATCGGGGTCGATAAAGACCGTCAGACGGTTCATCTGATACTGCTTGATAAGCACATCGTGGCCGAGCAACGAATCAAAGACCGAATCGAGCGCCAGGACGAGGGCCACCAGGCCCACAAGCAGGGCCAGGGTCGACAGTACCCATTCGCGGCGCGCACCGCTCATACAGATGACGATAGCGCCAGAAACCAGCACGACCAGGCCCGATCCCAGGTCGCCCATGGCAACGACGGCCAAAAACGGAATGGACAGCATGCCGCAGAGCTTGACGTAGTCGCGAACGGTATCGATGCGACCGTTATACTGCGAGCCAAGCGTAGCAATAAAGAAAATGGTGATGAGCTTGGCAAGCTCAACCGGCTGGAATGTCAAGCCAATACCGGGAATCTTGATCCAGCCCGTCATGCCCAGACCGCCCGTATAGGACAGACCCGGAATCTTGGGCGAGAGGATCACGATCAGGTCGATGACGAGCAACGCCGTCGAGAAATTGGAAATACCGCGCAGATCGGTACGCCAGACCAGCACCGCCAGCACCGCTCCGATGCCAATTCCCAGCAGATGGCGTGAGAACGAGGCATCGGCCTTAAACTGCGAAGCCGACCAGATGATGATGGCACCGTAGGCAACGAGCGCCACAGTAGCCACGAGCACACCGATATGCACCTTTTGGCGAAACGTGCCGCGCGAGGCCGAAAGCTGCTTGTTGACGCGGTCCAGGCTGCTGCGAGAGCCGGTCTTGGTTGAACGGAACAGATCCGCCGGAGAAAAATCCATCGCAACCTCCTATCGAACCGAAGAATCGCCCGAGGCCGAAGAGGTATCGGGCTCATCATAAATCACGCCGAGCACGTCGCGCACGACATGCATCGCGGTATCTGAGCCGCCGCCGCCCTGCTCCAGAACAGTAGCGATGACATACTTGGGATCATCGGCCGGTGCATAGGCGCAGAACCACGCGTATTCGTCCTCGCCACTTTTCTCGCCCGTGCCCGACTTGCCGTATACCTGCGGCGTCAGGGTGCCAAAGTGCGCCGCCAGGGACGTCGATGCCGTGTAAATCACGTCGTGCATGCCGTTGCGAACTAGAGCCAAATCCGAATCGCTGTTGATCTTGGCCTCCAGGCGCTTCTTCTTGCCCTTGCCGTTGTACTTATAGGCATCGCCGTCGCCATCGCGCGACACGGCAGATAAAAACACGTGAGGCACGTACTGTTTACCGCCGTTGGCAAGACCCATATAGGCGCACGCCATCTGCAGGGGCGTCACCAGGATGTCGCCCTGGCCGATGGCAATGTTCGTCATATCACCGGCATTCCACTTGCGGTCCTCGGCAGATGCGTCCGTGAAGTACGACTCTTTCCACCCGGCATCGGGAATACGGCCCGCGCCCTCACTCGGCAGATCGATACCGCAGGTCTTGCCTAGGCCCCAGCGACGAAAGATCTCCTGCAGGCCCTCGGAATGTTTCTCGTCATAAAAGAACGCCTTGCCCATGTCATAGAAGACGGGGTCGCACGAGTTGGCGATACCCGACTGCAGCGTCATGGTGCCGTGGCCGGAATGCAGCCAGCAGTACTTGCCCCACGACTTGCCCAGACCCGTCCAATAGCCCGTGCAGTTGGTCGTCTGCCCCGACGTGTAGGTTCCAAACTCAAGACCGGCCAGTGCCGAGAGCGGCTTGATGGTCGAAGCCGACATGTACTGTCCGCTGATGGCGCGGTTGAGCAGCGGGTGCGAACCCTTGTCATCATTGAGCTCGGTCCACACGTCATTAGAGACGCCGCCGATAAAGACGGACGGATCGAACTTGGGCTCGCTCGCCATGCCCAGGATCTCGCCATTGTTGGGATCGAGACACACCACAGCGCCGTTGCCGGCATTGCTGTAGCCAGTGGTCTTGGCAAGCTCGATAGCGCTCGCCAGCGCCGTCTCGCAGGCCTGTTGGATCTTAAGGTCGAGCGTGAGCTTAATGTCGGAGCCGGCCTTCGCGGGCACGGCGCCGGCCTGACCGGTCACATTGCCCGAGGCATCGACCTTGACGGTCTGCTCGCCACGAATACCCTGCAGCAGGTTTTCGTAGTAGCTCTCAACGCCCGCCTGGCCCACGATATCGCCCGACTGGTACGTAATCTTGCCAGCAGAAGCATCATCATCGCCAGAGGTTTTCTTATTCTGAGCCTCGAGCTGCTCGGAGGTAATGGTGCCGGTATAGCCCAAGATATGGCATGCCGTCTCGCCATATGGATACTGGCGCTCGGTACGCTCGGCAATCTTGACGCCCGGGAACTCGCCGGCATGCTCCTGAATATAGGCAACCGTGGAACGACGGACGTCCGTCGCGATGGTATGCAGGCTCTGAGCGCCCTCTGTATTGTCCTGAATATTGCGAAGGACCGCCACGTAAGGCATTCCAAGCACGTTGGCAAGATGGCGAACCAGAACCTCATCCTCGGCAAGGTCGCGGTAGGCCACGACAGCAAGTGAGGGACGGTTCTGGACAAGCGCCACGCCATTGCGGTCGAGGATGCGGCCGCGCACAGCGGGAGTGGTAACGGTGCGAGTCTGATTGCTATTAGCCTGCTTCTCGTAATAGTCCGACGAGACCATCTGCATGCCCCACAGCTTGACGGCGAGCGCCGCAAACATCGCGCCCACACCCGTGGTGAGGATGGAAAAGCGGCCCTTAAAGGCGGTCGCCGCGGTATTGCCCTCGCCCTCGGTGGCGCGCGGGGCCGTTCCATGCTGCGTATCGTAGGTAAAACGGGAATCGCCACGACGCATGATGACCAGCGCGACCACGATGGCCACAACCAGCACGATACCGGCGATAATAACCGTCAACTGGGAAGACATCTACGGGCCTCCCCTATTTGAGCTTGCGGGTCTTGGGCTTAAAGCGCATACCCGTCTGGCGTCCGCCACGTGCGGAGAATCCATAGCAGGACTGCGGCACGACGCCGGACATCAAAAACGGAATGGCAACCAGACCCGTCAGGATCGAGGACGGCAGCGCATGGCCGAAGATCGCCACGACAAAGCTCGTCTCCAAACCCATAAACAGCAAGATGATGCTGTAGATCACATTAATGACGAGCGCAAAGGCGCCCACGGTGACGCCGCGCGCACTCGGGGTACCGCCCGTCTGACCGACGGCGCTGTGCACCAGGGCAAAAGAACCCACGGTCAGCAGGAGCGACATAACGCCCACCGGCACGGCAGCGGACAGGTCATAAAACAAGCCGCTGCAAAAACCGCACACGACGGCACGGGTCGGGTCGCCCGAGAACACGCTTAGGCACACCAGGATAATCATGAAGTTGACGCGACCTCCCGCAATGGAGATCTGCGGTGCCAGGCCTGCCTGCAACAGCACACACACAATGGCGGCGATTACAAACGTGCGGGAGCTCATCCCCTGCTCGTGTAGATCCATGGACATGCCCCCTATTCGCTCGAGCCAGAATCGGTCGTCTCGGACGTGTCGGAACTGTCATCCGAGCTCTCATCCTTCGTCTTGGTCGCAGCATCGCGCAACGTTCCCTGCGGCGTGCTGTTGGCCGTGCTCACGTCCTCATCCGAGGCCGACTGTTCGTCGGCCAGCGAGGTGATGACCAGCACTTCCTCGTTGTTCTCAGCCGTGGTCTGAGCGCGCACCACAATGGTGTAGTACACGTCGTTTGCCGATTTCTCAACCGACGAGACGGTGCCAAGCGGAAGGCCCTTGGGGAACACGCCACCGATGCCAGAGGTCACGATGATATCGCCAACCTTAACATCGGAGTCGACGCTCACGTACTCAAGACGCAGCGTGCCGTCAGCCTGACCCTGCAGCATGCCCTGGGCGCGCGTGTCCTGCACCATGGCGGACACGCCCGAGTTCTCGTCGCCAATCAGGCGCACGGTAGAGGTCTTGGCCGATACCTCGATAATCTGGCCGATAACACCGGCAGAACTCGTCACGGGCATGTTGATGGTAAGGCCGTCGGCAGAGCCCTTGTCGATGGTAACGGTCGAGGTCCAGGCATCGCCGGAGGCACCAACGATACGAGCTGCGGTCGATTTGAGGTTGTAGGTCGATTGCAGCCCGACCAGGCCCTCCAGGCGCTCGGCAGTCTTTTGAGCCTCAGAAAGCTCGGCGACCTTAGAGGTCAGCTCCTCATTTTGCTTCTTGAGCTCGTCGAGCGTGTCCTGCGACGCCGTTAGGTTAGAGAACACGTTGCCAATCGCATTGAAGGGAGCCGCCACAGCCGAGCCCACAAAGCGCACCGGAGAGGTAATCGTCGTTACGCCCGAACGCACGGCATGAATCGGCCCTGCCTCGCCCTCGCGGATGTAAAACGTGAGCAGCAACACCGAAATCAGGCTGAAAACAATCAACGGGCGCATACCCGTTGATTGTCGCTTGGTATTCAGATTTGTGGAGAAACCCGAAGATCGTGCCAAATGGAATCCACCTTTTGGAAATTAAGCATTGGTCTGGACGAAGCCGCCATCAAACGCATTGGCCTCGAGCACGCGGGCACACCCGTTAACGACGTTATCGAGCGCCGTGGGGCTGACGTTGACCGAAACGCCGGTCTCATCGCGCAGACGCACGTCGAGACCGCGTAGCAGAGCGCCACCACCGGTCAGCAAAATGCCGTAGTACATAAGGTCAGAGGCAAGATCGGGCGGCGTGGCATCGAGGGCGTCCTTGACGGCCTTGGCCATCTCGTCGAGCGGCTTGTTGAGCGCGCGACGAATCTCCTCGCTCTCGATGCGCACGGTCTTGGGCAGACCGGTGATCACGTCGCGGCCGTTGACCTCGACGTCGAGCTCGTCCTTGAGCGGCACAGCGGAGCCGACCTTGATCTTGATGTCCTCGGCCGTACGCTCGCCGATGGCAAGGTTGTAGGCATCACGAACGTGTGTGAGGATGGCCTGATCGAACTCGTCGCCGGCAATACGGATGGACTGCGAGACGACGATGCCGCCCATAGCGATAACGGCAACCTCGGTGGTACCGCCACCGATGTCGATGACCATGGAGCCGGTGGGCTCCTCGACGGGCAGGTCGGCGCCGATAGCGGCGGCCATAGGCTCTTCGATCAGATAGGCCTGGCGGGCACCGGCCTGGATCGTGGCCTCAAAGACGGCACGCTTCTCGACCGACGTGACGCCGGAGGGAACGCAGACGACAACACGCGGACGCGGAGTCCACGGATAGCGCTTCTCGGACGCCTTGTCGATAAAGTAGCGGAGCATGGCCTCGGTAACATCGAAGTCGGCGATGACGCCGTCCTTAAGGGGACGAACGGCCACGATGTTGCCGGGCGTACGGCCGAGCATGCGCTTTGCCTCGATACCGACCGCCAGGATGCGCTCGTCGTTCTTGTCGATGGCGACGACGGAGGGCTCACGGATGACGATGCCCTTGCCGCGCACGGAGACAAGCGTATTTGCGGTGCCGAGGTCGATGGCAAGATCGCCCGCATAGCTACCGAAGAACATATCCATCAAAGAAAACAACGCAACTCCTGATGTGTTGGATGATTGCTGGAAAACTACTAGCTCATCATACTAGCGCAAGCCCGGCACCTCACTTGCGGTGAAGCACCGGGCAAAGCTAAATCCCATAAGGTCACTACTGGTTGTCAGCAGCCGAGAAATCCATATCAAGCGAGGAAACGGCCCAGCCGATATGGTTGTCGGAGCGCACGAATTTGACGGTGTACTCCTGCTCGCCGCCCTTGGACAGCGATGCCTTCACCTTAGCGGTCGTCTCGGTCATGGACTGATCCATGCCCTCGACGGACACGGTGGCACCCTGCGGAATCGAGGAGATGATCATCGACTTGGCGTCCTCGGACAGGCTCGAGGCCAGGCAAGACTCGGCCTTTGTGGTGTCACCGTCGCCAGCAGCCTGGAACAGATCGGTAACCACAGATTCCTGAGACGGGAAGCCAAAACCGCGCGTGTAGGCAAAGCCCAGACCGCCCGCGGCGATCAAAATGAGCAGAAGCAGCACGATGAAGACTTTGAGACCCGTGTGGCGATGGCGACGACGGACCTTGGCCTGCTTACGATCCTGACGGTCCTGCTGGACCATCTCGGACTCGGACAGCGTAAAGAAGCCGGTGTCCGAGGGATCGGGCATAAACTGACCGGTCGCGCCCGTAGGATCGAGCGGATCGACGGCAGGAGCGTCCATCGCGGGCGCCGGAGCCGTGGCCATAGCCGTCTGGGCAGACAGCGCGGCAAGCGAATCGTGCACGCGGGCAAGCTCGTCGGCTTGCTCGGAGGTGAGCTGGTAGATGCCATCGGCAGTAGCGGCGTTAAAGGCATCGAGTGCGTCGGAGGGACGGCCGGCGGCAGAAAGCGCCTGACCCATGCCGGCGTTGAGCGCGCGCGTGTCGTCGCGGGGGCCGGCAAAGTCGATAGCCGTGCGGTAGGTCTCCACGGCATCCGCCGGACGGCCGAGCTTAATGAAGCAACGACCGAGCTCGCCGAGTGCGGCGGCAGGAGCCGGATTGGCGCCGTCGATGGCGGCCTGACGGAAGGCAGTACCCGCGTTGGCATAGTCGCCCGACTGGAACAGCGCGTTACCCAGGCCCAGATAGGCCTTAAACGGCGTGGCATAGGAAGCATCCTGCGTAGCAGCAGAGAACGCCTGGGCGGCCGTCGTGTAGTCGCCCACGGCGGCGAGCGCCTTGCCGCGGTTGGTGAGCAGCGCGCCGCGCTTGCCGTAGGTGCCGTCGTTGAGGGCAGCGGCATAGGCCTCGGCGGCCTCGGCATACATGCCCAGGTGCATCAAGGCGTTACCACGAAGGTGATCGGCCTCGCCCATAATCTCATCGGGAGTCTTTGCCGCCCCAAGCATCTGGGCTGCAGCGGAAAAATCACCCGCGCGGTAAGCGGCGCGGCCCTGTTGGATCAGCTGGCTATTCAAGGAAATCCCCTTTACTCGTGAACGATCTCAACATGGACGATCTCGTCGCCGGCACGCAGCTGCGAAATCACATCGAGACCCTCGACCGTGGTACCAAAGACGGTGTAACCGGAATCGAGGTTATGCTGGGCACCCAGGCAGAAGTAGAACTGCGAACCCGCGGAATCGGGGTCCATGGAGCGTGCCATGGCAAGGGCGCCATCGACATGGCTGTTGCGCGGATTGGTGGCAAACTCGCCCTTGATGCAGTAGCCGGGGCCACCGGTACCGGGCATGCCGTCGGGGCCCTCAAGACCGGCAGCGACGTCGGCGCCGGACATATCGCGGGTATTGGGGTCGCCGCCCTGAATGACGAAGCCGGGAACATAGCGATGGAACTTAAGGCCATCGTAGAAACCCATCGTGGAAAGCTCGCAGAAGTTCGCGACATGAATGGGAGCGCCCTCGCCGTCAAACTTGACCTTGATGGTACCCTTCGACGTCTCGATTACGGCGCACTCGTCGCCGGCAAGCTGATACTCGGGCGTGTAGAGCTCTTTCTTAAAACCAAACATGTGGTTCCTTCCTCGTGCGTTTAAAGCATATTTGTACGAATTGTAGCAATAAGCATGCGCTTACATCAATTGCGCACGTAGGTTATGCCGACTATGGCGAACTAATTTTAGGAACGCTGCTGCGGCTTCCAGGAGCCCACGTTGGCGTCGTACTGATTCAGCGCGCTGTTGCCGCCCTGTGCGATGGGCGCCAGGATCTCGCTTTGGTGGGAACTCATCGACTCACCATCAGGAATGGCCAGCGAGATGTCCCAGCTCTGACAGATCACGTCGACGCGCTCGTACATCCACTCGGCAAGCTGCTTTAAGTGGGCGATGTCATCCGCATAGACCGTATCGTCTTGCACCTTAAGGTTGTTGAGCTCATCTTGCGTCTTTTTGATCTGGTCGCGCAAGGCGTAGGCACTCTGCGACAGTTCCTGACGGGCGGACAGCGGCGTTCGGAGATAGCCGTTGTTAAAAGAATCGATGACCTCGCCGATCTGGTCCTCGTCACCGTAGGACACGATGGTCTGATACAGACCGTCGAGCCTGGTATAGAGCTGATCATCGGTGAGCACGGTTTCTTCCTGGACCACCTCGGCAGAATCGTCCTGCTTGGTATCGTCCTCAGTCGCCTCGCCCTTTTGGCGCGTGGGGAAGGTGGTTTGTGCAGCTTGGCCAAACTGGTCGTAGAAGCCAGGCATAACACCCATGGGATCGGTCGTCACGAACCAATAGGCACCGCCGCAAACGACGGCAAGGACCGCGATGACGATGAGCGGCTTGGGGATATGACGCTTGTGCTTGTGATAGGCGTCCTCGTCGGGATGCACCTTGCGCTTGGGTTTTTGAGCATCGTCATGCAGGGAAACGGGCGTGGGGATATCGACCTTAGGAATACCGAAATCCTTATCGAAAGCCGGCAGCACGCAGGTCTCGTTAGGATCGGCGGCGTCCGAAAGCACCGCAGCGGCAGAGGCCGGCGCATGCGGCACCTCGGTATCGATCTGCTCTTGCGTTAGGCGCGGAAAGCCCGCCGTGCGGCCCGCTGCCAGGTCGGATGCAGCCGCGTCCTCGGAGAGGATACCCGGAGCGGGGCGTCCGCATTTGGGGCACGTGCGATCATGCGGGGAAAGACGGGCACCGCAGCCCTCGCAGAACACGAACTCGGTGTGCTCGGGACCATCGCCCGGACCCACATAGGCGTTGCAGTAGGGGCAGAACGAGGCGCCGTCCTCGATAGTCTTAAGGCAATGCGGGCAGATCACGGCATCCTCTTTTCGAAGCAATTCAAACAATCGAGGTTAGAGCATAACATCGCCACGGCCCCACAGGAGCAAGGCACCAATTCAACATCGCCAGGGCGCGTAGTTACTTCTTCTTTTTGCTTGGCATCGAAACTTTGATGCCTTGGGCGGACTTGGTCACGCGAGAGCGCTTGGCTCCGGTACCCTTCTTTTTCTTGGGCTGGGTCTGCGCCACGCCCTCGAGTGCACGGGCCTCGGCCTCGCGGACAGTGCGCGCCTCACGGCGCTGCGCCATATCGACGGCAACGCGCTTGGCAAAACGCTCCGCCGTCGAACCCGTCGAGCTCACCTTACCGCCACCGCGACCCAGGCGGACGCGCACACCGCGGCCAAAACCAGTTGCGGCATGACGACGACGCGGCTTAAGCGAATCCATCATCGTGGCGAGCTTAAAGAACACCGAGCAGGTAAAGGCCACGATGACAGCCAAGATAACCATCTGGCCCATCGTCAGGTTGGCAATAGACAGCAGCTTCGGGAATCCGATAACGCCCGTCAGGATGCCGGCGACTACAAACACAAAGAGCACCACACGTAGGGGCGTGAGAGGCTGCGAGATGCGCCAGATCAGGCTGACGCTCGCAGCGCACGACGTAAGCAGGCACATCGTAGACAGCGTGAGCTGGTTAAAGCCAAACACGCGCGCCACAAAGATATCGAGCGCCGCAGCCAAAATGACCGCAATCGACGCCGGCAGTGCCCGCTTGAGCACGTTGGTCAAAAACGCACCCTTCACGCGAGCATTGTTGGGCTCCAGGCCCAACACAAAGCCCGGCGCGCCGATGCAGAAGAAGTTAATGAGCGTCATCTGGATGGGCTCGAAGGGGTACGGCGGCAGCGCGATGCACAGCGCCGCCAGGCCCATCGAGAACAGCGTCTTGGTCAAGAACAGCGAAGCCGAACGCTGCAGGTTGTTGATGGAGCGACGGCCCTCGGCCACCACAGCAGGCATCGAGGCAAAGTCGTTGTCAACGAGTACGATCTCGGCCACGTTGCGCGCGGCATCGGAGCCGGCCGCCATGGCGACGGAGCAGTCGGCCTCCTTGAGTGCCAACACGTCGTTGACGCCGTCACCCGTCATGGCCACGGTGTGCCCGCGGCGCTTGAGCGCCTGCACGAGCTCGCGCTTCTGCTGCGGGGTCACACGACCAAAGACATGGTAGCGGTCCACTGCGGCGTCGAGCTTGGCCGGCGTATCGAGCGTCGTGGCGTCCACATAAGCGTCCGCCCCCGGCACGCCCACCACGCGCGCGATCGACGACACCGTACGCGGGTCGTCGCCGCTGATCACGTTGAGGGTCACGCCCTGTTCGTTAAAGTAGCCGATGGTCTCGGCCGCCGAGGTACGAATCTCGTCGCGGATGGTCACAAAGCCCACGGGCTCGGCCTCGCCCACCATATCGCCATCGAGCGTAAAGCCTTCCACGCGCGCCACCACGAGCACGCGGCAGGTATCGGCAAGCTCGGCGACACGGTTCTCGACCTGCGAAAACACACGATCAGAGAGCACAAACTGCGCGGCGCCCATCACATAGGAACCCTGCGCAAACGACGCGCCGCTCCACTTTTTGGAGGACGAGAACGGAATGACCGACAGCGGCTCAGACACCTCGACCGGGCGATCGGCGTAATAGTTGAGCAGCGCCTGACAGGTCTCGTTGGCATCGGCCGAAGTCGCACGCGCGACGTTAGCCAGCGCAAAATCGAGCACCGTGGTATCGACGGGAACGGCCGCCTCGTCCGAGCCGACGCCTAGGCTCACGCCCTCAACCGGCAGCGGATACGTGCCCTCGACCTCCATGCGGCCCGACGTGATGGTGCCCGTCTTGTCCAGGCACAGCACGTCGACGCGAGCGAGCGTCTCGATGCAGTAGAGCTGCTGCGCCAGCACCTTGCGGCGGGCCAGGCGCACCGTGGCGATGGCGAGCACCGACGAGGTCAGCAGCACCAGGCCTTGCGGGATCATGCCCAGCAGGGCGCCCACCGTGGACAGCAGCGCCGACGAAGGCACATGACCAGCCAACAGCTCGGAGAAGCACCACGAAAGCGCGCTATCGCCCGGGGTTCCCGCGGCATCCCACAGCTCGCTCACGCTCGAGGCAAACAACGCCAAACCGAGCGGGATCATGATGATGCTCGCAAAGCGCACGATGGCGTTAAGCGCGTTCATGATCTCGGAATTGACCTTTTTGACGTACTTGGCCTCGTTATTAATTTTGGCCACGTAGTTGTCGGCGCCGACATGGATCACGCGGGCGCGCAGCAGGCCCGAGTCGATAAAGCTGCCGCTCATGAGCTCGGAACCGGGCTGTTTCTTAATAAGGTCGCTCTCGCCCGTCAGCAGACTCTCGTTCACGAGCGCCTCGCCCGAAACCACCACGGCGTCAGCGGGAATCTGATCGCCGCGCCCCAGGCGGATGATGTCGTCGAGCACGATCTGGTCCAGGTCGAGCTCCACCTCGGCACCGTCGCGCACCGCGATGGCTTTCTTGGAGGTCAGCAGCGTGAGCTTATCGACCATCTTCTTGGAACGCATGGACTGAATGACGCCAATAGCGGTATTGAGGAACACCACGAACAGGAACGTCAGATTCTTAAACGAACCGGTCAAAATAACCAGGAACGCCAAGATCACGTTGATCAAATTGAACAACGTGCAGAGGTTCTCGATGATGAGCTCTTTGACCGACTTGGTCTTGAGCTCCATGTTGCGGTTGATCTTACCGGCGGCGATGCGCTCCTCGACCTCGGCGGTCGAGAGTCCGCGCTCGATATCCGTTGCTGCCATACCACGTCCCATCACGTCGCGTCGGTATAAGAAAAACCGCCCGGACCATGCGAGGTTCGGACGGTCTTACGTTCGATGGTGCCCCGTCTGCATAGATTCTAGAACCGAGATCTGCGCCGTTGGGACCGTCGTGCTGCTCAGGATACCACGGGCGGCGTAGCGACACCTTTTCTCGAGAAAAAACCCGCCCGGGAAAACCCGAGCGGGCTGCGGCTAATGCCGGTTGATGCTCACGATGCAGAGCCCGATTGTCGCCACGGTGCCGCCGAAGAGCGAGCCGAGCACGAATGCCAACGCGATCATGCTAGTACGGGTTGCCGTCGGTGACGCACACCTGCAAGCGGTCGAGCGGCTCACCATAGAAACCGGCGTAGTCGTCGCCGCCGTAGGTGGAGCCGTCGTCGCACACGGTATCGAGCCATCCGACGCGTGCGGTGGTCTGCGAGCGGTACCACGCCTGCTTGTATTCCTCGCCGCCCGGGGTCACGTAGTACATGCGCACGCCGTCGATGGTATGACCGACGACACCCGCGCAGCCGTTCACGGTGTCGTTGCGGTCGCCCTTGGAAACGTAATCGAGCCAGCCGTCCTCGATGGTATGCACCTGATACTTGAGCGTGCCGCGGTCGACGCGTGCGCACAGCAGGTCGTGCTGTCGACACGGATACCCTGCAAAGCCGTTGTCCCCGGCGCCGAAGTCGGTCACCTCGTCCAGCCAGCCGCCGCCCTTGAGGTGGAGGGAGTAGTGGACGGGGACACGCTTGCCAGATGCCTTCGAGAAGCCGCCGGATGCCGCCTGAGCGGGCTTTGCCGCGGCAGGCTTAGCGGCGGTGGAGGGGGCTGGTGCCTTGCCGCCCTTCATGGCGTCATACCACGCCTGGGCGCGCTGCATGTAATGGTCGCGCTGGGAGCCCGCAAGCTCGCCGGGGCAGGCCGTGGCGCTCCAATAGCGGTGCGGGAAGACGTTCTTGCACCACTCGGGACGACCGAGGCCGTAGTACAGGCACAGGGCTGCGACCAGATGCGCGCCGCTTTCGATTGCCTTCTCGTGCACCGTCCATGGGTTTGAGCCGCTGTTGGCGTGCTCAATCGAGATAGTCGTGTCGTTGCCGCGTCCGGTGCCGATTCCGTCGCCGCAGGCGTAGGCGCGGTCGGTGTCGTTGACGTGCTGCACGATGTAGCCGTTGCGGTCAACCGAGTAGTGCGCCGAGCAGCCGTTGGCACCCCAGATGCCGTTGCACTGGCTGGCGTTGAGGTCGCCGGCCATGTGGTGGATGGTCACGCCCCTGATGCCGAACGGGCGGCCTGCGGAGAAGTTGCGCCCCAGAAGCTTGTACTCGTCCGGTTGGACGTTTGCGAAGTCTGCCATTAGTCCTCCTTGATGTCGCCGAGCGCCAGCAGGGCGTCCAGCCATTTGTCCGTGATGCCGACTGATTTGAAGGCCGCATAGGCCACCTGAACGCCGCCGACTGCGGCGAAGATGGACGTCACCCACGCCGAGGGTTCGGTCGGGACGCCGCCCGACATGGCCGTGAGGGCGCCGCATCCCGCCGAGACGGCGATGGCCGTCCAGCGGGCGACATTGCCCGTCATCGCCTTCGTCTTGATGGCCTGCACGATGTACGGCACGACCAGCACCGTGCACACCGTGAGGCCCGCCTGGATCTCATTCATTCGATTGCTCCTATCTGTCGGATTCCTTGCTGTAGATCAGGTCGACGCGGTCGCAGATGTGGTCGACCTTCTCCGCCATTCCCTGGCTGCGCGCTTGGCTGTGGGCCAAGTCGTTGTGCAGGACTTCGTTGGACGCCACAACCGACTCCATGAGGGTCTTCATGGCCTCCATGAGCGAGTTGCTGCGTTCCATTTGCGCGGCAATGCGGCCCTCCATCTGCGAGCGTTCGCGGTCCCGCTGCGCGCGTTCGTCGACCTCGGCTTGCTTTCGCTCCTCGCGCTTGAGGTCGATGTTCGCCTTGCGCTCGTTCTGGACCTTGTACTCGGCCAAAAATTGCCTACCGAAATAGAAAGCGATCAGCGCCAGCAGGACGCCACCGAGCCATCCCGGCCCATATGGCGCAAAGAGCTTGAGCACTTCCATCCTGAGCGCCCTCCTTCCGCCTATTCGGCCGTGTACTCCTCGCCGGTGATCTCCTTGTACTCGTCGGCGGTAATCCACTTGCACTCGACTGCCTTATGCACTCGTGCCTTGCTCCAAAGAGGTCGGTCGTAGTACTTCTTGACGAGCGCGAAGTGCTTGGAGTGCTCGTCGGTCTTCTTCGTCGGCATTACTGGTCACCTCCGACCGTCATGAGCAGGTAGTCGATGTTTGCCGTGTTCTGCTCGGTCTGCGTCGGCTGCGACGCCTGCTCGCGCATCTGGTCGAGCAGCGCCGATACGTCGGGCGTCTCGCCGCCGTCGTAGGCGGCGAGCGCCGCGGTGTAGGCGAGCTTTCGCGCCTTCCGCTCAGCGTACTCGTCATCGTCGATAACGCCCGCGTCGTGCGCCGCGTCGGGGTCGCCGATCTGCGACAGCAGATCGCGCAGGGCGTTGACCTCGGCCATGGTGCCATCTTGAAGCTCGTTGGGGCGCGGCGTGTCTTCCTCAGTGTCCATGCGGACTCCTCTCTTGTCGGGGAATGTGCCGCCATCGTATTAGCGCCGTGAGATTGCCGAGCCGCTTTGATGGGCGCAAAGGAAGAAGGCGCGCCGCAGCACACCTTCGATGCTTCTGTTATTTCGCAGCCGCTTCGCTTAGGCCGCTGCTTTGAGTTGCCGGTTCTCAGCTATTGCGAGGGCTTGCTTCCGCTTGAATCGTCCCTCTGGTTGGCCTGCATTGAGTACCCCCCCCCCTGCGCGAGATTTCCGAACAGGCTGCGGTACAGCGCGTCCATGGCCCGCACGCTGCGGTGCGCGTTCAGCCGTTTCATGCCGCCGCGCCAGCTCTGGTAGCTCTGCTCCACCTGCTCGGGGGTCATGACGCCATCGGCGACCATGCGGGCCATCTTCTTGAGCTTGCGGCGCTCCCGCGTTATGGAGTCTCGGCACGGCTTCACGACTATGCGGCCCGTCTCCGTGTAGAAGATGCGCTTCTTCAGCCACGTGAAGCCGCGCGACAGCTTCACCATGCGGGTCTTGCGCGGGTTCAGCCCTATGCCCAGCTCGGCGCACTTGCGCCCTATCAGCAGCAGGCACACCTGCAGGTACTCCTTGCTCTCGTGTATGAGGTAGAAGTCGTCCATGTACCGCCCGTACGCCTCGGGGCGCAGCATCTCGGTCACGTAGTGGTCGATGCGGTTGGGGTGCGCCACCGCGCATATCTGGTTCGGCTCGCTGCCCAGCCCCAGGCCCACCTCGCCCTGCGCGTCAATCAGGCGGTGCTCAAGGTCGATTACTCGCGGATCGAGCAGCGCGGCAGCCACCTGCTCCTTGACGGGGCCGTGCGCTATGCGGGCGAAGTAGTCGGAAAAGTCGCCGAGCAGTATGTAGCCATCGCCGCCGTGCCTCCTCCAGTTGTCGGCCAGGTGGCGCTTGAGCAGTTTCAGGGCGTAGTCGGTGCCGCGCCCCTTTATGTTCGCGGAGTTGGCGGCTATGAGAGTGGGGACTATGGCGGGAACGAGCGCGTTTTGTGCCAGGGACTTCTGTACCACGCGCTCGGGGAAGTGCACGGCGCTGATATGGCGCAGCTTTCCGCGCTCCCACAGGTCGAACCGTATGAAGCCCCGGCATATGTCGCGCCCCTCCAAAAGGTCGCGGCGGGACAGGACGGCGTTGCGCAGGTAGCTTTTCATGTATCGCTGCGTGGATGCCTTCCACATCACGCCGCGCGCGGCCTGCTTCGATGCCTTGCACAGGCTGTTGAGGTCGGCCACGGTATCAAGCGTGCACGCCTTGACGCGCTCGGCCTTGGCCTGCGCGCGCTTCTCCTCGCGGCGCTTGCGGCGCGCCGCCCGCCTTTGCTCGGAGTTCACAGGAGGCACCCCGCGCGGCTTGCAATGTGGCTCTGGCAGCCGCTTGAGGTATGGCCATGAAACGCGGCGAAGCCACGGAGCGCCGCGCCATGCAAGCAGCGTCCGGCCACCCTCGCGGGGTGCGTATTTACGGGCGCATGCCCGGCGGTCGCGCCTTCCTTCCTCTTCGCGCTCTGCTTTCGGCCCTGGGGCCTACTCGGTCTGGCAATAAGGGAATCCGGGGCGGGGACGAACCCAGACGTTCGTCGCCGAGTTGTAGTTGGCATTGCCGTTGTTGTTGACATAGCACACGTTGGACGCGGAGCCCGACGCAACGGAACGCAGCCACCAATTGTACCGATAAACAAGGCGCGACCGCCGTCCATTATAGCGAACGCAGGCGCTCTAGCTCGGCCTCGGCCTCGGCTATGCGCTCCTCGGTGGACTTCTTGCCGGTGACGCGCACGTTCTTGCGCGCGCCCTTCAGCAGCTTGATCTCCTCCTCGACCATGGCCGCCAGCCCCTCGAAGCGGTTGGCGTTCACGGGCAGGCCGATATCCATGAGGCACTGCATGTCCAGCATAAGCTGCTCGCAGTCCGCTATGGCCAGCGTCAGGTAGCGTTTCCTCTCCAGCGCGTTGAACGAGCTGTTGGGATAGAAGCAGTCGGCGCGGTTGACGTTGTACACGATGCTGCGCGCCGTCTCCACGGTCGGCACCGCGTTCAGCAGCCTGTAGGCCTTGGGCACTACTGAGGAGGACGCCATCAGCTTATTAACCTCCACGCGGATGGCGATGGCCTGCGTGAAGAACTTGTACTCGGACACCTCGCGGTTGCGCTGGTAGACGCCGCTCACGTGCACCTCCTGGGGAAACTAGCGAAAAAACGGCCCGCTTCGCGGGCAGAGGGCGACCGCGCAAGGCGGTCGTCTAGAAGCAGAGTATAGAGCACTCGGCTGGTTAGCCGAAGAGGAAGCCGGGGCGGGGACGAACCCAGACGGTCGTCGCCGAGTGGCAGCTGGCATCGCCGTAGGTGTCGACGCAGCACACGTTGGACGAGGAGCTACCCATGACGGAACGCAGCCACCAATGGCACCGACTTCCGTTGACTCGGTGCGCCGTGTCATGGAACAGGTCGAACTGGCAGTCGAAGCCGACCGACCAGCCTGGCGTGCCCCACACGGGGCAGCCGTAGACCTCCATCTCTGACAGGGACCACACCTTGCCGATATCCTGCCAGCTCCAGTTGTTGGAGTCGTTGATCGCGCCGCTGGCGCTGTACCGCTCCTCCAGCAGGACGCGCTGGGTCAGCAGGTACTTGGTCAGGCCCTCGGGCAGGCACGCCTCGAAGGCCGTCTCCCACGCCTTGAGGTTGCTCCCCAGGTAGGGGTTCTTGGTCTCGGCCGTCCCTTGGTTGGTGTTGGTGGTGTTCCACATCAGGTAGCTGTCGTTGGCCACACCGGTCACGGTCTTGGCCACGGACACGGGGGCGGACGCCACGAACGCGATGTGGTGCCCCTTGCTGTTGTCGCCGCAGTAAAGGTACGGGTCGATGTGGGCAAGCAGGAACCGCACAGATTGCTGTGTGGTGACGGCGGATGCGCTCACAAGCGGCACGTCCAGGTAGTCGCCCACGCGCAGGCCTGCGAAGTTCGCGGCGGCGATGCGCTTATGCAGCGCGTCGTACACGCTGCCGCTGCCGATCTCTCCCGCCAGGATGGTGGCGATGTTCTGCCCGCCGTACTTGCCGATTTGGCCCTGGCGGTTGTACTCGGCGTTGTTGAGCGCCGTCTGCGCGTTGCTGCGCGCGGTATCGTCGATGACGTTGAGCGGCTGGCCGCCTACGACCAGCGTCTTTGCATTTGCCATTTATCCTCCTTAGGAAAGGGTTACCGTACTGCCCGATACCGAGCACGTGCTGCCGAACGTCACCGTGTCCCCGGATACCGACGCCTTGCCGGCAGGGCAGTAGACCGTGCCGTCCATGTAGATGAACTTGTCTGTCGCGTCGGCGAGCATCGTCGCGAGCTGGCCGTTCTGGCGGCGCAGCTCGGCGATGTCGGACTCGCCGGCGGCGCCCTGCGCCGCCGCGTTCGCGATTTGCAATGCCGCGCTTGCCGCCGCATCGGCCCTCGACGCCGCACCGCTAGCGGCGGATGCCGCATCGAACGCGGATTGACCGAGCCGAGATAGCTCAGTGCTCCACTTCCTGTAGAGCTCGTCAAGCTCCTGGTCGTAGCTGACGGCAGGCCCTGTTGTCCCGCCCACATTTCCCAGGATGACGAGCGCAAAGTCCTCGGTAGTCTCGGAGGCCCCGTTGGCGTAGAACTCGAAGTAGGCCAGCCTGCACTTGCCGGTGCCGTTGATGGCCTCGGGCGCTAGCGTGGCGCTCACGGAGCCCGTGCCCACGGTCGCCGCGCAGCGAGCCCATGTGCCGTCGGCGTGGAGCACGCACAGCCGCGCGGACTGGTAGGTCGGCGTGTAGACCACGCCGTCCGTGGTGAGCGCCGCGGTCACCTTCTGCGTCTGCGTCTCGCCCCTGCGCACGGTGACGCGCTGCGGGACTGTGCCCGGGCGCTTGCGCATGTCGAGTGATATGGCGTGGTTGATCATTCCGTGGCCTCCAGTGCCTTGAGGGCGGCGAGCGCGGACCTGAAGGCCTCGACCGGGTCGACGGCCTCGGCCTCCTCCCCCGTCTCGTCGGCCGTGGCCGGCTGCGGGTCGACGATGGCCGACAGCGCGTCGAACACCGCCACGGTGGCGGTGGTGCGCTCGTCGACGTACCCGGCGGTCGCCAGCGGGATGCCGTTGACCGTGGGGTCAGGCTTGCGGACGTCCGCGGCCTTGACGACCTCGCGCGTGCCGTCGTCGTACTGGGCGACAAATATGAGTCCGGTGTCCTCGGCGCGCTGGAGCACGTCCGGGTCGTACTCCGTCAGGCACTGCTCGTTATTGCCGATGATGTCGTGGACCGCGTAGCCCACGACGATTTTCTTGCTTGCTTCCATTCCTTCTTGTCCTTTCATCTCTTATCCGCTCCACCCGGACGGCATGGTCGACACGCCGATCAGCAGGCCGTTCCTGAACTCGAGCACCGACGATGTCTGGGACTGGTCGTTGAAATATTTCTTGCCGTTCTCCGTGTAAAGCGGGTGGTATGCCGCTCCGACCTTGGTCGTCAGGCCTGACCACGTCGTGACGCTCGTGTCGGCGCTGCCGCTCACGCTGAGCCTCGGGGTCGAGACTCGCACGACGCCCTGTCCCTGCAGCTGCAGTCCGTGGTAGATAATCGACGGATTGTCGATGTCATGTGACGTTGAGGAGCATTCGATGTATCCGTACTGCGTGCCGTCCTTGAACCCAGCCAGTTTTCCGCTCGAGTCGAGCTCCATGGCGTACCCGCTGCTGCGGTTTCCCCCGGTGAAGCTGCCGGTCGCCGTGATGTTCTTCGCCGTCATGTAGTTGGTCGTCAGCACGCCTTCCTTGAGGTTCCACGAGTTACGCCCCTTTGCGTCCGCGAGAGTCCCGGTTGCGATGTATGTCGCGTTAACGTAGACCCTGTTGTTGCTCATGTAGAGCCCCTGGTCTGCGCCGCCATTCGTCAGGCGGTCGAAGATGGCCTTCTGGTCCATCTGCTCGTCGTAGGCGCTCAGGATGCCGTCGGCGTAGTCCGATGCGTTCTTCTGCTCGATGGCGTGCCGCGCCCCAGTCGCGGCATCGGCGTAGTCCTTGACCGCGCTCGAGTAGGCCCCGTATGCGGCGTCGTACTCGTACATGGCGGCCTTGAGCTCCTCGGCGGTCTTGCACTTGATCACCTTGTCGACCTTGTCGGTATAGGCGCCGTACGTGCCTCCCTCATCGGTCGTGCCGAAGGCCTTGGTGTAGCGGGGGCCGAGGACGGACGAGAGGAACTTGGCACTGAGGGCCTTGTTCGACTTCAGCGCGTTGTACTGGCTCGTGAGCTCCTCGCGCTCCTTGTCCACGTCCTGCTTGGCCTTCTTGACCGCCGCCTTCTCCGCTTCGGTCACCACACCGTCTTTGGCGAGGTCCTGCACCGTCGTGTCGAGGCCATTGAGCGAGCCCGTGAGGTCGTGCGCGCTCTGGTAGGCCTTGTTGTACGCGGCCTCCAGTACCGGCGCCGTGTGGATGACGCTGCCATCGCCGTATGTGACGCGCTCCATCGACCAGACGAAATATCCGTTCGACCATTGCGGGATGTCCTCGGACCATCCCAGCTCTGGGTTCTGCGCATTAATCGGCGGCACGCTGTCCGATTGGTTCATCGCGTACAGCTTCACGCGCGACGCGATGGCGCTGCCGGCCATCTGGTTGCTGCCGTTGATGGCCTTGGCGAGGCACGGCGCGGTGTAGGTGGTCGAGCCGTCCGTCCACGCGATCTTGCTGCGCGTCCAGATGTACTTGCCCTTTGCCCATGCGGGCTGGGCCTCCGACCAGCTGCCGCCGGACTGCGCAGTGCTGCTTGTTGACAGGTAATACTGCTCGACGATGCCTTTCACGCCGGTACCGGTCGAGCCCTTGTCGCCCTTGACGCCGTCGATACCATCCCTGCCGCTGATGCACACGGGCTCGCTGTACTCGATGTCGCCGGACTGCATGGTGGTCTTGGTGCGCGTCCAGATGTACTTGCCCGACACCCATTGCGGCGCCGTGGTCTGCCATCCGCCCTGCGGCTCGGTGACGCGCGACGTTCCCTGGGCGTACTCGACGTCCACCGACGCTATCACGGCATCGGCGACGGCGATGTCCTTGCCGTCGAGCTTGGCGCCGGGGCCTAGATGGACCTCGCTCTCGTCGAGGTTCCAGTAGTTCTTGCCACTCCTGTCTTGGATGGTTCCGGCCTTGATCAGGTCGCCCATGAGCGTGCCGACCGTGATGAGGTCGGCCGTGAAGCCCGCGCCGGTGCCGAAGGTGCGCCAGTCCCACGAGCCGTCGGCTTTGCAGCCGGAGGCGATGCGGAATCCCTGGGAGCACAGCTGCATGGCCATGCCGTCGCCGGTCGTCGAGCGGCCGTCCGCGTCGAGGGGCACGGAGCCGAAGATCAGGCCGTGCTCGAAGCTCGTGTGGACGTAGCTGTTGCCCGCGAGGTTGAACTGCGTATTCATGCTGTCCATGACCTGCTGGAGGTACGATGGCGGCGTCGATGCCGCCACGTCCCAGTTGGACGAGCGCTTCGACAGGCTGGACACTTTCTGCTGCTGAGCCAGCAACATGTCCGTGATTGTCTCGGTCACGTTCCCGAGCGTCACGCGCATGGAGCCGCCCAGCTCGTCGGTGACGAGCTTGGTCACGCGGCCCTCGCAGCGCAGCGCCGGCGAGAAGCACGTGTCGACGATCTGGACGTCGTCGCCCACGGCGACGCCCTCCCACTCGCGCCCGAACTGCACGAGGTCGACGACGTCGGCCTCGTAAGTCATGCCGGGCTCCTTGCGGGAGTCGAGGTACGCGCGGGTCTCGGCGAGCAGCGTCGCCGCGTCCTCGCAGTTCGAGTTTTCATATTGCCCGAACACGTGGGCGTGCCCGCCCCTGCCGTCGGGTCGCCCGTACAGCTTGAGCGCGGTCGCGTCCTCCACGTAGTTCTTGCCGTTGTTGATATCGCCGAACGTCAGCTTGCGCCCGTAGCCGCCCGTGTCGGTCTCGATGCCCTTTCCATACCCGTAGCAGGCCGTTATCGCCCCGTAATGCTCGGTGCGGGAGACGGATGCCAGGTCCTTGGTGTAGGTGAACCGGCGGCGGCCGCCCTTCGCGCCTCGATGCGAGCGGATGCCCACCCTGCGAGAGGTCACCCTGCCGCCGGATACGGTGATTTCAGTCTCAAGCTCGCCGCCGCATTTCAAGATTGACTGGAGCGCCTCGCGCGCCGAGGTGTGGTAGAAGGTCAGGCCCTTGTCGACGGTGCCGGTCTGGTCGACCGTTCCGGCGATCCAGCGGGTCGGCCCAAGGCAGACATTCAGCGCCTGCAAGAAGCCGTAGCCGTAGGGGCGCTTGTCCTCGATATAGTCGCCGTACGTCTCGCAGATTGAGTTGATCGCCGTGTCCGTGTAGACCGTATCGCCTCCGGCGTGGAGGCCCTTGGGGTCTTGGCAGACGTGCTCGTGGACCTTGCCGAGGCGGTCGGCCCACACGAGGCGGTAGCCCTGCTTGAGCGCGAAGGTCGTGGCGATGTCCACGCTGTCCTCGCCGTTGAGCTCGTCGGTATGGGTGAGGGCGAGCAGCTCCTCGGGGCCGATTGTCGATACGTAGGCGTCCTGCCACGTGTATACGTCAATTCGCACCTAGAGCCACCTCTCCTCCCATTCGAGCGTCGCGGTGCCGCCGCTCGTCTTGATCTGCTGCACGCCGTCGAGCGAAAAGAAGTCGCTCGCGACGGTCACGGGCCAGTCCGCGCCGTTGACGGTGCAGCGCTCGGCGCGCATGTCCAGCACGACGGTCTGTGCGCCCGTGAACGACGCCTCGACGCGGACGAACCGCCCGGTCGAGACGTTGGTGATTGTCCAGCTCGAGCCTGCCGGAGGCCTGCACGTGACCGTAGGGTAGGCCCTGTAGTTGCCCCCGGCGGCGACGGCGCGCTGGGATGCCGTCACCTGCTCGGAGCGCCGCTGCCCGTAGGCGGCGGGGTCTGCACAGTAGAACCCGAGCGTGAGATTCGGCATGTGTGCGTTGCGCCCCTGCTCCGCCCCTCCCCTGTAGCGCGCGAGCATGTAGCGCTCGGGAGCGTCGTCGAGCACGAGGGCCTTCTCGCCACCGGACAGCGCCGAGGCGAGCACGGCCCTTGCCTCGGCGACCTCGTCGAGGGAGCCGCCGACGATGTTGCAGTCGACCGCTATCTCGACGGGCTCGAGGCCCGTGGCGCGGACGTGTGTGCCGTCCATGCCGGGGACCTCGGTCTCATCGAGCCGCACCTTGGGGACAATCGGTCTCGTGACCTTGGTCACCAGCAGGTACGGCGTTAGGTCGATTCCGCCGAATATCATGCGAACCCCCTTGCGGCGAGCGTGTGCCTGCCGCGCATCGCGATGGCGGAGGAGACGCGCTCCGAGTCGATGTACAGGTTTCCGTCCTTGTCCCTGATCTGCTCGAGGACGGACAGGATGCCGGCGAGGGCGTCGTCGGAATCCTCCTCGGGACGCGCCGGAGTGTAGACAGCGGACGGCGCGACGGTCAGGCCCGTCGAGAGCATCCCCTGCGCGGTGTCCATGGCGCCGCTGATGGCGGAGACCACGGTGCCGGTGCCGGAGCCGATGCCCTGCGCCCAGCCCTGCATGAGGGCCTTGCCCGAGAAGGTCGTGTAGCCGTGCCCGGAGAAGGGGCCGACCTTTGCCGGCGAGAACGGGAAGAAGGAGCGGATTCTGGAGACTGCGCCGGAGACCGCCGAGGTCACCGAGCCGATAGCGGACATGATGCCGTCCTTCAGGCCGTTGAGTATCGACTTGCCGGAGTTGAAGAGCCAGTTGCGCGCGCCAGAGAAAAACCCGGTGATCTTTCCCTTGATGCTCGTGACGGTCCTGTAGACGGAGTTGATTCCGTTGGACGCCGCGCTCTTGATGCCCTCCCAGATGGACGAGCAGGCGCTCTTGATGCTCCCCCACATGCTCGACCACGTGGAGCTGATGCTGTTGAGCACGGAGCTGATCACGCCGCTGACCTGATTTATCGCCGAGTTGACGGCGAATTTGATGCGTCCCCAGACCACCTCGGCGAAATCGCGGACGGTGTCCCACACGCTTGACCAAATCGAGCTGATTCCATCGAGCGTGGACGTTATCACGGACTCGACGACCCCGATGGCCGCTCGCACGGCGAACTCTATCTGAGACCAGACGAGCTCGGCTACCGACTTGATGGTGTTCCAGACCGTATCCCAGTCTCCACTTATCGCGGCGGTGACCGTGGAGATGACTGTCTGCACCACGGCCATCGCGACCTGGACGGCAGTGGAGATTGCGTCCATCACGCCGGTCAGGACAGCGGAGATCACCGGCCAGACCGCGTTCCAGACGGCGGAGATGATACCCATCGCCACCTGAATCGCGCCCTGGATGAGCGGCATCGCAGCCAGCACCGCCGACAGCACGGACTGCACGGCGGGCATGGCGATGGCGAC
This sequence comes from uncultured Collinsella sp., assembly GCA_900541125.1. GTDB lineage: Bacteria > Actinomycetota > Coriobacteriia > Coriobacteriales > Coriobacteriaceae > Collinsella. The sequence goes on from UQIK01000002.1 coordinate 65,965, forward strand.
GAGCTGCGAGACGGTCGTCATCACGTCAGCGATGACGGTGACCAGGAAGCCGATGACCGGCGACAGCGCCTGCACGATGCCGAGCACCACCTGTATGCCGGTGGAAAGCACCGGCAGCACGGCCTGCGCGATGTTGAGCAGCGCCGTGCCGATTGGCGCGATGAGCGGCGCGATGAACCCGATTGCCGCCTTGATGCCGTTACCGACGGACGTGGCCACGCCAAGGATGGCCTGAAGCGCCGAGCAGATCTGCGAGGAGTCCACCTTCGGCAGCTTGATTCCGATGCCAGCGAGCGCCCCGACGGCGATGTTCCACGCCGTGGCGAGCGCCTCGGACACGATGGGCGTGAGCACCGACGCGATGCCGGAGAGCGCCGCGGGGAGCGCCTTGATGATGCCCTGCCCGATCTGCGCGACGCGCGGCGCGATGTTCTTGGCGACCGCGCCGACGGACGTGAGCAGCTGCTCGGTGAGCTGCGAGAAGTCGACGTCGTCTCGGCCAAGGCCGGTGAGGAAGTTCTCCCACGAGGCCTTCGCCATGCCGATGGAGCCGGAGATGGTCGTCGCGGCCTCCTTGGAGGTCGTGCCGGTGATGCCCATCTCGGACTGCACGGTGTGGATGGCCTCGACCACGTCGGCGTAGCTGTCGATGGTGAGGTCGGCGGTCTTGCCCTGCGCCGCGCGCAGCTTGTTGGCGTCCGCGATGAGTCGCTCCATCTCGGACTTCGTGCCGCCGTAGCCCAGCTTCAGGTTGTCCAGCATCGTGTAGTTTTGCTTGGCAAAACCCTGGTAGGCGTTCTGGACGTCGGCCATGTCCGAGCCCATCTTGTTGACGTTGTCCGCCATGTCGCCCATCGCCGTGTTGGCGGACTCGGCGGCCTTCGCCACGTCGCCGCCGCACGAGCTCACGAGCGATGCGGCGAAGCTGGTCGCCTGGGTCATGTATTGGTTTGCGCTCATGCCGCACGTCTTGTACGCGTCCGCGGCGTATCCCTGCAGTTTGCCGGACGCGGAGCCGAAGAGCGTATCGACGCCGCCGACCAGCTGCTCGTAGTCGGCGTATGCGGATACCGCAGCGCCGCCGATTGCGGTCACCGCCGTGGTGAGCGCGCCCATGCCAGCCGCGGCGACGGTGCCCACGCCCCTTGCGACGGTGCCGAGCCCGCTCAGCAGCCCGCCCGAGCGCTTGACCCCGCCGTCCACGCCGGAGGTCATCGAGTCGCCGAAGGACTTTCCGGCCTTGGAGCCCGTGTCGCCGAACTCGGAGCAGATCTTGCCGGCGAAGCCGTTCATGGACGGCATGAGCGTGATGCATGCCGAGCCTACGCTGGTAGCGCCCTTAGTCGCCATCCCGTCCTCCTAATCCTAGAATCTCGTCGATTTCCGCCCTGTTCGCGAGGGCGTTGCGCTGGTGCCTCTTGAGCTCCGCGAGCTGTCCGGGCGTCTTGAGTGGCTGCGGCTCCTGCGGCGGCCGGTGCTTCTTGTCGCTCAGTCCCCAAGCGAGGCTCCTGAGCTGGTGCTCGATGCGCCAGAGCATGTACGTCTCCTCGCTCCACTTGAGCTCCGGGTACATGCGGCGCGCGCACCTCGACCCCTCCGGCAGCTGCTCCCACAGGAGGGCGGCGCGCCGGAGGTCGTCCGGTCCGCCCTCGAGAGGGAGGTCGATGCCGTAGTACTGGCGGAAGTCCGCTACGACTTCTGCGCGGTGCCCTTCGAGCTCGAGGACGAATCCTGGGAGTTTTTTGCCTTCGCCGCCTCGAATGCGGCCTGCATGAGCACGCCCGTGGACTCGACGGAGCCGCCGAGGCGCTCCATGTACTCCTCGTCGCGGCCCGCGAAGACGCGCTCGAAGGCCTCGAACATCCCGCCCGGCTCAGTCTCGCTCTTGGCGAACTGCTTGTTGGTCTTGTAGCTGAGCAGTTCGTCGAGGTCGGCGGTGAACTCCCCGTCGATGCCGGGGATGGTGAACGTGAGCTCGGTCATTACTTGCCCTCCGGGGTCTCGGCGGCCTTGGCGGTCGCGGTCTCGGTGGACTGGATGTAGTCGTAGCAGGTGTTGCCGGCATCGTCGGTGAGGTACTTGACCGTGAGGGCGCGCGCGGCGAGCTCGCCCACGGCGAGGGTGAGGTCGTCCAGCTCGGAGGACTGGGCGAGCGGCACGACCTTGCGCCAGCGGCGGCCGTCCTTGAGCACGAGCTCTAGCACGGCGGGCCACGTCTCGGTGGAGTCGCCGTTGTGCTTGACGGTGATCATGCCGGCCTCGTCCTTGACGTTGCCGGAGCCGTACATGACCTTGAGGGTCGCGGCCTTGATCTCGGCGAGCGTGAGCTGCGCGCTCTCGACGCGGGAGGTCTGCGGCGACGCCATGAGGTCGCCGTTCATGTCCTTGATGTCCTCGGAGTCGGTGTCGAGCGTCTCGACGTAGCCGTCCTCGCTGATGTAGCCGAGGCATTTCCACGCCTCGGGCAGCGCGGTCCTGTAGTCGGTCGGCAGCGCCGTTCCGGCGGGCGCGGTGAAGATGTAGCCGCCCTTGACTCCCTTGGCGCTGGAGACGTTGGCGACGTTGTTTTTGTTGCTTTCTGCCATGATTGCTCCTTATTCGCAGATGGTCAGGTTGATGTTCGTCTGGTATCTGGGAGTCCCCGTGTCGGGGTCGTCCCATCGGTACGTGCCGTCCGGGACGGCCGAGAACACGTTCGGCTCGTCCTCGATGGCGGCGCACGCCCGCTCGACGGCCTCGGCGATCTCGCGTGCGCGCCTGCGGGTCTTCGCCCACGACGTGGCGAGCACCCGCGGGGACTGGATGAACCTTGTGGCGCTCGTGGCGGCGAGGGTGACCTGGACGAACTCATCGGGTCTCTCGCGCGGCACGTCGGGCACGCACTTGATGCCGGTCGCGTCCATGAGCCGCTTGGCGACCACCCTCTCGATGTCCATCAGTCACCTCCGAAGATTGCCTGCAGGCGGTTGTGCTTCTTCTCACTGCGGAAGGCGTGGACGCCCTCCGTGTGGAGCGAGCGCCCCTTGGCGAGGGAGCCGCCCATGACGTCACACACGTATCCCGTGTCGCCAGACTTCTTCTCGAGCGATGCGTTGGCGGACGCGATGACGGCGTTTGCCTTCTGGTCGAGCATGGCCTGCACGCCCCCGCCGTTCATGACCTCGGCGTATCCGCCGCGGTTCCAGCCCTTCCACTTGATCTTGACCTCGCACTTCGCCTTAGCCATCGGTTCGGGTCACCTCGCAGGTGAGGTCCCAGGGGCCGGGCGTATTGGCCGCGGTGTATCGCCTGGGGTCGCCGACCACCTTGTAGTCGGTGCCGCGCACCGTGACCGTCGCGTCCCTGAGGTCAACGTCTGCGCCCTTCGGGAAGCAGAGCGTATAGGCGACCGTCACGCCGTTCGGGCGCGTCGAGTCGAGGTCGGCGGTCGCGCCGGGGCACACGACGACGTTGTCGACCGCCTCCTCGGACACCGTCTCGCCGGCAGGCTCGCCAAGCTCGTCGTATGACTGGGCCGCATTGCGCACGGTCACGGTCTCGCCGGAGATGAGGCACATCATTCGGTCACCCCTCCCCTCTCCAGCGGCGTGAGCGACCCGAGCGCCTGACCGGTGAGGCCGAGGCGCCTGAGGTCGCTCTTACCTAGGTACATATCGCCGAGCGCCGAGCCGTAGGTCACCGATGCCGTATAGATGCCCGCCCCCTGGCTGTACTGCGTGGCGCCGGCCATCGCGGACGGTGCCGAGAGCACGCGGTTGACGAGCAGGCAGCACACGGCGGGGGCCGCTCGGTCGAATGCCGGGCACGCCCCCTCGGTGTACTCGCCGATTCGGTCCTCGAATGCCGCGAGCATCAGGTCCGATGCGTCCTGCAGCAGCACCCCGGTGCGGGCCTCGTCCGCGGGCTCGCCGTAGCGGGCCTTGTAGTCGTCCACGCTGGCGAGCGCGGCCATGGCTACTCGGCCTCCATGATCCCGGCGTCGACGAGGGCCTGAACGACCTTCGCGACGGTCGGGCTGGCGCCGGGGTTGGCGACCTTCTTGGGCAGCACGAGCGGCTTGCCGTCGGGCAAGACGAGCGCAACGTGCTGCGGGAGGATGCTGGACGCCTTGCCAGCGTCCTCCACGATGAACTTCTGGACTAGATGAGCCATCTCGGTACCCCCTAGGCGCTCTTGAGGACGGCGAAGGCCTTCGGGTCGAGTACCGCGTATGCGAGGACGGCCTCGGTGCGGTAGGCGATCTGGTTGTAGCCCTTCAGGTCCTGACCGGTGTTGTCGGGGTCGCCGTACTCGATGACCTCGGCGGTGATGTCGCGGACCATGCCCCACTTGATGGCGGAGAAGTCGCCCATGATCGCGGAGACCTTGGTCGGGGTCTTGGCGAGACGGCCGTTCACGGTGCCGGACACGGAGGCGGGGATGCCGTCGAGGTTGCCCACGTTGAGGGACAGCGGCACCTCGGGGTACAGGCGCTGCCCGGTGGCGGGCACGCGCAGCTTACGCAGCTCGGAGGCGAACTGGCGGCTCATGGCGATGCCGTTGATGCCGTAGTCGAGTAGGGCGTCGGAGAGGGAGTCAATGTCGTCGACCGGGGAGTCGGTCTTGGCGACGCTGTGGACGTCCTTGTCAGCGGTCAGGGCGGTGTAGCCCGTGAGGCCGAGGCCGGTCTTGGGGTTGATGGCGTGGTAGACGATGTAGTCGAGCGCGCGGCCCGCGGCGGCGGTCTGGTCGGCGATGATGTTGGAGATGATCTCCAGCTGGTTGTCCTCGTCGGCCCACTTCAGCTCGTCGGAGACGCGCGTGGTCGTGACGATCTTGGCGCGCTTTGCGACCACGGGGTCGGTGGAGATCTCGGAGCCGGACTTCTTGCCGCCCTCGGCGACGACCTCGGCCTCTGCGGTCGGGTTGAACACGAGATAGGTCGTGTCGGCGAACTTCTGCGGCGTGCTGGGGCTCAGCGTGGCGATGGTGGAGGTGTCCTTCACCTTGCCGATGATGGTGGAGACCACGCTGGACGGCAGCTTGATTTTCTGGGTGTCGTTTGCAGCCATTTCTGTGCCTTTCTTCGGGTTTGGCTTACTTCAGGAGGCGCTTGGCGAAGTCTCGCAGCGCCTCGTCCCCGCCCTTGCCGCCCTTGTCGAAGCTGCCGGGCTTCTCCACTCGCGGCGCGGGCTTTGTCTTGAATGCGGCGAGCATCTTGTCGCACCATGCGGCCATGCTCTCCTCGTCCTCGCCGACGATGAGCTCGGCGGGGACTCCCTTCTCCTGCGCGACCTTGGCGGCGGTCTTGGCTCGCGCCTCGGCCTTCTCCTTGGCGTCGAGTCGCTTCTCGAGCTCCGCGACCTTCTCGTCGGCGGTCTTCTTCGCCTGGTTGGCCTCGTCGAGTGCGCTTGCCGCGCTCTTGTTGGCCTTGGCCTGCTTCTCCCACTTGCGGGAGTGCGCCTTCTCGGCCTCGTAGAGCGCCTTGTAGTCGGGCTCCTCGCCCCCGGTCGGCTCCGTACCGCCCGTGGGCTCCGTGTTGGTCTCTGCTGCCATGTCGCGTCCTTTCCCGGACCGTGCGGCCCGTCGGGCCAGCCGTGCGGCCGAGCCCCTTAGATGTGCGTTTCGGGCCGTGCGGCCCTGTCGCGCGGCAGTGTCCTACGGGCGTGAGATTTGGCCTGTTTGGCGTTTTTCGGCATGAAAAAAGCCGCCCGTGGGCGGCCATGCGGTAAGATGGGGTTAGGCGGAAGCTGTTTGACTCACCTATTGAGACATGCAGCCCCCGCCTATTTTTTTATCGTTTGGAGCGACCCGTCGTGCCCCAGCATCCGCACTTCGGAGATTCCGTACCTCTTCATGTACTTGCGTATCCACGCTTCGGCTTGGCTGTCGGTGACCGACTTGTTCTCGCTGACGTCGAAGACGGCGAACCGCACTCCGCTCTTGTTGGCCACGGACTTCATGTGCGACTTGAACGTGTTCTCCGATTTCGACGTGTACACGGTCTTGATTTCGATGCCCGTGGACAGGTCGGCGCGGCTTACGGTCGTTTTTCCCTGCGCGTTCTCGCTCTTCAGGTGCACCTCGTCTTCCCAGAACTCGGTCTTGTAGCCCAGTGCCGCCAGCTTCTCTGCGGTTCTCCTCTCTCCGGGGTCTACCCTCCACCTCTTTACCTTGTCGCGCCTCACCGCATCGTCCGTGAACGTTATGCCCTTATGCTCGCCGCCCGCGTACCAGGACGGGTCGCGTAGCTCTATCTCGGATGCGACGCGGTTGTTGAGGTAGGCGGTGTACGCCTTCCCCTCCTTGTTGCCGTGGCGCCTCACGAGCGCTTTGCGTTCGTCCTCCGGCATTGCGTACCAGTCGGAGGCGATGCCGTCGCGGCCTCCGAGCGCGGCCAGGCAGTCGTTATACCTCTCGTACATCCCGTCAGGGTCGTATCCCTTGACTGTGGTCACCCCGTCGAAGCCGGGAACGATTCGGCAGTCGCAGTGCGCGTGCGAGTGTTCGGCCGCCTCCTCGGTCTTGGCGTAGAAGCCGAACGACGCGAGCATGAGGCAGAACCCGCACGTCTCGCCACGGGGAACGCGGGCGTACCACGGCTTTGCCGGGTCTTTGCGCGCGTTGTGGGCGACGCACCTGTTGGCGGCGCGCCTGATCTCCTCGTCGACCCTCGTGACGCACCGCGAGACAAAGACCTCGGGGGCGCCCTCGACGACCTTGCCGATGAAATATCTAACCGCGCCGAGCGTGGCGTCCGGGTCTCGCATGGACTCGGCGACCGCCCGATACTTCCCGGGGAAGCCCTGCGACGCCCTGACCGCGTCGTAGTATTCTGCGGCCCTCGCGGCGGCGCACGTGTCGGCGTAGTACCCGAGCACCGCCTCGATCGTCTCGTAGGCCCTCTCGCGGAGAGAGGCGACATCGCCGCCACCTCCGCGCTCCCAGCTCGACAGCAGGGACTCGAGCGCCGGCCTCACCTTCGCCTGGGCGTCTGCCGACAGCGCGTTCACCTCATCGGTCAGCTCGTCCAGCAGGCTAGTCGGCACCGCCGCCATTCTCGCCCTCCTTCGGCTCGAACAGCGATGCGATAGCCGCGCCCGCCTGCGCCTTCTTGGCATCCGACTCGATGCGCTGGATCTGCTCGTCCGTGTAGTCGAGCATCTCGTAGGCCACCGTGGAGTTGGCGAGCTTCGGGAGCGCCTGCACCTGCTTGAGCAGCGCGTCGGACAGGCTCACCGTGGACGGGTACGCCGGGGACAGGAATCGCGGGTTGATCTCATGCCCCGCGTCGCGCTCGGTGGCGAAATCGGTGCCGTTCGCCACGGCGAGCGCCATGTAGGCCACGTTGCGCAGCGCCGTGCCGTTGTCGCGGTTGAGGTTCTTGGCGTCGATGACCAAGGGCTCCAGGGACGCGGCGATAGCGTCCGAGGAGGACGGGTTGTCGTTGGACACGCCGAAGAAGCTCACCGGCACGTTGGTCACGGCCGACATCTGGCAGGCGAGCTGGCGCAGGTACTCCGTGAGCGGTGCCATCTGGAGCTGCGCGGACTGCCAGACCGTGGGCTTGTCGCCGTCCGGGTCTTTCGTGATCTCGTTGACCGCGCCCATCGAGGCGTCGTACTTGTTGCCGTCGTTGAGCATCTTCTTGTAGGTGCCCAGTAGCCAAGTCTGCGGCAGGGTCGCGGCCTCGGCGGCGACCTCCATTCGGGCGCGCTGCCGGATGGCGTCGTCGGTGATGCTCATCACGGAGCGGCTTATGCGCGAGGTGCCGAAGGGGCGCTCGAGCGTCGCGCCGTGTGCCATCGGCTCCATGAGGCAGCGCCCCATCGAGTGCTCGCGGTACTCGGCTACCCACGAGCCGCCGTCGCGCGTGAGCACCACGAGGCTGTCGTCGGTGAGCAGGTGCACCACGGTCGGCACGCGCTCGGTGTCGCCGGGCATCTTCTTGGACTCAGCCACGACGAGTCCCGCCCTGATGGCCTTGCGAGCGTCGTCCCAGAGCGCCGCCGCCGCGGTGGCGGGGTACGCCGAGATGACCGGGTAGCCGCCGCCGTCTGTCACGGTCCAGAAGCCGCAGCAGTGCTTCAGCTCGCCGATGAGGTTCTTGCGGTAGAGGCGCTCTAGCTGGTTCGACTCGCAGATGGCGCGAAGCGTCTTGCCCGTCTGCTCATCCGCGCACGTATAACCGTTGAAGATGGAGCGGTCGGCGAGCGCATGCACGGCCTTGCGGGGCCAGTCCACGCGCGGGTTGATCTTCTTGGCGAGGCTCGCCGGCATGGCGATGCCGAGGTCCTTCACCGACACGTGCCCGAGGTAGTAGTCCTCGCGCTCGAGGTTGCTGGCTCGATGCTCGCGCCAGACGGTCATGAGCTCGCGGACGAGCGCCGCGTCGCCCGGCTCCAAGCCTGCGGCGGATGCTACCTGCCCCGCCAGTTCCATGTTCACTGCTGCCATCAGAAGCTGGCCTCCTGTTCCCTTCGCGGGTCTCGTTTCGTGGTTCTCGCCGCCCAGAGGGCGAGCGATGCGGACTCGATGGGGGCGGCGATGGAGTCGGGGCCGTCCGCGAAGCCCCATCCGTCCCTGCCTATGTCGCGCTTGAGCGACTTGCGCGCCGAGTCGTCGAGCGCCGGCGACTCGATGTGAGACAGCGTGCCCGAGTCGACCTCGTCCTTGAGCATCGACGCCGCAGCCTGCACGATTGCGGGCGTGCCCATCACGAGCGCGCACTTGCTGAAGCCGCCGTCGAGCATCCGCCGCTTGAGCGCGTCCGCTCCGGACTTGCCGTCGATGCAGGCGCACGCGATCTCATCTCGGTTGCGCAGGAGCATGTCCGAGATCGCGACCGTTCCGCCCGAAGCGCCCATCACGTCGTACAGCTCGACGTAGGACGGTCCGTCCCTGTCGGCGAGCGCCCAGGACACCGCGGCGTTGGAGCCGTCTGCGGAGAACTTCACGCCGAAGGCGAGCTTTCCGTCAGTGGGCGCTGAGTCGCGTCGGCACCCGTCACACTTCTTGGAGGACAGGGCGTAGAGGAGCGAGCCTCCCGTCTTCGCCCACCACCCGAGGCGCTCGCGCGCGAACACGTCGGGCTGCATCTGCTCGGACTCGCCCTTGACGGCCTCGTAGTTGAGCACGGTGCCCATGGACGGGTTGTACTCGTACCAGCGGGACTCGTCGTGGACGTCGCCTATCTCGTCCGCGCCCCACTCGATCCACGCCATCTCGGACTCGCCGTCGTGCACGTCGTCGTGGAGGTCGCGGAACACCGTGCCGACGTTGTCGGGGCCTGGCGGCGTTCCGAGGTAGATGGTCTGCGGGTTGTGCATCGCGCTCGCCGAGATTGCAGGCAGGGACGCCGCCTGCTGCGTGTCCGTGAGCTCCTGCGCCTCGTCGTAGATGAGCACGTCGTAGGTCTTGCCTCGCGCCAGCGAGTTGGTGCGGGTGGTGAAGCGGATGAGTCCGCCGTTCTTGAGGCTGATGGCCTGCTGCCCGTTCGTCTTGCGCACGGCGAGCAGGAGGTCGTGCAGCTCGGTCTCGTCCTCGTCCTCGAATGGCTGGGACAGCTCCTTGAACATCTGGTCGGATGTGTCGCCGTGCTGGCAGGTGTACAGGATCTTCTCGCCGTTGAGCGCGCCGTAGAAGCACCTTGCTCGCACGACCCAGCTCTTTCCGTTCTGGCGCGGGATGGAGATGCCCAGCGTGCGCAGCAGGTACTTGTCGCGCGCGTCGCGGGCCAGCATCGCGTCGAGCAGGTGCGGCTGCCACGGGAGCGGGTCGCCGAAGTAGGCGGTCGCGAGCTCGCACGCCATCCCGCCGTCGCCGCTGAGGTCCTCCGGGACGTTGGCCTCGTATGTCGGCGTCTGCCTGGGCTCCATCAGGCGCCCGCCGCCTTGGCCTTGCGCTCGCGGTCGGCGAACATGAGGCTCAACACCCTAGCGCCGTCGCTCTGCGGACGCGCCTGCTGCACCTGGATGGGCGCTGCCTTGCGCGACAGGCCGAGCAGCTCGTTGAGCGCGCGTATCTCGGCGGTCGCCTGCTTGAGCACGGACACGGCGGGGTGCGGGCGCTCCATGATGGCGTGCCTGCCGTTCTTCGCCTTGATGGGCTTGTAGCCGACGGGGTCGAGCACCTTCACGGACTTGCCCCTGCTCATGGCATCCTCCGCTGCCTTCGCCACGGCGTGCCAGTAGCACAGCAGCGCGAGGTTCGGAGCGTCCTCGTCGGAGAAGCGCCCCGATGCGGTGACGCTCGCCCAGATCTGCGATTGATAGTCGTCGGATGCGACCGATTCCGGCATCTCCGGCATCCCGGCCTCCTTTCTCGTGCCCGCATTGTGCGATGCGGGTGAGATTCGCGGCCTACCCCCGCCCCGGGGTCATGGGGCGGGGGGAAATCGGCACTGAGCAGCATGGGTGTCCGTGCACCCCCGGGGAGGGGCGATGCCCCCGCCATCGGCGGCTCAGCGCCCAAGAAAAGCAGTGAGGCGCAGCCGTGCCGACGACCGCGCCTCCAGTTAGGCTTTTCAGCCTCGCCTATTCAGTTGTCCCAAGCCTTTAGAACAGCCTCGTGCGCCTTATCTCGACGGGCCTCGCGTCGCCCGGCATGTGCTTGCCCTTCCTCTGGTTGCAGATGCGGTGCGCCGCGTCGAGGTTCGCGTAGTCCAGCACCGCTCCGCCCCTCGCCCTCGGCACCACGTGGTCGGCCTCGAAGCTCCACGGCGTGCCGGGCGGCAGGCTGTAGTCTATGGGCTGTCCGCATATGTGGCACGGCCTGCCCTCGGCGCGGAGCCTCGCCTTGAGCTTGCGCTCGGCGTTGCCGTTGGAGCTCCACGTCATGCCAGGCGCTTCCTCGCGAGGTAGTCCTTCTTCACCGACAGGGTCGGGGTCTCGTCGGTGCTTCCTATCTTGATGGTGAGCGTTATGGGCGGCAGCACGAACCTCTCGTCAATGTCCCCCGCCACGTCTTCCGCCATGGACTCCAGCAAGGCCGCGGCGTCGCGGAGCTGCCGCGCCACCCTCTCGCCCGCACTCATGCGACCAGCCCCACGACCAGCTGCATGCACCACAGCACTGCGGCGACGCACAGCAACACGAGCACCGTCATGATGAGGCACCCGATGAGCCTGCCGATCAGCCTTCCAATCTCGTCCATTCAATCCTCCAATCTCACCCGCACGCCATGCGCACGAGAACGGTCAGAACCACGGCGAGCGCCCATGCGGACCTCGCCGCCCAAGCCAGCAGCGTGGTAAGCGCCGCCAGCGGCATCAGCCACAGAACATGTCGCACGCCGCCTCCTGCATGTCCCTCATATGGTCCGCTATCCACGGGAGCGCCCAATAGGCGACGTCGCCCGGCTCCGCGTCCGCCCCGTCGAACTTCTCCCGTAAGGCGTCGTCGAATTCCACCTCGCAGATGCCGTAGTCGCAGCAGCACTCATGCATCTTGGCGCACTCGGCGCAGGTCGGGCCGCACTCCCCGAAGCGCCTGTCGATTGCCGCGTCGGTGCATCCGTCCGGGAGGTTGTAGCCCGGATCACAGCTTGCCCCCAAGGCGAATCACCTCCTCGCAGTACACCTCGTACTGTTCGATGAACCTGCGCGGGTTCTCCGCGATGACGTCGAGAATATCGGTGACCGCCATCTCGCCCAGGGGGCGCCCGCCGTCCGTGAGCTCGCTGTCCGGCACGTCGATGATGTGGCGCTCGATTATCTCGAATCTCATCTCTCCACCTTCTTCCTCACGATGTCGCGCGGGTCTTCGCCCATCGCCTCCGCCAGATTGAGCAGCAGGTTCATCTTCACTTCCCTGCCGTTGCTGATGGCATGGCTCAGGCTGCTGAGGTTCACCCCGGCGGCGCGCGCCAGCTGCTTCAGCGGGACGTGGTTGTCGATGCGCCAATGGGCGATCTTGTCGGCGTCCAGAACGTACTCGGTCGCCATCACCTGCACCTCCCCTCGCGCTTGAGCGTCTCCACGTTGCGGCGGGACCTCTTGAGCGCGCGAATCCGGGCGCGCCTCCATTTCGGGTCGAGCCTCTTGCAGAGCGCCCTCGCCTCGCGCCTCACGCCGCGCAGCACGGGCACGAGGGCCTCGTTGAAGCTCGCCACCGCGTTGGCCATGATGGCGGCCGCGGCCCTCGCGGCGGGGCCATCCGGTCTCCACAGGTCGACGGACGGCGACGGCGCCGGCCTCATCTCGTCAGCCATGCCGCACCTTCCTCCCGCACTGCGGGCAATAGTTCCAGACGCCGCTCACGCGGTAGTGCTCCTCGTCCTCGACCTTGCAGCCGCAGACCGAGCACAGGAAGCCGTTGTCGCACGAGTCCTGGACGCTCCCGTCGTAGACGTTCTCGCACTCGCCGCGGTCGACGAGGTCGGCGAGATAGTCGAATACGTTGCCCTCCGTATAGCCGACGCACTCGAGCACGCGCTCGAAGATGTCGAATATGAACGGCTCGAGGACGGTCCTCGGCAGGCTGTTGAAGAAGCCCCTCGACCCGCGCAGGCTCGCCGCCGCCTCGCGGCGCTGCTCGTCGCTAATCATCAGTCAAATCCTCCCCACACCACGGGCAATACCGTGGGACAGTCTCGAACTCGGTCCAGCTCGTGATGTACGTGTCGTCATGCTCGTAATGCACGACGCCGAAGACGAGGTCGCACCTAGGGCAGTGGACGGCGTCGACTGGGTCGACGTCCCCTATCGCGACCATCTCGTTGGTGTAGACCAGCTTGCGCGGCTTCCACTTCTGGTGCGACGGGGTCGCACCGCACGTCGGGCAATCGACCGGCCTTGCGAACTTAATACGCTTCATCTTCCACCACCACCGCCCCGCAGACCGGGCATGAGTACCAGTCGACTGGGAACGCCTCGGAGGTCACGACGAGCACACCGTCCGGCCTGTCGCCGGGCACCAGCACGCGGCACCCGCACTCTGAGCACTTGAATGATTCCTTGGTGTAGTCGGCGACGTTGTGACATGTCGGACGGTCGATTAGGTCTGCAAGGGCCGCGTACGTCTCGTTCTCAACCTCGTGAATGAACTTGCCGTCCACCTCGACGCCGATTGAGTTTGCAATCACGTCGAGTGAATCAACGTGGCGGTATGCCCCGGTCGATGCTTCGCGCAACTCAGCCACCGCTCGCTTGCGCTCCTCGTCGTTAATCATCGTCTCCCCCTTCCGGGTCAATGAGATCAGCGAGCTTATCGAGGACAACATCGAAGTCATGGTAGTCCTCGAAGCCGACCACCACCTCGGCAAGCTCGTCGAAGAACTGCTCCTTGTACTGGATGGAGTGGCCGATAGTCAGGTGTCGCAGGTTCTCAGCCATCTCGCGTCGCTCTTCGCTAGTGAATGTCATCGAAACCAGCTCCAAACATACAGTCGTAGTCGCACTCCCAGGTCTCTCCGTCGCGGCTCATGGTCGCCCCATACCTCGGAGTACCGCCGGTATCGTCGCCCCAGAAGTGGAAGTGCCATCCAAGGAAGTCGAACTCCTCGTCGTACTCGTCTGCGGCGTACCTCGTGTCGCCGTACTCCTTGTAACCGTCCCACCCGAACTTGCGGGAAAGGTCATCGAACGTGTATATGGTCGGCTTGTCCTCGCCGTCCTCCCACTCGTAGACCTCCGGCCAACCCTGCTTGTAGCACCCGACGCGGACATTGCCGTCGCCCATGACTCCATGGTGCGAGAACTCGAACCACTCGAATCCGTCATGGTGCTTCATGATGTTCGCGTACACGCGGAGTCCAGTAGGCAGGGAACCCTCGTCGGTGTCGTATACGCCTACGTCCTCCTTGTCGGTTCTGCGCTCGCCGTTGAGGTACACGAACGCGCCGTAGTCGCTGTATGCCATGGCTATACCTCCTTCGCCGCCGCCTCGCGGCGCTTTTCATCGGTAATCATTCGTCCACCTTGGATATGGCCAGCGCCACGTATTTCTGGGCAAGGCCCTCGAAGTCGTCGAGGATGTAGTCGATTCGGTAGACTTCACCGTTGAGCGGATGCCTGGCTGCTTCCCCGACGGCGTAGCCTTCGTTCGTGACAACGTCGAATACGATCTCATCGCCGACCTTGTAACCCCGGTCGTTCTTGCGAATCTCGAACGTCTTGGTGCCGTTCAGGACGGCGTCGGCGTATTGCTCTTGAATCTTGAGCCTGTGCGTCGCCATCAGGCCTCACCCCTCAGCTTGCGGATGCGGGTGAGAATGTCGCGCATGGCAACCCTTTCGCAGGTTCCGCCTTTGTCGGCGATGCACGATGAGCAGTTGCACGCACTCATGCCAAAATAGGCGCAGGCTTCGTAATTCAGCGCGTCCGCGCCCCTGCCCAAGTCCTCTTCCAGCTCCTCCCAAGTGTCGGGCGATTCCGGTGGCGTGAGGTAGAAGGAGCTGCAATAGTCGTATCGGCAATCCATGAACACGACGCCCCACTTTAGGCCGGGTATCGTCTGTACCACAGAATAGGTAAAGCGGTTGACCTTAAAACACTTGCCGTCCTCGTTGTACAAGATCTTGGTGTCCAGCGGAATCTCGCGGCCCTCGGCATCTTTTGGTAACTCGATATTCGCCATTGCTATCACCTATCTAGCCCCAGCAGCACAAAGGATGAGTCGCGGTAGATGAGGATGCTGCCGCGAACCTTCACGGTTATTAGTTTCCCAAGGCTGCACATCCTGTAGACGGTCCTCAGGCTCACGTTGAAAGCCTCGGCCCATTCGTTGGGCGTTGCATACTCGGGGATCATGGATGGGGTCACGCCCTTTGGCATTTCGATAATTGCCATCATCCCTCCCTCGGCGGCAGGCCGACATAATCCGCTATGTCCGCCACGCGCCTGTCGTACTCGGCTGCTATCTCGTCGTCCAGGTTCGGGCCGACCTGATTCCAGAGCCACATGCTCACGCCCTCGAGGAACCCGACGGCGCGCGTGGCCTTGGCGTGTGCGCTCACTGCCGAGCGCGCGGCACTGTCCTCGAGCATCTTCCTGACCGGCTCGATGATTTCCGGGTGGTCGCTCATCGCGCCTCCCAGTAGTTACATACGGCCTCCGCCTGCGTCCTGTGCACGAACTCGGGCCTGCGCCCGCACTCGCACTCCGTGCGCTCCACGCCGTGGACGGTGCGCAGCACCGTCGCGCAGCAGTGCAGGCAGTTCTCGCAGCGCTCCTCCCGGAGTCCGTCCGCATAGATGTCCGGCCTCTCGTTCCCCGTCATCTGTATCCCCTCTTCCCGTACCTTCCGTCGTTCACCATGTTCCTTACGTGGCGCCGCATGTCCTGCGCCGCCTGGTCTCCCTCGGGCGGCAGCTTCCGCCCGCTCGCGCACTCGACGCAGTGGACGCGCCAGCCGCCGCGGTAGCGCTCGAAGTGCCCGAACCCGGGAGGCGTCCACCTGCCGCACTCGCGGCAGTAGCCGCCGTAGACGTTCCTAGCCATTCCCCTGCTCCTTCCTGTAGACGTCGCGGGCCATCGCCTCCGCGAGCTCGCGCATGTCGGTCACCTCGGCGCACTCCGCGCCGAAGAACATGCCGAGCTCGCCCCTCTTGTGCCTGTCGCACCGGTACGCCCGGCAGATCTCGGGCCTAGCGGCGTAGACCGCGCACTCGCGCCCGTCCGTCAGGTACGGGCACAGCAGGTCGCACTCCGCCCTGGGCTCGGCGGGCTCGATTCCGTTCCGGCGCACGTACGCCTCGAGGCGCACCCGGTCGAACGGGCTCACGGGCAGGAAGCGCGAGCAGCACTCGCCGCAGCCCCTGCAGTCGCCCGTGTAGAGGTCGGTCACCTCGTCGCTCTGGAGCCCGGCGTGGATGGCCGCGGCGACGGCCCTCTCGCCATTCATCGGCCTGCCCCTTCGCCCCTGCCGTGGGCGGCGGCCCCTACTTGGAACATCCGGCCACCTTCTCGTCGTAGATCTTCTTGAGGTCCCGGCGCATGAACCGGGTGAACTCCTCCTCGCCGACGTCGTCCGCCAGCGCCACATATCGC
The DNA here is from genome assembly GCA_900541125.1 of uncultured Collinsella sp. Classification (GTDB taxonomy): domain Bacteria; phylum Actinomycetota; class Coriobacteriia; order Coriobacteriales; family Coriobacteriaceae; genus Collinsella. The sequence goes on from UQIK01000002.1 coordinate 81,932, forward strand.
ATCGCATCGTGGCACCATTCGTCGAAGCCGAGCAACCTTCCGCTGAACGCGCTCTTGACGTCCGTGACCTCGGCGTAGGTGAAGCGGGTCAGCATCTCCTCGCGCATGACCCCGTCCGCGAGCGCCTCGACGGGCGTCTTGGGCCGGTTGATGATCTGTCGGTAGCCGTTGGCCCTCTTTGTCATGGCGTCGAGCTGCTTGGCCAGCTTGTTGTTCTCGGCCACGAGGCGCTCGTTGCGGCGCTGCTCGTAGTCGAGCTCGGCGAGCACGTACTGCTCGCAGTTGGTGATCTCCATCGTCATTTCACCTCTCGGATGATCTCGTTGCCGTATCTGTCGGTCACCAGCCAGTAGCCGAACTCGTAGAGGTCGGGGCTGTGCGGCGGATACTCCCTGAGCAGCGTGCCGGACCACCATGCCTCCTCGGCCGCCCCGGTGCGCCATACCCACTCGGCCCTGAGGCCGCCGTCGTGGAACTTCCCGTGGCACCCGGTCGTGCCGGAGCCGCACAGGGCGAACAGCGGGCTGCGCAGCTCCCACACCCCGTTTGTCGTGACGAGCCTGAACGTCTTTCCCCACGACCTGCGGGCGACGTGGTGGCAGTTGGAGGCGCGCCTGCCGCACACCGCGCACCGGGCCTGCGTCGGCTCGTATGCCGTGTCGTGCGTGTACCTCGCCCCGAGGTGGGGCTTGCCGTACAGCTCGGCGCGCTCCTTCGGCCATCCCCTCAGCAGGCCCGCGTCGAGGATCATGAGAGCCTCCTCTCGCACGCGGCGCGGGCGGCCAGCAGCCTCTGCGCGTCCTGGTACAGCCCGAACCGGTCCCTGCTCGCGGTCGTGCCCCGCGGGGCCTCGACCTTGGCCGGGTCGATGCCCGGGTGCTCGGACGCCCACCGGCGCTCCTGCTCGGCCAGCGCCTCCTCGGGCGTCCTGGTCGGCCTGAACGTCGCGGCCTCGACCTCCGAGGCGGTGGGCTTGCCGCGGCTCCGGGCCTCGGCGTCGAGCTCGCGCTGGCGGCGGTGCCACTGCCGGGCCTGCGGCTGCCAGTCTGAGATCGGCATGCCGTTGGACTTGCGCCAGCCCTGCGACGCGTAGAAGTCGAAGAACGCCTGCGGGTCGCCGTTCAGGCAGTTGGCCCCGAAGTACGCGGCGACCTCCTCGGCGGTCGGCGGCTCGAAGCCCTCGGGCGCGGCGCACGCGTCCGCACTGCCCTGCACTGGAATGGCCTGGTTTGGTATGGACTGGTATGGATTGGTATATAAGGAGGGGTTTTCAGGTTCCGAAACCCCCGTTTCGGTAGTTTCCGAAACCCCGAAACCCCCGTTTCCGTTTTCCGAAACCCCCGTTTCCGAGGTTTCCGTATCCTCCGAAACCCCCGTTTCGCACTTGGAGTCCTTGCGCGGCCTGCCGCCCTTGTTCTTGTTGCGGGCGGCGAGGCTGTTGTCGATGTCCTCTCGCAGGCTCTCGAACACGGCGGAAAGCGCCCAGTCGGCGAACTCCGGCTCGATACCGTTGGTGCCGTACTGGATGATGGCCCAGCACAGCTCCCCGCGCGGCCCCTCCGGCACGCGCTCGAGGGCGGCGGTGAGCTTCGGGAACCACGTGAACTTGCTCGCCATCAGAACCACCCCCAGAGAAGCGAAGAGAAGAACAGGAAACCCGCGGAGAAGGAGGCGGCGAAAAGGGCCGCCTCCCAGTGGTCGCGGAAGATGTCGGGTACGTGCCCCATCAGAACGGGATGTCCTCGTCGTACACGTCCAGCTGCTGCTGGGCGGGTGCCGGCTGCTGCGGTGCCGGCTGCGGCGCGGCCTGCGGTGCCTGCTGGGGCCGCTGCGGTGCCTGCTGCGGGGCCTGCTGGTAGGCCTGCTGGGCGTTCCACTGCGGCGCGGGCTGCTGGGACGCCGGCTGCGGTGCATATGCCCGCGGTGCCTGCTGGGGCGCGTACTGCTGCTGGTATCCCTGCGGCGCGTACTGCTGCGGGGCCTGCTGGCCGTTGAGGTTCTGGCTCATGAGGACGACCTCGTCGGGGATGATCTCGACCTTCGAGCGCCTGCCGCCACCGTTCTTGTCCTCCCAGGAGCTGTAGCGCAGCTTCCCCTCGATGGCGACCTTCATGCCCTTGCGCAGGATGCGCGAGAGCGCCTCGGCGCGGTTGCCGAACATGGTGCAGTCGATGAAGTTCGGGTAGTCCTCCCACTCCCCCGTCTGCTGGTTGCGGCGGCGGTCGTTGACGGCCACGCCGAAGCCAAGCACCTGAGTGCCGCCCGGCGTGGCGCGCAGCTCGGGGTCTCGGGTCAGGTTGCCCGACACGACCACTCTGTTGATGCTCATCTGTATGTCTCCTCTCCGCCGCTTGTCCATGTCCTCTGGATGTCGGCGTCCACTGTCTTGATTCGCAGCTTGAGGGCCATGATCGCCTCGCTCGATGCCTTGTAGAGAGCTTCGGCGCAGTCGCGCAGCTGCTTCTTCTCGGCTATCTCCTCGCGCCCCCGGCACAGGTCGCCGATGATGGTCACCGGCGTGCCCTTGGAGCGCTCCTCGAGGATTGCGATGCGCAGGGCCTTGCGGTAGTCCGCCTCATTCTCGGCGTACTGCTGGCCCGTCCGCCTGAGCGTGTCCAGCTCCGCCATGAGGCGCTCGAACAGCTCCTCGCGCTGCGCGTACATGTCCTGCATGGCCTACAGGACGCGCCACGTAGGCGTGGCGCAGCAGCCGGGGCGCCTCTTGAACTCCTCGTACTGCTCTTTCGACTCGAAGGTGTAGGCCGTGCCGCAGGCCTTGCACTTCGCCGTGAAGCCGCCGCTCTCGGGCGGTTCCTTCTCGGGCCTGTCCGACAGCGCGTCCGGGTCGCTCTGCCCGTCGATGGCGAACAGGCCGCAGAGCGCGTACTTGCGCGCGTAGCTCGACGCCATCCCGGTCACCTGCGCGTCGTCGGAACCGCTCTTGTGCTCCGCCTCGCGGGCGTAGGCCTTGAACTCCCTCGTATCGCCGTGCCCGTCATCGAAGAACAGCGTGCACGTCGCCTCGACGTAGTAGCGCTCGCCCACCTTGCAGATGCCGTCCTGGAGCGTGAACGCCACGCCCGCCTCCTTGCAGGGCTCCTTGAGCGCGGCGACGATGTCCTCGAACGAGCGGTAGCTGAACTTCCCGAATGCGTTGTAGCGCGCCTTGGGGACTGTCACGGAGCGCTGCACCTTGGCTATCGCCTGGGAGAGCGTCATCTCCTCGTCGGCCATCTAGCACACCCCCTTGCACTTGATGGTGCCGGTGATGCCGCGCTCGCGCAGCGCCGCGGCGAGCAGCTCCATCTGCGAGCGGGTAGCGGACGGGATCTCGACCGTCCACGCGCAGGACGGCTCGGGGCGCACCGCGACGGCGGGTTCCGTCTGGCGCCTCGGCGCGGGACGCGGCGCGGGCTTGGACTCGACCGCCTCGCGCATGGCGGCGATGCGGGCGTCCTCCTCGTCGGCGGCGCGGGCGGCGTTGAGCGCCGAGCCCAGGTCGAGTGTGCGGAACAGCTCGCGCTCGGCGACCTCGTAGTGGGCCATGGAGTCGCGCTGCGCCTTGAGCGTGTCCCAGTCGCGCGCGACGGCGGAGACCTTCTCCTCGAGGGCCTTCTTCGCCTTGACCTCGCCGAAGGACTTGTTGAGCCACTTGTCGTCGTGCAGGCGCTCGTAGGGCACGACCGGCGCGAGGAGTTCGGCGAACTCCCTGTAGTGGGCCTCGAGCGCGGCCCTCGCCCCCGCCCTGCGCCTCTCCTCCGCCTCGTCGAGCTGCGCCTTGATGCCGTCCGACGCGCCGTCGATGATGGACGTGATCTCCTTGCAGCGCTTCTCGAAGGCGGCGAGCGGCTTGTTGTACTCGCGATTCACGGCCTTCCGGCGCTCCTCTATCTCGGACTTGAGCCCGTTGAGGTAGGAGCGGTCGTTCTTGGCCTCCTTGATCTTGTCGGCCTTGGTGAGGTCGTAGGTCGCGCCCTTGTAGAGCTCGACGGTCTTGCGCACGCGCTTCTCGAGGGCGTCGAAGTTCGCCTCGATTGACGAGGGCGCGTAGGTCACGATGAGCGACGACGCCTCCTGCTCCTCGATGACCTCAGCCACGACCTCCTCGGCCTTACTCTCCTCTGCCATTACCTGACCTCCTCGTTGAGCATGTCGTTGTACTTCTTCTCGGTTATCGCCTCGTCGATGACGGCGGCGTGCTCGACAATCCACTTGGCCAGCCTCTCGCGCGCGTCCAAGAACCTGTCGAACGCCTCGTCGGACTTGGTTATGCCATAGATGGTGAGCATCGCCTGCTCCTCCGTGGCGAGCTCGGCCAGCTCGGCGAGCATCCCCTTGTAGTCGGCCATCACTCGGTCACCTCCCCGTCGTGGCTAACGAACAGGATCTGGGGCTGCTTGCTCTGGATGGACAGCCAGACCTCCTCGCCGCTCTTGCGGATGGCGTCGAACGCCGCGCTGTCCTCCGTGTCGACCTCGAACTGAAGGACGGCGACGCCGCCCTTCACGGTGGCCTGCTTGAACTTGGCCTCGATCTCCACCGGGATGTTTGTGCTCTCCATTGCTATTCCTCCCTGCCTGCGCCCGCGAGCATCGCCGCGAACGTCTCCAATGTCATGGTCACGAACTGCTCGCCGGGGATGGCGGTCCCGCGGCGCTTCCAGACGACCACGCCGTAGTCCGCCCCGCGGTTCCTGCGCTCGGTCTCCGCCTCGCGCAGCCACTTGGGCAGCTCGTGCCTGCCCTGGTAGTCCTTGCACTCGATTGCGATGCCCCGCCCGGCCACCGACACGCCGCGGATGTCTCCCGTGTCGTGCGAGCCGGTCTTGACCTGCCTGTCGATGTCGGCCCCCAGCCTCCCGGCGAGGTAGTCGGCGACCAGGCGCTCGAACCTCGTGCCCGCGTCCCTCGCGGTCCTCCTGCTCCTACTCATCGACGAAACCGTCGCTCTTGGAACGGTGCTTGTTGAATGCGTCCCTCAGGTGCGGGTAGCGCGCCTCCATGATGCGGGCGAGGCTCGGCGCGAGGCCGTTCTTCACGCCGACGTGCAGCTCGTTGCGCACCATGTGGATGAGGTAGTTGATCGAGACGTAGCCCTTGCGGTTGAGGCGGGTGGCCTGCTCGACCATGAAGCCCCACGCCCGCGGGTGCTCGCCTATCCATGCTCGCGCGTCCGCCATGTCCTGCTCGCCGTCCGCGCCGAGGCCGAATATCTCGAGCTGGTTGCTCATCGGCTTCTGGCGGTATCTCTCGTCGTTACGCATTGACGGCCCCCGCAGCGCATGCGGCCTTTGCCGCCTGGATCGCGCCGTCCATCGTCGGGAGGACGAAGACGGTCAGGACCGCCGCGAACAGGACCGCGGCGGCGATGAAGCCGACCATGGCCCCCGCCCTGAACGCATCGGAGTCGAGCTGCTCGCGAACGGTCGGTCGGTATGACTTGGGTGCTATGATGGTCTGAGCCTCATGTCTGGGGCTGTTTCGGCGAGTGCTCACAAGTTGGTAGCTGGGGGCGCTCGCTTCTTTGTATGTGTACATCTTGTGTTCCCTTCTGATGTTTCCGCAGGTCAGGGCTAGGGTGCTTTTTAGGGTCTTTATTTTTGGGACTTTTTCGCGCGGCTCTTGGCGCTGTAGCACCTCTGCCGCTCGCGGTCGTTCCGCTTGGACCTCGCAGCCTCCTCGCGCATCGCGCTGGCCTGCTCCCTGAGGTCTGCCACGTGGCCCTCCTTCGTGCACTCCGCGCACCAGCCGTTCGCTTTGTTCAGCGGCTTGAACGTCATGCGCCCGCACTTCGGGCACATCCAGCGCTGCCGGAGCGAAATGCCGCACTTCCTCGCCTGGAGCTTCACGGCCTCGGTAGTCCGTCCGAGCGCCTTGGCTATCTCCTTGGCTCCGTCGCCGGCGTGCTCCCTCAGGTACCGGATCTCACGTGTCGACCATGGCCTCACTGTCTCTTGCTCCCCTCCTTCCTCTCCCATTCCCGGTACGCCGCCCGAAGCGTCGAGCACATGGTGTCGAGCGCTATCTCGCGCGGGGTCTTGGGCTTCTCCTCGTGCTCCTTGGCGTCCATCTAGGACACCGTCTTTACTGTTCGCTCTTCCGTGCGAGCCATGAGGTAATCGAGGCTACATCCGAACAGGTCAGCCATTTGGCAGAGCATGCTCACCTTCACAGGGGTCTCGCCGGCCTCCCAAGCGCCGAGGGCAGAGCGGGATACACACAGTTCGTCCGCCAGGTCCTGCTGCGACATCTTCAGACGCGCACGCTCGGCTGCAATGTTGTTTTTCATCGTTCCTCCTTCCGGCATCCCCGTTTTGGGTATCTCGGTAAGAGACTATAACGCCATTATGGGTACTTAGCAAGATAAAATGTTGCGGAAAGTCCCCAAAGCGGGTATCTTTTTCTTATGTAGAAAGGAGAAGCGATGCTGCTCAAGGAATACCGCCGCATGCGTCATTTGACGCAGGAAGACGTTGCAAAAGTTCTCGGCATTCCGAAGAAGACCTACCAAAACTACGAACGCGAGGTCAGAGAAGCCGATTCCGATGTCCTCTGTCGACTTGCCGACTACTACAAGATCAGCCTTGACGAACTTGTTGGAAGACAGTCGGCACCCCAGCTAATAGACGATGCAACCGGACGTGATGCGGACAGGCTTGCTGCCATTTTCTACTCACTCGACAAGACTGGCCGCGCAGTTCTTCTTGATGTCGCAGCGTCCCTCGAGAGAAACCTCCTGAAGGAATAAGGATCGCTACGGCATGGAATACCGCTACGTACTTGCTTTTTACCTCGACAAAAAGGATATGTCGCCGGCAGAATTGGCCAGCAAAATCGGTTCCCCGCGCTCAACGATCTCCGCGCTCCTTAGCGGACGAGCCAAGGAGCCCACACTTGGAAAAGCGAAGGCCATAGCGGACGCGTTGGGCGTATCGCTTGACGAAATGGCCAGGAAAACGTTTGAGGAGTGACCCATGGGATTGTTCGGTGACATTGCGAGAGCCGCCGCTAACGCCGCTCTCAGCACGGCGAAAGATATGATGGAGGACGCTGCTGCCGCTAAGCTTGGCCAGCAGGTAGGCGTTGGCAAGTCCATATCATTTCGCGGTGAGTGCGAGCGCACCGTATACGTCTATTACGGCGAGCCGTTGAGGAAGATTCGTAAAGGTGATGTGTTCGATGCCGAGGTCGTGACGAAGCCAATGCGGCTGAGAAGCGAGCTCACGGGTGGCGTATGGGACACCGCGGACGACGGCTTCGCGCTCGCGTACAAAGGAAAGGTGTTTGGGGCAGCGTCGGCTCTCGGAAACACGTTCAAGGACATTACGGAGCTCGGATACAGAATCACTGTGTCGTGCAGAATGACGGGATGGTACGCCAAGGGAATCCCGACCGTCGTCATGATGATCGACGAGCCCGAGGAGATATTCGCGTGGCTCGATGCCTGCAAGGGCCTTGGGCGCGACGTCAGGTTCGAGGACAGGCATTCCCCCGAATGCGAGGCGGCGACATCCAAGGTGCAAACGGCGCGAATGCTGTCGAAGATGTGCGGACGAGAACTGCCGGTGGGCGTGGACGGAGACTGTGTCTACATCGAGGATGACAAGTGGGCAGGCAGGAGAAAAAGCGGGATATTCCCGGTCGAGGTCTCCACGGAGCTGGTCCCGACTCCTCGCGGGTCAACAGCGAAACCTCATGTAGCCGTTTTTGTGGACGGGGCGATGGCGGCCGATGTCAGCGCGAGGTGCGTGCACTACAAAACCCTCGCCGAGCATGCCGGCGAGCGCCCCTATTTCTCCTGCTGCCAAAAGCGAGAAGGACACAATGGCTTTCCAATATGGATGGTAACCGTTGTCTATCTCGAAAGATAAAAAGAGCCCCGTCGGCAGCGCCGGTACCGCTATAGCCGACAGGGCATCCAACCAGTGCACCCATGCAAACTCAACAACTTGAAGGAAGGGTGACATACACATTATGCCAAAGAAGGCAGTGATATACGCGAGGTTCTCGTGCAACAGGCAGCGCGAGGCCTCGATCGAGGACCAGCTGCGCGTCTGCCGCGAGTGGTGCGCGCGCGAGGGCTACGAGGTCGCGGCGGAGTACTGCGACCGCGCCGTGTCGGGACGCACCGACGACCGCCCCGAGTTCCAGCGGATGATAGCCAACGCCGGAGAGAGCGAGATCGTCCTCGTCTACATGATGGACCGCTTCAGCCGCGGCGAGTACGACGCGCCGATATACAAGCGCGAGCTCGCCACGCACGGGGTCAAGCTGGTCTCGGCGCTCGAGCAGATACCCGACAGCCCGGAGGGCATCATCTACGAGAAGCTGCTCGAGGGGCTCGCCGCCTGCGAATCGAGGAAGACGGCGATACGCACCAAGCGCGGAATGGAGGGCAACGCCCTCAAGTGCAAGACCAACGGCGTGCGCATCTTCGGATACCGCAGGAACGGGGACGACGAGTACGAGGTCGACGAGGCGCAGGCGGCGTGGGTGCGCGAGGCCTTCGCGCTGAGGCTTGAGCGCATGTCCATGAACGCGATAGCGCGCGAGTTCGCTCGGCGCGGCCTCAGGACGCGCAAGGGCAACCCGTGCGGCCAGGCGATGGTGCAGCAGATGCTGCGCGACCGCAGGTACACGGGAAGGTACGAGTGGGGAGGCATCGTCCGCGAGGGCGGGATGCCGGCGATAGTGGACGAGGTGACGTTCATGGAGGTCCAGGGGATCAAGTGCCGCAAGCAGCGCTCGAGCGAGAACTGGGGCGACTTCACCCTCGCGGGGACGGCGCTGTGCGCGGAATGCGGCAGGAACCTGCAGGGCGTGAGCGGCAGGGGCCGCAACAACGTGAAGTACGAGTACTACAGCTGCCCGGGGTCGTGCGTCCGCAACATCAGGCGCGAGGAGCTCGAGGGCTCCATAGCCTCGGCGCTGCGCGGGCTGCTCGGCGACCGCGGCGAGGCGCTGCAGATAGCCAACATGGTAGCGGAGCGCGCGGACACGGCCGAGGTGCGGGCTCGCCGCAGGCAGGCCGAGGACTCGCTCAGGGCCGCGGAGAGGGGCCTGAGGAACATCCTCAACGCCATCGAGCAGGGCGTGATAGCGCCGGGCGTGAACGAGCGCATAGCCGAGCTGGAAGAGCAGCAGGCGCGCGCGAGGTACGACCTCGAGGCCATCACGGACGAGCGGATAGACCCGGAGCGCTTCGCCGACTTCCTGCAGTGCGGGACGGCGCTCGACGACGCGACGCTACTGAAGGCGTTCGTGTGGCAGGCTGTCGTCTCGGAGGACGAGATACTGGTCACGCTGAACTACGACAAAAAGGGCGAACCCGCCAGATTGGACATCCAGCGGGTTCGAGCAAAATTGGAATGGTGCCCCATGTTGGATTCGAACCAACGGCCTTCTGCTCCGGAGGCAGACGCTCTAATCCCCTGAGCTAATAGGGCCAACGTTTGGCATTATACCCAAGTGCACCACGGGCTATCAAAATAAAAGAAAAAGCTTTGCAATTCCGAGGAAGACGCGGTGCAACGGCCCACTTTAGAAGGCAAAAGCAAGTCAGATAGTATAAACTCTCATGCACCATATATACACGGCTCGCGATGCGGGCCGTTTTTGCAAGGGTTATCCATCGAGGTGAGAGGCACACCATGATTGCAATTTTAAAGCAGAGCGCCAGCGACGAGGCCGTCAGCCATATCGTCAGCTGGATTGAGAAAAAGGGCCTGAAGACCGATGTCTCGCGCGGCGAGAACGAGACGATCATCGGCCTGGTGGGCGATACGACCAAGATCGACCCGTTCCTGCTCGAGTCCATGGATGTCGTCGAGCGCGTACAGCGCGTCTCCGAGCCGTTCAAGCGCGCCAACCGCAAGTTCCACCCCGAGGACTCCGTCATCGACTGCGGCCACGGCGTCAAGATCGGCGGCGATCAGTTCCAGGTCATCGCCGGCCCGTGCTCCGTCGAGGGCGAGAACCTCATCCGCATCGCCCGCCGCGTAAAGGCCGCCGGCGCCTCGATGCTGCGCGGCGGTGCCTACAAGCCCCGCACCTCCCCCTACGCCTACCAGGGCATGGGCCCCGCCGGCCTCGACCTGCTGTGCGAGGCGTCTGCCGAGCTCGACATGCCGATCGTCACCGAGATCATGGACCCGCGCGACGTGCAGGTCTTCCTGGACAAGAAGATCGACGTCATGCAGATCGGCGCCCGCAACGCTCAGAACTTCCCTCTGCTCAAGGAGGTCGGCAAGACCCAGACACCGATTCTGCTCAAGCGCGGCATGTCCGGCACGATCGACGAGCTGCTTATGGCAGCCGAGTACATCATGAGCGAGGGCAACGACAACGTCATCCTGTGCGAGCGCGGTATCCGCACCTTCGAGACCCGCACCCGCAACACCTTCGACCTCAACGCCGTGCCGGTGCTGCACCACCTGTCGCACCTGCCCGTCGTCGCCGACCCCAGCCACGCCACCGGCTACACCCGCTACGTTGAGCCCATGGCGCTCGCCGCGACCGCCTGCGGTGCCAACGGCCTGGAGATCGAGGTCCACGACGAGCCGAGCCGAGCCTGGTCCGACGGCGCCCAGGCCCTCACCCCCGATCAGTTCGATGACACCATGCGCCGCATCCGAGCCATCCGCGAGGTTGTCTGCCAAGAGACCATGGAGTAGCCCATGGGTACGGTGAGAAACGCGCGCGTTAACCAGGGCGGCCCCAAGTGCGCCGGTATCGTCGGCCTTGGCCTCATCGGCGGCAGCTTTGCCCGCGGCTATGCGCAGGCGGGCGTCCGCGTGCTGGCCTGGGACCCCGATGACGATGTCATGACGGCCGCCAGCATGGGCACTGTCGCCGGAGAGCTCAACGACAAGACACTCGCCGAATGCGACATCATCGTCCTGGCTTGCTACCCCGAGGCCTGCATCGAGTGGCTCGAGGCGCATGCCCAGGCACTCGCCGACGCCACCGACACCGAGGCCATCATGGGCCCCGTGGTGATCGACACGGTGGGCGTCAAAGGCATCGTGTGCGAGCGCGCCTTTGAGCTTGCCCGCGAGCACGGCTTTTACTTTGTGGGTGCGCACCCCATGGCGGGCACGCAGTTCTCGGGCTACGCACACTCTCGCGCCGACCTGTTCCAGGGCGCACCGCTCGTGCTTGTACCGCCCGCAGTGGACGACGCGCTCAAGCTCGAGCTTTTGGGCCAGGTGCGCGAGATGGTGCGCCCCTTGGGCTTTGGCAAGTTCAGCGTGACCAGCGCCGCCGAGCACGACCGCGTCATCGCCTTCACGAGCCAGCTTGCGCACGTGGTATCCAACGCCTACGTCAAAAGCCCCACTGCCCAGGTCCACCACGGCTTTTCGGCCGGTAGCTACCGCGATCTCACCCGCGTGGCGCACCTCAACCCGCAAATGTGGTCCGAGCTCATGATCGACGACGCCGACGCGCTCGCCTTCGAGATCGATCATCTGATCGAGTCGCTTGGCGCCTACAGCCGTGCGCTCAAAGACCGCGACCAGCGCTATCTGGAGAATCTCCTTGCCGAAGGTGACCGCATTAAGCGCGCACTCGACGACGAGGCCTCCCACTAGACCAACCTATCACGCCAGGTCGAAAGGACCGAAGCTTATGGCGATTACCATCGATATCGACACTGCACGCCCCTACCAGGTGCATGTTGGCACGTTTTTGCTGGAGCAGGCGGGACCGCTCGTGCGCGCCACTGCCGGCGGCACCAAGGCCGTCATCGTGACGGACACCAACGTGGGCCCGCTCTACCAGATGCCCGTTAAGCAGAGCCTGGAGGCGTCAGGCTACGAGGTGAGCGTCTGCACCTTCGAAGCAGGCGAGGCCCATAAGCGCGCCGAAACCTATGTTGCCATTTTGGAGTTTGTGGCCGAGCACGAGCTTTCGCGCTCCGACGTGATCGTGGCACTCGGCGGCGGCGTCGTGGGCGACGTGGCGGGCTTTGTGGCCGCCACCTACATGCGCGGCTGCAAGTTTGTGCAGATTCCGACGAGCCTGCTCGCCATGGTGGATTCGTCGGTGGGCGGCAAGACCGCCATCGACCTGGCTGCAGGCAAGAACTTGGCCGGCGCCTTTTGGCAGCCGAGCGTGGTTATCGCCGACGTGGGGTGCCTGGCCACCCTCACGCCCGAGCAGTTCGCCGACGGCTGCGGCGAGGTCGTCAAGCACGCCGTGATCGCCGACCCGGAGCTTTTCGCCGAGCTGGAGAAGACCCCGCTCACGCTGGAGCTGCTCAACCGCGATGTGGCCCGCGTAGCGCTCATCATCGCCCGCAACATCGACATCAAGCGCGCCGTGGTCGTCGCCGACGAGCGCGAGACCAACCAGCGCAAGCTCCTCAACTTTGGACACAGCGCCGGACACGCCGTCGAGGCCTGCGAGCACTTTGAGCTCGGACACGGCAACTGCGTGTCGATCGGCATGGGCATCATCACGCGCGCCGCGGCCCTGCACGGCGTCTGCGATGCTGCACTGCCGGAGCGCATCGAAGAGCTCTGTGCACGTCACGGTCTCAAGACCCGCTGCGACCTCGATGTCGATGCCGTCTTTGCCGAGGCGCTCCACGACAAGAAGCGCGCGGGCGACACCATCGACCTGGTGATTCCGCACGGCATTGGCCGCTGCAGCATCGACCGCACGCCGCTTTCCACTTTCCACGAACTCATTGCCGAAGGCCTCGGCCAGAAGGGAGACGCATCCGCATGCTAGCCCGCATCACCCCGTCCCCACTTAAGGGCACCGTTCCCGCCATCGCGTCCAAGTCGATGGCGCACCGCCTGATCATCTGCGCCGCGCTTGCCAACGGCGAGACACACGTTGCTTGTAACACGACCTGCGCCGACATCGAGGCCACGGTGCGTTGCCTTACGGCCCTGGGCGCCCGCATCGAGACTGTCGAGGACGGCTTCCAGGTCCACCCCACCATGAAGAGTGTTGAGTTTGGCCTGCTCAAGGCCCTTTCCGGTGGCACGCTTGACTGCGGCGAAAGTGGCTCTACGCTCCGCTTTATGCTGCCCGTCGCCTGCGCGTTGGGCGCAGAAGCAACTTTTGTGGGTCAGGGACGCTTGGGCGCCCGTCCGCTGTCCCCGCTCTCGGACGAGATTATCGCCGCCGGCTGCGACCTACAGGGTCTGGGCGGTTTTCCGCTCAAGACGAGCGGACGCATGCGCCCGGGCACCTTTGTGCTACCGGGCAACGTGAGCTCGCAGTACATCTCGGGCCTGCTGCTGGCAGCCCCGCTGCTGGCCCAGCCCTCCTGCGTGCAGGTGACCGGCCTCATTGAGAGCCGCCCCTACATCAACCTGACGATCCAGGCCATGAAGGCCTTCGGCGTCGAGGTCAACGTCGAGCGTATTCCCGCCCGGGACGGCCAGCCCGAGGTCACGAACTTCCGCGTGAGCAGTGGCTCGTATCGCACGCCCGGCAGCGTGGCCGTCGAGGGTGACTGGTCCAACGCTGCCTTTTGGCTGTGCGCCGGCGCCATCGGCTCCGACCCCATCACCGTCGAGGGTGTGTCGCTTAGCTCGGCCCAGGGCGACCGCAACGTACTTGCCGCGCTTTCGCGCTTTGGCGCCCGCATCGTGCGCTCCACCAACGCCGCCACCGTGCAGTCTGACAAACTCGCCGGCTTTGAGATGAGCGCCCACGACATTCCCGACCTCGTGCCCGTTATCTCGGCCGTGGCCTCACTGGCACAGGGCCGCACCTTTATCCGCGATTGCGCCCGTCTGCGCATCAAGGAATCCGACCGTCTGGCCACCACCACCCGCGAGCTCACCGCGTTGGGCGCGCAGGTGCGCATTGCCGGTGACGACCTCATCATCAAGGGTGTCGATGCCTTTACCGGCGGCGAGGTCGATTCGCACAACGACCACCGCATCGCCATGATGGCCGCCATCGCCGCGAGCCGTGCCACCGGCGAGGTCGTGATCCACGGCGCCGAGGCCGTCAACAAGTCCTATCCCGATTTCTTCGACCACTACCGTCTGCTGGGCGGCAAGGTCACACTCGAGGAGGAATAGCATGTCCTCGACCTTTGGCAACGTCTTGCATCTGAGCATTTTCGGCCAGTCGCACTCCCCCGCCATCGGCTGCTCACTCGATGGCATCCCGGCGGGCATCGCTGTTGACCAGGAGCAGCTGCAGGCCTTCCTCGACCGTCGCGCCCCCGGTCGCGACGAGACCGCGACCAAACGCCGCGAGGCCGACGCCGCCCACATCATCGCCGGTGTTGTCGATGGACATACCACCGGCGCGCCCATCGCCGCGATTATCGAGAGCACCAACACGCGCTCCAAGGATTACTCCGAGCTGCGCCGCAAGCCCCGTCCCGGACATGCGGACTTCCCTGCGCGCGTAAAGTATCACAACATGCACGATGTCGCTGGTGGCGGGCATTTTTCCGGCCGCCTAACGGCACCCTTATGCATCGCCGGCGGCATTGCGCTGCAGGCACTCGAGGCCCGCGGTATTCGGGTGATGGCTCACGTGGCGCAGATCGGCGGCATCTCCGACCTGCCGATGGACGATATGGTCTATCGCGAGGCCGACCGCAAGGCGATCCTTACGAACGATCTGCCGTGCATTGACGCCGCCGCAGCCGGCCGCATGCGCGAGGAGATCCTAGCCGCGCGCGACGAACTCGACAGCATCGGCGGCATCGTGGAGTGCGGCATTTACGGGCTTCCCGCGGGCATCGGCGACCCCATGTTTGACGGCATCGAGAACCGCATCGCTCAAATCGCGTTCGGGATTCCCGCCGTAAAGGGCGTGGAGTTTGGCATGGGCTTTGCCGTGGCCGCCATGCGCGGCAGCGAGAACAACGATCCGTATCGCATCGATGCCGAGACCGGAAAGATCGAGGTCGAATCCAACAACGCCGGCGGCGCCCTGGGCGGTATTTCGACCGGCGCGCCCGTCATGTGGCGCATGGCCGTAAAGCCGACGCCCTCCATTGGCCGCGAGCAGCAGACCGTAGACATGGACGCTATGGAAAATGCCGAGCTCTCGGTCCACGGCCGCCACGATCCCTGCATCGTCCCCCGAGCCGTCCCCGTAGCCGAAGCAGCCGCCGCCCTCGCCATCTGGGACGCTCTCCTCGAGGACGCCGCCCAGCTCTAACCCGACTCACCTGGGTTGCCCGTCAACTCTGCCATTACGTGAAAGGGGCCTCCATGGACCTTGCTGACATCCGCCAGGCCATCGATGGCATCGACACCACGCTCCTCAACAGCTTTGTCGAGCGTATGGACATTGCCACCGAGGTCGCCAAGTCAAAAATCGAGATGGGCAAGGCCGTCTTCGACCCCGCCCGCGAGCGCTCCAAGCTCAACAATCTCGCCAGCCGCGCGCCCGAGCGCTACGAGGCGCAGACCATCACCCTGTTCCGCCTCCTCATGAGCATGAGCAAGGCCGAGCAGCAGCGCTACATCAACGAGCTCAAGGGCATCACCGTCTCGCAAAAGGCACACGCCACGGCTGCAGCCTCCGACACGCCCTTCCCTCAAACGGCCACCGTTGCCTGCCAGGGCGTGGAAGGTGCCTATAGTCAGATAGCCGCGTGCAAGCTCTTCGACGTGCCGGATATTGCGTTCTTCGAGACCTTCGAGGGCGTCATGCGCGCCGTACGCGACGGGTTCTGCGAGTTTGGCGTGCTGCCCATCGAGAACTCCACCGCCGGCTCGGTCAACGCCGTCTACGACCTGCTCGCCCAGTTCGACTTCCACATCGTGCGCTCGCTTCGCCTCAAGATCGACCACAACTTGCTCGTCAAGCCCGGCACCAAGCTCGCGGACATACGCGAGGTCTACAGCCACGGTCAGGCCATCGCGCAGTGCGCTAGCTTTATCGAGTCCCACGACCTGCACGCCACCAAGTACCCTAACACGGCCATGTCGGCCGAGATGGTCGCCAGCTCCGAGCGTACCGATGTCGCCGCTATCGCCTCGCGCAGCTGTGCCGCGCTGTATGGTATGGAGGTGTTGGAATCCAACATCCAGGACTCGGACAACAACTACACGCGCTTTGTCGTCATCAGCCGCGAGCCGCGCGTCTACCCCGGCGCCAACCGCACCTCGCTCATGATCACCACGGCCAACGAGCCGGGCGCCCTCTACCGCGTGCTCGAGCGCTTCTACGCGCTCAACATCAACCTCATCAAACTCGAGAGCCGTCCCATCCCCGGGCACGACTTTGAGTTTATGTTCTACTTTGACCTGGACTGCCCCTTTGGCAGCAAGGCACTCGACGACCTGCTCGATTCCATCGACGACGTGTGCGAGAGCTTTACCTACTTTGGCAGCTACACGGAGGTGCTCTAGATGACCGATACCGCCGCAACCCGTCCCTATGGCGTGCTGGGCCGCGTGCTGGGCCACAGCTACACCCCGACCATCTACAAGGAGCTGGCGGGGCTTGAGTACGTGCGTTTTGAGCGCGAGCCCGAGGACCTCGCGGCCTTTATGAGGGGCGACGAGTGGGAGGGCACCAACGTGACCATCCCCTACAAGCGCGCCGTCATGGAGTACCTGGACGAGCTGAGCCCGCTGGCCGAGCGCATGGGCAACGTTAACACCATCACACGCCTGCCCGACGGCCGCCTGCGCGGTGACAACACTGACTATTTCGGTTTTCAGTGCCTAGTCGAGGAATTGGGCGTAGAGGTTGCCGGCAAGAAGGTCCTCGTCCTCGGTGCCACCGGTGGTGCCGGCACCACGGCAAGTATGGTGCTGGGAGACCTGGGCGCCATCGTCGTACCCGTGGGTCGCACGAGCGAGGTCAACTACGGCAACATCGCGCAGCAGTCCGACGCCGCCCTGCTCGTCAACTGCACGCCTGCCGGCATGTTCCCCCACTGCCCCGACGCGCCCTGCACACTCGAAGGGCTCGATGCGCTCGAAGGCGTTATCGACATTGTCTACAACCCCGCCCGCACGGGACTCATGCTCGAGGCCGAGCGCCGCGGCATCCCCTGCATCGGCGGCCTGCTCATGCTCGTGGCCCAGGCAGCGCAAGCCGTCGAGCGCTATACCGGCCAGGTCACCCCGCGCGAGCGCATCCTGGACGTAACGGAGCGCCTGTCGCGCCGCGAACAGAACATAGCGCTGATCGGCATGCCGGGTTCGGGCAAGACCCGCGTGGGTGAGCAGATCGCAATGCTGACGGGTCGCGAGCACATCGATCTGGACCGCGCCCTCGAGGAGCGCCTGGGCATGCCCTGTGCCGACTTTATCGTCGAGCGCGGCGAGGCCGCCTTCCGCGAGCAAGAGACAGCGGAGCTGGCCGACATTTCCAAGCGCAGCGGCCTGGTGCTCTCCACCGGCGGCGGCGTGGTCACACGCGACGAGAACTACCCGCTGCTGTACCAGAATAGCCAGATCGTGATGCTCAACCGCAAGCTCGACGAGCTCGCCCACAAGGGCCGCCCCATCACCGCGCGCGACGGCATCGATAAGCTGGCTGAACAGCGCATGCCGCGCTACCGCGCCTGGGCCGACTACATCATCGACTCACGCGACTGCGCTGCCAACACCGCCCAAGCCCTCCTCGAGACCCTCCCACCCGCTCTCTAACCTAAGCCACCACAAAGGGGACAGACACCTTTGTGGTGGCTTTCCAACCGCAAAGGAAGCAACCATGAAAGCACTCGTCATCAACGGCCCCAACCTCAACATGCTCGGCATTCGCGAGCCGGGCATCTATGGTAGCGACAACTACGACCGCTTAGTGCAGATCTGCCAGGAAGCGGGAACCGCACAGGGCTTCAGCGAGGTCGAGGTCTTCCAGTCCAACCACGAGGGCAGCATCGTCGACAAGATCCAGGAGGCTTACGGCAAGGTCGACGGCATCGTCATCAACCCGGCGGCTTACACGCATACGAGCGTGGCGATCCTCGACGCCCTCAAGGCCGTTGCCATCCCTGCCGTCGAGGTGCACATCAGCGCCATAAAGACGCGCGAAGACTTCCGCCAGGTGAGCTATGCACGCCTAGCTTGCTTCGCCACCATCACCGGCGAGGGCCTGCAAGGCTACGCCCACGCGCTGGAGCTGCTGAAAGAGCATCTGCTACACTAATCTTTGGGGTAAATAAGCCAGTGGCGTTTATCCCGAATCATTTGCAACTGTCCAATTGACATACAAAGGAGTATATCCATGTCCCAGTACGATTACCTTGTCGTCGGCGCCGGCCTCTCTGGCGCCGTCTTCGCCAATTCCGCCAGGCGCGCCGGCAAGTCGGTCCTGGTCATCGACCGCCGCGACCACATCGCCGGCAACATCTACACCGAGGACGTCGAGGGCATCCAGGTCCACCGCTACGGCGCGCACATCTTCCACACCTCCATGAGGGACGTCTGGGACTACGTCAACCGCTTCGCCGAGTTCAACAACTACGTCAACTCGCCGGTAGCCAACTTCCACGGCAACATGTACAACATGCCCTTCAACATGAACACCTTCGCCAAGATCTGGCCGGGCGTCGTCACGCCGGCCGACGCCAAGGCCAAGATCGCCGAGCAGGTGGCTGCCGAGAACATCGGCGAGCCGCAAAACCTCGAGGAGCAGGCGCTATCGCTCGTCGGCCGCGACATCTTCGAGACGCTCGTGAAGGGCTACACCGAGAAGCAGTGGGGCCGCGACTGCAAGGACCTGCCCGCGAGCATCATCAAGCGCCTCCCCTGCCGCTTTACCTACGACAACAACTACTTCAACGACCGCTACCAGGGCATCCCCATGGGCGGCTACACCAAGATGGTCGCCAACATGCTCGAGGGCGTCGAGGTGCGCTGCGGCGTGGAGTACAAGGAGCTGATCGCCGCCGAGTCCGATATCGCCGCCAAGACGATCTACTGCGGCCCCATCGACGCGTTCTACGACTTTAAACTGGGCACGCTCGAGTACCGCAGCCTGCGCTTTGAGACCGAGACGCTCGACGAGCAGGACCACCAGGGCGTGGCCGTGGTCAACTACACCGAGCGCGAGATCCCCTACACGCGCATCATCGAGCACAAGCACTTCGAGTTCGGCACGCAGGACAAGACCGTCATCACGCGCGAGTACCCGGCCGACTGGAAGCCCGGCGACGAGCCCTACTACCCCATCAACGACGCCAAGAACGAGGCCCTCTACAAGCAGTACGAGGAGCTGGCGGCGCAGGAGGGCGACGTGGTCTTCGCCGGTCGTCTGGGCGGCTACAAGTACTACGACATGGACAAGGCCATCGCCGCGGCCTTCGAGCTCGTCCGCAACGAGCTGGGCGTGGAGCCGACAGAGGCGTAGGGAGCTCAACGACTCGAGACCGACAACCAAATTCGCAAGAAGCAATAAGCCCGGTGCAGCGATGCTACACCGGGCTTATTGTTGAGGGAGCACTGCACGCCCACATGCCCAAAAAGCAAAGACCCGGCATTATACCGGGTCTTCAAAAACTCTCTGGTGCTCCATGGCGGATTCGAACCGTCGACCTTGGGATTAGAAGTCCCCTGCTCTATCCAACTGAGCTAATGGAGCATAAAGCCGGGCGTCCAAGCGGTTACAAGTTCACACGGCCAATAAATTATAACCTACTTGAACTGGTCGTGGTACGCCTTGCAGACCTCGTCCACGGGACCATCCATGCGCAGATCACCCTTCTCGATCCACACAGCACGCTGGCAAATACGCTCAACCTGCTCCATGGAGTGAGAAACGAACAAGACCGTGACGTCGCCACTCTCAATAAAGTGCTGAATACGGCGCTCGCATTTCTGCTGGAAAAAGACATCGCCAACAGAAAGCGTCTCATCGACGATGAGAATATCGGGCTCGGTAATCGTAGCGATAGCAAAGGCGATACGCGCGACCATACCCGACGAGAAGTTCTTCAAGGGCATGTCAACGAAGTCTTTAAGCTCGGCGAACTCAATAATCTCGTCAAAACTAGCGTCGATAAACTCCTTGGTATAGCCAAGCAGCGCACCGTTCAGATAGATGTTCTCACGAGCCGTAAGCTCCGGGTCAAAGCCAGCACCAAGCTCAATCAGCGGCGCAATATTGCCGTGAACCTTAACCTCACCTTCGCTGGGCTCCAAAACGCCAGCGATGATCTTGAGCATCGTAGACTTGCCGGAACCGTTAGTACCAACAAGGCCAACGACCTCGCCACGATGCACATCAAATGAAATGTGCTTAAGCGCACGGAATTCCTCAAAGAACAGCTCATGCTTTGCGAGCTTAATAAAATACTCTTTGAGGTTCGTAAGCGACTCGGACGCCATGTTAAAGATCATGGTGATGTCTTTGACCTCAACAGCAAGGGGCTGCTTGCTGTAATCAATAGCAGATTCAGTCATGAGCAGCACTCCTTAGATGTAGAGGATAAACTTGTGCTCGGTCTTGTGAAAGACGGCGTAACCAATAGCAAGAGCAAGAATAGCCCAAACAACACACAGCCCAAAGGTAAGCGCAGAAGGCACGGTATTAAACAGGAAGATATCACGCATAAACTGGAGGTAGTTGTACATGGGATTCACAACCACAAGGACCTGGATCCAATGTGCCATTTGGCTAATGAAGTCGGTTGTCCAGAAAATCGGCGTCAGATACATCCAGGCCGTGATAACAACGGTCCACAGGTGCATAACATCGCGGAAAAAAACCGCCAGCGCAGACAGCATCATGCCCAAGCCCATGCAGAAACACATGAGCAGGAGCAAGCAAACCGGCAGCAGAATTAAATGCCAGGTGGGAAGCACGTGGAACCAAAGCATAACCAAGGCGACGGCAACCAAAGAGAAGGCGAAGTTAACGAGCGAGAACAGCACCTTCTGCACCGGAAAGACCCAACGGTGCACCTTAACCTTCTTAAGCAAAGAGGAAGCCCAAATGATGGACATAAGCGCTTGGTTCGTCGACTCGGACATGACAGAGAACGTCACGTTACCGACGATCAAGTAAAGCGGATACATTTCGGGCGTAATAGAACCATTGCGACCTTGCGCGAAGATTGTCGAAAACACGATCGACATAACAATCATCATCAGCAGCGGGTTAAGCACGGACCATGCCACACCCAGAACACTGCGACGATATTTAATCTTAAAATCTTTGGTGACAAGCTGCTTAAGAATGAACTTGTCCTTTTCAAAATCATTTTTAGCGTGAGAGGCCGGTTTAGCCACCGCTTTCTGACTCTCTACGTTGTCAGCCACGGACCATCTCCTTGTCTCGTAAAACATAACAGTGGAAAGTATAGCCCTCCCACGTTGACGATAACTCACCGCAACAAATCTGGAGAACTAACCCATATCTAATCAAAGGGGCAGACGATAGGTATACTTTCGACCCGTTGATTCATTAAAGGAGGTCCTACATGGACTATTCGAATACCGCCGTCATAATCCCCTGCTACAACGAAGCGCTGACGATTGGCAAAGTTGTCGACGATTTTCATCGAGAGTTACCCGGTGCAACCGTCTTTGTATATGACAACAACTCGTCTGATGGCACTTCGCAAATCGCCAAGCAGCACGGTGCCACGGTGCGCCACGAGCCCAGACAGGGCAAAGGCAACGTGTGCCGCCAAATGTTCCGTGATGTCGACGCCGAATGCTATCTAATGGTTGATGGAGACGACACTTACCCCGCCGAGGCGGCAAAGGCGCTTTGCGAGCCCATCCTTAACGGCGAAGCCGATATGACCGTTGGCGATCGCCTGTCAAACGGCACCTATGCCGAAGAGAACAAGAGGGCCTTCCACGGCTTTGGCAACAATCTTGTTCGCGCCATGATCAAGTGGATTTACGGCTACAGCTTTGACGACGTGATGACCGGCTACCGAGCCATGAGCAGACCCTTCGTCAAGACCTTCCCCGTTTTGAGCGAGGGCTTCCAGATTGAGACCGAGCTCTCCATCCACGCTGTCGATCACCGCTGGCGAATTAAAGACGTGCCGGTGGAGTATCGCGATCGGCCCGCAGGCTCCGAGTCCAAGCTCAACACCGTTAGCGACGGCATCAAGGTCATCGCAATGATTGGAACGCTCTTTAAAGACTATCGTCCGCTCAAGTTCTTTACCCTTATAGCGCTCATCTTCGCCATCATAGGCCTTGCCCTCGGAATTCCAATTGTTGTGGAGTACTTCCAAACCGGCTTAGTCCCCCGCTTCCCCACGGCCATACTTGCGGCCTCATTCATGTTCCTGTGTGGGTTGAGCCTAGCAACGGGACTAATCCTCGACTCAGTTGCAAAAGTCGAAAGAAAACAATGGGAGTTACAAGCCTATAAAACCTATTCAAAATAAGAAGAGGTCCGGACTTAATCCGGACCTCTTCTTATTTCAGACCTAAATACTGTTCCCAAAACTCTCGCGAAGTCATGTACGGCATGGCATCTTTCCATGCCCCCCTGACGCTCTTGCCCTCTTTACGATAGCGCGCCATCAGTTCGTGCTCTCGGCGGCGAATACTCTTGAACCGCGCCCGATCCATCGTGCGGACCGACCCCTTCTCGCGGGTCGGATCAAGAAATACCAGCGTCTTGCAACGCGTCGAATTGCCTTCAAGCGTACAGCTGCCATTCTTAACTGCATAGCCGGGCTTTCCGCGCAACAGCGCATCGGGAAGATAGTGTTTGTCGTAAGGAATAGATCTCCAATACTTCATAAATTTCGAAGGATGGAATTCCAGATTAACATTAGCGAGCACTTGCTCCGTAACCCCAGCCTTGCGAAGAAGCTCTGGATCCATTTCGGAAACAGGAATCAGCTTTTCGTTTAACTTACCCTTACCAATCATCGTCGCGGCGCCATCAAGCTTCTGGAGATACTCAGGGCCGCGCAGATAGTCCTCAAAGCCATCAAGGATAAACTCAGCAGCCTGATAATCCATATCGCGCAAGTTCTGACGTACCCCTCGCTGAATACGAAGGACAAACATTTTCTCATCAGCACAATCATCGAGTGAAATCATGGCAAAGAAGTTGCGGAAGTACTGGTAGCAGTCAACCGAAGCGCGGAAACGCCCCTCAAAGCTTGCATGCCACACGCAAATGCAATTCATGGTCATGTAGACAGGCTTATTGCGCATACCAAACTCAACGTCGTCGCAGCGGATAAAGAAAGGCATGGGAAGGCCGTTCTTTTCGATAGCCTTCACCGGAATGCAGCTATACCACCAAGCCCCATAGGCCTGATCAACTTCAACGTTCGTGCGTTCATTTTCGAGGATGTCGGACAGCTTGCCAACATTCAAGTCCTCTTTTACGCGACGATAGGCACCAGTGGTCGCCACATACGAGACATCCTCGAACTGACGAGTAGGGTCCTCCATTGAGAGCATGGCGCCGTTAATAAAGGCATCCTTATACTTGCCGTTAGCAAGAGAGAGGAGATTGAACGTGCGGATCAAACTCTCGGGCATAATAGAGACATCGTCATCCATCAAAATGATGTGAGTGTACTGATCAGGAGTTTCAGTAGCCGCCATCATTCCACGTGCGAATCCTCCCGAACCGCCCGTATTGGGATTCGGGAGCACGGTGACTAGCTCATCGGAAAGTGATGCAGAATCGAGCGTCTGTCCATTGTCGACGACAAACATGTGGAAGTGGTCGCGAATCGGACCGTCCTCTTTGGAGATGCCCGCTTTAACGAGTTCAATATTCGGAAGAATGTACTGCTCATTCTTAAATGTAGTAGTAGAAAGAGCAAGATTGATCTGGTTAATTGAGTCCTCAGGAACATCAGTCAGATAAGAGGCGTTCAAGAGGTCTACGGAATAGCCCTCATCACTCTCAATCCTAAAACCGATCAAGTCGTAGCCGGTTGTATCGATATCAATATCGAGAACGCAAGGATCAATTTCATTGCCATCAAAAGGATTCGATTTAAGCTCGACAGGATTCAGCTCGCTAGATCTCACTCCATGAACGACAACCCGGCCCCTGCCAAATAAAGCCATATGCAAGACGACGCCGCCAACAGACGCATACTGATGCCATTTGCCAGCAGATAGGCCATTCACATACGTCAGAAAGTCAACGTGTCCATTGACATGAAGTGAATGTATATCGTCATCATACGAAGCACCACCGGAGAGCACGCGATAGTAGAGTTCGGGAAAATCCTTTGCATGCTTTTCAACTTTAAGTACAACATTCGCAAGTTTAAACTGCATTTTAAATACCTTAATCAAAGCCGTTGTAACTACTAATTACATTCGTCGACAAACTTTGCCATCGCGGAGCGAACATCGGGATCAGACAAAACATCCTTTGCAAAATGATCATGCCCACAGATGTCCATTGGCATGTAAGGCCATCCAGGATAGCAATCATCAGCGACCTTTTCCGCTTTCGCGGGAACCAAAAAAGAGAAGCTGTCAAACGGATGCTTTCTTACGGGAAGGATATCGTTGCGGTCCCAAATTATTTTACGTTTAGGGGCATCAAAACGTTATCAATCGCGTATGCAAAATCACCACGAGACTCATCGGTTAACAAACCTAGATCATGAGCCTTTTCGTTAAACGAATCGAATACGCTCTGGACAAGATCAATCTCCGCAGAAGAAACAACTGTTCTCTGAGCTTCCAAGTCAACATCTCCGCACTGCACGCTAAGACCACTGTGTGGATGAACCATCCAAGGATTATCTTTCCAAAAACTAAACTCACGTTCATTTTTGTCAAAGAAATCCATAAGCTCAATTCTGAGTTGCCTAAGTTGATCGTTCGCGCGCTTGGAATTCTCGGCCGCCCGGTCGTAAATCGAAATGTCCACAAAACAAGGTATAAGCGAATTAGTTGAACAAAAGCGAACTTGACGACACTTTACAAACCAGTCATATACGAGGGTGATTTGATATTCAGGGTCGTCTATTAAAGCGGCAGTGAGCTTATCCACATCGGACCTAAGCATGCAGATATCAATATCGTCGTCCCAAGGAATAAAACCCGATCGAGACAAGGTGCCAACAAGAGAACCATAAGAAAGCCAGTATTGAATATTATTGGCAACACAAATCGCGTCTAGCTTACTCATCAAGGCCGCGTTTGCCTGCTGCATCAATCGAATATCACCCTCGGCGTCGGGTAATGCATCAAAGATTTTGCAACGGAGCTCAAAAGGGGTGAGATCGGGGTACGCACGTCGCGCTAACAATTCAAAGCGAAGCCTCATTTGTTCTGACAGACTTTGTTGGCGTTGCTTGAGCAATTCAATTTCTGGAAATAGCCGAGTATCGAATTTGTAATTGATATTCATATTGATACCGTTATCGGCCTGCTCAATACGGGCGAAAACCTCGTCAAAACGACGGTCCATATCCTCATGCATAGCATGCAACGATCGGGATGAGCCAGGGAGGATCTTTTTAATAGTAGAAAGCAAGGACATGGCTTAACCTTCGCAACGACAAACAATGAACGAAGCACAATTACTCATATGATACAAAAGAATGAGTGGGTCCCACCTTGAAACCCACTCACATGAAGACTACTCCGACGCCTCTTTCAAATACTGTTTCCAGAAATCGATCGAAGTAAAGACATCTCTATACGAAGCGTATTCGGTATAAATCTTATCTTTGTTACGCTTGAATTCCTTCTCGGCTTTACGAAAACGACTCCAAACCTCTTTGAATCGCTTCTTATCCATATGTCTAATGGCACCCTTTTTATTAGGCATATCTACCACAATAAGCGTGTCAACATCCCTGATTTTACCTGCGGGATAAACCCATCCCGCAGCATCAATAACAGCAACCCTACCGTTACGTTTAGCGGAGTCGTTAACAAAACGGTGGCCATTAATGGTCAGATAATCCTTAAATGCCTGCAGCCTAGACCTGTCGCCCCCAAGGCTCAAATTGCCAAAAGTCAGTTGCGTCAAGTCGACACCCAATTCTTGTGCCTGAGGGATGAGCTGCTCGATGGGAATCAATTGTTCCCTTTCACGATTTGCCGCCATAAAACGGGATTCAGCAACAGGATGAGAAATCCACTCCGGACCTCTCAAAAAATCTTCAAGACCTTTTACGGCAAGAGCAGCTTCATCGTAATTAAATTTCTTCAAGTCGAGCTCAACTTCACGACGAATCTCATAAAGAAAATCAGAGAGAGGCGCAGCGCCAGTTGTCGCCTGACTGATTAGCGTATTTCGGCTTACCTGATAACGCTCCACGGCAGCACTATACTTAAACTTAAAGGAATTATGCCAAACGCAAATACCATTCATGGACATGAACTTGGGTTTGCAACGAAGCGCATACTCAGCATCATCAGAACGAACAAATAAGGGCAAGGGCAACCCCTCACGTTCAATCGTTGCGGTAGGTATAACGCAATACCACCAGCCAGCATACTGTTGGGCAGTGTCCTCATAAAGGCCAGTTGGGGCCTTATATATCTCGGTCTCAACGACATCATGAAGTGAGGTCATATAGCCTGCAGGCTTAAGGGGAGAAAAAGTTCCCTTAGCAGTAAAGAACCCTAAATCCTCGGTACGCAAATTGGGCTCTTCCAAGCTCATCATGGCACCCGATAAAAAGGCCTCAGCATATTCTTCTTTGAGAAGAGAGAGCAGGTTGAAAGTGCGGATAAAACTCTCGGGAAGAACCTCGACATCATCGTCCATCAGGAGAACATGAGTCGCTTTAGGATTCTGCTCAAGTGACTCAATCATCCCCCGAGCAAAACCACCAGACCCGCCGACATTAGGATTTGGATGAACAGTAACACGCGATGAATCCAGGTTTGCACTATTCAGCGAACGGCCATTATCAATAATGTGTACGTGGAAATGATCAGCAATCTCTTCATCAGAATCAATAATGTTCTTTTGTAAAAGAGATACGTTACGGACAATATAGTCTTCTTTTTTAAACGTAGTAGTTGCAAGCGCTAGCTCAACTGGATGAATATCCAGTTCTTCACAATCGCAATAATAATACGCATTCCGAATATTAACAGGGCCTTCAGTACTGATATTAAAAGCGTGCAGAATCTCTCCCTCACAAAGGGAGAGTTCGATTTCAGCCGTACTCCATTCATCGGATCGTTGCAAACTAACCGCAGAGCCATCAATTGTAGAAGGAATCCAAGAATAATTATTTGCATACGTCTGCTGAAGCGTTAAGGCGGAGCCGCAATACTCGATATGAAGATAAAACGCCTTTGCAGTAGTGTATTTTCGCCACTTATAAATGGATAGCGCATTAAAATATGTTGTGAAATCAACATTGGTCGATTTCATGATTTCAATAGCGTCATTCGAAGTTGGAATAACAAGACCCTCCGTTGCCCTATAGCAAAGCAATGGATACTGCAACATCGCATCAGATCCGTTAAAAATCAAATTTGCAAGTTTAAAATGCATTGAAAACCATCCAAAAAATTCCTGGTGCAACTTGGCAAAATGGCATAAATGCCCATGGCATTGTTTGCATTCTCACTGATTTTAAGAATGCAAACAATGTACTAAAGGCATCTAATCAAAATGAAGTTTTAGCTCTTCCTCCCAGTCGGGCATATGGAAGCCGACCGACTCGAGCCTGGAAAG
This sequence comes from uncultured Collinsella sp., assembly GCA_900541125.1. Classification (GTDB taxonomy): domain Bacteria; phylum Actinomycetota; class Coriobacteriia; order Coriobacteriales; family Coriobacteriaceae; genus Collinsella. Next base: position 109,489 of record UQIK01000002.1, read on the forward strand.
GTCGAGCGCGGAGTGGACCGGGCGCGGCGCGATGGGGCCCGCGGCGTTCGCGTAGTAGTCGGCGGTCGAAACCGGCACGACCCTGTCGCCGTTGCCGTTGGCGGCCTCGAAGACGGCGCGGGCGATGTCCGCCCAGCTCTTCACGGCGCCGGAGCCGGTGCAGTCGTAGGTGCCGTAGGGGGCGTGCGTCCCCAGCACGTGGAAGATGGCCTCGGCCATGTCGCGCGTGAAGGTCAGGCGGCCCAGCTGGTCGTCCACGACCGTCACCTGCTCGAGCCCGTCCTCGGGGTCGGCTACGCGGTCAGAGAGCGCCTTCATGGTCTTCACGAAGTTGTGGCCCTCGCCGATGACCCAGCTGGAGCGCATGATGTAGTGGCGCGGGCACCCGGCCACGGCGATGTCGCCCGCGGCCTTGGTCTGGCCGTAGACGGACAGCGGGCTGAGGGGCTCCTCCTCGGTGTGCACCTCCGCGGCGCCGTCGAAGACGTAGTCGCTGGACACGTGGACGAGCGTGATGCCGTGCTCGGAGCAGGTGCGGGCGAGAAGCGCCGGCCCGGTCGCGTTGGCCTTCCAGGCGGTGGCGCGGCCCTCGGGGGTCTCGGCCCTGTCCACGGCCGTGTAGGCGCCGCAGTTGATCACGGTGCCGTAGAGCGACCAGTCGTACTGCGAATAGGCCTCCGGGTCGGACATGTCGAAGGTGTCGATGTCGCAGAAGTCGAAGTCCTTCGCCACGCCGCGCTCCTCGGCGAGCGCGCGCACCGCGCGGCCCAGCTGGCCGTTGCAGCCGGTGACGAGGGTGCGCTTCGGCGCCATGGGGACGACGTCCTTCAGCATCGGGTGGTTCAGGTCCGCCTCGGAGACGGTCGCCTCCGAAAGCGGGATCGGCCACTGGATGGCGAGCTCGGGGTCGGCGAGGTTCACGAAGGTGTAGGTCTTCTTGAGCTCGAGGGACCAGTGGGCGTCCACCAGGTAGGTGTAGGCGGTGCCGTCCTCGAGCGCCTGGAAGGAGTTGCCCACGCCGCGCGGGACGTAGATGGCCCTGGACGGGTCGAGCGTGCAGGTGAACACCTTCCCGTAGGTGGCGCTACCCTCGCGCAGGTCCACCCATGCGCCGAAGACCGAGCCGCGGGCCACGGAGATGAACTTGTCCCAGGGCTCGGCGTGGATGCCGCGGGTGACGCCGCGGCTGTCGTTGTAGGAGATGTTGTTCTGGACGACCCTGAGGTCGGGGATGCCCAGGGCGCACATCTTGGCGCGCTGCCAGTTCTCCTTGAACCAGCCGCGCGAGTCGCCGTGGACGGCGAGGTCGACGACCTTGAGGCCCCCGATGCCGGTCTCGGCGACGGTCAGGTCCTTCTCGAATGCGATGTCTGCCATAGGTCTATCCCCTCCTACTGGCCCTGCGCGCGGTAGCGGGCCTCGGTGGCCTCCTTGGCCGGGCGCCACCAGGCCTCGTTCTCCACGTACCAGTCGATGGTGGCCCTGAGGCCCTCGGCGAAGTCGGTGTGGGCCGGCCTCCAGCCCAGCTCGCGCTGGAGCTTGGTGGAGTCGATGGCGTAGCGGCGGTCGTGGCCGGGGCGGTCGGCGACCCAGTCGAAGTCCTCGGGGTCGCGTCCCATCGCCTCGAGGATCATGCGCAGCACGGTGATGTTGTTCCTCTCGCCATTAGCGCCGATGAGGTAGGTCTCCCCCGTGCGGCCCTTGGTGAGGATGTCCCAGACGGCCGAGGAGTGGTCCTCGGTGTGGATCCAGTCGCGGACGTTCTCGCCCTTCCCGTAGAGCTTGGGGCGGACGCCGTCGATGATGTTCGTGATCTGCCTGGGGATGAACTTCTCCACGTGCTGGTAGGGGCCGTAGTTGTTGGAGCAGTTGGAGATCGTGGTTCGCAGGCCGTAGGTGCGGGTCCAGGCGCGCACGAGCATGTCGGAGCTCGCCTTGGTCGAGCTGTACGGGCTACTCGGGCGGTACGGCGTCTCCTCGGTGAACTTCGCCGGGTCGTCGAGCGCCAGGTCGCCGTAGACCTCGTCGGTGGAGACGTGGTGGTAGCGGACGCCGTGCTTGCGGACGGCCTCCAGCAGGCGGAAGGTGCCCTCGACGTTCGTGCGCAGGAACGGCTCCGGGTCGGCGATGGAGTTGTCGTTGTGGCTCTCGGCCGCGTAGTGCACGATCGCGTCGTGGCCCGGCACCAGCCTATCGAGCAGCCCCGCGTCGCAGATGTCGCCGACGACGAGCTCCACGCGGTCGGAGGGCAGCCCGGCGATGTTCTCGGGGTTGCCGGCGTAGGTCAGCTTGTCCAGGACGGTCACGTGCACGCCGGGGTGGTTGTTGACCACGTAGTGCACGAAGTTGCTGCCGATGAAGCCGCAGCCGCCCGTGACGATGATGTTCCTGGGCTCGAAGAGCTCTTCAGACATATTTGTATCTCCCATTGGATCGGATTAGTACTCGCGCGGGCTGTTGACGATCTCGCCGGCGGCGACCTTCTTGAGGTGCCGCCCGTAGACCGACTTGCCGTAGGCCTCCGCGGCCCCCTCCAGCTCGGCGGTCGTGATCCAGCCGTTCTCCCAGGCGATCTCCTCGGGGACGGACACGGGCAGGTCCTGGGAGTGCTCCACGGCGCGGACGAACTCCGCGGCCTCGTGCAGGCTCTCCATGGTGCCGGTGTCCAGCCACGCGTAGCCGCGGCCGAGGGTGACCACGGACAGCGTCCCCTCCTCCAGGTACATCTGGTTGAGCGTGGTGATCTCCAGCTCGCCGCGGGCCGAGGGCTTGACCTCGTGGGCCTTGGCGGCGACGTCGCCCGGGTAGAAGTAGAGTCCGGTGACGGCGTAGGAGCTCTTAGGGCGCTCGGGCTTCTCCTCGATGGAGACGGCCCTGCCCTCCCCGTCGAACTCCACGACGCCGAAGCGCTCGGGGTCGTCCACGTGGTAGCCGAAGACCGTGGCCCTCCCCGACTCGGCGTTCTGGACGGCGCGCGTCAGGTGGCGCGACAGGCCGTTGCCGTAGAAGATGTTGTCGCCCAGCACGAGCGCGCACGGCTCGCCGGCGATGAACTCCTCGCCGATGGTGAAGGCCTGCGCCAGGCCGTCCGGGCTCGGCTGCTCGGCGTAGGAGAGGTTCACGCCGTAGCGCGAGCCGTCCCCGAGCAGGCGCTCGAAGTTGGGGAGGTCCGTCGGCGTGGAGATGACCAGGATGTCCCGGATGCCCGCCAGCATGAGGGTGGACAGCGGGTAGTAGATCATGGGCTTGTCGTAGACCGGCAGCAGCTGCTTGGAGGTCACGAGCGTGAGCGGGTACAGGCGCGTGCCGGACCCGCCGGCGAGGATGATGCCTTTCATTCAATCACTTCCAAAGTCAGTGAACGGAAAAATAAATCCGTTTAGCAATGTTCCTGATTGAGAGCGACAATTTACGAGCGGTTAAATCAACCGACGATATATTGATACCATCGAGTGAACAGATTGCTCGCACAAAATCAAACTCATCGCGTTTCAATTGCTCTTTTTTATCCTTAAAAAGTGAGTTCGTAGTAGATTCGTTGCACACTCTAAAATAGGAATAAATTGAGTCTAGATAGCAGACATCACTATTAAGTGATAGACGAATCCAATACTCCCAATCAGGGGAGTAACACAAAGAATCATTAAAGGGTCCAACCTTTTGCCAGCAATCTCTACGAAACATGACATTAGAAGGCTCTCCATAGATATTATGAGTTCGAAATGTCTTGCGGGCAAAATCAGAGCCTTTTAAAACCATATCCCGCTTAAAAGGTCTCCTCTTCATTGTAATGGCACCATTCGAGTCAATAACACATGAAGCGCTGAAGCAGAGGGAGCACTTTGGATTAGCATCCAGTGCTGCAACCTCAGACTCAAGAGCCCCGGGTAACAAAATATCATCCTGAAAGAGGAAATGAATATACTCGCCAGAAGATTTCTCAATGGCATTATTCCAGTTTCCAACAAGACCGAGATTACTGGCGTTTCTAAATACCTTAATTCGAGAATCCGTTAGCTTGGAAACAATCTCAAATGTTCCATCAGTTGACTGATCATCGAAAATTAATAATTCGAAATCGCGGAAAGACTGGCTTAACACCGAATCAATTGCCTTCAAAATGTACTTAACACCATTAAAACAAGGCATCAACACACTAACTTTAGGCATCCTTGTCCTCCTTATCGGACAAAAATTCCTCAATAAAATAGCGAGGACGATGCTTCGTCTCCATATAAGTCTTTCCAACGTACTCGCCGATGACACCCAAAGCCAAAAGTTGAAGTCCGCCAAGACACCAAATTGACATAATAATGCTTGTCCAGCCAACTTGTACATCGCCAATAAAATGACCAATTAAAAGATATACAAGTGCAAATAAACTAAAAATAGAAATGATTAAACCGGTGAGAGTAATTATCCTAATCGGTTTAGTACTAAAAGACGTTATACCTTCAAAAGCAAATGACAGCATTTTACCGAGCGTGTATTTAGATTCGCCGGCAAACCGTTTCCCTCGCGAATAATACACGCAGCAAGATTTGAAACCAACTAAAGGAACCAAACCACGAAGAAATAGATTAACCTCACGGAATTGAGACAATGCAAGAACAGCACGCTTGGACATCAATCTATAGTCAGCATGGTTATAAACAGCATCGACACCCAACGAAGACTGTAAGCGATAAAAAGACTGTGCGGTAAAACGTTTTAGAAAGGAATCGCTAGAACGATCATTTCGTACACCATATACAACTTCATAGCCTTCGCGAGCTCTTGAAACCATTTCATCAAGCGCATTGATATCATCTTGTAAATCAGCGTCCATCGATGCTATTAAATCAGCAAACTCCGCTGCCTTGTGTAACCCAGAAAGTAAAGCCTTCTGATGGCCACAATTCCTAGAGAGCTTAAGTCCACAGAATAAGGAATTAGACTGATGAAGACTTTCGATGATCTCCCAAGTCTTATCGGATGACCCATCGTCAACTAACAAAACCTTACTGTTCGCATTAATCTGAGACAATTTTACTAAAGTGGAAAACTTCTCAAAAAGCCTTTTAGAGGTTTCCCGCAAAACGCTCTCCTCGTTATAACAAGGAACCACGAGATAGAGAATCGGCAATATGTCCATCTTTGTCATGCAAGCACCTATCACTTAAATGCCCAATACTTACTTAAAATATAATTAAGAGGATAAGTTACAAACAAGTTAAGCAGTGGACCAAGAATAGAAGAAATTCCAAGCACACTAACCCAAAAGTACAAAAGGATGTTGTTGATAATCAATCCAGTAAAAGCACTCGAAGCAAGTAGCTTGGAAAAACTTGAAATAAGTGAACTCAAATCAGATCTCTCATTATCAAAAACATATTTATTGTTCCAATAGAAGGAATTGATGACACCAGCAAAATATGAAACTATATTGGCGACAATATAGTTCACTCCAATAAAAAGGAGTGCCGCGTAGACTAAGTAAGAAACGATTGTATTTGAAAGTCCAACAATCGAAAACTTCAGAAATTGAATCACCGAATCTCGTTTCATTAAAGACCCTTTTCCTACTGTTATCTATAAAGGACATAAACAAAACAAGAGGTTCCATCATCGATTTGAGTATATCCAGGCAGTTTTTTAAAACCACTATATCCTAGTTCATCTTTCAGTTGAGAAAGAACCTCTTCTTCGCAGTCGTGATTATTCATGTAAACAACCAGATCATCAGAATCAATATAATTTCTATCGCAAAAACTGCTAATAGCTTTCTGATCAGGAATCAGCGCATGAATGCGAGACAATTTGGCAACTTCTAGTAGCTTCGCAGTGAGCTGATAGTAATCATAAGAGACAAAGAGTCCCGTTGAACCCGCGTACTTCTCTACTGCGGCTTCATTGTCAGCAGATTTCGGATATAAATACAAAGCATTGGAAGAAAAGAAAACAGAATCTGCAGCAATAATTGCGCAAACAAATACAACAGAAACTAAAATAGTGCCCCGAAAATTGAAATCAGTATTATTTCTATAGCGAATTTGCAAATATCTAAATAGATACAAGAACATTCCAAATCCAAATAACAGTAATCCTGGATATGCCAAGCATATGTATCTTGACGAAGTAAAAGGAGATACATAGCAAGCTGTGACGTAAAAAACAAGGGATGAATTAAATAATAAAACTATATAAATCGACTCAGGATGCTCACGATTAATTTTTTTATTCCATAGCAAGTAGAAACAAAGGGCAATTGACAAACAGAAGCAGGCAATCAAAAGAAGCCTTGATCCGAAGAACAAATCAACGGACGACGACCCTAGAAATTGCCAAATTCGTCTAAGCAATACCATTACCCCTGATTGCGATGAGGCCGATTCGACATAGTGATTCCCAAACATGTTGCTTAATGCTGGAGGAAATATGATAAATGACAGACAAACCGATAAGACAATCGTGACTCCATATTTAAAGGAGAACCTCCACCCTTTTCTTGCCCAAAAATAAATAGTAAAAAAACAGGAAACAAAAAAGAGATAAATATAGAAATAGAAATGAGTTAAAAACCCCAATAAAGAAATAACAAATAGGCGGAAATAAACCGATCGATTGGCGAAGGAAGCATTAAACATATCGAATAACGCATCAAGAAATGCTAGGGCAAGTGTCACCAATAACAGATACATTCGAATGTAGGTCACTAGATTTAACGCTATGGGACAGAAAGCCCAAAGAGCCATTAAAATTAGGGCGACTGGCTTACTCTGAAACACTTTGTAAGAAAGCTTAAATAAAAATACTAAGCTGAGTGAATAGAAACATAGATTAGGAACCAAGCCAAACCATTTGCTAAATTCATTCGGAAACAGTGAGCAAACGGTATGAATAATGAAAAAATAGAGAGGAGGATGTGCGTCATTACTCAGATTATATAAAACCGAATCAAACCGAAACACATGCCCTGTATCAACTGTCAAATAAGACTGAATGAACGTAGGATCCATCCAGTTGGCATCCATATTGTTTTCCCAAAAAATATGTGGAAAATAAAAACTATTCGAGAGACCGAAAGTCCACAGCTCGTCAACATGAAACCCTGTTTTCAAATTGCAATAATAAATTGCGACTAATAACGCAGCCACAAACATTACAGCAAATAAAACGCCATAAAACTTGCATCGTTTTGCACATGAATTCATAAACGAGTCCCTATAATTAATTAGTAGCTAAACTAAAGGAGTTTACGAAAAATCATAAACTCCTTCAAGATTAAACTAATACAGTTGGACTAAACCACTGAATTACTGCAATAGCGGATAGATGATAGACTTGCATCACTTACTATTTATCAACCAACTTAACCTCAATCGCTTCCATATGTAGGGCCTCTCCAGTTGTACCTGCGCACTCGCCCGATTTAACCCAATCGAGCCAACCCTTACCCTGCACATGCGCCCTATAGACAACGTCATAATGCTTGGCGAGATCACCCGTAAGCTTAATTTCTACAGCTTCAATAGAAAGAGACTTACCCGTGGTGCCGGCCAGCTTGCCGTTCTTGACCCACTTTTGCCAGCCGATATTCTGAACATGAGCTCGATATTCGATGTTACCGGAATACCCGAGTTCGGGCTCGCTAATAGCCAACGCCTCAACAGCAAGATTTCGACCAGTTGTGCCCGCCGTCATGCCCTCATAAACAGGTTCCTGCCAACCAAGATTTGAAACATGAGCCTTTATTGAAAAAGTTTTCTGAATAGAGGGCTGACTCGTATCCCCTGGTGCAGGCGAACCCTTTTCAACCAAAACGACCTGGTATGCCTCGAGCCTCAAGCCAAACCCAGTCGTTCCGGCAACTTGATCATTGCAGGCCCAGCCAAGCCAGCCCTTGTCCTGAACATGAGCGCGATAGTAAACGTCATAACGATTGGCCATCTCACCAGTAAGTCGAATTTGGATAGCCTGGACAGACTTGCTCTGACCAGTAGTACCGGAGACTTCTCCCTCTTTCACATAGTCTTGCCAACCGTAATCGGAAACATGCGTCCTGTACTCCAAGCTGCCATCGTAGGGAGCATTCTGCAGATTGAGAGTTATAGCCTCGACAGCTTTGGACTGACCAACGGTGCCAGAAACATTTCCGCCCTTGGAAGCCGACTGCCAACCGTCATTCGAAACATGCGAAGTTGCCAAAACATCAAGCGAGCCTCGTGACACCTTGACGACGTCGTAGCCCGACTCGTCCTTCTTGAAATAAGTCAGAGCGCCGCTATTGTGCGAATAAATAGCAAAGTCGTAATTTGCCGAAGCAAGGATGGAATCCGAAAATTCTACGAGATAGCAAGAGTCACCCTGCTTGCAAAGGGATCTGATTGCAGCATCCGTGTCTTCGGTAACCGGAGAAGCAAACCAATCCATAATCGAATAATCGATAACGGCACCCGGCTTCAAGGCCTCGGCCTTCGTTGAATTCCAAAGTCCACCAGCAGCATCGGCGCTGGCCGAGTTATACGTACTAGACCCATATCCAGACAGACCGATCTCCGGATTAAAGAAGAGAATCAGCTCTGCAGCAACGGAAGAATCGACATCGGTAATGCTCAGACGGTCAAGCTGTTCCTGCTTTTGGGGATACATGCCCGTCGGCGTGTTTGGATGCCCCTTGTAATAATACAGATAGTCATCGCCATAGATAACCTCGGTCAAGTTGGCATAGTCGTCAAAATTCTGCTCGTAAGTAACATACGTTCCAAGCAGCATCATTACCTTTTTGCCCTGCTGAGTAGCCGCATCAAAATAACCATCGTTAAAGTTGTACAGAGCCTTAAACGCTTGGACCGTGTACTCTCCCCTATTCTGCAGGCTCGTAAGCATGCTCGAAACGTTCATCTTCTTAACGTTAGGATCGGATGCGATCTTATTCGCAAAGGCATTATCGTCACCGCTCGTAAACAGATTCGTTCGAGTCATCCACCACTGAGTGCCGGGCTCAATACTCAGCACGGCATACATAGAATCCCAGTGATCGTGATAATCGCTATACGACATTGAGACTTCACCGGTTTCGTATTCCTTATTCTTGGCAGCGTTCCATAAAGCAATCAGCTCCGCTTGCTTAGAATCTGGATCCTTAACATCGAAAGCCTCGTTGGTAAAAACATACGTGGCAGATCCATCCGACAACAGCCGAATGGAGTATTGGCCAGTGGGAATCTTATTGGCGTAAATCATCCTATGAATCAACGAACAGGTGATGTCATTGATATACAGATTGAACTTTGCCTTGGGGTTGATTTTATAGAGAGCAGCGACATAATCCGCGAACGCCTGATAGCTCGAACTAGAAGCATTTTCCTCATGAGTCAGATACGGAAGACCATACATCCCGGATGGAAGCGAGTTCCAGTTATAGGCACCTGGACGATCGAGCATTACGATCGACGGAATGGTCGTTCCAGCAGAAGAGGTACTGATATCCCAGAAAGATAGCGAATAGAGAACAACGGGGAAAGAAGCACTCAAAGGGGCAAGGTTGTACTCGCTCGCAGAAATGCCAATTGACTGATGGTCCTCATGAACGATGTTTCCGTTCTTCAAATACTGCAACGTAACGTCAAACGGACCATAATCGCTAAAGTCAATTTCACTGGAGCTAGAGCCCAGGTCTCCGAATGCAATCGTGCTGGAAACAGATCGGGTAACCTTCCCTCCATACGACATGAAGCCAGACACCTTTACCGAATCGGCAATACCGAGTCGTTTTATATCCTCGACCTGCGGAATATTCAGGGTTACTTTAGTCGTCTCCCCAACCTGAGAAAGAGAGCAATTAAAGACATACGGGACATAGGCTCCAGCAGTATCGCCGGGCGCCGCTTCGCCCTTCTTTACAATGACGATCTGTATTGCTTCAACGGCATAAGACCAACCGGTGGTTCCCGCAGTCGACCCATTTGAGGCCCATCCAAGCCAACCGAAATTAGAAGCATGAACGCGATAATACAGATCATAAGAAGTTGCTCTTTCACCCGTCAGCTTGAGCTCGACGGCTTCAATCTGAAGGCCCTTTCCCGTTGTGCCGGAGACGGCTCCATTAGAAACCCAATCCTGCCAGCCTTCATTTTGAACATGAGAGCGGTATTCGATACCAAGGTCTTCTGAATTAGGGAGAGTAACCCTGAGCGCCTCAAGCCTACGAGACTGGCCCGTTGTGCCAGAGGTCGAACCATTCGATGTAAACGTCGACTCCCAGCCAATGCCTGAAATGTGAGATTTATAGCTGACGTCCGGGGCCGCCTCTTTGGGCTCCACGGCAACATCAATCGAAGGCGCCGTTTCATCGGCTGCAGCAGCAGTTTGATCCGAGGAGTCGGATTGTGTCTCTGGAACGGATTCATATTCGTTGGCACCAATATTTTGATCCGCCCAACAAGCCAAAGGGCTCAAAAGCAGCATCGACATGAAGCAGGAAATCAGAACAACAAATGCTCTAAATTGCCTTTTCAAGAGAATCGCCTCCTAGATAGACAGCCGTCAATAACCATACTATCGGGAGTTAGCTTCATTAAGGCCACCAATTAGGTGAACGAAGAAATAGAAGCCCCATCCAAAGGCAAGGGCCCTTTCCGTTGCCAAGTCAACGGCAACAGGAAAGGGCCCCCTAACAAACTCTCGGCTTTTACAGGAATAACTAGTAGATTACCACCTTGGTAGCAAGAGGCACGTTATCCCAAATCCATTTAGCGCGATCGATGGGCAAACGCACGCAGCCTTGTGAAATATGCATTCCCATCCGGCTGTCCATGGGATTAAAAGTTCCCTGGTAATACGGTATTGAATGGAACAGGTAGTCCCCGTAAAACTGCGTATAGTAGTAGCAAGTATACCCATGTCCAAACGAGTAGCCCTTGCCGGTGACGGTATACTCACCCGTAGGCGTTGGAGTACTAGGGGCGCCGGCAGAGCAAGTCCAGTATTGAGCATAACTCCACGACCCGCGCTGTCCACGAAAAACTCCAAGGCGGCATGCTTGCCTGTCAACCATAATGAGCCAGTTTGTATTGCTCGAATATCTATTAGCCCGATTAAGCATGGCCATCATGTCGGCAGGCAGCAAAGGCTGATCGGTATACGGACGCCCAGTTGAACCGGGAGCTCCAGCACCCTTAGGCACAATCTTCACTTGTACTGACTCGACTCTGCAGCCTATCCTCGACGTGCCCGCAGGCTGCCCATTTGAGGTCCAATCGAGCCACCCAAAGTCTTGGCAATATGCACGATACCAGACATCAAAGTAGTTCGATAAGTCACCGGTCAGCCTAATCTTAAGAGCCTCGATACGCTTTGCGCGGCCTACCGTGCCAGCGACATTCCCATTGGAAGCCCAGCCTTGCCAACCCACATCCTGCACATGAGCGGAGTACTCAATACCGCCCGATACGCTACTGGAGACATTTAGCTTCAGTGCCTCAATCGCAAGTGATCTGCCAGTCGTGCCCACAATGCCGCTGTTGCCAACAGGATTCATCCAACCAAGTGTGGCGACATGCGCCTGGACTGTTAGAACTGGTGCCGTGATAAACGCGGGCGCAGACGACGCGCCTGGATCCCCGCCTTTCGCAACAAGTTCAATTTGGACAGCTTCTATCTGGATATTAAGCCCGGTAGTTCCAGCGTCATCGCCGTTTTTTGCCCAACCCAACCAACCATAGCCCGCCGAATGAACTCGATAGTAAATGTCATACTGATTCGCGAGGGAACCATTTAAGCGCAGCTCAAGAGCCTGAATGGCCAATCCTTGTCCAACGGTCCCAATATAACCGGAAGATCGCCATTCCTGCCAACCAATATTGGCAACATGTGCTCTTGCCTCAATTTGAGAATCGTCATCCACACCGGACAACGACACATTCAAAGCTTGAAGAGAAAGCGATTGTCCCGTCGTGCCGGTTACCTGCCCATCAAATACAGAAGGAGACCACCCACGGTTAGCCGAATGAGCCTGATATACAACGTGAGCGCTATCGGCGGAAGTATCGGAAACAAATGCTCCGTCCGTTATTCCGGGAGCGCCGCCGCCTTTACTGACAATCCTTACTTCGACAGCCTTAAGGAATGAACCCGATATCGTTGCCCCTGCATCCGCGCCATTGCATGCCCAACCAAGCCATCCTTTTTTGGAGTCAAAGCAGCGATACCAAACGTCATAGGCATTAGACAAATCTCCAGTAAGAGCCAATCTCACCGCCCTTAGAACACGCCCATCGTTTTTAGAGTTAAGCGCAGCACCGTCAGAAACAGCACCGCTCCATCCGCCAAATTCAAAAAAGCCGGAATAGTCAATTGAGCCTAAAATCTCTTGATTATCAAACGAAATGGAGAGCGAGGTTAAAGGTTCAGAGCCGTTCTCGGAGCCCAATAAGATTGATTTGCCTTGTACGGAGCCCAGGCTTTTACCGTTAAGACCAAGCGAGCTCCCGCTTAGAACATCCGTAGCTCCAATGAAATGGTTCAACGTATCGCCGGGAGCAGAGCCGCTTTTTTCGACCAATAAAATCTGAACACCCTGAATGGCGGCACCCTTCCCCACCGAGCCCGCAGGAGACCCGTTAGACGTCCAGCCCAGCCATCCGCCCAATTTGGAAGCATACACACGGTACCAAATGCCATAAGTTGCAGATATCTCGCCGTTCAGCTTAAACTGAACGGCCTCAATGGACCGAGACTGCCCGGTCGTGCCAACAGCACCTGAAGACCAGCTTTGCCAACCGACACCAGACACATGTGCGCGAGAGGAAATGGAGCCTCCGCGGCCATACCAATTAACGCTGAGCGACAGCGTCTCAATTGCATTTCTTGAGTCAATAACCCCCGATGTCTTTCCGTCCGCGACAGCGCCCATCCATCCAACATTAGAGACATGAGATCGATAGGAAACGGTAGGCGGTTCCTGAGAATGATCCCTAAAGGCATCGCCTCGCGTTGGCGCATCTTGAGCATTTTTTGGAAGCACCTTAATCTGAATAGCTTCGATCTGACAAGCATAGCCCTGCGTTCCAGCAGGCTCACCATTTGAGGCCCAGCCAAGCCAACCAACATTTGCAGAATGAACGCGATACCAAATGTCATACGAATCAGAAAGACCGCCCGACAAAGATAGCTTGATCGCCTCGATTGCTCGCGACTGTCCAACTGTTCCAGATGTCTGCCCGTTACCCACCGGCTGAGACTCCCAGCCGATCCCGGAAATGTGAGATTGGACCGAAATGCTATCATTCCCCAGCGGGGTGCCATCCTGTGAAAGCAAATTAATCTTGAGGGCTTCGACGCGCTTAGCACGGCCTGTAGTGCCCGCCGTCATTCCATTTGAAACGGGAGCTTGCCAGCCAATATCCTGTACATGAGTCTGGTATGAAACAGAGCCAAACACAGTGGATGCATCATTTTCGGGTTTCGCCGAATCAGTTGCATTGGAGGCAGGCTCGCTAGAAACGGATGAGGGAGAATCGTTGTCTGACACAGTCGGCTGCTCGACTTCAACCCCCTGCTGTTCGTCATTTAAGACAAAGCTCTCGTCATCCAAGCTGCTGGCAGAACTATCGATATAATCAGTGGATTCCGGTTGCACAGGTAAAGAATCAGCCCAGACGGAAAGGGGCGTCAGAAGACACAGAAGGATCAGTAATGGCGTCATTGCCGTTGCTAGCAGTCGTTGCGTCTTTTTCATTCGACTCCCCCATCAATCGACCATCTTTAGCATCATTATTTATCGTTTCGGCAATTGCTTAAATACCGAAAACGCGAATGGCACTCAAATAGAAACGAACGGACCGTTGCAAAACGATCCGTTCGTTTTAATCAGAGTATCTGCCAGAACCTGTGTGAAGACATGACCTTCGATCAACTATGCAAGCGGCACGTTGTCATACCAACCCCATTTTGGCTTATATGAGGTGGAATAATAATTCAACCAGTACGCCATATCGAGCGTCCTGATCCGACCGACATTATCCATAACCTGGTTATTACCAATGTAGAGACAAACGTGACCGTAAATGCTGCCCATGCGTGTATGCGTATGCGAAGGAACGGCAATGACCATTCCGACTTTCAAATGAGAATAATCGGTATATTTACAGTAATCCCAGTAGTAATCGCAGGCATCTGTATGGACATTCCTAAATCCGGCACGCTCATAAATGTCTGCAATCCACTCAGAGCACAAACCAGGGCCAGGAGACGGCACCTGTCGGGCAAGATCTACAATTTTCTTCTGCATGGGATTTGCAAACGCGGTTGGTTCCCCAAGCAAACACGGCGAAACGGTGCTCCCGGGGGCATTGGCGCCCTTCCTCGTAAGTCGAACTTGGATAGCTTGGACATGGGCCCCATAGCCAGTACTACCGGCAACGGAGCCATTTTTAGTCCAACCAAGCCAGCCGACGTTATCGACATGGACCCTGTACCAAACATCAAAATAGGTTGCCAAGTCACCAGAAAGTGAAATTTTAATAGCCTCAACCGAATTGGATTCAGCGGTAGACGAAAGCTGCGCTCCGTTTGACTTACCAGACGTCCAGCCCACATTCGAAAGATGCAGTTGATAATTAATCCCGCCGGCAACAGATGAAGTAGTTTTAGCTGAAAACCCGGTGATGGGAATTCCCTGACCGGTTGTACCGGACACCTCTCCAGCGGGGACAGAATTTTGCCAAGCACCTTTCACCTGAGAGGAATACGTCACCGTAGGTAATTCAAGATGGGAATACCCCGATGTATCAGGATGGGAGGCGCCCTTCTTAATGAGCTTAATCTGAATAGCTTCGAGGGAACACGACATACCGGTGGTGCCGGCCTCCTCGCCGTCCTTGGCCCAGGCCATCCAGCCGATGTTGGAGGCGTGGACGCGGTAGTAGACGTCGTAGCCCTTCGCGAGGGAGCCCGTGAGCCTCAGGCGCACGGCCTCGACGGCGCGGCCCTGGCCGGTGGTTCCGCCCTCGGAGGCCGAGGGGGTGTCCCAGCCCTGCCAGCCGATGCCCGAGACGTGAGCGTCGATCTGCACGGAAGAGCCGTCCGAGTAGTCGGAGCTGTCGAGCGAGAGCTTGAGGTCCTCGAGGGCGAGGCCGCGGCCGGTGGTGCCGGCGGTCGCGCCGTCCGAGACGGCGCCCTGCCAGCCCACGTTGGAGACGTGGGCGCGGTAGGTCAGGGACATGGGCTTCTTCTTGAAGGCGTAGTCGACGTTGGCGCCGTCGGACGAGGGGGCGGCGTCGCCCTTCTTGACGAGCCTGATCTGGACGGCCTCGACGCTCCTGCCGAAGCCCGTGGTGCCGGCCTCCTCGCCGTCCTTGGCCCAGGCCATCCAGCCGATGTTGGAGGCGTGGACGCGGTAGTAGACGTCGTAGCCCTTCGCGAGGGAGCCCGTGAGCCTCAGGCGCACGGCCTCGACGGCGCGGCCCTGGCCGGTGGTTCCGCCCTCGGAGGCCGAGGGGGTGTCCCAGCCCTGCCAGCCGATGCCACTTACATTGGCGTTAATTTGCACAGAACCATCTTCAACGGGATTCAAGATGCTGACTTTAAGATCCTCCACTGATTTAGATTGCCCCGTTGTGCCAGCCGTAGATCCGTCGCGCTTACTGCTCATCCAGCCAATATTCGAGACATGCGCCTCATACTGTATATGCATCTTGCTGTCATCTACGTTCAGAAGAGAGCCGTTGAAGCAGTAGTTCATGTCACAACGTCCGTTAACGCCCGGGACATTGCCGCTGTTTGAATACTGCCAGAAACTGTAGCTGCCAGCATAATTGCAACGCCAATTATATTGAGCGACCCAATGGTCATAACCGCTCAGAGACGGACTATCCAAGTAGTTGTTGAGCCAGTTAAGGTTCGCATAGATACCCGACTTAAAGCCAACGGCCTCCATACGGTTGCAAAAAGCCTGCGCAATCTGAGCGAGCTTATCTTTGCTGAAATTCGGATCCTGCAAGATATAGTTATCCTCAAGATCGTAATAAACGGGAAGCGACGGATGATGGCCACCGAGCCAAGCAAGCGTTCGATCGG
This sequence comes from uncultured Collinsella sp., assembly GCA_900541125.1. Classification (GTDB taxonomy): domain Bacteria; phylum Actinomycetota; class Coriobacteriia; order Coriobacteriales; family Coriobacteriaceae; genus Collinsella. Next base: position 125,548 of record UQIK01000002.1, read on the forward strand.
CTTCTTTATTTGCATCCGCAACAGATCGAGCATAGGAGTAGTAGTAGACGCCATAAGGAATACTAAGGCGCTCACATTCAGCAGCGTTCCTTTCAAAGGAATCGTCAGGCTTTCCATAAACAGGCCCAACCCTGAGGATGGCAAAATCAATCCCTGCGGCCTTAACCATATCCCAATCAACGGTCCCCTGGTAATTACTGACGTCAATACCGCGCGCAATAGCACCATTGGGCAAAGGATCGTCAGTTAAAGACTGCGCATCGATGTCGCCATTGTCAGAATCGATAAGCACGCCGTTTTCGAAACGCCAAGAGTTCGGTTCCAAAGAGTCCGTTTCGCAGGAATTCATCTCAGTGGAATCATCGGCTGGGACCTCACCGTTTGACTCGTCAACACCAGACTCTTCGACGCCAATGCTAAGTTGCTCGCCCGAATCAGAAACTGTTTCCCCATCAGGACGAGCAGCATTTGCATCGTCACCATACCATTCGGTTACACCCTGAGAATCCGAAGCATCGTCCTGCGTTCCCTGAGAACTTGTACCTTGAGATTCGCACTCGTTCGATGTTTGCGAGACCGACTGCGAAGCAGCGGCGGCCTGGACCGACAGCGCATACGCACTGTAGGGCTGGATGATTTGAGACCAGCCCATTAATAGCGTACAAGCCAAAGCAGCAGACGCTTTGAGACGTTTCATGTATATCCCCCGAGACATTGGTCACATGTAAAGACACGAATGGTTGCTATATTACCGCACTTCCATACAGACATTTAAAGCTTAGAAAAGCACCAGTCAGCATGCAGTCAAAAAGAGGCGCTCCTGCAACGGAGCGCCTCAACAGACTCTATGCGAAAGGCCTAGCGGCACCGATTACCCGACCTGGAGCATTGACCGAACGCTCAGTCACACCGATCCCCGGCCACGAATCGATAATTCGACCGTTTCCGATATAGATTCCAATATGGCCCTGGTAGTAGACCACATCTCCCCTCTGCAAAGCAGAGGTGCTAACCGGCATAAACGTGTTGTTGCGATACCAGTTCATGGAGTTGTAGGTTTGCTCGGGCAGCCAACGATGGTTATAGGGGTTATACCAACCCATATCCATGCCTGTCGCATACAGACATTGCAGTACCAAGCCCGAGCAATCAACCGCATCCCCCGGCCAAGAAGACCAAGGCTCAATATAACGCGTCCCAATATATTCCCGAGCACGCTGGACGAACGCATTGATGCAATCCTGTCTTGAAGCGTTATAAGGAATTCGAGAAGGCGAGACATACGTGAAATAACCGGTGCAATACGAAGGAAGCTGTACGCTATTGCAACTAACCTTTGGATAAGATCCCGGAGTCTGATACCCCATATAACGATAGCTCTCAAAATACGAATCAGACGTAGAGCCTGGTGCAGAAGCGCCCTTGGGGACAATCTTTACCTGTAAAGCCTGAACAGGAATGCCAAGCTTCGTGGTGCCCGCCGGTGATCCATTTTTAGTCCAGCCAAGCCATCCGTAATTTGACACATGGACGCGATACCAGACATCAAAGTAATTCGAAACGTCGCCAGTCAAGTTAATCTTCACGGCTTGGATTTGTTGTCCCTGTCCAACGGTTCCCGCTGTGGCCCCATCTGAGACAGCAGATTGCCAGCCGATATTGGATACGTGGGCGGAATACGAAATGCCACCGTTCATGGAGATTTCGGAAAGCGAAAGCTGCATGGCCTCCATCGCACGGTTCTGCCCAACTGTTCCGGCAACACCGCCATTGCCGACAGGCGCTTGCCAGCCAAGACCGGAGCAATTCGCCTTTGCAGATAGCTCGGGAAGCTGGATCAACGCAGCATGGTCTTGAATGGGAGCGTCGGACGAGCCCTTGGCAACCAACTTAATTTGAATTGCCTCGGCCTGCTTAGACAGCCCGACGGTGCCGGCTGCTGCGTCATTTTTAGCCCAGCCAAGCCAGCCATAGTCTGCAGCATGAATACGGTAGTAAATATCGTATTTTGAAGCGTCGTTCCCGGTCAGCCTTAATTTGACCGCCTGAATTGCGAGGCCCTTGCCAACAGTGCCAGCATAGGAAGCACCCGAGACGTATGGCTGCCAGCCGATATTCGCAACATGTGCCGACACTTCGACGGAGGCATCGATGCCCTGAGTTGCAACATACAAAGCCTGCAGGGAGCGGGACTTGCCCGTCTGGCCAGCGGTTTCACCGTTGCCAACAGGAGCCAGCCAGCCCGCAGAAGCAACGTGCGCCTGAGATACAAGACCGATTCCAGGCGTTTCGATAAATGCATTGGCAGAGGAGCCAGGTGAAGACTGACCCTTATTTACAAGTGCAACATCGATGCCGCACAAACCGGAAGAACCACCAGAAACGCCACATGCCTGACCATTTGACGCCCAGCCAGTCCAGCCATTACCGGAATCGCATACTCGATACCAAATGTCGTAATTAGTAGCGAGCTGGCCGCTCAGCGACATTTTTATCGCTTTTATGGGTGCGCCGGATACCGCCTTGGCAGCGCCGCCATCCGTTGACGAAGCGCCCCAGCCTGAATACCCATCCATAACGGAATAAGAAATAGACCCGTTATCAGTTTGACCGGCAACGCTCAGGGCAATAGAGTTCAGCAGTTTAGCACCCTTGCCTCCGATCGTGGCCTTTTGACCAGAAGAGGAGCCAAGACTCTCCTCAGAAACGGCCGAACCGGAAACCGTAACAGCATCTGGATCGCCGATAAAGACCTTGGCCGAGGAGCCGGGCGCCGCTCCGCCTTTCTCCACGAGAACCACTTTGACCGCTTCGATAGCCCTGCCCTTACCGGCAGAACCAGCGGCAGCACCATTGCAGGCCCAATCGAGCCATCCTATACCCGAGACATGAGCACAGTACCAAATGTCATATTTATCGGCAGCCTCGCCGGTCAAGCGAATCTGGACGGCCTCAAGGCGCTGAGACTTTCCAGTCGTACCGCAGAGCCCTTTAGACCACTGCTGCCAGCCAACATTCGAGACATGGCCACGAAGCTCAATAGAACCCGAGTGACCATACCAGTCAAGCTGGGCTTCAAGAGCTTCCATGGAAAGGCCCCTACCAGTTGTCCCCGCAACAGATCCGCTTCCCACGGGAGACATCCAGCCAATATTCGATGTATGCGAGCGAACGGAAATCGAAGCGGGATCATCGCTACGGTTCTTAAAAGGACAGGTAGTGTCGCCCGGGACGGGGTCGCCCTTGGGCAGGACCGCGACCTGGACGGCCTGGACGGCGCGGCCGTAGCCCGCCGAGCCGGCGTCGGCGCCGTCGCACGCCCAGCCCAGCCAGCCGAACTCCGCGGAGTGGACGCGGTACCAGACGGTGTAGCGGGCCGACAGGTCCGCGGACAGCCTGACCCTCAGGGCCTCGGCGGCGCGGGACTGGCCGGTGGTGCCGGCGGTGCCGCCGTTGCCGACGGCGGCCTGCCAGCCGACGCCCGAGACGTGGGCCTCGACGGATATTGCGTTTGCAAGCTGCTCTTGAGAGGCTGTTCCATCCACTTCGAGTGAGATTTTGAGTGCCTCGAGATTAAGGCCCCTACCCGTCGTTCCGGCAACCTTACCCGAACTAACCGGATCCATCCAGCCGATATTCTGCACATGGGCAGAAACACTTACGTTTTTGACGGTCAGCTGATTGCTTACGACAGAATCGTCAGCAACGACCTCGCTTCTACCTTCGGATGAACCCTGTTGCGTGTCTTGAGACTCGTTAACAACAGGGGACGCATTCAACTCATGCCCCTCAGAGTCTGAACCATCATCAATAGCGTTCGAGTCCTCAGAATTCAAGTTAGTTGAGTCAGTAGATCCGTTAACTGAATAATCAGCATATGCAGCAGTCACGGCCCACGATTGGCTCATGAGCAACACGGCAGCCATGAGAATGGAAACGGACATATCAAAGAGACGTCTCACGATTCCACCTTCCTTCATCTATAGACGAACCTACTTAAGGACAACCGCTTGGGCTCCTCGTTGCGAGTATAACGAAGCGATGCGTTGGGCGGAGTTAGAGACATAGCCAGCGAGTGAATCAGCAATGTAAACGGTACCCAGGGAACGATTAAAGCCCCTAAGAACGACGGTATGGGAATTGGTATAGGTTCGATAGACCCTTCCGCCATAGGCCTGGGTCGCATAGCAACTTCCCAAGTTTTGCATACCAATCGTTGACCAGATAATAACGGGATGCCCGGCTTCCAAATAGGAATAAAGATCATAGAAACCAGTGCCCGTGACGTCATACGCCCGCAAACTGCTTCCACGACTAATCAAAAAAGAATTAGCCGTGTTGGTCAAGCCGGGAGCGGATATGCAGTTTCCGTTCGAAGCACTATGCGGATTACCCCAAAACGCCGTCACAAAGTCCCAGTTGCTCTTAGGCATATACGCATCTGCAATAACGGTTTTGCCCAGCCCAAATCCGTAATAGTTGAGCGCATTAGTCAATGCAACGGACTCGCAACCAGTCGGAAGCTCAGGATTCTGAATTGTACAAGGAACGTTGAGGACAACCGAATTCGGATGCAAGGGTCGATCCCTGTACGCGCCCTCCGTGGGGCCCGGTGCCGCCGAGCCCTTCGCGAGGATGCGGACCTGGAGCGCCTCGACGCGGTAGCCGATGCCGGTCGTGCCGGCGCGGGCGCCGTCGCTGGCCCAGCCGAGCCAGCCGTAGTCCTGCACGTAGGCGCGGTACCACACGTCGTAGTACTCGGAGAGGCCCCCGGTCAGGCGCATCTTGACGCACTCGACCGCCCTGCCTTGGCCGGTGGTGCCGGCCACGGCGCCGCCCGATACCTCGTCCTGCCAGCCGACGCCGGAGACGTGGGCGCTGTAGGACAGGCCGCCGGAGACCGGCGAGGAGACCTCGGCCGTGATCGCCTCGACGGCGCGGGACTGCCCGGTGGTGCCGGCGGTGCCGCCGTTGCCGACGGCGGCCTGCCAGCTGACGCCCGAGACGTGGGCCCTGAGGCTGAGCGAGGGGACGGAGAGCTCGGCGGGGGCGCCCGACGAAGGGGCGTCGCCGCCCTTCTCGACGAGGACGACCTGGAGCGCCTCAGCCTGGACGCCGAGGCCCTCGGTGCCCGCGGCCTCGCCGTCCTTGGCCCAGCCGAGCCAGCCGTAGCCCGCCGCGTGGACGCGGTACCAGACGTCGTAGGAATCGGAGACGGGGCCGGAGAGGGACACCCTCACGGCCTGGACGGCGCGGCCCTGCCCCACCGTGCCGGCGTAGGAGGGGGCGGAGGCGGCGTCCTGCCAGCCGATGCCGGCCACGTGGGCCGCGACGGAGACGGAGCTCCCCTCGCCCGCCCCCTCGAGGGAGGCGCGCACCGCCTGGAGCGCGAGGCCCCTGCCGGTCGTGCCGACGTCCTCGCCGCCGCCCACCGCCTGCAGCCAGCCGCGCTCCGCGACATGACCCTGCAGGACGAGCGCCGGACCGGAAGCGGCGCCGGAGACGAAGGCCCCCTCGGTCGGGCCGGGGGCGGCGCCGCCCTTCGCGACGAGGGCGACCTGGACTGCGGTGAGGCCCGAGGCGCCCGACTCGACGCCGGAGGGCTCACCGGAGCTCGCCCAGCCGGTCCAGCCGCGCGCGGAGTCACAGGAACGGTACCAGACGTCGTAGCGCTCCGCGAGGCCGCCGGACAGCCCGAAGCGGACGGCCTTGAGCTGCAGCCCGCCGCCCGAGGCGCCTAGCTGCGCCCCGTCGGAGCTGGGCTCCCCCTGCCAGCCGGAGCCGAGCAGGAGGCCGCGGTAGCTGACCGACCCGTCGGACTCGAGGTTGTCGACGGTCGCGGCGACGGAGCCCAGCACGGGGCCCTTCTCGGAGCCGAGCGTCAGGACCCCGCCGGAGAACGACGAGCCCGCCGGCGAGCCGGAGACGGAGAGAGCCGAGCCGGACAGGCGCTCACCGGCGCCGCGGAAGGCGCCGCCGGCCGGGCCCGGCGCGGCGCCGCCCTTGGGGACGAGCACGACCTGGACGGCCTGGACGGCCTTCGCCAGGCCCACCGTGCCCGCGGACGCGCCGTCCTTGGCCCAGCCGAGCCAACCGTAGTCGGAGCAGTGCACGCGGTACCACACGTCGTAGGACGAGGCGGCCTCACCAGAGAGCCTGAACTGGAGCGCCTCGACCGCCAGGGAGCGCCCGGTGGTGCCCGCGGCGCCCGAGGTCCAGCCCTGCCAGCCGACGTTCGAGACGTGGGTCCTCACCTCGAGGGAGGAGGAGCCGTGCCCGTACCAGGACACGGAGCCCGAGAGGGCCTCGAGGGCGCGGCCCTGCCCCTGTCTCTTATACACATCT
>UQIK01000003.1 GCA_900541125.1 uncultured Collinsella sp.
GGGCCCGTGGGTTATACCCTAAGAGCAAACCACCCTTTTTAAGGGTGGTTCTGATTGTCCCAAAAATCTACTGAGGTTGGTTAGCGGCGTTCGAGGACCGCTACGGTTTCGGTGTGGTCGGTGTGAGGGAACATGTCGACGGGCGTGATCTTGAGCAGGCAATAGCCTCCGTCGAGGAGCTGATGCAGGTCGCGCTCTTGAGTTACGGGGTTGCAGCTGATATAGGTGATGCGGCGCGGCTTAAGCGCGCAGGCAGCTTCGAGGAACTCGGGCGTGGAGCCGGCGCGCGGCGGATCGATGGAAAGGACATCGACCCGCTCGTTGTTATCGGCGGCATCCAGGATGTAATCGGTGGCGTCGTCGACCATAAACCAAGCGCTGCGGGTGAGGCCGTTGAGCTCGGCATTGCGGCGTGCGTCGGCAATGCCCGCCGGGTTGCGCTCCACGCCGAGCAGCATAATGCCGATACCCTTGTTCTGGGCATCTTTAGCTGCGCAAAGACCGATGGTACCGCTGCCACAGTAGGCATCCATGAGCACATCGCCCTGGTGCAAATCCATGCCGTCGATAGCGAGCTGATAGAGCAGCTCGGTCTGTTGCGGGTTGGTCTGATAAAACGCGGTGGGGGAGATGTCGAATTCGCAGCCGAGCAGCTGGTCGCGCATGCATTCGGCGCCATACACGATGCGGGTTTCCTCGCCGAGGATGGCGTTGCCGGGACGTCCGTTGATGTTTTGGGCGACGGTGACGATGCGCGGATCGAGTGCGGCGACAGCCTCAAAGAACTCCTGCGCATGCGGCAAGTCGCGCTGAGCGGTCACGAGCGTGACCATGACCTGGTCGGTACGCCAACCGCAGCGGACGACGGCATAGCGAAGTAAACCAAGATGCTTGTCCTCATTAAAGGCGGGAATATGCAGCCGCTCAGCTTCGCGTGCGATGCCGTTGAGAATCTGACGGGCACCCGGTGCCTCGACAGGACACTCGGGTACGGCAACGATCTTGTGCGTGCCGCGCTCAAAGAAACCGCAACGGACGGCTCCCTCCTTACCGGGAGCAAAGGGAGTGGCAGCCTTATGACGAAAGCCACGCGGCGCAGGATATTTGCCCGGGTCGCCCAGGGTGACGCCCATACCGCGAATGGGGTCGACGCTAATACCCTCGCGCTCGCAAAGAGCAGCAAAAAGCTCCTCCATAACAGCCTGCTTAGCTGCCAACTGCTTCTTATAAGGACGATTGAGCGCCGTACACCCACCGCAAGCTTTCATGATGGAACAAGGAGACTTGGGGTCCACAGCCTTACGCGCAGACGAAACCCGATCTTTATGCGAGCGCTTGGAGCGAGTCTGAGATGCCTTATCCTCGTTCCGACGAGAGCCGGGACGCTTGGCCTTAGCCTTGCCCTTGGCCGACTTACCCTTCGCGTCCTGAGACGACTTGGATTTCTTAGAAGATTTTTTCTCCTCTGACCCCTCAGCCGCCTCGATCAAAGCACGACGAGCCTTACGCTCCGCACGAGATTCTGCCATCAATAACTCCACTAATTCATGAATTAAAGCTGCAAGTATTGTACCGTGCCAAGCCAGCAGACGATATGCAAGCGGTTTATTCGTGTCAGCGATAAGCCCAACGACGGTTGCCCGCCGCGTGAGGGGTGTGGGGGTTAAGTTTATCGCGAGTTCCGCACGAACAGGAGGCCACTTAATGTGGCCTCCGTCGTGAGCAGGACTGTAGAGCAGGAAACTTAACCCCCACACCCCTCACGCGGCGGGCAAACTCGCCTTGTGCTCTATCACGCTAAAGTGTATGATTCTGGACGTTACACGACTCACTTTACTTAACTAAAGTGCCATCAAGGGGGAATACCATGAATACCGATATGTCTCGTCGTCAATTTGTTGGTCTAGCCGGCTCGCTCGCCACGGTGCTGGGCCTTGGTCTTGTCGGTTGCGGCGGTGGTGCCGGCAAGGGCTCCGCTGCTGGCTCTGCCGCGGCCAAGGATGTGAAGGGCGCTGCGGAGTCCAAGAAGCTCGTGGTGGGCTTTGATAAGTCCTATCCTCCGTACGGCTTTGTGGGCGACGATGGCGAGTACACCGGCTTTGATCTCGATCTGGCCAAGGCTGTTGCCGATAAGCAGGGCTGGGAGGTCAAATACGAGGCCATCGACTGGGATGCCAAGGATACGCTGCTTAACTCGGGCGCCATCAACTGCATCTGGAACGGCTTTACCATGGAGGGCCGTGAGGACGACTACACGTTCTCCGAGCCGTACATGCTCAACGAGCAGGTGCTGGTGGTAAAGAAGGATGCAGGCATCAAGAGCTGGGACGATCTTGCCGGCAAGACCGTGATTACCCAGACCGATTCCGCTGCGCAGGATGTGCTCGAGGGTGACCAGAAGGATCTGGCGGCGACGTTTGCCACGCTCGACACGATCGGCGAGTACAACACGGCCTTTATGCAGCTCGAGAGCGGCGCGGTCGATGCCGTGGCGTGCGATCTTTCGATTGCCCAGTATCAGCTTGCCGCCAAGCCCGATGCCTATACGCAGCTTGATGAGCCGCTGTCCAGCGAGCACTACGCCGTTGGCTTTAAGAAGGGCGACACCAAGTCGGCCGATGCTGTAGCCGAGTCGCTCAAGGCGCTCTACGAGGACGGCACGGTCAAGGACCTCTGCGATAAATATTCAAGCTATGGTTTGTCTTTCGATAATTGGGTGCTCAAGTAATGTCTATTCAGGTCATGATGCAGATGCTTGGCCAGGGTTTCTTGGTCAGTTTGCAGCTGTTTGTGCTGACGCTGTTGGGGTCGATTCCGCTGGGAATCCCCGTGGCGTTTATGCGCATGAGCAAAATCGCGCCGCTTCGCTGGATTGCGCGCATCTACATTTCGATCATGCGCGGTACGCCGCTCATGCTGCAGATGTTTGCCATCTACTTTGCCCCGTATTACGTGTTCGGCATTTCGCTCACGCCCGATTCCAAGTGGACGGCGTGCGTCGTAGCGTTCATCATCAACTACGCCGGTTACTTTGCCGAGATCTATCGCTCGGGCTTGCAGTCCATTCCGCGCGGTCAATACGAGGCTGCCGAGGTGCTGGGCTATTCGCACGTGCAGACGTTTCTGTATATCGTGATGCCGCAGGTCGCCAAGCGTATTCTGCCGGCGATGGGCAACGAGATCATCACGCTGGTCAAGGACACGTCGCTGGCGTTTGCCATTGGCGTGGGTGAGATGTTCTCGACGGCCAAGGCGCTGGTCGCCTCGCAGGTGAGCATGGTGCCGTTTGCGATCGCGGCGCTGATCTACTGGATCTTTAACTTTGTGGTCGAGATGCTGCTGGGCGCCGCCGAAAAGAAGCTGGACTATTACCATGACTAACTCAGTGATGAAAATCGAAAGCGCGCGCAAGGCGTTTGGCGGCAATGAGGTGCTCAAGGATATCTCGCTCAAGGTAAAGCGTGGCGAGGTCGTGGCGATTATCGGGCCTTCGGGTGGCGGCAAGTCCACGCTGTTGCGGTGCGCCACGCTGCTCGAGACACTCGACGGCGGCTCGCTTTCGTTTGGCGACCTTGCCGTTGCGACGGATGCGGGTTCGGGCGCGGTCTATGCGAAGGGCGATGTGCCCAAGCAGGCGCGCTCGCGATTCGGCCTGGTGTTCCAAAATTACAACCTGTTCCCGCACTATACCGTGATGAAAAACATCATCGACGCGCCGATCCGCGTGCTTAAGCGCCCGCGCGAGCAGGCGGAAGCTCGCGCTCACGAGCTGATTGCGCAAATGGGGCTGACGGGCAACGAGAACAAGGTGCCGTGTGAGCTTTCGGGCGGTCAGCAGCAGCGCGTGAGTATTGCCCGCGCCCTGGCGCTCGATCCGGAAATCTTATTCTTTGACGAGCCGACCTCGGCGCTCGACCCCGAGCTGACGGCCGAGGTGCTGCGTGTCATTAAAGACCTTGCCGCGCAGAATATGACGATGGTGATCGTGACCCACGCGATGCAGTTTGCGCGCGATGTTGCCGATCGCGTGGTCTTTATGGACGGAGGCCGCATTGTCGAGGAGGGTCCGGCCGAGCAGGTTATCGATCACCCGCGAGAGCAACGTACCCGTGAGTTCTTGAGCCGTATCGAGGGGTAGGCTCAAGCATTTACTCAACTATTAATTGAGGCGAAGCCGCCGCAGGTCTTACGGTCTGTGGCGGCTTTTTGTTTGCATCGACGGGGTTTAATAATCGCCTCACAAGCTTGTCTCTTCCTCTCGCCGCCTGTATTCATACGTGCGCCGAAAGGTATGCATGGACAGCCGCCCGTGAGGGTAGGGTGGTGGCATAGGACATTTGGAGGGTGAGTCGGCTCGGCTGCCGACCATGCTGCTCCCGGGATGGCACCGACCGCGAACTCTCCCCGTTGGCGTCGCGCATTGTGCGCGGCCCTGCAAGGAGGTCATCATGGGTGCTCCCAAGACCGGTAACGTAAGGAACGTGGTGCTCGTAGGCCAAGGCGGGGTGGGCAAGACTTCACTCGCCGAGGCCATGCTCCACCTTTCCGGCAAGACCGCCCGCCTGGGCGGCCACGACGGCACCAAGCCCACGCTCGACTATGACCCCGAAGAGGTCAAGCGTGCATTTTCCATCTCGACGACCATCGCGCCGATCGACTGGAAGGGCGCGCGCATCAATGTGCTCGATGCCCCGTGCTACCCCGATTTTATCGGCGATGCCTTTGCCGCGATGAGCGTCTGCGAGACGGCTCTGTTTGTGGTCGACGCCGAGGCCGGCCCGCAGCCTACGACGGTTAAGCTCTGGTATGCCGCCGAGGACCTGCGCCTGGCGCGTGCGGTGTTCGTAAACCGCCTGTCGCGCTCCGAGGCCAGCTTTGCGACCACGATGGACCTGCTGCAAGAGCGCTTTGGCACGCGCCTGGGCGCCGTGACCCTTCCCTGGGGCGAGGGCGAGGACTTTGACGGCATCATCGACCTGGTGCGCATGAAGGCGCGCCATTGCAACGGCACCGAAGCCGTTGAGTCGGAGATTCCCGAGGAGTATCGTGCCCAGGCCGAGGAGGCCCATGACCATCTGTGCGAGTTGGTGGCCGAGGCCGACGATGAGCTGATGATGAAGTACCTGGAAGGCGAGGAGACGCTGACGCAGGAGGAGCTTGAGGGCTTGCTGTCGAAGGCGATTGCCGAGCGCATCTTTGTGCCGGTCTTTGCGGGCGATTGCATTAAGGAGCAGGGCGTCAACTCGCTGATGGACGACATCGCGACGTACTTCCCGGCGCCGACCGACTACGGCGAGATGCCGCTTATCGACGGCGATTCGCTTAAGATCTCGAGTGACGATGACCGTCCGGTGGCGTTTGTGTTTAAGACGCTGGCCGATCCGCAGCAGGGTCGCATCAGCTTTATCAAGGTGCTGACGGGCACGCTTGAGCCGGGCCTTGAGCTGATCAACGCGCGTACCCGCAAGAGCGATCGTCTGGCCCACCTGTATGTGATGTGCGGCCGCGATATGACCGAGGTTGGCCACGCTTATGCCGGTGACATCATCGTGGCACCCAAGCTGGCGGCCGAGACGGGCGATACGCTCTCGATTACCGGCAAGGTCGAGGCTGCGGCGTTTAAGTTCCCCAACTCGCAGTACCGCATTGCCATCGAGGCCGAGAATCGCGGGGACGAAGAGAAGCTCTACACGTTTATTGAGAAGGCCTGCAAGGCCGATCCGACCATGAGCATCGATCGTGACGAGGAGACCGGCCAGACTATCATCTCCGCCGTGGGTGAGGCGCAGGTTTCGGTCCTGCTCAATCGCCTTGAGGATCGCACCAAGGTCGTGGCCAAGAGCGTGCCGATCCGCATCCCGTATCGCGAGACTATTCGCCGCACGGCAAGTGCCCAGGGTCGCCATAAGAAGCAGACAGGCGGCGCCGGCCAGTATGGTGACTGCTGGCTGCGCGTTGAGCCGCTCATTGGACCCGACGGCACGAGCGATGGCTATGAGTTTGTGGACGAGGTCGTGGGCGGTCGCATTCCGCGCTCGCTGATCCCCGCCGTGGACAAGGGCGTCCAGGAGACCATGAAGGACGGCATCATTGCCGGCTATCCGCTCACGGGCATTCGCGTGGCTGTGTACGACGGCTCGTATCACAGCGTCGACTCCAACGAGATGGCGTTCCGCGCGGCAGCTCGCATCGGCCTGCGCAAGGCGTGTGCCGATGCCGACCCGGTGGTGCTGGAACCCATCGAGGAAATCACGGTGACGATCCCCGAGAGCTACGCCGGCGCCGTGATGGGCGACATCTCGGCCTCGCGCGGTCGCGTGACGGGCATGGAGACCGATGAGCGCGGCGATACCGTGGTCATCGCGCAGGCGCCGCTGGCCGAGCTGACGGATTACTCGACGCGTCTGCGCTCTATCACGCGCGGCACGGGCGACTTTACCATGAAGCCTGCAGGCTACGAGCAGGTGCCTTATGACGTTCAGGCCAAGCTGGTTGAGCGCTATGAGGAGGGCCGCGCCAAGTAGCGTGTGACTTTGCCTGCAACATACATTCTGATGCAAGGGGCCGCTCTGGGCAATCCGGAGCGGCTCTTTTTGATCACCAGTGGGGTTGCAAATCGGTTCTTGTCGAGGCTCGACCCTAGTCTCCCGAGGCCTGATTGCGGCCGGTGGCGTAGTCGATCTGCACATGCGGCTGCAGGTTATAGCAGTACACGTGGAAGCAGAGGGTCTTGCCGTGGTCCTCGACTGATTGCGCCTCAAGGCGCACGCCACGGCAGACAAGTTCCTCTTCGTTATACATGGGCGTGACGCGGTAGAGCACGTGGTTACCTGTCTCGCGGATATAGCTGAGAATCTGCTCCTCAAACGGCAGCATGCCCGTTTCGTTGAGATAACGCGTGCCGGTGAGGAGATTCTTGCGGTTGGCGTTTTCGCCGCAAAGCGACCAGGCGATGAGATGGCAGCGGTTGTAGAGACTCTGGCCCGGAATAAAGTCGTAGCGCTGCTGGCGCCATCCGGCGGGATGGATACGCGAGATATCGCCGCGCTCGCCTTGACCGAGCGATTCGGGGCCTACACAGGCGAGCGCTTTGCGGGTGCGGCCCAGGCTGTCGAGTTTGGAGAACTTCTTAAAGCAACCCTCTTCTGTAGCGCGCTCGTATTCATCGAGTGTGAATGACGGCGTGCCGAGCGGGTGCGTGCTATCGGCGCGCAGGGCAACATAGGGATTGCCGGCGTAGTCGGGAATGCTGCTGAAATATACGCCACGGGCGCGGTTGAGGTCAGGGTTTTCCACCTCGTCGATGGGGGTGGCGGCACTGACCGCGGAGGCGTCGTCACCGGTATTGGTCGCGGTGGATTCGGAGCCATCACCGGAGTCCTCGGAGCTCGCTGTTCCCGATTCGAGCCGGGCAACCAGGTCTGCCTCGTCGTCGGTGCGGCTGGGACTCTCGTTTTGTTTCTCGGCCAGAGCCGCTGCCTGTTCATCGCTTTGCGGCGACAACAGCTTGGGCGCTCCGTCGATCGATCCCGTAAACAGCGCAAACCCCAGCACCACGGCGGTGCCGATGGAAAGTACTTGCTTGTAAGCGGACTTGCGCGACATTGAGGCTCCTGGATGGACGGTTGGGAATCTACCAGTCTAGCAGGAGCCGGCAGGGGCCGTTCTATCGAACAAATACTTAAGATTTGGGATAGACGCTACTGATTAATTTGTCCCGCGGTCTAGATCGAGGTGGAGTCGAGCCAGTTGAGCTTGCACTCGAGAATGCGCTGCTCGCCGGGTTCGCTGCTGCCGTCAAGTAGGGCGAGCAGCATCTCGGCTGCTTCGCGACCTTCCTGGTCGACGGGCTCGATGATGGTGGAGACGGTCGGCGTGGTGAGATTAGTCCAGTCTTCGCAGTTGAGTCCCAAAAGGCCGATTTGCTGCGGAAGCAGATGGGCCATGGGCTGAAGCGCCTTGTAGACGCGGGGGAGCGCCCATTGGTTTTGGACAAAGATGAGCGTACGCTTGGCGGGATTGAACTTGAATTTAAAGTACTCGGTAAGCTCGTTGATTGACGGCTTGTTGTGGTCGATGGGAATCGCTTTGTAGAGCTGTCCGTTCGCTGCCAGCGCCTCGGCATACCCCTGAAAACGCTCCATGCGGGTGCGCATCTCGGTCATGTTGGCGGCAATGGAAAAGAAATCTTCGTAGCCGGCGTCGAGGAGCGCCTGTGTGGCGTTGTACACGCCGTCGTAAAGGTTGGTTTTGATCCAGCTGGTACTTGGGCTATAGATGGCCGCATCGAAAAAGACGACCGGCTTGCCGGCGCGCCTAATGCGGTCGTGCACGGCTTTGAAGTTTGCCGTGGGCTGGATGATAAAGCCATCGACGCCCAGCGAGAGCATCTTGTCGACGTACATGAGCTCGGTCTCGGGGTTAAAGTTGCTCGTGCAAACGACCGTCTGGTAGCCCGCGGGGAGCATGACCTGCTCCATGCCATTGAGAACGAGCCCCGCCCATTTGTTGGTGTTATCCAAAATGATGATGGCGATGACGTGGGTTTGCTTGCCGGTGAGCGTCTGCGCTTGGGCGTTGGGAACGTATCCGAGTTCCTTAATGACGCGCGCGATTTTGTTCTGCGTCTTCTCGCTAAGCTTTTCTCGTTTGTCGTTGAGGTAATACGAGACGCTTGCCGTCGAGGTTCCCGCCTCTCGAGCGACGTCTGCGATCGTAACGCGCTGTTTTGCCACAGCGACTCCTTCCGACAGATGAGCATTTTCCAACATGATGACTTTGAGTCTTGGCGAGGGATACGCTTCGGTGAGCGGCTTTTTCCTTTCATATGAGTATGCAACAAATGCGGTATATGGGTGGGGTCGAAATTTGTGACCGGCATGCACATCTGCCGTCTACCGAGAAAATCAAATACTTCTTGACTTTTGAAATCGAGGGTAAAATCGCAGGATTCATTTTTGGTTAAACGCATAACTAAATCGCATAACCAACGCTCTGACCTGCGCGTTTACCGAAATAAGCTGGCATTAAGAAAAACGAGCACCTATATTGGTCTTGTCGAAAAGACAGCAAGTCCAAACGGCAGGGGATGCTCCGGAGGCCTCCGCAAACGGTGTCTTGCGCACGCAACTCTATGAAAAGAGGGAAGCAATGAAGATCGTAGGCGTTGCCGCCTGTACCGTGGGTATCGCCCACACGTATATGGCCCAGAAGGCGATTCAGGATGAATGCGCCGCCCGTGGCATCGAGTGCAAGGTCGAGGCTCAGGGTGGCCTGGGTATCGAGAATGAGCTCACGCAGGAAGACGTGGACTCCGCCGACCTGGTCCTGGAGTCCGTCGACGTGGGTGTCGAGAACGAGGACCGTTTTGAGCAGAAGATGGCCGAGGGCAAGTTCCTCAAGGTCGGTACTTCCGATGTGATCGCCGATCCGGTCAAGATCATCGACCAGGCTGTTGAGATCATCAAGGCGACGGGTGGTGCCGTTGGCGCGCCCAAGGCCGAGGCCAAGGCAGAGAAGAAGGCCGTCTCCGCTGCCCCGCAGGCCCCGACACCGGCGTCCAAGCAGTCTATCTTTGCCGATCCGGGTAAGACGCTGCTCAATGCATTCAATACCGGCGTTTCCTATTTTATCCCCATTGTCGTTATCGGTGGCGTGTTCCTCGCCTTCTCGTTGGCATCCGGTACTGCCGGTGCTAGCGGTATGGAGGTCACCAACCCGTTGATGGTGAGCCTTAATACCATCGGCATGGCCGGTATTTCCATGATGATTCCGGTGCTTGCGGCATACATCGCCTACTCGATGGCTGGCAAGCCCGCGCTCGCCCCCGGTTTTGTCCTGGGCTACTTGGTCAACAACGCCGTCGTCACCCCGAGCGGCAACAGCGTTTCGACTGGCTTCTTGGGCGCCATGATCATGGCTGTCATCTGCGGTTACTTTGTCCGCTGGATGAAGACCTGGAAGGTCAACAACACCATCCAGACCATCATGCCGATCCTGATCATCCCGATTCTGACCTCGCTCGTCCTGGGCATGGCCTACATCTACATCCTGGCCACGCCGCTTGGCTTTGTGATGGATTGGCTCACCAGCGTGCTCGGTAGCCTGCAGGGCGGCTCCGCCGTCGTCCTGGGCCTGGTCATTGGCGTTATGACCGCCTTCGATATGGGTGGCCCCATCAATAAGACCGCTTCGACCTTTACTATGGCCATCATGGCCTCCGGCATCTATGGCCCCAACGGTATGTTCCGCGTCGCCGTCGCCATTCCCCCGATTGCCTGCGGTCTTGCAGCGCTCATTGCCAAGAACAAGTTCGATGACGCCGATCGCCAGATGGGTATCTCCGCACTGTTCATGGGCTGCATCGGCATTACCGAGGGCGCTATCCCCTTCGCGGTCAAGGACCTTGGCCACACCCTGCCCGGCATCTGCATCGGCTCTGCCGTGGGTGCGGCACTCGCCGCCTTCCAGGGTATCGACTGCTACGTCCCACACGGTGGCTTTATCGTCGCCCTTGCCACCAACAACGTC
Organism: uncultured Collinsella sp.; assembly: GCA_900541125.1. Taxonomy (GTDB): domain Bacteria; phylum Actinomycetota; class Coriobacteriia; order Coriobacteriales; family Coriobacteriaceae; genus Collinsella. Next base: position 10,531 of record UQIK01000003.1, read on the forward strand.
GCGCTGTTCTGCCTGGACATCGTGATTGGCTCCGTGGTCGCCGCTGCAATCCTGATTGCCATGAAGCCCACGCTCGATAAGCAGGCCAAGTAAACCTTTAAGGACTCCGGTTGTGCGGAGGGATGGATTTGACTCCGCACAACCGCCCCTACACAACAAAATCCATCCGTACTGATAGGGCCCACATCTGGGTCCCAGGGAACTTTTGTCAAAAATCCTCTGGAGAAGGAGAACAAAATGTCCAACCTCACCATCCGCCAGGCCGTTCAGGGCATGCTCAAGCTGCAGGATAGCGGCGATCACGCAACCATGGTCGGCATTGGCCCCATGAGCCCCAACCTGATTCAGGCCGTGTTCGAGCTTGCCAAGGACGAGGATTTCCCGCCCATGTTTATCGCCAGCCGCAACCAGGTCGATATGGACGAGATGGGCGCCGGCTACGTCAACGGTTGGGACCAGACGCGCTTTGCCGCCGACATCAAGAAGGTTGCCGACGAGGTGGGTTACACCGGCCCGTACTACCTGTGCCGCGATCACGGCGGTCCGTGGCAGCGCGACGAGGAGCGTAACGCCCACCTGCCCGAGGACGAGGCCATGGAGCTCGCCCGTAAGTCCTTCGTCGCCGACATGGAGGCAGGCTTTGACCTGCTGATGGTCGACCCCACCAAGGACCCCTATCAGATCGGCAAGGTTATTCCGCTCGATGTGGTTCTTCGCCGCACGATCGATCTTATCGACTACCTTGAGCAGTATCGTCGCGAGCATAACCTGCCCGAGGTCGCCTATGAGGTCGGTACCGAGGAGACCAATGGCGGCTTGACCTCTACCGATAAGTACGAGGAGTTCATTTCTCAGCTGCAGCCCGAGCTCGAGAAGCGCGGCTGCCCCATGCCCACCTTTATCGTCGGTCAGACCGGCACGCTTACCCGTTGGACCGAGCAGGTCGGCCATTACAACTTTAAGAACGCCCGCGAGCTCGCCGACATGGCAAAACGCTACGGCGTGGGCCTGAAGGAGCACAACGCCGACTATCTGGATGACGCAACGCTGCTCGAGCACATCCCGGCTCACGTGACGGCCTCCAATGTCGCCCCTCAGTACGGCACCGAGGAGACCCGCGCCTACCTCAAGCTCTGCGCTACCGAGCAGATTCTGGTCGACAACGGCCTGTGCGACGATCCCTCCGACCTGTATCACACGCTGCTGGTCAAGGCTATCAAGACCGAGCGTTGGCGCAAGTGGATGACCGGCGACGACGTTAACCTGCAGGTTGACGACATTCTGGCCGACGACGAGCTCAGCCTGAAGATTCTGGATGTCTCCGGCCACTACGCGTTCAACGATCCCGAGGTCAAGGAGCAGGTCGAGAAGCTCTATCGCAACCTCGCTGCCCAGGACATCGACGGCAAGCGCTTTGTGATTGAGCACATCAAGCGCCCGATCAAGCAGTACGTCGTCGGTCTTAACCTCAAGGGCGTCACGAGCCGCATCGAGAAGGCTCTCGAGGACTAAGTAGTTTTTCCTACACGACGCCGGGCCTGGGGCATGTCCCAGCTGCAGGCCCGGCACATAGGACAAAGGGGCATCCCCTTTGTCCTTTCTTTTGAGTTTTGGATTCCTCCGAAGGAGTTTGCACCATGAAGTTCTTTATCGATACCGCCAACCTTGACGAGATCGCCGAGGCCAAGAGCTGGGGCTGCCTTGCCGGCGTAACCACCAACCCGTCCCTGTACGCCAAGACCGGCGGCAAGCTTGCAGACTTTGAACCTCACATGCTCAAGATCGCCGAGCTTTGCGAGGGCCTGCCCGTGTCCGCCGAGTCCACCGCGACCACTGCCGAGGGCATGATCGAGGAGGGCAAGCGCCTTGCCGCTCTGGCTCCCAACATCGTGGTTAAGCTTCCCGTGTGCGAGGCCGGCCTCGCCGCCTGCCGCGCGCTGGCCGATGCAGGCGTGCGCGTCAACATGACGCTTGTCTTCTCGCCGACGCAGGCCCTCATGGCCGCCAACGCCGGTGCCCGCTACATCAGCCCGTTTGTGGGACGCTTCGACGACATCGCCGAGGACGGTATTTCGCAGCTCGACAACGTTGTGACCTGCGTCAAGAACTATGACTGGACCGGCAAGAACGTCGACGACACCGTCGAGATTATCACCGCTTCGGTCCGCACGCCCAACCACGTGACCCAGGCGGCTCTTCTTGGCGCTGACATCGCGACCGTGCCCATGGCCGCTCTCAAGAAGTGCCTGCATCATCCGCTGACCGACCAGGGCCTCGCCTCTTTTGAGGCTGACTGGCAGAAGGTCGTCGCTCAGGCTTAACGAGTGGATTGCCCCGGCATCGTGTCATCCGGTGCCGGGGTTGTTCTCAAGAGAGGAATTCGTATGACCAACCAGGAGCTGGCGAAGGTCGCCAATGAGGTCAGGAAGGGTGTCGTGACTGCGGTTCACGCGGCCAAGTCGGGACACCCGGGTGGATCGCTCGGCGCTGCCGACATCATGACGTATCTGTACTTTGAGGAAATGAATATCGATCCTGCCGACCCTCACAAGGCCGATCGCGATCGCTTTGTGCTCTCCAAGGGTCACGCGGCGCCGGGCCTGTATTCGGTGTTGGCAAATCGCGGCTATTTTCCCGTCGAAGAGCTCGAGACGCTCCGTCATATTGGCAGCCGACTGCAGGGCCATCCCAACATGAACGACGCCCCGGGCATCGATATGTCCACCGGATCGCTCGGTCAGGGCATCTCTGCTGCAGTTGGAATGGCGCTTGCCGCTAAGCACTGGGGCGACGGCTACCGTGTCTACACGTTGCTGGGCGACGGTGAGTGCGAGGAAGGCCAGGTGTGGGAGGCGGCCATGTTCGCCGGCAACCATGCGCTCGACAATCTTGTTGCCGTCGTCGACCACAACGGCTTGCAGATTGACGGCACGATTGATGAAGTCAACTCGGCCATGCCGCTCGCTGACAAGTTCCGCGCCTTTAAGTGGCATGTGATCGAGCTAGCCGATGGCAACGACATGACACAGATTGAGGCGGCTTTCGCCGAGGCTCGTGAGGTGACCGGCGTGCCCGTCGCTATCATCGCCGAGACGGTGAAGGGCAAGGGCGTTTCCTTTATGGAAAACCAGGTGGGCTGGCACGGCAAGGCACCCAACGATGAACAGTTTGAGCAGGCCATGGCCGAGCTCGCAGCAGCAGGGGAGGAGCTCTAATGGCAGACGTCAAGAAGGTCGCCACGCGCGTTAGCTATGGCGAGGCACTTGTCGAGCTGGGCAACGAGCATGATGACTTTGTGGTTCTCGATGCCGACCTGGCCGCCGCCACGCAGACCGGTAAGTTTAAGGCTGCGCACCCTGAGCGCTTCTACGATGCCGGCATTGCCGAGAGCAACTTGATGGGGCTTGCCGCCGGCATTGCAACCACGGGCCACGTCGCCTTTGCGAGCACCTTTGCGATGTTTGCCGCCGGTCGCGCCTACGAGCAGGTCCGCAATTCCATTGGCTACCCGCACCTCAACGTCAAGATTGGCGCTACCCATGCCGGCATTTCGGTCGGTGAAGACGGCGCCACGCACCAGTGCTGCGAGGATATCGCACTCATGCGCACGATTCCGGGTATGACGGTGGTCGTTCCCGCCGACGACGTCGAGGCTCGCGCCTGTGTGCGCGCCGCCTATGAGTTTGAGGGCCCGGTTTACATGCGCTTCGGCCGCCTGGCAACACCGGTCATCAACGATCACGAGGACTATGAGTTCAAGATTGGTCGCGGCGTGGTCGTGCGCGAGGGGTCCGATGTGACCATCATCGCTTGTGGCCTTATGGTCGCCGAGGCGCTTGAGGCTGCCGAGACGCTCGCTGCCGATGGCATCGATGCCGAGGTCATCAACATGCACACGATCAAGCCGCTCGATGAGCGCCTGGTGGTTGCCAGCGCCAAGAAGACCGGTCGCGTGGTCACTGCCGAGGAGCATTCGATTATCGGCGGTCTTGGCGAGGCCGTTGCCTCGGTGCTCGCGGAGCAGCATCCAGTGCCGATGCGTCGCGTCGGCGTGCACGATGTGTACGGCGAGTCCGGCCCTGCGGTCGATTTGCTGCATAAGTACGGTTTGGACGCCGACGGCATCGAAGCTGCGGTTAGGTCTGTGTTGTAAGGAAGGTTTCCATGGGATTTGTATCTGCCAACCAAGTGACGATCGGGTATACCGCCGCCTCGCGCGAGGACGCCCTGCATTATTTGTCCGAGCAGGCCATCGAGCTCGGCTTTGCCGATGACGCATCTGCCGTAGAGGCTGCCTTTATTGCTCGCGAGAACGAGGCCGAGACCGGCCTTGTCGCCGGTTTTGCCGTTCCGCATGCCAAAAGCGACGCGATCCACACGCCGGGCGTTGCTGTGCTTAAACTGGCCGAGCCCGTTGAATGGCCGAGCTTCGATGGGGTGCCCGTCGATGTTGCGCTCGCGCTGTACGTGCCCGCCGGCGAGGCTGGAACCACGCACCTGCGTCTGCTCTCCAAGGCTGCCGTGATGCTGATGGACGCCGGCTTCCGTGACAAGGTGCGCGCGAGCACCGATCCCGTTGAGATTGCGGAGCTCATCAATAGCGGACTCGAAGACTAGAACGGTCATCCCGTTCAATCAATCGATCCTTCTCCAAGGAAAAGGGCCGCGACGCCATATAGGTGTCGCGGCCCTGTTTGCGTTTCCCAAGATAAAACCTGCCAAATAAACCTGTCAATTATTGGCAGGTTAATCGGGGACTATTTCACCGCAACTTAGGGCACGGTTAGGAAGTGTGCACCTTAAAGAGTGGAGCCCATGATTAGAGAGGTCGCACTTGTCTCTCTAAATGTCTCTCTAAAGAGAAGGTTGGTTAGAGAGATAGCATTAGGCAATCTAGCAGCGAATTCGATACATCTCTCTTAATGTCTCTCTAAAACAAGGCGCTTATCTCTCTAAAGTTAGAGAGATAAATCTATTGTTTTAGAGAGACGGAATGCCAAAATTCGTCCGTCAGCTACCATCTGCCAAAAATGGCGGATAAAGGGCTCATCGAAGTAATGGGTTCATCGACGAGCCGCAACCGCCGCTATCGGAAGAAGTAGATGCAGGCGAGTCGCCCCTCTAGTGTCTCTCGAAGTTAGATGGGCGCTAGAGGGGCGACTGCCTCGCGATATTTCCCCAGATAAAACCTGCCAAAATAAACCTGTCCCTTATTGGCAGGTCAGTTAACGCAGTCCAGGTTGAGCATATGCGAGCGAGCAGGCTCCGGGTGCGGTAAGGTGACGTGAAACAAGCGGACGCTGACCTTTTGGTCGCGCCCGTGAAGTTGAACGTCAAATTGCCGTGCCCGGGGCCTGCGCAGCGCCGAGCAGTTACGCCGTTTGTAAAACGGCGTAACCTAAAGGTTCATGTTACCGTGGATGTAGGGGGTGACCTCGGGGGAGATATGGTCGCAGCCCAGCTCGCGCAGCGCGGACTCGATGGCGGCGGGCAGCGGGGTTTTGCCCTTGTCGTCGACGGCGGCACCGCCGAGGGCGGCAATCTTGGCGACATCTGCGGGTGCGGCCTCGATATGCATGCAGCCGCCGATCAAGCGCGCGCGTACCTGTGCCAGATCAAGATCGTGCAGGTAATCCTCGCAGGCGCGGATTAAATCGACCTTCTCGCGCGTAAGCTCCTCGCCCGTGGGGACGCGCGTGGCAAGACATGCTCCCGCCGGCAGGTTCCAAACGGGATAACCCCATGCGCGCAGCAGCTCGCGCTCTTCGTCCTTGGTAAAGCCGACCTCCATGAGAGGGGATCGTACGCCGAGCTCTTCTGCCGCGCGCATGCCGGGACGGTAGTCACCGCGATCGCTTGCATTGCTGCCATCGATGACGGTGGGAAAGCCGAGCGACTTGGCGTGGTTGACGATGGCGGTAAAGCCGGCGTGCTTGCAGTGGTAGCAGCGATTGGCATCGTTGCAGGCTACTTGGGGGAGCTGCAGCTGATCCACCGAAAGATTGAGCACGGGGAGCTTAAAATGCGGCCCCTCATTGGCCTGCCCATCAACGGACTGCTCAAACGAGGCTTGTTCGGGCGTGCCGATGAGCGGCGTGGTGAGATGAACGAGGAGGGTATCGGTAGGCATGATGCGGGCGCATACGGCGGCCAAAAAGCTGCTGTCGACGCCACCGGAAAACCCGATAGCCACGCGCCCGTATGCCAAAAGCAGCTGTTCGAGCGCCGATAGCTTGTCTTGAAGCTCCTCTGCGGGTGCCGTGGTGTCTAAAATCATGAAACGATCCTTATCGTTGAGTACTCGGTCGAAAACTATAATCCTAATGCGTTACTTGCCATAAGTCTTCTATCTATGTAACGAAAGTGCAATATGCTATATACGTTATATACAAGTTTGTAAAGTGCGGTAGAGTGACAGTAACACAATCCGGTGAGGGGGCCGATATGATCAAGGCTGTTATTTTTGACATGGACGGAACGCTGGTCGACACCGAGCGTTTGGGGATTAAGGCCTGGAAGGCAGGCGCCGCTGAGCTGGGGCTCGCGATTGATGAAGCGCTGATCCATCAGTTTATCGGCCGCACGCTGCCCGATGTTATGGACATCCTCGATAAGCATTATGGCAGCCACGAAACCACCGAGGCGATCTATCGTCGCCACAAGGAGATTCGCGACGAGATGGTCAAGACCGAACTGGAACTTAAGGCCGGCGCCGCCGAGTGCCTAGACGAGCTGCTAGCTGCGGGCTATCACGTGGGCCTAGCGACGTCGTCGCGCCTCGTTACGGCCGAGCGCAACCTTAAGATGGTCGGTCTTTTTGACAAGTTTGAAACGGTAACGTGTGGCGAGGACGTCGTGCACGGCAAGCCCGACCCCGAGATGTATCTGCTCGCCTGCGAGCGCGCGGGCTTTGCTCCCGAGGAATGTGCCGTGGTCGAGGATTCGCGCAACGGCTGCGTCTCGGGCATCACGGCCGGATGCCATGTCTTCGCCGTCCCCGATATCGTGCCGCTGCCGCAGGACGTGGTGGATGGCTGCGAGGCCGTGCTCGATACGCTGTTCGATCTGGCGGCGGCGGTCAAGGCCGTGCGCTAGACAATTGCGGTGTTGAAACGAGCAATTGCCCACGTTTGCGCTCAAGCAAAAGGGGTCCGGCAATGGTCGGGCCCCTTTTGCTTGAGCGGCGACTTAGCATACTTGCGTGCGTGCTATAGATACGCACCGAGGTTGATGGCCGTGGCGTCGGTCTGGCTGCTTGCCTGGGTGCTGGCGCGTTCCAGCAGGAACGGCCGCACGAGTTCTTGGCGGTTGATGTCCTCGATGGCCGTGACCGCGGTGACGGTGCGCGCGGCAGAGCCGATGTGGACGTGCTTGGTCTTTGCCGGGGCCTTGTTCTCGATTTGCTCCATGAGCAATTGAACGCCCTTGCGGCCAATCTCGTAGCCCGGGGGCGCTACCGTAGTGAGCGGGACCGATCCACTCCAAGCGAGCGGGTTGCCATCGCAGCCTGCTACGCGTACTTGCCCGGGGACAGAGATGCCCTTGTCGACCAGCGCCGAGATAACGCCCGAGGCCAACACGTCGGTCAGGCCGACGACAAAATCGGGGCGTTCGTTCGCGGGGCGCTCGGCGATTTGGGCACCGATGCCGTAGCCGTCGGCAGCGGTATTCCATTCGCCAGCGTCGATGACTTCGATCTTGATATCGGGGTGCAGGGCGAGGGCCTTGTGAATGCCAAGCACGCGTAGGGTGAGCTGCATAAATGCTGCTCGGCCGACGACGACAATATGGTGTGCGCCGCGGGCGATGGCGAGCTCGGCAATGATGCGACCTTGGGCCTCGTTGTCGGCCGCTACGTAGTAGCCGGGCTCGGAACAGTGGATGTCCAGATGGACGATCGGCACGGGCATTTTAGTCATGGCCGGATGCCAGTCGGGGGACGCCATGGGCTGAACCATGACGCCGGACATCTGCGTGCCCATAAAGTAGCGCAGGTAATGGTCCTCGAGAATATCGTCGTTATCGGCGTTGGCGATGAGCAAGTCGTAGCCGTGCTTGCGGGCCTCGTTGTGGGCGCCGCTGGCGATTTGGAGCGAAAAGCCGTGATCGAGACGGGGGAGCACCAGGCCAAAGGACTTGGTGGCGCCGCCCGCGAGCTGACGGGCGCTTTGGTTGGGCAGGTAGCCAAGGCGATTGATGGTCTCGTTGATGAGCTTGAGGGTCTCGGGGCGTAGCTTTTCGGGGTGGTTGAGCGCGTTGGAAACCGTGCCCAACGAAACCCCGGCCTCGCGCGCGACGTCGCTGATTTTTACCTTTGCCATAGCGGCCCCTTTGATGCGTTTCAAGTACAAGCCAGATTGTAGCATCCCAAACCTACCAAAAAGGGACAGGTTTATTTTGGCAGGTTTATCTGGGGAAACGCCGTTGCCAGCGCGACCACCACGAAGGGGGCAGGTACCTTTGTGGTGGTTTGGACCGGCTGGACGTGTGTGCATCGAGTGGTATCTAAGTTGAGATACCACTTCTGGTATATCAGCTTGCGTTTGCGTGAGTACAATACTCGAACGTTATGCGTCTCAGCGCCCCCTGTGCGTGGACGTTTTGCAGTCAAGCGGACGAAGGGATTTATCCTATGTGCGGAATTGTCGGCTACACCGGCTCTGATATTGCAAAGAACATCCTGGTCACGGGCCTCAAGCGTATGGAGTATCGCGGCTATGACTCCTCGGGCGTCGCGCTCGAGGTGGGCGAGGGCGCCGCGGCGCACCTCGATGTCATCCGCCGCGTGGGTAAGGTCGCGGGCTTGGAGAGCGAGCTTTCCAACATTGACAGCGACGCTACCTGCGGTATCGGCCACACCCGTTGGGCCACCCACGGCAAGCCCTCCGTCGTTAACGCTCACCCCCACACCAGCTGCGACGGTCGTATCGCCATCGTCCACAACGGCATCATCGAGAACTTCGCCGAGCTGCGCGAAGAGTTGGAGGGCCGCGGCCACCACTTTAAGAGCGAGACCGATACCGAGGTCTTCGCGCATCTGATCGAAGAGGGTTATGCCGAGACGCACGACCTGATGGCCTCCGTGCGCGAGGCTTGCACCCACGTGGTCGGTGCCTATGGTCTGGCCGCCGTGTGCGCTGACGAGCCCGGCGTGATCGCCGTGGCCCGCAAGGATTCCCCGATCGTGGTCGGCGCGGGCGAGACCGGCGCCTATGTCGCCTCCGACGTCATCGCGCTCATCGACGCCACCCGCGATGTCGTGGTGCTCGAGGACGGTCAGTTTGCCAAGCTCACGCCCGCAGGCGTCGAGTACACCGACGAGGCCGGCAACGTTATCGAGCCCAAGGTCACCCACATCGACTGGGACCTGGACATGGCAGAAAAGGGCGGTTATCCCGACTTTATGCTCAAGGAAATCCACGAGCAGCCGCGCGTCGTGCGCGACACGCTGGTTGGTCGTATGACGCCGGCCGGCGAGCTCGACATCGACGAGCTGGGCCTTTCGCTCGAGGAGCTCAACGACATCGACCGCGTCTACGTGATCGCTTGTGGCACCAGCTATCACGCTGGCCTCATTGCCAAGAATCTCATTGAGGGCTGGGCTCGCATCCCCACCGAGGTGGAGGCGGCCAGCGAGTTCCGTTATCGCAACCCCATCATTACGCCGACGACGCTTGTCGTTGCCGTGTCCCAGTCGGGCGAGACGGCCGATACCCTTGCCGCCATTCGCGACGCGCGCATCAAGGGTGCCAAGGTCTTCGGCATCACCAACGTGGTGGGCAGCCCCGTGGCGCGTGAGAGCGACGGCGTCATCTACACCAAGGCCAACAAGGAGATCGCGGTCGCCTCGACCAAGAGCTTCATCGGCCAGGTTGTGAGCCTGACGCTGCTGGCCCTGCTGCTGGCGCAGGTCAAGTACCGCCTGACCACCAAACAGGCACGCATGCTGTTCCGCGAGCTTTCCGATACTGCCGAGCAGATCCAGTGGATTTTGGACACGCAGACCGATGCCGTGCATGAGGCTGCCCTGCTGTGCAAGGACGCGCAGTCGGCGCTGTTCGTGGGCCGTGGCATGGGTGCCGCTATTTCCTACGAGGGTGCGCTCAAGCTCAAGGAGGTCAGCTACCTGCACGCCGAGGCATATGCCGCCGGTGAGATGAAGCATGGCCCCATTGCCCTGATCGACCCGGGCTTCCCTGTCATCGCTGTGGCCACCAAGAGTGCCACCTACGACAAGACCGTGTCGAACCTCATGGAGTGCAAGGCGCGCGGCGCCAAGGTCATCGTCGTTGCCACCGAGGGCGACGAGGAGATCAACAAGATCGCCGACTGCATCATCCGCGTGCCAGCAGTCCGCGACGTGTTCAGCCCCATCACGGCGAGCGTCCCGCTGCAGCTGCTCGCCCGCGAGGTCGCCATCCTGCGCGGCTGCGATGTCGATCAGCCCCGAAACCTCGCCAAGAGCGTGACCGTGGAATAGTTGGTTCCGCCGTTCTAGCGACTAAGGCCCGGCTCCGCATCAAGACGGAGCCGGGCCTTGTTGCATTTGCCCAGATAAAACCTGCCAAAATGAACCTGTCCCTTTTTGGCAGGTTAGCGGAGCTTGCTGGTCTCGAAGTACTCGGGGAACTGGTCCAGAACCTCGGTTTGGTTGCGGAACATCATGTGCAGGTGCTTGCTGACCAAAAAGCTCGCTTCGATGGGGTCGCGACCGGCGATAGCGCGGCGAATCTGCTTGTGCTCGTTCACGATGTCCTGATTGTCGAGAACCTGCGTGGCAGCGCGCAGCCAGCGGAAGCGCTCCAGGTCGGCATTGGTCTCTTCGAGCCACGACCACACGGTGCTGCGACATGCGATGCTAAAAATCATGTGATGCATGAGGTTATCGCTCAAAAAGAAGCCGATGCGATCCTCATCGGCCATGGCCTTTTCCTGCAGCGCGATGGCGCGGTCGAGCTGCTCGATGCCTGCCGAGGTGGCGCGCGCACAGCACTCCACGATCACCTGCTTTTCCAGATGCTCGCGGATGTAACAGGCACTCTCGGCAAGGGTGAGGTTGATGGGTGAGACGTAGGTGCCACTCTGGGGCACGGTGCGCACCAGGCCTTCCTGCGCCAAGCGAACCAAAGCCTCGCGCACGGGCGTGCGACCCATATCCAGGTCGTCGCAAAGTTGCTTGACGCCCAGCTTTTCGCCCGGCTTGTAGTCCAGGTAGACGATTTTGCGTCGAATGGTGTGGTAGGACTGGTCCTGTAGACTCGTTTCCTGCTCGCCGACGTGCATCGATTCTTCCATAGCGCCTCGCAACTGTTCTATCAAACTCATATGTCAGTTGTTAATTATGCTGCGAATCAGCTCTCCGCGGTGGGTAATTCGGCTGTTGCCTGAGAACTATTGCGGCATCTTAGTCTGTGTTTGCGCAAGGCTGCGCTCAATGTTGCCGTATCATAAGCCGTCGCAAACGTGAAATAGAAAGAAGGAATCCCATATGCAACTGGCAAATATCGTACGCGAGCGCTGGAAAGGCGTCTTGTTCTGCCTAATCATCGCCATTCCCGCGACGTTGCTCGGCAAACAAATTGAGGTGGTCGGCGGTCCGGTATTTGCCATCCTCTTTGGTATGGTCCTGGCGCTCGTCTTTCCCAAGAATCGTCGCGAACAGCTCGCCGCCGGCGTTACCTATACGTCCAAAAAAGTCTTGCAGTACGCGGTTATCCTGCTTGGCTTTGGCATGAACCTCTCCCAGATTCTGTCCAAGGGCGCCCAGTCGCTGCCGATTATCGTGGCGACAATCTCGACCTCGCTTGTCATCGCCTTTGTGCTCTGCCGCGTCATGAACGTGCCGGGCAAGATCGCGACGCTTGTGGGTGTGGGTTCGTCGATTTGCGGTGGTTCTGCCATCGCCGCGACCGCACCCGTCATCGATGCCGACGATCGCGAGATTGCCCAGGCCATCTCGGTCATCTTCCTGTTTAACGTTATCGCGGCGCTCGTGTTTCCGACGCTCGGCGGCATGCTCGGGCTGACCAACGAGGGCTTTGGCCTGTTTGCCGGTACCGCCATCAACGACACCTCGTCCGTAACGGCTGCGGCGAGCGCTTGGGACAGCATGCATCCCGGCGCCAATGTTCTCGAGAGCGCCACGGTGGTCAAGCTCACCAGGACGCTGGCCATTATCCCCATCACGTTGGTCCTCGCATGCTGGCAGATGCATCTGGCGCGCAAGGCCGGCGGCGACGCCAAAAGCACGTTCTCCCTTAAACGCGCGTTTCCCATGTTTGTGCTGTTCTTTGTGCTGGCGAGCGTGATCACCACGGTACTTCAGCTTCCCGCATCCGTTACGGTGCCCATCAAGGAGCTGTCGAAGTTCTTTATCGTGATGGCCATGGCGGCTATTGGTTTTAATACCGATATCGTCGAGCTGGTCAAAAAGGGCGGCAAGCCCATCGCGCTGGGCTTTTGCTGCTGGATTGGCATTGCGTGCATGAGTTTGGGAATGCAACACGTACTGGGAATCTGGTAGAGAAGTAGCTTGTTTGCGTGCTGCGTGCTGGTGAGCGCAAGCCTGCGGTGGAGCGATAGGAGCTCTTGCGGGTATGGCTTGTCCGCGGGTTTATAAGTCCCGAAGAGCTCTTATCGCCCCGCCAGGATGGCGATGCGGGGCAACACCTATACTCGCAGGACGGCGCTTTCTGCCCTATAGTGTTTGGTGAGCAATATCGTTCAATTTTGAAACACTCGGTCGTGCGACCGTCGACGGTTGCACGTCGCTGCGGACAGGGGCAAATCATGGATAGCGATGCCAAGCTGAACATCTTGACCGAGGCCCTGGCTGCTGCCGGGGCCTCGGCATTGGCAATCGATGCGCGTGGGGACGTCGCGATCTCGACCATGAATGACGCGGCGCTCGAGCGGGATGTGGCGGCTTTTGTCGCTGAGCGCCTCGACCGTATAGGAGACGGCGCGCGTCTGGTTATGGGGCGTGCGGGTACGCGCCTGAGCCTGACCGTTCGCCCCACCGACAAAGAGGGCGGGGGCCTTTGGGTCGTCGTGGTCCGCGAGGTGCGCGGCGCCGCGGCGCATGCGGGCATCGAGTGGCTCAACGCCGACGAGGTTGAGGCCCGCTACGAATCGAGCGCGTACGGCATCGTTGAGGGGGCGGCTTCGGTGGCTGCGCCGGTTGCCGAGAGCTATGCGCGCGGCGTGCCCCTTATGTTCGAGGGCGAGCTGGGAGCGGGTCAGGTTGAGATCGCCAAGCGCCTCTATCTGGATGGCCCTTTTGCCGATCAACCCTTTGTTTCCGTCGCGCTCGATGAACTCACCGAGCGCGGTTGGCGCCATGTGCTCAAAAGCGCCGAATCGCCGTTGTTCCAAACGGGGCTGACCCTTTGCATTGAGGGCTGGAATGCGGTTGGCCCCCAGCGCCTCCGCGAGCTGGTCTCCACGATGACCGACACCGCGTTGGCGACGCGCTGCCATGTGGTGCTGACAGCGAATGACATGCCGGGCGGCGGCGAAAGTGATCAAGCCGCGTTTGTGACCGAGCGCTTCGCCTGTGCGGTGAGCGTGGCGCCGGCAGTCGCCGAGCAGGGGGCCGCGTCGACGAAGGTTGCGCGCTATTTGGAATATCTCGCTGATGCATTTGGGACGGCAGCGCCCACGCTGTCTGCCGCGGCGACGAAGACGCTCGATGCTTACCGCTGGCCGCGCAATTATCTGCAGCTTCGCGAGGTCTCGGAACGACTGTATATATTGGTGGGGGCGGGCACGGTGGACCGCGCTGTGGCGGAGGAAGTGCTCGCCCAAGAGGACGTGATTAAGACCGCAACCTTTGGCGCCCCGACGCTCGAAAGTGACCTGTATATCCTGCGACCGCTGGCCGATACCGAGCGAGATATCGCGCATCTGGTTGTAGATCATCTCCACGGCAACCGAACCCGTGCGGCGGAGGTGCTGGGCATAAGCCGTACAACGCTGTGGCGCTTGCTGAAGGACGATGACCGTTGAGCGAGGCGCCCGTGACCGCGCGCGACGCGTGTGCTACAGTCCAAAGCGTTATTGTTTCGATTTGGTTACGGCGTGCGAGGGCATATGGCTGAGACTTCAAAACCGAGCCGCAGAAGGCGGAGTGCCGCGCCGGTCAACCGACGCACAACATCGGTGACGTGGGGCAAACACGCCTCGGGGTTTGATGGCTCGTTCAAGCGCACTAAATACGGCTATCCTTCGGCAAGCGCCCGCTTGGCAATGCAGGCAGAGTCCTCACTGTGGGGCCGCAAACGCGTGGTGGGCTCAAAGCTCAAACACGACGGAACGCTCGGTTATATTAGCCGCGGGGCGGCTCGCCGCAGCGGACTCAATCCGGCTGGTTGGCACCGTTATGTTCCGATCGCGGTCGTCGTTGCAGTGATCGTCATCGCACTCGCTGCGCTTGGCTACGCCGGCGGTGGCGCCAACTTGGACGCAGTGTTTAAATCGCCCGAGCTCGCGCATGCAGGCACAGAAGTTGTCGAGGGCGCGCAGACCCAGACAGGCGTCGCGCCCCAGCGCGGTATCGTTGCGGCGGCCACCACTATTGCAGATGCTCAAAAGGACGAGGACGAACAGGGCGATGGCGCCGAAACGGCCCAGACGAACGAAACGACGACAACGGCGACGTCAATATAAGTTGCGAGTGGGGTAGCTAAAATAGCCCCGTCCAAAATTAGCTACCCCCGCTGACGCTCCTGGGTTACCTTACGTAGACGACGTTGTCGCGGCGCGGCTTTGCCTCGGGTAGCGTGTCCTCGGCGTAGCCAAGAATGCAGTTACCGACACCGCGCAGGCTGCCGTCGGCGGGCAGGCCCCAGCTGGCCAGCAGCTCCAAGCCCTCGGGCGAGTCAAAGACCTCATGCGCACGGTGAATCCAGCACGAATCGACACCCAGTGCATAGGCAGCATTGAGCAGGTTGCCCATGGCAAGCGAGCCGTCTTCCAGATGCGTGGGCACGCTGCGGTCGACCAGTACCACCACAACGATCTTGGCGCCGTAGAAGGGGTCGCTGTTGCTGTCCATGACCTGGGCGTTGAGCTGTGAGAGACGCTCGACGGTCGCGGGGTCGGTGACGGCGACAAACGTCACCGGCTGGCGGCCCATGCCGCTCGGTGCATATTGGCCGGCTTCGATAATCCGTGCAAGCTTTTCGGCCTCGACGGGACGATTGCTGTATTTGCGGCAGCTGCGGCGGTGAATGAGTGCTTCGATAGTCTCCATGGTGTCTCCTTGCGGTGGCGTTGCAGATGCCCCGTTCGTACCCGTCGGGCTTAAACGATAGACGGTCAATTGCCCGGCCAAAAGGATAGATTCCAATTGGGAAAGTAGGTTTGCATAAAAGTACCTTCAGAATGTGACAAACAAATGGGATGGTTAAACGTTTTATCCCGTCTACCCTGCGCTTTTTTACCACTTGCCTAAATGACGAACGCATAACCTTTGATAAAGGTTTTACTAAAGGAGTACCAACGTTTATCAATGCGCCGTGGTGGCGCCGGGCCAGGAGGTAACATCATGTTCCAGGCTGGAGATGTCGTCGAGACCGATTTCGAAGGATTTCTGAAGCTGCTGCGTTCCAAGACGCGCGCTTTCGTGTCGATCAACGATCACGAGTACTACATCACGCACACCGATGGCTATTGGCGTGTTCAGGATTGCGAGGCCCTCAACGACAAGGGCCACTTTACTGACTGCTCCGAGCTGGTCAACACGGTCTGCGAGGTCGTCGAGCTGCCGTGGATTGCCGGCAAGAGCCTGCATGACAGCTTCTCGGGTGCTACGGTCTATGAGGCCGTCGCTGCTTAACAGCCAACACTCGATATTCTCTCGCAACCGCCGGCGCCGCCCCCGCGCCGGCGGTCTTTTTTGTCGATATGCTTATGTAGAGCCGACCATAAACAACGAGCTTGTTGACGATAGTCAAAACTCGGACTAATGTAGAGATATTAATTGGTCAAAACTCGGACTATCGAATGGTGGGAGAGATGAATAGTGCAGTTAGCCCGGTCGATTTCGACCGGATGCTCAACGGGCTTGACCGTATCTATTCGGAGTTCGCGCGCGCCTGCGGTCTTTCGGACTGCGCCTACTGGATGCTCGTCGACACGAGTGCGGCGGGCGGAAGCGTTGCCGTGAGTCGGCTGACGAGTGAATGGTTCTACAGCAAACAGACCATCAATTCGGCGATCAAGACGCTTAGGGCGCGAGGGCTTGCGACGTTGGAGTTTGCCGAGGGCAGTCGTAAGAACAAGGTTGTGCGACTGACCGAAGAAGGCGTGCAGTTTGCCAAGCGCTACGCGTTGCCGGCGCAAAAAGCCGAGCAACAGGCATTCGAGGCGCTCGAGCCGTGGGAACAGCGCGAGATCATGCGCTTGGTCGGTAAGTTCTCCCATGTTCTTAACGAAGAGTGCGAGGCATTTAAACGGCAAGTGGCCGCCGAGAACGAGGCTGACGATAAGGGCGAGGGGGACACATGCGACTCTTAATGAGGTTTATGAGGCCGTACCGCGGTCTGATTGCGGTGACGCTGTTTGCGGTGCTGATAGATAACGTCGGTACGCTGTTGGTTCCCACGATGCTGGCGAACATGGTCAACACCGGTATTACCACGGGCGACATCGACTATATTTTACGCAACGGCCTGTACATGCTTATCGCGACCGGCATGGCCAGCGGCGGCACGGTGTTGGGCTGCTATCTTTCGGCGCGCCTGGCCGCCAACGTGGCCTGCGATATCCGCAATGCCGTGTACGACAAGTCGCTCGAGCTGTCCGCCAGCGACTTTGAGCGCTTTGGCACGGGTTCGATGATCACGCGCTCACTCAACGACATCAACGTGATTCAGCAAGCTGTCCTTCAGACGATTCAGTTGGTGCTGCCGGTGCCGTTCTTGGCCGTGGCAGGCATCATTTTTGCTTGGTTCATCGATCCCGCCATGGGCACGCTGCTTGGTGTGGTCGTTGCGATCGTGCTGGTGGCGGCGGTCTTTACGGTGGCTAACGCAGCGCCGATCTTTATGCGCCTGCAGAGCTTTATCGACCGCATGAACGTGGTGCTGCGCGAGAACATCGTGGGCGTGCGCGTCATCCGCGCATTTAACAAGGAGCGCCACGAGGAGCAGCGCCTGGACGAGGTGTTTAGCGATTACGCGGCCAACGCCATCAAGGTCAACCACCTGTTTGTGGGTCTCGACAGTTCCAGCTTCTTTTTGATGAATATCGCCGAGGTGGCGGTGCTGTGGGTGGGCGGCAACCGCGCGGGCGTCCACGCCATGCAAATCGGCAGCATCTCGGCCGTGTTGGAATACGCGATCTTGATCCTGTTCTTTGTGATGATGGCGCAGATGGTGATTCTGACGCTTCCGCGCGCTGCGGCGTGCCTCAACCGCGCGCAACAGGTGCTCGAAATCGAGCCGAGCATCGTGGACGGCAAGGCAACGCTGGGCGACGGGGCGCCTGAGTCCGCAGATGGTGCCGACGCGGTTGCCGTGTTCGACCATATGTCGTTCCGTTTTGACGATGCCGACGAGGATACCCTGTGCGACCTGAGCTTTGCCTGTCGCCGTGGCCAGACCACGGCGATTGTAGGCTCAACGGGCTCGGGCAAGTCAACGGTGGCCAAGCTCTTGTTGCGTTTCCACGATGCCACGAAGGGCGCCATTCGCCTGAACGGCGTTGACCTGCGCGACCTTTCGCAAGGTGAGATTCGCGGGCATATCGCTTACGTGCCGCAGAAGGCGTGGCTGTTCTCGGGTACGGTGGCGAGCAACCTGCGCTTTGGCAACGAGGGCGCGACCGAGGCTGACATGCTCCATGCGCTGGAGGTTGCCCAGAGCACCTTTGTGCTCGATCAGCCCCAGGGGCTCGATACTCCGGTATCCCAGGGCGGCACGAACTTCTCGGGCGGTCAGCGCCAGCGCCTGGCGATCGCCCGCGCACTCATGAAGCATGCCGATCTATATATCTTCGATGACAGTTTTTCGGCCCTGGACTTTAAGACCGATGCCGCCCTGCGCCATGCGCTGCAGGACGAGACGCGCGATGCCGCGGTGCTCATCATCGCGCAACGTATCTCGACTATTTTGCATGCCGATCAGATCGTGGTGCTCAAAGACGGCGAGATCGTGGGCCTAGGCACGCACGACGAGCTCATGGAAACCTGCGAGGTGTACCGCGCTATCGCGGAATCGCAGATGAAGGGAGGTGAGTAGCATGACCGAGGAGCTCAAGAAGCAGGGCGGCGTTGATGACGCCGCTGCCGCGGTACTGGTCGAGGAAACGGCTGCCGTGGCATCCGAGCTGGATGACGCCGCCAAGGCTGCAGCCGAGCGCGAGGCTCGCCGCCAAGCGCTCTACGAGGAAAACGAGCGCGCCGAGGACGAGCGCGCCCGCGCTGAGGCAGAGCGCATGCGCGATGTGGACGACGAGGACGAGGACGAGAAACCCCGCGACACCTGGGCGACGGTGCGCCGCCTGTGGAGCGAGGCTGCCGGCGACCATTGGCGCTTCTATATCGTGTTCGCGAGCATTGTGTTCTATGCCATCTTTAACACCGCCGCGCCGGCATATAGCGCCCGCGTGATCGATGAGCTGTGGGGCCACATTCAGGTGGCGTTTGCCAACGATACCACCTTCAACATCACCTGGGAGAACTGCGGCAGGACCATCTTCATCTACTTTATGATTTGGACGGCCGCTGCCTCGTTCTACGCGCTCCAGAGCTTTTTGATGTCGAGCGTCGCTGAGCGTCTCAATCTGCGCCTGCGCAACCGCATCGCGCAAAAGCTCAACCGTCTGCCGCTTGCCTTCTTTGACGCGCATCGTCCCGGTGAGGTCGTCAGCCGTGCGACCAACGACTTGGACAAGATGTCCGAGAGCATGCAGCGCGGCTTGCTGCAGCTTCTGGTGTCGATCGGTACCGTGGTGGGCGCTGTGATCGTGATGTTCGTGTTTAGCGTGCCGCTCACGCTCGTCTTTTTGTTCTTTATGACGCTGTCGCTGCTGGTGACGAAGGTCGTTTCGCGCCGCACGCACGATGTGACGGGCGAGCGCCAGGAGTGGGTGTCCAAGATTACGAGCGCGGTCGAGGAAGGCTATTCGGGCCGTTTGGTGATTCGCGCATTCAACCGCGAGCACCAGAGCTCTGCCGAGGTGCACCAGGCCTCGGGCGAGCTGGCGCGCGTGAGCACCAAGGCCGACTTTATGATCAATGCCGTCGGCCCCGCGGTGCGCTTTATCGGCCGTTTGGCGCAGATCGTTATTGCGCTTGTGGGCTGCAGCATGCTGGTTGCCGGTCACATGACCGTCGGCGTGTTCCAGGCGTTCTTCCAGTTTATTTACGAGGCGTCCGAACCCATGACGCAGCTGTCGTTTACCTTTAACTCGCTGCAGAGCGCGCTGGCGAGTGCGGAGCGCGTGTTCGACCTGCTCGATGAGCCCGAGATGGAGGCCGATCCGCTGCCGGACGAGGCCGCCAAGCTGCCGGGTCGCGTTGAGGGTCGCGTCTCCTTTGAGCACGTGCGCTTTGGTTATTCGCCCGACAAGCCGCTTATGCGCGACGTGTCGTTTACCGCCGAGCCGGGCCAGAAGATTGCCGTGGTGGGAACCACGGGCGCAGGCAAGACGACGCTCATCAACCTGCTCATGCGCTTCTACGAGATTGACGGCGGGCGTATTACGCTCGACGGCGTGGATACGAGCCGCATGGACCGCGGCGAGCTACGGCAGCAGTTTGGCATGGTGCTGCAGGACGCCTGGCTGTTCGATGGCACGATTGCCGAAAACATCGCCTACGGCTGTCCCGAGGCGACGCGTGAGGAGATCGTGGCGGCTGCGCGCGCCGCGCAGGTCGACTTCTTTGTGCGCACCATGCCGCAGGGCTACGACACGCGTGTGACTAACGATGCCGAGAGCATTAGTCAGGGCCAACGCCAGCTGCTGACCATTGCGCGCGTGCTGCTCAACAACCCGGCGATTCTCATCCTGGACGAGGCGACGTCGAGCGTGGATACGCGTACCGAGCTTGCCATCGGCCGTGCCATGGACGCGCTTATGCGCGGGCGCACGAGCTTTGTGATCGCGCATCGCCTGTCGACGATCGTGGATGCCGACCTGATTCTGGTCATGGACCACGGCAACATCATCGAGCAAGGCACGCATAAGGAGCTGCTCGCAGCCGAGGGTGCCTACGCCGACCTCTATCTGAGCCAGTTCGCATAAGGTGACAAAGGGACAGTCCCACATGTCACATCGAAAAAAGGCGCGCCGGGGATTGATCCCCTGGCGCGCCTTTTGCATCGGTGTCGATGTCGTTTTGTGCCGCTTGCGTTCCTAGCGTTCGTCCACGAGCTTTGCGACGAGGGCTTTGAGCTCGGCCACCTCTCGCTCGAGTTCTTTGACGCGGCGGGCGTTCTCGGTGATGCCTTGGCGGTTGAGGGCACTCTGCTCGGCGGCGTCATCGGGCATGTACTCGCGGTGCTGCTTGGCATCGAAGCTCTCCTCGAACACGCGGCAGCCGTTGCGCTTGATGATGCGCCCGGGCACGCCAACGACGGTGCAGTTGTCGGGCACGTCCTTGACGACAACCGAGTTGCCGCCGATTTTGACGTTGTTGCCGATGCGAATGTTGCCGAGCACCTTGGCACCCGTGCCCACGGTGACGTTATCGCCGAGCGTTGGGTGGCGCTTGCCGGTCTCGTTGCCGGTGCCGCCGAGCGTAACGCCCTGGTAAAGCACGCAGTTGTCGCCCACGATGGTGGTTTCGCCGATGACAACGCCCATGGCGTGGTCGATAAAGAAATGCTTGCCGATCTGTGCGGCGGGATGAATCTCGACGCCGGTGATGTGGCGGGTGATTTGCGAGAGCACGCGGGCGAGCGAGCGATGACCGTGCTCCCAGAGCCAGTGCTCGGGCACGTGGTTCCACTTGGCGTGCAGGCCAGGATAGGAAAGGAAGATGACCAGACCGTTTTGCGCGGCGGGGTCCTGCGCTTGGACGGTCTTGATGTCCTCGCGAATGGTATTGATAAAGCTCACCGGCCGCCCTCCCTTAGCGCCATGGCAATGCGATTCAATAAAGTATAGCGATTCGCTAGGGATTAGGAAGGACAATCTTGGCGGCATTGCGCGACAGGTGTCAGTTATGCAAACTTGCTGGTAATGGAGTCATGCTTTTGTGGGGTTGCGCACGAGGGGACGCCGCAACCGTATACTGGTCAACTTGGACGTATCCGCGCCCACAACTGAGAGGTTTTACTTCATGGGTTTCATTAATTTTATTGCCGAGCTGCTCAAAGACCCGCGCACCGCGATCGCCAGCTGGATCGCCGCCGGCCCGCTTATGGCCTACGGCTGTGTGTTCCTGATCATCTTTATCGAGACGGGCGTGGTGTTCTTCCCGTTCCTTCCCGGCGATTCGCTGCTGTTCGCCTCGGGTTTCTTTGCCCACAACGGTGGCTTTAACATCGTGGCTCTGCTGGCCGTCGCATGGGCTGCTGCCATCCTGGGTGACCAGTGCAACTTTATGATCGGTCACTTCTTTGGCAAAAAGATCATCGCTTCGGGCAAGGTCAAGGCCATGACGCCCGAGCGCATTAAAAAGTCCGAGGACTTCTTGGACAAGTGGGGCCACCTGGCTATTTTCCTCGGCCGTTTCTTCCCGTTTATCCGCACTTTTGTGCCCTTTATCGCCGGCATGGGCGGCATGCACTGGCGCAATTTTGTCATCTTTAACGTGCTGGGCGGCATTACCTGGTCGACGCTCTTTACACTGCTGGGCTACTTCTTTGGAGGCATCCCCTTTGTGCAGGAGCACTTTGAGCTGCTAATCGTTGGCATCGTTGCCGTGTCGATCATCCCGACCGTGGTCGGTCTGGTTAAGGCTAAGCTTGGCAAAAAGAACGCGTAGCTCGAGCCAGCGCGCAAACTGTGCAGTTGAGGCCCGTCACCGCTTACGGTGACGGGCCTTTTTGCTTCGGGCAAATGAAAATACTTTACTTAGTTAAAGAAAAGCGTTTTATCAGACGCGTACGGGGAGTACAATCTCGTGCATGCGAATCGACGTGCCATCGGCTTTGATGCTGTTCGCGTGTCCTGTCCGGCTCTACGCTCCGGGCGTGCGACGTTGCGACGCGGTCGGCCTCGGTCCTTGCGTGCGGGTTCGCGAGTATGCAACTGTGTATGTAAGGAGCGACATATGACTGTCGAGAAGAAGGATATCGATTGGGGTAGCCTCGGCTTTGGCTACATGAAGACCGATTACAGCTACGAGGCCCATTGGAAGGACGGCGAGTGGGACGAGGGCGGCCTGACCACCGACCACACCCTGCATGTCTCCGAGTGCGGCGGCATCTTCCATTACTGCCAGGAGGTCTTTGAGGGCCTGAAGGCCTACACCGCCGAGGACGGCAGCATCGTCTGCTTCCGTCCCGACATGAACGCCGAGCGCATGTACAACTCTGCGCAGCGCCTCGAGATGCCCCCGTTCCCCAAGGACAAGTTCGTTGAGGCCGTCAAGCAGGTCGTTTCTGCCAACGCCGCTTGGGTTCCGCCCTTCGGTTCCGGCGCGACCCTGTACGTGCGTCCGTTTATGATCGGCTCCGGTGACGTGATCGGCGTGGCTCCCGCTCCTGAGTACACGTTCCGCATTCTCGTGACCCCGGTCGGTCCGTACTTTAAGGGCGGCCTCAAGCCCGTCAAGCTGCGCGTTTCCGAGTACGACCGCGCCGCACCGCACGGCACCGGCAATATCAAGGCCGGCCTCAACTACGCCATGTCCCTCAAGCCCACGATGGAGGCTCACCGCGAGGGCTATGCCGAGAACCTGTATCTCGACTCCGAGTCCCGCACCTATGTCGAGGAGACCGGTGGCGCCAACGTGCTGTTCGTGAAGGAGGACGGCACCCTCGTCGTTCCGCAGTCGCACACCGACTCCATCCTGCCCTCTATCACCCGTCGCTCGCTCGTTCAGGTCGCTCAGGACCTGGGCATGACCGTTGACCAGCGTCCCGTCGAGTGGGCCGAGGTCAAGGCCGGCACCTTTGTGGAGTGCGGCCTGTGCGGCACCGCTGCCGTCATCTCCCCGGTTGGCGAGATTGACAACAAGGTTTACGGCGCCGACGAGACCGTGACCTTCCCGGCTGGCTACACCGAGATCGGTCCTGTGATGAAGAAGCTCCGCGAGACCCTGACTGGTATCCAGTCCGGTGCTGTCGAGGATAAGCACAACTGGGTTTACACCGTCGCGTAAGCTGCCTTGTATGTCCGGCCCGAGGGCAACCTACCTTTCCGGCGCGTCCTCGGACATGAAAGAACCTCCGCTGCGCACTTCGTGCGGCGGAGGTTCTTTCGTCCTGCGGAGTGCGCCGGAAAGGAAGGCCGCGCTTTTGTTTTGGTTCGCGCCATGTGGGGGTGGTGGCGACGTGCATTTTTGCGAGTATTCTGCAATCGAAGGCCCCTGCATACCGACCTCGGGCAAAAAATCGGGATTTCTCGATGTTTTCTACGAATGATGGGCGGGGTTATGGGCTGGCAGCGTTTGATTTGCAGGGATATTCGCGGTCTTTGGCATTTATCGTGGCGCCCGAAGCTCTTGGTTATGTTGAATACTCCTAAAAATGCACGGCGCTTAGAGGGGGACCTTCGCGAAAAAGGAAACCGCCCCGTCGAAGTATGCATTCGACGGAGCGGTTTATACATTTGGCCGATTAAGGATGCGCTGTCAAACTACTAGAACTTGACGGTCGGGGCCTGGCGGGCGGCCTCAGCTGCCTCGAAGCCCTGGCGCTCCTTAAACTGGAAGATGCCGGCAAAGATGACAGCCGGGAACGTCTGGATAGCGTTATTGTAGCTGAGCACGCAATCGTTGTAGCTCTGGCGTGCGTAGCTAATCTTGTTCTCGGTATCCTCGAGCGATGCCTGCAGCTGCGTAAAGTTGGTGTTTGCCTTAAGATCGGGATAGGCCTCGGCTACGGCGAAGAGCTGACGCAGCGCACCGGTCAGCACGTTGTCGGCTTCCATCTTGGCCTCGGGCGTGGTGGCCTTGACGGCGGTGTTACGCGCGCTGATCACGGCGGAGAGCGTCTCCTGCTCGTGCTTGGCGTAGCCCTTGACGGTCTCGACCAGGTTGGGGATCAGGTCGTTGCGGCGCTGCAGCTGCGTATCGATGTTCTGCCAGGCGTTATCGATGCGGTTACGCTTGGTGACCATGTTGTTGTAGATGCCGGCGATGGCGCAGACAATCACAATGACAACAACGATGCCGATGATGACGGTAATCATGATGTCTCCGTTTCGAATGGCCGCGGCGGCATGCGCCAGCTGCCGTTGGTATAACGCTACTAGTATACCCGCAACGTTTTGCCGTGCCGAACTTTCCGGCAAGCGTTATGTTTTCGGCGGGGTCGGCACCGGGGCAAAGCGCGCGAGGTACAGGTGTAAGATATGCGACAGATTGACGAGTGTTGTCTTTGCCCTGAGGATGGCGATACCAGTGGACCTTCGCATTAAGAAAACCTACCGCGCCCTGTTCGATGCCTTCACCGAGCTTCTCGAGGAGCATCGTTTTGAGGACCTGACGGTTGCCATGCTGTGCGACCGCGCCATGATTCGCCGCACGACGTTCTACAAGCACTTTCGCGACAAGAACGATTACTTTGCCTTTTATATCGATGAGCTCATGTCGGGCTTGCCGCAAAAACAGCCCGATGAGGCCGGCGCGGTGTCTGCCGAGGACGTGCACGCGCTTCGGCACGCGATTTTGGACGATGCCATGGATTTGATTCTTGCGCACGAGCAGCTCATGGATAACATTTTGGCAAGCAGCATGTCGGGCATGTTGACCAACGTTATTTGCGACCGCATTGCCCGCTCCATCCGCGAGCGTGTGATGAACGTGCTTGCCGAGGATGCCCTGGCCCCCGTGTCACTTGAGACGACGTCTGAGTTTGTCGCCGGCGGTATTATTCGACTTTTCACGATATGGTGGGAATCGGGCCACGATCTTGAACGTCGACCTGAGATAGCCGACGTGGTCGATGCGCTGTTTGAGCGGACCATGACACCGGTGAATCACTAAAGTGGCGGAGAGAGGGGGATTCGAACCCCCGGAACGCTCTCGCGCTCAACGGTTTTCAAGACCGCCGCATTCAACCGCTCTGCCATCTCTCCGTGAGTCGTAATGATAGCATCGTTTTGAATTTGCAACAGGGAAGGCGAACGATGACGATCACCGAAATCGACGAGAAGTTCATGCGCGAGGCGTTGGCGGAGGCTCGCGCCGCCGCTGCGGTGGGCGAGGTACCGATTGGTGCCGTGGTAGTGCGCGCGGGTGAGATTGTCGCGCGGGCGCATAATCGTCGCGAGCTCGATCAGGATCCTTCGGCTCATGCAGAGTTCGCGGCCCTGTGCGCTGCCGCTCGGTCGCTCGGTCGCTGGCGCCTTTCCGACTGTACGGTCTATGTGACGTTGGAACCCTGCTGCATGTGCGCAGGCCTTATGGTTAACGCGCGCGTGGGGCGCTGCGTGTATGGCGCGAGCGACGCCAAGGCGGGCGCGTTGGGATCCCTATACGATTTGAATGCCGACTCGCGCCTGAATCATCGGTTTAACGTGACGGCTGGGGTCCTGGCGGATGAATGCCGCGAGCTGCTGAGTAACTATTTTGGCGGTCTGCGCGGAGCGGGCGGCGCTGATTGCGGTTGTGGGGCCGATCTTGAAGCACACGCCGCTCACGCCGCAGCGCTTGCAGGTGTCGGTGAGGATGCTGGCACGGCGGTTGACTTTGGTCCTGCGTGCCGCCGGCCCCGCCGTGTGCTGCTGGCGATCGACTCCTTTAAGGGCAGCGTTTCGAGTGCGCAGGCGGAGGCGGCGGTTGCCGAAGGCGTGTGCCGCGTTTGGCCCGATGCCGAGGTGTGCACATTGCCGCTGGCGGATGGCGGTGAGGGGACGCTCGATGCCGTTGCCGCGTGCGGCGGTGAGATTGTGACCTGCGAGGTTGCGGGACCCTTGGGCGACCGCGTGCCTGCCCGGATGCTGGTGGACGGCGAGCATGAGTCGGCTGTAATTGAGATGGCCGAGGCGGCCGGCATTGGGTATTCGCCTTGCACGGAGTCGTCGGCGCAGGCTGCTACAACCTATGGCGTGGGCGAGCTTATGCTTCGCGCAGTTCGCACGGGCGCAAGGACACTCTATATTGGTCTGGGCGGCAGTGCCACCAACGACGGTGGCGCCGGCATGCTGCAGGCGCTGGGCGCGCGTGTGGTCGATGATCGGGGCTGCGATGTCGCCCCCGGTCTTGCCGGCCTTGAGCAGGTGGCGAGCGTTGATTTGGCGCCAGCGCTGCAGGCTTTGGGTGGCTCTCGTATCGTTGTGCTTTCGGATGTCGAGAATCCGCTCGTGGGGCGTCGAGGCGCACTGGCGGTGTTTGGCGGGCAGAAGGGCCTGCCGACGGATGATGCCGAGGCGCTGAGCAGGTACGACAGCTGGATGGTCGGCTACGGTCGCTTGCTCGATGCGGCGATTGCCAGAGCTCGAGCCCAGGGGTTGTTGCGCACACCCGAGGGCGCACGGACATTTGGCTCGGTGCTCGGCGTGCCTGGAGCGGGCGCTGCCGGTGGCTTGGGCGCGGCGTTGCTGGCGCTCGGCGCGGAGCTACGCTCGGGCGTGGAGACGGTGCTCGATCTGATTGGCTTTGATGAGCGCGTGTGCGATGTCGACCTGGTCATAACGGGCGAGGGCAATATGGATGAACAGTCCGCCGCTGGAAAGGCGCCGGTGGGTGTGGCTCGCCGCGCCAAGCGATATGGCAAACCGGTGGTCGCCGTCGTGGGTGGTCGCGCCGTCAATCTGGATGCGGTATGTGAGCAGGGTATTGACTTGGTTTTGCCGATTTGCCGCAAGCCCATGCCCCTCGACCAGGCGCTCGGTGCGCAAGAAGCCACAACCAACCTCATCTGCGCCGGCGAAGCGGCCGCCCAAGCCTATGACCTCGCTCGTCTCTAAGGCCTATCTCCCTATAAGTTGCGGTGGAATACGGAGTGTTTTTGCCTTTAAGGGGCTAATTCAGCCCGTATTCCACCGCAACTTCGAGAATGGCCATTCGAGGTTGGTTGCCTTGGGTCTTGGGTCGGACCGTTTGCCACGAAATGCGGCCATCTGCTACGTTAAACCGGCCACCCTCGACCATCCCGGAATTTGCAAAAACAAAACCGCAGGTAGAGAGCTTGCCGATTTTCGAAAAAGCACGCTATGGTTGACCTCTGTGACCAAAACGTAGTAGATAGGTCCTTTTCGTGGCGCAGCGTCAGACCAGTCTTTTTGGGACGGGGCTATTTTGACTACATGCCGATCTGATTGCCCAAGTAGTCAAAATAGCCCTGTCCCAAATTAGCTACTTTGTGGGGCTGTGGGGGATAAAGATCGCCGGTCGATTTGTCCTACTGGGGTATGTCGACGGCGCGAGTGGTTCGATTTTGAGCCTGAGTGGCAACCCGAGGCGAAATTTCGGGTCACCCAAATTGCTACAATTTTAAGCATATAGCGATGTCCTGCCTTGCGTTTCTGCGCGGGGGGGGGCGTATATTTGCATCGATGGGGACGACGACACACATACAATGAGCTGTTTCTTGCCGTCCTCATGGATTGGGGAGGGCCTTCATGAATCGCGCGTGTGCGAGAGCTCGAGAAATGCTAAAGCCTTTTGGCAAGAAAACCAATACCGCAAAGCGTGTCCTTAGGGTTTTGGCCGTCCCGCTGGCGGCGTGTGCGCTCTTGTTTGGCGCGACGAGTGCGTCGGCCGATCAAGCGGTTCCCTTTAGCAACCACACCGTGCAGACGGTGAATCCCACCGGCACTACGGTCAATTTGTTCGACTATTGGGTCGTGAACGGCGACAATGATAAGTCCGTCAACATAAACAACAAAAATGGCAATGACAACACCGGCATCAACAAAGGTCACCAGCTCAAGTTCAATGGCGGTGCCGGATCGGGCATTAATAAATGGACGGGAAGAAGCGGCATTGACGGCTTTGGACGTCTTCCATTTGTGAAGAACACGCTGGTGAATGGCTATCCCGAGATCAAGGCTGGCACCTATGCTTCATACGGCACGAAAGGCGATTGCACCGATGAGTCGCTGGCCTATCTCTTTAACAACGACAGTCAGGCCAACGGCAAGCAGAATGGCAAGGCCGTTTACAACAACGTGCAAGGCCTTTTCCAGCTCAAAGATGGCTATTACGTCTACGACTCGTACGGCTCTGACGGTAACTATGGTAACTATGCCGTGTATAACCCCACGACCAAATCCTTTAACGTCTACGATAAGGCGGGCG
Source organism: uncultured Collinsella sp. (assembly GCA_900541125.1). Taxonomy (GTDB): domain Bacteria; phylum Actinomycetota; class Coriobacteriia; order Coriobacteriales; family Coriobacteriaceae; genus Collinsella. The sequence continues at coordinate 38,894 of UQIK01000003.1, forward strand.
TATATAAGGGCGATGCGAGTAGCGAAACCAATCTGGGTCAGTTCTTCCCCTTTGACTCAGCTAGCAAGGTTTTTGATGAGCAGGGCAACAGCCTCTCCCCTAAGCAGATCATTGATGGAAGCACGAGCCTTAACCACCACTTTGGCATGTCCATGACCACGGAGTTTGTCCAGCCTAACGGTGGCAAGACCACCAAAGGCGAGGATATGATCTTTGAGTTCTCGGGCGACGACGACGTCTGGGTGTACATCGATGGCGTACTCGTGGGCGATCTGGGTGGCATTCACGAGAAGGCGACGCTCAAGATCAACTTCGCCACCGGCGACGTGCATGTCGGCCATGTCGACAACGCAAATGATCCCGAAACGACCATTCAAGACACCACCATCAGGGCGATGTACGAAGCCGCCGGTGCGGATGTCTCCAACTTTTCCATTAACTCCCCTAACACCTTCAGCGACAGCACCAAGCACAAGCTGAGCTTCTTCTATCTGGAGCGCGGCGCGGGCGCATCGAACATGTCGCTCAAGTTCAACCTCACCACCCTGCCGTCGTCCGAGGTCGAGAAGGTCAACCAGAACGGCGAGGCAGTCCAGGGAGCCGAGTTTGCCCTGTATCGGTCGGATGCCAACTGGAGCACGCAAGGCGAGGCCATCGCTCAAGGCACAACGGACGACAAGGGTCAGCTGGTGCTTTTGAAGTCGGATGGCTCGGTTCTCTCGTTCGACGAAGAGCACAACACCAATCATTGCGACTACTTTGTGCTCAAAGAGATAAGCCTGCCCGAGGGATATCGCTCGAGCCTGACCTCGTCGACCACCGCAACACCAGGTGAGCTGCACCTGCAGTACAAGCAAGCTGCGGCGAGTGGCTCGGGTGGCGTGGTGGTTGCGCCGCAAACGACGGTCAAAACGGCGGATAACAAGACATGGACGGGCAGCCGCATGTGGCTGAACGGTGGCTATCTGGCCGCCAAGGAGACCATCTCCCTGTCCAAAGAGACGATAGACAATAAGGGTAACGCCATTAGCTCGGGTACGACCTTTGCCGTCGTGCTCAAGCTCACCGGTGCGGGCGAGGACCATAAAAGCGAAGATGCATGGACGGCGGTCACAGGTAACCCGCTCGAGGGCTACAAGCTGTGCTCCGCACACGGCATTGCCGGTGCCGTCGAGGCTGCCAACTCGGCGGACACGAGCGTCTTTGCCGTCAACACCAAGGGCGATTACGAGGTGACGGTCAGGTCGCTGCCCGGCGATATCGAGAAGTACGCCGCCATGATGGAGGACAAGTCGAAGTCCGAATATACCGTGGCGGCGTATCACACCACGGCGTCGTCTCTGGCAGAGGCAACCACGGAGAACACCTCCATGGTTCAATACCAGTCGATAAACAGGCAGTTCTCAACCGTGATCCACCTTACGAACGTTCAGAACCGTCTGTTTGTGCAGAAGATCGACGACCTGGGCAAGCCTGTGAACGGCGCGACGTTTGAACTGTATAAGTCCGACGACGTTACCGGCGAAAGCCCCAGCACGTATGCCATCAAGCCCAATGCCGAGCCGTATGACACCGTGCAGGCAAACGGCATGACCTATCCGTATGACATTGAGGGTGCTGCATGCTTCCCGCTCGATTCGACAAACCATGCACCCCTTATCAAGGGTACGTACTACCTGCGTGAGTCTGTAAGTCCAGATGGCCATGAGATCAACAACACCATCACCAAGGTAATCGTGGACGATTCGGGTGTGTATGTGGATGCCGGCGAAGAGAACGATGGCGTGCGCAGCATGAGCGGTCCGGGTTCGCTGATTGCTTCCCTGGCTCAGTTTGGCTCTCCTGACTCCATCGACAACACGCTTACGCACATTAAGGGTAAGCTGCAGAGTGCAACTGGCTTAGATGCCAAGGGAAACCTGACATGGGGCCAGACAAGTACCGCCCAAGGCGTGACGCCTTCTCTTGCGGACAACTTGATGCATATGCGCTATGACAAGACGACGCAAGGTGCCAAGACCGTCTTGCGCTATGTCGAGGACGGTGGCGACCGCAACGGCCAGTTGGCGACCATCTTTGCCGATACGGGCATCAACCGCATGGCCCTTTATCAAGACGATGATGCCACCAATGGCACCGATCTGGGCACGCTTCAGCTCAATCATCTCTTTACCACGGCAACGGCCGTGCAGTATACCGATTGTCGCGTGGCACCTCTGCAGGTGACCAAGACGGTGACGGCAGATACAGGTCTTACTGCACCCACTAAGGATGCGAAAGGCAACGACCTGACCTTTACGTTTAAGTTCACCCTGCCGGAGTCCCAGAAGGGCTACGAGGCGCATGTGTTCGATGCGAGCGGCAACGCTGTGGGCAATTCCTTTAGGCTTAAGAACGGCGACACCCACTCCATCAAGGCCGGCGAGACCATCCGCGTATACGGCCTTAAGAAGGGTGCCAGCTATAGCGTGAGCGAGCTCACTACCAAGCGCGAGGCGTCCAACGGCGACGTGCTGGCGAGTATCGTCAACACCGTGACCGGTTCCGCCGAAGAGTCGGTGCTTCCGGCTGGCTTTAGCCTCGTGAGCCGCAAAGCCGGCGGCGAGGAGCAGTCGGGAACTGGCAACACCATCGAGGGCAAGATTGTCGCGCTTGCGGGCGGACAGATTCCCGCCGATAACACGCTTGAGTTCACCAACAACTACAGCGCCAAGCCCGTAACGCTCGACGCCCAGAATAGGCTGGGCGCCAAGAAGTTGCTTGAAGGTCGCGATTGGGCCGATGGCGATTCCTTTACCGTGCAGCTTACAGCCGACGACGGCGTCCCCATGCCCAATGGCGCCAAGAGCAAGGTGTCGACGGTCGAGCTTACCAAGAATTCCCAGACGCAAACGGTTGGCGACATCACCTATAAGACGGCAACGTTTGGCGACATCACCTATGCCAAGCCCGGCACGTACACCTATACCATCTCGGAGGTTATCCCCGGTTCCGATGCCGGGGCAGACGGCATAAGCTACTCCGCCGCCCGCTATAAAGCGGAGGTCGTGGTGGAGGACAACCAAGCTGGTGCTCTTGTCGTTAAGAGCGTGAAGATGACGCAGGAGCGCAACGACGCGGGCGACGACACCAAGACAGAGGTTGCCGACGCGATCTTCACCAACCGCTACGACGAGCATGAGAGGAACATCACCATCCATGCTCAAAAGAGCCTAACCGACAACGCCGGGACCTTCCTGCTTGCCCAGAATACCTTTAGCTTTACGCTTGAGGGTATGGGCGGCTATGCGGACGACGACGCAGCGTTCGACCCCAAGACGGTCGTACCGAGCATCAAGCCCCCCATGCCTCAGGGTACCGAGGGCAACACCGCGACCGTGGGCAACAACGCCGATGATGGCGCGGTGACCTGGCCGGCGATCTCCTATACCGCCAAGCCGGATGCGGGACGCGCTTACGTTTACAAGTTCGCTGAGAATCCCGGCAGTGTTACGGGTATGACCTACGACGGATCGGTTTATTACGCCGTAGTGCGCAACGCCGAGAAGGGTGCCGGCATCCAGACTTCGGTTGAGTACTACAAGGCCGCAGAGGACGGCTCGGTAGAGAAACTGGACAACAACGCCACACCGTCCTTTACCAATATATATAGCGTGAAGCCCACGAGCGTGACCCTGCAGGGTCAGAAGACCGTGAGCGGTCGCGATTGGAACCAGGACGAGAGCTATACCTTTAACCTTGCCGCCGCTGCGGACGATGATGGCGCAACTAGCCTGGGTAAGACTACAAAGCAGGCGGTAACGGATGGTGTCGTTGTCATTAACACCAACCAAGCTGTCGCCAGCACGCCCGAGTCGGGACGCGTGGCATCGTTCTCCTTTGGCACCGAAGCCGCCCCGACCGTGACGTTCAACCGCGCAGGCACCTTTAGCTTCAACATCACCGAGGATGCTGCGCAGGATGGCCAGGCGGGCATGTCCATGGACAAGCACACCGCCCGTGCGACCGTCATGGTGACCGATCTGGACGAGTCGGGCAACCATGCGGGCGAGTTGCGCGTGTCGAGCGTGACCTACGCCAACACCGGTGCCTCCGATGTGGACAAGCCCGTAACCGACAAGGCTGCCTTTACCAACGCGTACCATGCATCGGGCACCTTTGGTGGCATGACGGTGAGCAAGGCCCTTGAGGGTCGCGCCTCTATCGCGGGCCAGTTTACCTTTGCCGTGACGGGCCTTTGGTACAACGGCGTTCAGACGTCGGTCGACGGCGCCGAGGCTAGCCTGTCCAATAAGGCGGCGGAGGCCGGCGTGTCCGGTGCCGTGGTGGGCGCAAGCGGGCAAGAGAAGCTCTTTGCTCGTACGCTCACGGAGCAGGATCTGGGCCATACGTTTGCCTATCGCATTCACGAGAACCAGCCTGCTGCGGCTGCCGGCTACGCCTATGACACCGGCTACACGGGCGATGCCATCGTGCTCGTCAAGGTTCTTGCACGCAAGAACGACCCCGCTAAGCTCTATACCGTGACGACCGTGCTCAAGGGTACGGGTGTGACGGAGCTGCTGGGCGACGGCGCCGACGCGAGCGCGCTGACGGACGAAAAGATCGTCGAGCTCAAGCAAAAACCGAATACTTACGTGCAGCAGTACGATGCAAGTGAGGTCGGCGCCACAACGCCTGCCGTCTCGTTTGTGAATCGCTATGAGGCAAGCCTCGACTATGGCGCTGCTGGCGGTCTGCAGATTGAGAAGACGTTGACGTATCCCAAGGACGCGACCATTTTTGGCTCGCCTAAGAGCACGTTCCGTTATATCGTCAAGCCTGCTGACGAGACATCTGCCAGCAAGGTCGGCATTTCCACGGACGGCAGGGTCTTTGAGACCGCAAATGTCGAGGCCGACGCCCCCAAGACCGTGAGTTTGGTACCTGCGAGCGGGCTGACCTTCACTCAGGATGATGCCGGCAAGACGTTCACCTATACGGTGAGCGAGATTGACGACAAGGCGACGGGCTATACGTACGACAAGACGGTCCATACGGTTAGGGCCGTCGTAGCGGATAACGGCGACGGCACGCTCAGGGTCACGACATCGGTAAGCAAGCAGGTCGATGGCAAGGACGAGCTCGAGGGCCAGTGGATCTATCCGTCGGGTGCAACGTCCACCGGTGTCGCGACGGTCAAATTCAAGAACACCTATACGGTCACCGAGGCGGCAACCTACACCCCGTCCGTGACGAAGGTGGTTGCCGGTGCCGATGCTCCGGGCAAGTTCACCTTTGCTATGACCGCGGCTGACGATGCTACCAAGGCTGCCATCAGCGGCAATCTCATCACCGGCTCCTCGATGAGTGCGGACAACGGCTATGTCGAGAAGAAGCAAACGAAGGAGGGCCTCAAGGACGGGGAGCACTATCAGGTTAACTTCTCAAAGCTCACCTTCAACAAGCCGGGCACGTATAAGTTTGCTATTAACGAACAGGTTCCGAATGTTCTCGGCGAGTGGAAGTATGACACGCACACTTATGTCCTGACCATTACCGTAACCGATGAGGGCGGCAAGCTTGTGGCCCGCGCCGATGGCGCGACCGGCTCGGAAGGCTTCATCTTCACCAATAGGTATCGTACCTCGACGAGCTACGAGCTCCAGGGCGGTCTGGAGATCGTCAAGACGCTCAACGGGCACGACCTGCATGCCGGCATGTTTGGCTTTACGGTAACGGGCGAAGACGCCGCCTCGACCGATAAGCTCAACAAGCTGCTGCGCGCAGATGAGGGCAAGCTCACCGTGACAAACGATGAGCCGCAGGCCGATGGCACGTCCCATACCGGCATTTTGGGTGGCCTGACCTTTGCGACGGAAGATGCGGGTAAGACGTTTACTTACAAGGTTGTCGAGAATGGCGGCGGCAAGGGCGGCTATACATACGACTGCACCTATTGGATGGTAGAGATTGCGGTTAATAATCGCCGCGATGGTTCGCTCTATACCGTGACCACGGCCAAGCACTATGACGCCAATGAAGCTGAAGAGCCCCACGAGAAAAAGGTCTTCAGCTCCGAGAGCGGTACCGCCAAGGCTCAGGTGTTCTTTACCAACAGCTACGCTGCGACCGGAACATTCGACGGTCTTACTGCCGAGAAGGTAATGGATTCCGGCGACAAGATCGAGGCTGGCCAGTATACGTTTGACCTGTATGCCGAGAAGGCCGACGGCTCGCTCGAAAAGATGGATGAGGGCACGACTCAGGCGGACGAGGACGGTACCGCTACGGTCGACTTTGGTAAGGTTAACTTTAAGCTTGGCGATGCTACCAGCGGAACTCATGAGCAGACGATTGACCTTGCCGGCGCCGTCAACGATGGCATTGCCACTAAGCGTCACAATGCCGACCACACCACCACCTACAGCTTTAACCTGGTGGCAAAGGAGCGTATGGCCAACCTGCCCGAGGGTGTGCGTCCCGTGGATACGTCTGCGACGTGCCGAGTGCTGCTCGAGGTGACCGACCACAACGACGGCAATCTGACGTCCAAGGTGACCTATCGCGATGGTACCGAGAAGGGTAAGATCGTCTTCCACAACACGCGTGATAAGGTCAAGACGATTGGCACGGTCGCGAAGCCCGATGTGGACATCGACGGGCAGTTGCTTTCTGTGGGCGACTCCTACGTCTATACCATCAACTGGGCCAATACCGAGGCCGACGCCGCCGGTAATCTGGTTTCGGCCAACGTGACCGTGACCGACGAGCTGCCCACGGGCGTCGTGTTCGAGGCCTTTGAGGGCGAGTATGCCGATAAGGGCGCCGCGAGCGGCCAGTCGCTTACTTGGAACCTGGGTAAGCAACCCGCGGGCAGCCACGGTTCGGTGCGCGTGCGCGTCAAGATTACCGAGGACGCCGTGAAGGACGCCCAAAGCGCTGTCGACACCATCAATAACACTGCCACCGTTTGGGTCGGCAACAAGAGCTATACCGGCACCACGACCAATTACGTGCCCAAGAAGTCCGAGAGCGATGCTCAGGATTCGAATGAGTCGGGTGCGGCGCTGGGCGACGAACTCACCTACACCATCGGCTACAAGAACACCGAGGGCGCACCTGCCACGGTGACGATTACCGATACCGTTCCCGTGGGGACCAAGTTCGTGGAGTTCGCGGGCGATCGCAAGGATGCCGGCTCCAAGGACAACGACGGCAACCTCACCTGGACGCTGGCGGACGTTCCCGCCGGCAAGGAGGGCACGGTTCAGTTTAAGGTTCGCGTGACCGAGGACGCGTTCAAGAGCGGCGGCGCTTCGGGCGACATCTCCAACCAGGCGTCGGTGGCGGTCGGTAACAACCCTGCCGTCAAGACCAACACCACTACCGATCAGGTTTCTGACGGGCGCCTGACGTTGAGCAAGACGGTCACGGCCGCCGAAGGCATCACCGCGCCCAACAAGGCATTTACCTTTAAGGTGCTGCTCTACCAGGCCGATGGCACAACGCCGCTGGCCGGCACCTTTGCGTTCGCCGGTCGTCCCGGCGGCACCAATGGCACTTATGTAAGTGGACAGATCAAGAGCGGTGACACCATCGCGCTTAAGGCCGGCGGTTCCGTCACGGTTACCTTGCCCACGGGTACGCACTACGAGGTGCAGGAGCTCGACTCCAAGGGTGAGCTCATGACGAGTGAGGACGGATTTGCGGTTGCCGATAAGGCGAACCCCCAGAAGGGTACCGTCGGACAGGCGACGCAGGTGGGCTTCACCAACGTCTACAGCGTGGAGTCCACGAAGGTGGAAAACGCTTTTAAGGTGCAAAAGAAGATCTCCGGACGCAACTGGACGACGTCGGATGTCTTTACCATGACGCTGACTGCCCAGGGCGAGGCACCGATGCCCAAGGGCGCCAAGGAGGGCGTGTCGACGATTGAGCTGCACAAGGATGCCCAGGTCGGCAACTTCGGCACCATCGAGTACACCAAGCCCGGCATCTATACCTATGTGATTACCGAGCAGTCGGGTGACGAGACGGCACTTACGTTCTCGAAGGCCACCTATCGTGCCACCGTCACGGTGACCGACGACGGCGCCGGTAAGCTGTCTGCCAAGACCAAGATTGCACAGCTGACCGACGATGCGGGCGACGCTGTTGAGCGCACGGTCGAGGCGGCGGTCTTTACCAACACCGCCAAGACCGGCAGCCTCACCGTCAAGAAGACGGTCGTCGGCGGCGACAGCCAGCGCGAGTTCGGCTTTGCGGTCACGCTGACCGACGGGGACGGCGAGCCCGTCTCCGGCACCTTCGGCAAGGGCGAGCACGCCGTGACGTTCACGGACGGCAAGACGACCTTCACGCTCAAGGACGGCGGGGAGAAGACCGTCGCCGGCCTGCCCGTGGGCGCGCGCTACACCGTGACCGAGGACGCCGCCGAGGGCTATACGACCACGGTCAACGGGGCTGACGGCTCCAAGGCCGAAGGCGCCGTGACCGAGGCCGGCGCGACCGCGGCGTTCACCAACACGTACGGTACGGCCACCGAGGGCAGGGACGTCTCCACCGCGGGACTCTTCACCAAGGCGCTCGAGGGCCGCGACTGGGCCGGGGGCGACAGCTTCCAGTTCACGCTTACGGGCGAGGGCGGCGCCCCCATGCCCGAGGGCTCTGCCGACGGCTCCAAGACTGTCAGCGTGACGGCCGCCGCCGGAACCAAGGCGGGCGATAGGGTCGCCTTCGACTTCGGAGCCATCCGCTACACGCTCGACGACATCAAGGATGCCGAGTTCGCCGAGGTCGGCGGCAAGCGCGTGCGCGCTAAGACCTTCACCTACACGGTGCGCGAGGTCAGGCCCGATGACGGCTCCGCCATCGCCGGCGTGTCCTACGACGGCCACGTCGCCACGATGACGGTGACCGTGACCGACGACGGCTCCGGCAACCTTACGGCCGCGACGCCCGCGATCGCGCAGGTGAGCGGCGGCGACTTCGTCAACACCTACACGACCGAGCTCGACTACTCGGCCCGCGCGGGCGTGCGCCTGTCCAAGACGCTCTCCGGCCGCGCCATGGAGGCGGGGCAGTTCGCCTTCACCGTGACCGCGGACGCCGAGACGGCCGCCAAGCTCGGCCTCAAGACCGACAAGGATGCCTACGCCGTGGCCGCTGCCGATGACGGAGAGGCCGACCTGATCGACCTCGTCGGCGGCGCTGCGGGCAGCGATGTGAAGTTCACCGACGCCGACGCGGGCAAGACCTACAGCTTCACCGTCACCGAGACCAAACTCGGCGGCGAGGGCTACGCCAACGACACCGCGCCGCGCACGGTGACCATCGCGCCCGCCTACGATGCCGCGACGGGCAAGCTCACGGTCACGACCACAGTTGTCAAGGACGGTGTCGAGGTCGCCCGCAGCGAGGTCTCCACGGCAGATGACGTCACGGCGACGCCTGCGCCCGTGACGGTCGCGTTCGAGAACTCCTACGAGGCCACCGGAACGCTCGGCGGCGAGGGCAACGTGGCAATTAATGCCACCAAGACGCTGGCGGGCCGCGCCGCGGCGGCGGGCGAGTTCTCGTTCTCCGTCCGCGATGCCCAGGGTAACGTGGTCGCGACTGCGACCAACCAGGCCTCCGGCGACGGCGAGGCCGCGGGACATGCGTTCTCGCCCATTGCCTACACCACCGACACTCTCGAGCGGATGGTGGCGGACGGCATCGCCGCCAGGGTCGCCGACGGCTCCTGGGTCATTTCCTATACCGTATCCGAGGACGGCACGGACCGGCTGCCCGCGGGCGTGACGGCGGCCGCCTCGAGCTTCGACATCACGGTCAAGGTGACCGATGACGGCAAGGGCGGGCTGGATGTGGCCGTGGTCTACCCCGAGGGCTCCGGCGGCACGCTGTCGTTCGTGAACGGCTACGGCACCAACGAGGCGACGGTCGACCTCGCGGGCACCAAGACGCTGGCGCTCGGCCAGGCCGGGCTCGGCCTGGCGCAGGCTGACATCGCGGGCAAGTACACCTTTAAGATCACGCCGCTGGACGGCGCGCCCGCGCCGGTCGACGCCTCCGGCAAGACGGTGACCGAGGCGACCAACGACGCCGCCGGCAACGTCGAGCTGGGCCACGTCACGTTCAGGCAGCCGAGCGACCTCGATGACGTCGAGATCGACGGCGGCGGCCTGCGCACCAAGACGTTTGCCTACCGGGTGAGCGAGTCCGGTTCGGTCGACGGCGTGGTCAACGACGCGACGGCGACGAGGACCTTCACGGTCAAGGTGGTCGAGGACACCAACGCGGGCACGCTCGTCGCGGAGGTCCTGCCCGCAGAGGGTACGCCCGAGGGCAAGGGCGCGTTCGAGTTCACCAACACCTACGGCGTGAACCCGACGCCGAGCTCCGTCACCGACCAGATCAAGGTGAACAAGAAGCTCAAGGGCCGTGACCTGGCCGAGGGCGAGTTCGAGTTCCAGTTGGTCGAGCTTGCCGCCGACGGCAGCGAGAGCGTCGCGGCGACGGGCAAGAACGCCGCCGACGGCACGGTCGCGCTCAGCCCCGTCACCTACACCGCGCCCGGCATGCACAGCTACGAGCTGCGCGAGGTCGCCGGCACGGCGGGCGGCGTGACGTACGACAAGGCGACGTACCGCGTGCGCACGACGGTTGTCGACGCCGGTAACGGCACGCTCGCCGTCAAGCACGAGCTCATGGATGCCGAGGGCAATCCCACGGGCGACGACTCGGTGACGTTCACCAACGGCTACGAGGCCGCACCCGTCACCCTCAAGCTGGGCGCCGCCAAGGTGCTCAAGGGCGCCGAGCTCAAGGCGGGCCAGTTTAGCTTTGAGCTCAAGAGCCGGGACGGCAAGGTCATGTCGACCGCCAAGAACGCCGCGGACGGCAGCGTCACGTTCGATGTGCTGACCTTCAAGCAGGCTGGCACCTACACCTTCACGGTGAGCGAGGTCGACGACGGCCAGGCGCACGTGACCTACGACAAGGCGGTGCACAAGATCGTCGTCACGGTGAGCGACGAGGCGGCCGACGGCACCAAGACGGGCTACCTGTCGGCGAGGGTCTCCTACGAGGGCGACGCCAACGTGCCGCCAGTCTTCACCAACAGCTACGCCGAGAATCCCGGGACCCCCGGCACCCCCGAGAACCCCGGCACGCCGGGCGGCGGCTCAGACGGCGGTTCAGATAACGGCTCCGGCAGCGGCTCTAGCGGCGACGGCTCCAAGGGCGGCATGCCCGACACCGGCGACCGCAGCCTGCCGGTCGAGGCGCTCGCGGCCATGGCCGGCATCGGCGCGCTGATCACAGCGGGCGGCGCGGTCCTGTACCGCAGGCGCCGCTAGCGATATGGACGAGTGGGGCGAATCCATCCGATGGGTTCGCCCCACTTGCCCTGCTGGACGGGAGCAGGTAAGATATACCGAGCGCCTAGCGCGTTCGATGGGTTCGGATGACGACATGTTCCGAATCTGGTCAGGTCCGGAAGGAAGCAGCCATAAGGAGCCTCTGTCGGGCATCCGAATCCATCGAGCGCACGGGCTTTCTTTTTGCGCGGTTTTACCAAACCGCGCAATGCTCGACGCTGCGCGCCACCCAGAGCGACAATTTGTCATTCAAAAGGCAAGGCATGACCAGAAGGTCTATGCCTTGCCTTTTTCATGCCAACTTGTTCGCTCTGGGTGGCGCTCGCTGGCTTTGCCAAAACATCGATGGCTACGCGGTCCCGGTGCCGGCGGGCTGTTTGGTGTCTCGCTGGTCCTCGGCTTTGCCTGCGGGATCGCTCGACTACCAAATACCTCGTCGCCGGCCGGGCCCCGTCGTTCAAAAATCACCCGTAAAGGCGCATTTATCTAATTAAATCTATCCCTTATGGGATGCTGCTGGTTGGCGTTGTCTGGAGCGCGGCGGCTACGTGGTTCAAGAGACGGCGGCATTACCATCTGTTTTTTCAAGTAAAGAGGCCCGTTTCCCTGGGTGGGGGAAACGGACCTCTTTTTGTCTCTTGGCTTGTGGATTGGCGAAGACAATAACCGCTGGCAGCTATTTTGAGTTCTTGATGCGGCGTGTGGCTGCGGCGGTTATTCCGAGTCCTGCGGCGGCGATTCCTGCGAGTGTGATTGCGCTCGGCGCTGTGTCGCCCGTGTTCGCGAGCTTACCGGCGGTCGTATCTGCTTGCTTGCCGCTGCTCGAGTTCGCCTGCTTGGTGGAGCTTGGCGGGGTATTTTTGCCGGTCGCGGGCGAGCTGGCGGGCTGTGTTGCCTCGGCCGGTTGCGCCGAGTTGGAGGGAGGCGTCGTCTCGGTCGGTTGCGTTATCTCGGGCGAGGTGGCCTTGTCTGCCGCGGCCTTTGCCTCTTCGTATGCCTTGCAGGCGTCGTCATAGGCCGTTTGCGCTTTTTTCAAATTGTCGAGGAGCGCATCTCGCTTGGCTGTTTCCTCGTCGATGTGGGCTTTGACTTCCTCCGCCGCACTTTCGAATCTCTGAACCTGTCTTTCCTGGCTTTCGAGGCGGCGTTGGTAGCTGTCAAGCGTCGTTTTGCAAGACTCTTCTTGCAATTTTGCCGCCATGATTTCGGAGCGCAACTGTTTAATAGCTTCGCTGGGCGCCTCGTCGCCGAGTGCCTTAAGTGCCTCTAATTTTGCCTGAAGGCTGCTTACCAGGTTGCTGGCCTCGTCGTATTTGGCTTGGGCTGCATCGACGTTCGCTTGCATGGCGGGAAGGAGTTCCCTACATTCGGCGGCATGCGCCAGCATAATGTCGCGGAGCTCTTGATCACTGGCAATCATATTATTGATTCCCGCAATTCTCTCGGGACTTGCGGCGTCCTCCGCTGCTTTGAGTTTTTTGAGCGCTTCCTGCATGGCTGCATACGCTCTTTCTTTTGCGGCGTCCGCATCTTTCGTCTGCAAGGCAACTGCATCGACAGGGGAGTTGGTTTCTGCCGCGATCGCCGTTGCGGGGGCGATTCCCGCGACAAGTGCCGCGGAAAGGGCGATGCCCACAGTTGCTCGTCTTGCTCTTCTTGCGAGAATGTCGTTCATCTCGGCACCTCATTTCAAGGGTCGGCGACTAACTTGGTAGCACTAATGTAAGTATATCAGGCGGTCGACCCGACACTGGCTGGGTGTGCGCGTGCCTTTCCGCTTCTTTGGAAACCGAATCCCGTTAGAAATGACGAGTTGTTTACGCTTCTTTTGGGGTGGCGGTACTATCATGATTCGAATTGAATGTGGATGATGATAGGGAGCGCCTTTTTATGATTGAGCTGCTTAGGCGTTTTGGTGGTAAGTTTCGCCGGTATATGGTGATCGGCCCTGCGTGTAAGCTGATCGAAGTGATCTTTGACCTGCTGACGCCGCTGGTGATTGCCCAGATGATCGACAAGGGCATTGGCTCGCACGACGTGAGCGCCGTTATCCACTACGGCATGCTACTTGCCGCCATGGCCGTGATCGGCATCTCGTTTACGCTCGTCTGCCAAAAGATGGCGGCGCTCACCTCGCAGGGCATGGGCACCGACATTCGCGGCGCGCTCTACGAGCACATCAACAAGCTGGGCTATGCTGAGCTCGACCGCTTTGGCACGCCGTCGCTCATCACCCGCATCACCAACGACGTTAACCAGGTCCAGCTCGCTGTGGCGCTGGGCGTGCGCATGCTCATCCGCTGGCCCTTTCTAGCGGTGGGCTCCATGTGCGCGGCCCTTGCCATCGACCTTAAGCTCGGCATCATCTTTTTGATCTGCACGCCCGCCATTGGCCTGGTGTTCTGGGTTGTCATGGCGCGCTGCATTCCGTACTACAAGCAGCTGCAGGCAAAGCTCGACCGCATCGCGCTTATCTGCCGCGAGGGCCTTTCGGGCGCCCGCGTGGTTCGCGCCTTCGTGCGCGAAGATCACGAGCGCGAGCGCTTTGCGCAGGCCGCCGACGACCAGGCCAATACTGCCATCGCGGTGGGCAAGCTCTCGTCGATTCTCAACCCCGTCACGTTTTTGGTGATGAACCTGGGCGTGTGCGCCATCCTGTGGGTGGGCGGCATCCAGGTCAGCGTGGGCGAGCTTACGCAGGGCCAGGTCATGGCGTTTGTGAACTACATGACGCAGACCCTGACCTCCATCGTGTACGTCGCCAACCTGGTCGTGGTCTTTACCAAGGCGAGCGCCAGCGCGTCGCGTATCAACGAGGTGCTCAATTGCGTGCCGGGCATCACCGACGAGGGCAACCAGCCGGTCGCGCTGCCCAAGCCGGGCAATGTCGCTCCAGTTCCCGCGCTGAGCTTGAGCCATGCGAGCTTCTCGTTTGGCGCTGGCGCGGCCAATGCTGTCAACGATGTGACGCTGGAACTCCCGCTGGGCAAGACGCTCGGCATTATCGGCGGTACGGGTAGCGGCAAGTCCACGCTCGTCTCGCTCATCCCGCGCCTGTACGATGCGAGCACCGGCAGCGTGAGCGTGATGGGCGCCGACGTGCGCACCTGGCCGCTCGACCAGCTGCGCCGTGTGGTCGCGACCGTTCCGCAGCGCGCATCGCTGGTGAGCGGCTCCATCCGCAGCAACCTGACCTGGCACGATGAAGCTGCGACCGACGAGGAGCTCTGGGCGGCACTCGACATGGCGCAGGCCAGCGAGTTCGTGCGCAACAAGCCGCAGGGCTTAGACGCCCCGGTCGAGGCGGGCGGCAAGAACTTTAGCGGTGGCCAGCGTCAGCGCCTGACTATCGCGCGTGCCTTGGTTGGTTCGCCTCAGATATTGATCATGGATGACTCCGCGTCGGCGCTCGACTTTAAGACCGATGCGGCGCTTCGTCATGCCATTCGCGAGCGCAGCGTGCGCGGTGCCGCCGAGGGCGGTCTGCCGCTGACTACGGTCATTGTGAGCCAGCGCGTCTCGACCGTGCGCGACGCCGACATGATCTGCGTGCTCAATCACGGCTCGGTCGCGGGCCTGGGCACGCACGATGAGCTGTACGCGGCCTGTCAGCTCTATCGCGAGATTTGCCAGTCGCAGCTGCGCCGCGAGGAGCTCGAGGGCCAGCAGGGGAGTACGACGCCCGTGTCCACCCCGATCGCCTCCGCATCCGTCTGCGCAAAGGAGGGCTGCTAAATGAATCCGTACACTTCCTCCGGTTCGGTCGCCACGATGACGGCCAACGTGTCCGGTAACGATAACCTCAACGACCTGGGCGACGGTCCGCGCCAGCCCGGCGACCCCGAGCGCTATCCCGTGGGTGCGGTGACTCGCCGTCTGATGGGCTACGTTCGTCCGCATCGCATTTCGTTTGTTGCGTCGTTTGTGAGTGCCGCCATCTCCGTGATTCTGCAGCTCTACACGCCGATTCTCATCGGCGAGGGCATCGACCTGATCGTTGCCGCGGGCCAGGTGGATTTCGATGCACTGCTGCCGCTCGTTACCAAACTCGCGCTCGTCGTGGTAGGTGCCGCGGCCTTCCAGTGGCTGCAGGGCTACTGCGTCAACCGCCTGTCCTACGAAACGGTGCGCGACATGCGCGTGGAGGCGAGCGATAAGCTCAGCCGCATGCCGCTCAGCTTTATCGACAGCCATGCTCACGGCGACCTCATGAGCCGCGTGGTCAACGACGTCGACCAGGTGGGTGACGGCCTGCTGCAGGGCTTCACGCAGCTCTTCACCGGTGTTATTACCATCGTGGGCACGCTCGCGTTTATGCTTTCCATCAACCTGACCATGACGCTTGTGGTGGTACTCGTCACGCCGCTTTCCATTTTTGCAGCCGGCGCCATCGCCAAGCTTTCCAACAAAAGCTTTACGGCACAGCAGCGTATTCAAGGGCAGCTCGGTGGTCATATCGAGGAGTACGTAGGCGAGCAAAAGCTTGTCGACGCCTTTGCCTATGGCCCGAACGCCCAGCAGCGCTTCGATGCCCTCAATGCCGAGCTCTACACCGCGGGCGAGCGCGCGCAGTTTATGGGTTCGCTCTCCAACCCCGGCACGCGCTTTATCAATAACATCATCTATGCCGTGGTGGCCGTGATTGGCTGCGTGGGCGTGATCACGGGCGTGCCCGCGGCACTCACGGTGGGCGGCGTGCAGATCTTCCTGTCCTACGCCAACCAGTACACCAAGCCGTTCAACGAGGTCACCAACGTCATTACGCAGATCCAGACCGCGTACGCCTCGGCGCGCCGCATGTTTGCGCTGCTCGACGCGCGCGAGCAGGAGCCCGATGCGGCGGATGCCGTGGAACTTGCCGCCCCGCAGGGCGAGGTCGCCTTTGAGCATGTGGACTTTAGCTACGTGTCCGACCGCAAGCTGCTGCAGGACATCTGCATCGAGGCCAAGCCCGGCATGCGCTTTGCCCTCGTTGGTCCCACGGGTTGCGGCAAGACGACGCTCATCAACTTGCTGCTGCGGTTTTACGATATCGATGCCGGACGCATCATGGTCGATGGCCGGTCTTCGCGTGACTACACGCGCGCAAGCCTGCGCCGTGCCTTTGGCATGGTGCTGCAGGACACTTGGCTGTTCGAGGGCACGGTGGCGGAAAACATCGCCTACGGCTGTCCTGACGCCACGCGCGAGCAGGTTATCGAAGCTGCCAAGCGCGCGCATGCGCACAAGTTTATCGTGCAGCTGCCAGGCGGCTACGATACGGTCATCGGCGAGGACGGCGGCACGTTTAGCCAGGGTCAAAAACAGCTGCTGTGCATTGCGCGCGTTATGCTCACCGATCCGGCGATTCTGCTGCTGGACGAGGCAACGTCGAGCATCGATACGCGTACCGAGCTGCAGGTGCAGGCGGCATTCGACGAGCTCATGGCCGGTCGCACAAGCTTTGTCGTGGCGCACCGCCTGAGCACCATCCGCAACGCCGACTGCATTCTGGTGATGCGCGACGGCCAGATTATCGAGCGCGGCACGCACGACGAGCTGCTAGCGGCAGGCGGCTTCTACGCCGAACTCTACCGCAGCCAATTCGCCCAGTAGGGGCTACCGATTAACGGCAGATGGTTTACATCTGCGTCGTTAGTACTAAGATATTCATCTAATAAATTGCATTAGTGGCTTTAGTTTTGGGGGAAACGAGGCAACGTGACTATGACGTGCTCTTTGGTGGTTAACAGCAAGAGCGGTAATACCAGGATGGTTTCGGGCGCGATCAAGCGCGCTCTGCAGGCTGCGGGTGTTGAGTTTGTCCATGCCGCGGCGTTGAGCGACGATGCGGATGCAGATCAGGTTGCGCGCGAGGCGCAGGGCGCCTGCGCGGCTGACACGGTGCTCGTTGGCTTTTGGTGCGACAAGGGCGCATGCACGCCTTCGGTCGCGGCGTTGCTCTCCGCCTTGCACGGCAAGCGCGTTTTCCTCTTTGGTACCTGCGGTTTTGGCGCCGACCAGAGCTATTATCAGCAGATTATCAATCGCGTGACCTCCAATTTGGCCGAGGATGCCGAGCTTGCGGGCTGGGCGATGTGCCAGGGCAAGATGGGCCCTGCCGTAAAGCAGCGCTACGAGGCCATGCTCGAGCAAGATCCCGACAACGCCCGATTTAAGATGCTGCTCGACAACTGGGTTGCCGCAAAGGATCACCCCACCAAGGAAGATCTGGATAACATGGCTGCAGCCGCCAAAAAGGCCGTGCTGGGGGAGTAGCTCCCATCGCTGACGGCGGTCGGTCCATCTTTCTAAATGAAACGTCCTCCCGGGCGTCGGGGCACGAAGTTCCCTGCTCTACAGTCCTGCGCAAGACGAAGGCCACATTAAGTGGCCTTCTTTGCGTGCGGAACTCGCGATGAACTTCGTGCCCCGCCGTCCGGGAGGACGCCGCTTTATTGATGGGAGGCCTGATAGGTCGATGGTTCCGTGCCCGGATGCGTCCAAAGTGGGACGGGCTTTCCGGATGGGCAGGCTTTCGAAAAATGCGTCCCGGAATTTGCCTTTGGAATGGGACGTAGTTTCCCGTTGAGGTGCTTTGCGGAAAGTGCATCCCACTCTGAGCTGAATAGTGGGACACACTTTCCCAATCGGGTCCCAAGCGGAAACTGCATCCCATTCCAGACAAGAATTCCGGGACACACTTTCCGCAAACAAAGAAGGCCACATAACGTGGCCTTCGTCTTGCGCAGGACTGTCTGAGCAGGGAACCTTATATGCCTCCGCCCGGACAGACGTTTCTGTTATGAACTCGCAGTTAGCCGCTACTTGATCTTGGTCGTACCTGGTGCCAGGTTGGGGTCGGTCTCGTTGGCCTCGGTCTGGAAGTGCTCGGTGTACACGTTCTTGCCGTCGCGGAACATCTCGTAGTACTGCATCTTGGCGTAATCCTCACGCGCCTTGGTGGCGGCTGCGGCGGCGGCGTCGTCACCGGTGACGTTGGAGGAGAGCGCCCAGCGCAGGCTGGCGTCCTCGTAGCCCACGGAGTTGATAGCAGGCAGCGACTCGCGCAGCGTCATGTGCGCTTTCTGGTAGTCGGTCAGCGGTGCGCCGATTAGCTGCATGAGCTGCGTGGACAGGTAGTTGGTGGACAGGTCGTCGACCTCACTCGTCTGGTCGCAGCCGGCAACGTCGTAGTTGGCCCAGATGATGTAGTCGGTCTGCCACAAGCGCTCCTGGTGGGTGGCGTCGTCCTCGTCGGTAAACCACTTATCGTTGAACTTGGACGGGAAGAACGGCTGATGGTCGCCCCAGAACACCACGACCACCTTGCGGTCGAGCTTGCTCAGGGCGTTGAGGAAGTAACGCAGCGCCTGATCGGACTGCTCGATGCACGAGACGTACTCGTCGACATCGGAGAGCGTGCCGTCCTCGACGGTCTTAGCGTCCAGATCGGTCGTGTCGATATTCAGGTGCATCTGCTTATCTGCCGGCACCAGGCCCGTGTCGTAGCCCGAGTGGTTCTGCATGGTCACGTCGAAGATGAACTGCGGATCGGCGTTCTGGTCGAGCAGCTCAAGAATCTTGTCGTAGGTAGCCTGGTCGGTCACCATGCCGCGCAGGGTGTCGGCACCCTGGAAGTCGTTGATGGACAGGAACCGGTCAAAGCCAAAATCCTTGTAGACGTTCTCGCGGTTCCAGTTGGTGGCGTGGTTGGGGTGCATGGCCGTGGTGGAATAGCCGAGCGATTTGAACTGCTCTGCCAGGTTCCCGGTCGTCTCCATGTTGTAGATGGTGTAGGGGTACACGCCCGAGCCCAGGTTGGCCATGGAGTTGCCGGTCATAAACTCAAACTCGGTATTGGCCGTGCCGCCGCCGTAGGCGCTCACGTAGAGCTTGCCGCGGCTGAGGCAGTTGGACAGGTTCTTAAAGTACTGCGGGCCCTCGTAGCCGGCGCGCATGTTCTGGTAGATGGACAGGTCCGAGAAGGTCTCGTTCATGATGGCGATGACCGTGGGCTTCTCGCTGTCGAACTGCTCCTTTGCGGCGGCGCGCTCGTCGCTCTTGGCCGCGTCGGACTTGTCGTAGGCCTTGGCGTACTTTTTGAGCGTGGCCTTGGCATCGTCGACGGAGTAGTCGGCGGGTTTGGGCGGCTTGATGGACTGCGCCGCGCTAATGAAAGCGGGCAGGTAGCCCTCGCGCCAGTAGCTCTCGAGCGGGCGCCAGGTGTAGACGGTGATGCCGAGGGTGTTGTAGTAGTCGATGAGCGTGACGTGTGCGGTTACACCGCCCAGGCACAGCACGGCGACGAGCAGGTTGGTGAGCAGCATGCGCTTGGCGTTGGCGGCGCCCTTCTGACGGTGCGGTGCCACCAGGCCGGCGTACTCGCACAGCAGCATGGCGATGGCGGTAAAGCCCATGGACAGCACGCAGAACAGCGAGATGGAGAAGGTGTAGCCGGTACCGGCGACCGCGGCGGCGGTGGAGATGGCCGAAAGGTCGCCCGGCTGGATGGGCATGGATTTAAACGTGATGACGAAGAACTCGGCAATGCCCAGGACAAAGAGGGCAAAGGCCAGGACCGCGGGAGCTGCGCCGTGGCGCTGGAACAGGAAGAACAGGCCGACCATGAGCGTGGTGATGATGGCCCACTCGAGCAGGATGCACAGGGGGTAGACCCAGGTAAAGTCGTGGTTGGACGAGACCTCCATGCCCAGCAGCGCAAAGACGCCGGCGAGCAGCAGGCACAAGACGGCGGCGACGAGCGGTTTGCCCACAAAGGCGCCGCGCAGGCGGGCGAGCTTGCCGGTGGGGGCGGGGGCGTCGGGCCCGGCGAACGCAAAGACGCGCGGGGCGATGCGGTCGCGGGCGATGCTGGCCCAAGCGCAGCCGGTGAGGATGGCGTTGGTCAGGATGAGCATCACGAAGGCGAGCGGCTCGTTCTGCGCGACGAGGCCAATAGCGCCCCAGACGGTCAAAAAGAGCTGGAACAGGCCAAAGGCGACGCTCCAGGCGAAGGCGCCCTTGGTGACGGTGCCCGACTGAGCGCGAATGGCCTTGGCCTCGCGCAAAACAAGGTAGACGGTCGCCGCAAGACCGACGAGCGAGATGGCGGCAGCGAACATGCTGAGACTCCTCACAAACTTAAAACCTACGAAAGCGGGGGTTTACCCGATTGTTACCAAGATATGCGCTGCGATTGGTGGCTGCGCACAACAACCAGCCATATTAACGCGCACGTGTGGCGGTGTGGCGCAATGTAGTGGCGACCTGCGCGATAATGGACGGGAATTACACGGAAACGTAAAGGCTTCTTAAAGAATTAGCGAGGATGAGGCGATGAACGAGCAGGTTTGCAAGGCGGACATGGGCGGCGACGGAGCGGCGGTCGATATGTGCGGCTATCCGGTCGAGACTACGGGCAACGCGGTGCTGGACATTTTGGAGCACCGTTCGTCTACGCGCGCCTTCGCGCGCGATGACAGTGACCGTCCCGCAGCGGTGACCGACGAGCAGCGGGCGGCGATTCTGCATGCGGCGAGTCGCGCGCCGTCGGCAGGCGCCATGATGATGTATTCCATCGTGAGCATTCGCGAGCAGGCTACGCTGAATCGTCTGGCCGACCTGTGCGATCACCAGCCCATGAT
Organism: uncultured Collinsella sp.; assembly: GCA_900541125.1. GTDB lineage: Bacteria > Actinomycetota > Coriobacteriia > Coriobacteriales > Coriobacteriaceae > Collinsella. The sequence continues at coordinate 59,883 of UQIK01000003.1, forward strand.
CGCCAAGGCGCCCTGGGCACTTATATTTGTGGTCGATTATGCCAAGTGGATCGATCTGTTTGAGCACGTGGGCTGCTTTGAGCCCGAGTTTGTCGAGCGCACGGGCAAGGCGCCCCGCCGCGCGCCAGGTCTGGGCGACTTTGCCATCGCGGCGCAGGATGCCGTGATCGCCGCGCAAAACGCCGTGGTCGCCGCCGAGGCCCTGGGGCTGGGGAGCTGCTATATCGGCGACATCGTCGAGAACGCTGAGGAAGTTGCCGCGCTGCTCGATCTGCCGCCCTATACCATGCCGCTGTCGATGCTCATCATCGGCACGCCCCGTAAGGAGCGCCCAGCCATTGCACATCCCGTGGTGAACCTGGTGCACGAGGAGCGCTACTGCCGCGCCGATGCTGCGACTATGGACGCGCAGGTGGCCGAGATGGACGCGATGTTCCGTCCGCATGCCCGCGAGGTAGGGGAGCGCGTCGTGGACATCTATACCCGCAAGCACACGAGTCCCTTTATGGCCGAGATGAGCCGCTCCATGGAATGGTGGTTCAAAAACTGGCTCGGAAAATGACGAATGTGACAAGGGGATAGCCCCTTTGTCACATTCCATATCGCCGCGGTGGCCTAAAGGCCGTATAAATGTTTATCTAGCTGGGAAAACAGTGCATTAAAACATGGGCCGATTACCTATAATCCCTTCGAACATTAAAGTTGGGAGGAAACCGGCTTATGGAACAAAAGGCCAAGGAGGCAGCCTCGCACGCTGCGATTCCTGTGAGCATCTCGGCGATGCTCGTCACGCTGGGCGTGGTGTACGGCGATATCGGCACCAGCCCTATGTATGTAACCAAGGCGCTCGTTGCCGGCAACGGCGGCATCGGAAGCGTCACGGAGGAGTTCGTGCTCGGCGCGCTCTCCCTTGTCGTGTGGACGGTCACGTTGCTGACCACCATCAAGTATGTGCTCATCTCGCTGCGCGCCGATAACCATGGTGAGGGCGGCATCTTTGCCCTGTACAGCCTGGTCAAGCGCTGCGGCAAGTGGCTTATCATCCCCGCCATGCTGGGTGGCGCCGCGCTGCTCGCCGACGGCATCCTGACGCCGGCCGTTACCGTTACCACGGCCATCGAGGGCCTGCGCACCATCCCGGCGGTCCATGCCGTGCTGGGCGATGACCAGGGCCGCGTCGTCGCCATTACGCTCGCCATCATCATCGTGCTCTTCTTGGTGCAGCGCATCGGTACGGCCAAGATCGGTCACGCCTTTGGCCCCATCATGACGCTGTGGTTCCTGTTCCTGGGCGGCACGGGTCTGTTCTTTGTCTTCCAGCATCCCGCCGTGCTGCTGTGCCTCAACCCGGTACGTGGCATCGCCTTTTTGCTGAGCCCCAACAACCACGCGGGCATCATGATTCTGGGCAGCTGCTTCCTCGCCACCACCGGTGCCGAGGCGCTCTACTCCGACATGGGCCACGTCGGCCGCGGCAACATCTACGCTACCTGGCCGTTCGTTAAGTGCTGCCTGCTGCTTTCCTATATGGGCCAGGGCGCTTGGCTTATGAACAACGCTGCCAACCCCGAGCTCATGGGCATTGCCGACCTCAATCCGTTCTACCAGATGCTCGCCCCGGGCCTGCGCCCGTTTGCCGTCGGCCTTTCCACCGTCGCGGCCATCATTGCCTCGCAGGCGCTCATCACCGGCGCATTCTCGCTGGTGTCCGAGGCCAGCCGTCTGGACCTCATGCCGCACATGCAGGTCTTCTACCCTGCCGAGACCAAGGGCCAGCTCTACATCCCCATGGTCAACAACGTCATGCTTGTCGGCTGCGTCATCGTGGTGCTGCTGTTCCAGAACTCGGCGCATATGGAAGCCGCCTACGGCCTTGCCATTACGCTGACTATGATGTGCACCACGCTGCTGCTCTTCTTCTACCTGCACGAGGAGCGCAAGCTCAAGGTTGCTCCGTGGATCTTCGCGGCCTTCTTCCTTTTGCTCGAAGGCTTCTTCTTCGTGAGCTCGCTCACCAAGTTCTTCCACGGCGGCTACTTCACCATCCTCATGGCTGCACTCATCATGGGCATCATGGTGTGCTGGTACAACGGTACGGCTGTTGAGCAGCGCCAGTTTACGCTGCTGCCGCTGCGCAGCTACCTGCCGCAGCTCAAGCGCCTGCGCGATGACGATCGCTACGAGCGCCTGAGCGACAACATCGTGTACCTGACCAAGGACACCCATACCGATTACATCGACCGCGATATCGTCTACTCGATCTTGGACAAGCATCCCAAGCGCGCTCGCGCCTGGTGGTTCGTGAATGTCGAGACCATGGACGAGCCGCATACCTTTGCCTATTCGGTCGAGACGTTCGGCACCGACTACGTGTTCCGCGTGCATCTGTACCTGGGCTACAAGATTAACCAGCGCGTCAATGCCTATCTGCGTCAGGTCGTTCAGGACCTGGCTGCCACCGGCGAGCTGCCGGCGCAGACGCATGACTACTCGGTCTACAAGGATCCGGGCAACATCGGTACGTTCAAGTTCGTCCTGATTCGTAAGCTTCTGGCGCCTGAAAGCGATGTGGAGCCGAGCGAGCGTACGGCCATCACGCTCAAGTACATCATCCGTCGCGCCGCCGGCACGCCTGCACGCTGGTACGGCCTGGAGAACTCCAACGTGAGCTTTGAGTACGTGCCGCTGTTCACCAAGTTCAAAGCCGTGAACAAGATGCAGCGCCTGGCCCCCAACGAGCGGCCGTAGACGTCGGCGGCTACACGGAGTTGGTTTTTGATGGATAAGCATGAGGCCGGGGAGGTAAACATGGATACAAAGGCGCTCGATGGCCGTGAGGCGGTGGTCGAAATGGTGCGTGAGGCGCGCGTCGACGCCGCCGAAGATCGGTTCTTTACGAATCGGGCCAACATGGACATGGCCGACCGTGTGATCTCGATCGTGGTGACGCTGCTTGTCGCGGTGTGCGTGTGTGCCCTGCTCGCGCACGTGCTGTTTGTCTAGCGACCGCCGGTTGCAAAGGCTATACACTTGGAACCACCACAAGGGAAACCACCACAAAGGTGCCTGTCCCCTTTGTGGTGGTTTTTGTTTTTGAGAGAGGGGCGGGACGCTGATGGACGTCCGTACGGACGGCGATATTGCCGATAGCTTTTGGTGGCGGCGCACAACGCTGACGCGCCGCACTCCTCTGTATGACGCCTGCGTATCGGTGGGGCTGCTGGTCGCGGCGACGATTGTGGGCGCGCTGCTCGACCATCCGGGTCTCGCGCCGAGCATCATGATCGTCTATGTGTTCGCCGTTCAGCTGTGCGCATTCTTTACCTGGAGTCGCCTGTATTGCTTGCTGAGCTCGGCTGCCGCCGTGGCGCTCTACAACTTCTTGTTTGTCGACCCGCGCTACTCGCTGTCGCTTATCGACCGCGGCTATCCCGGCATGTTCTTCATCATGTTCGTGGTCTCGCTTGTGTCGAGCTCGATTGCGTTGGCCCTGCGCCGCGCCTTGGCACAGGCTGCCGCCAGCGACCGCCGCACGCATATGGTGCTCGAGACCAACCGCATGCTGCAGCGGTGCGCCGATCAGCATCAGATCGTTCACGCCATGGCCACGCAGCTGGCGCGTCTTTCGGGCTGCCCTGTCGTGTGGTACAGCGCCGACGCCGAGGGCGATGACCTGCTGCCGCGTGCGACATACACGGCCGTGGGCGATGCCGCACCGGTGCACGAACTGGCGCCGCAGATGCCGCCTCGGCTCTCGGCGTCCGCCTATGTGGGAACGCCGCTCGATGCCACCTATGGCGGCTCGGCGTTTTATGGCATCTACCTGACGGTTCGCACAGGCGACGGCTTCGCGCGCTCGGGCGACCCCGCCTCGGTGGTGGGCGTGCTGGCTATCGTTGCCGAGCCCGACGTGCTGACGCACGAGGAGCGGACACTTGCCGATGCTATCGTGAGCGAAGGCGAGCTGGCACTCGATCGCGCCCGCGCCATGGAGGCCCGCGAGGAGGCGGCGGTGCTCGCCAAAAACGAACAGTTGCGCGCCAACCTGCTGCGCTCCATCTCGCACGACCTGCGCACGCCGCTCACCAGTATTTCGGGCAATGCCGACGTGCTGCTCGACCAGGGCTCGACCGGCACCGCGGTGCTCGATGCCCAGACGCGCCGCGGCCTGCTTCTATCCATTCGCTCGGATGCGCTGTGGCTCAACGCCACCGTCGAGAATCTGCTCGCCATCACCAAGCTCGAGGGTGGCGGTATGCGCCTGTCGACCACGCTCGAGCTCATGGACGATATCGTCGAGGAGGCGCTGCGCCACGTGAACCCTGCCGTGCGCGAGCACGACCTTAAGGTGGTGGCGTGCGATGAGCCGGCGCTCGTCAACGTCGATGCGCGCCTGATGGTGCAGCTGGTGGTCAATCTGGTGAACAACGCCATCACCTATACGCCCGCGGGCTCGCATATCATGATTTCGATTAGCGTCGACGATGGACGCGTGGCGTGCTCGGTGGCCGATGATGGTCCGGGCATCGCACCCGAGGATCGCGAACGGATCTTCGAGTCGTTCTATACCGCCAACCATGGTCTGGCCGACAGCCACCGCAGCGTTGGCCTGGGTCTTTCGCTCTGCCGTTCCATTGCGTTGGCGCATGGCGGTAGCATAGAGGTTGCTGCGGCGGACCCGCACGGTTCGGTCTTTACGATTGAACTTCCCGCCGCCGACGTTTCGTTTGATAAGGAGTAGCGCTGTGCCGAACTCTGCCGTAAAACCGCTCATCTTGGTCGTTGAGGACGACCCCGCCGTTCGCAATCTTATCGTTGCCGCGCTCGAGGCGCACGGCTTGCGCCATATGGCTGTGGAGACCGCCCATGCCGCCATCGCCGCCGCCTCGTCGCAGGCGCCGAGCATTGTGCTGCTCGATCTGGGCCTGCCCGATATGGACGGCGTCAAGGTGGTGGAGTCGGTGCGCGCATGGTCGGGCATGCCGATTATCGTGGTCTCGGCGCGCAGCGAGGATGCGGACAAAATCCGCGCGCTCGATGCCGGCGCCGACGACTATCTGACCAAGCCGTTTTCGGTCGAGGAGCTGCTCGCGCGCATTCGCACGACGCTCAGGCGCCTTTCGTATGCGCAAACGGGCGGCGTTGTTTCCGAGGGCTCGTTCGATACCGGTGAGCTGCATATCGATTTTGATGCCGGCATCGCCACGATGGATGGCGAGGAGCTGCATCTGACGCCGATCGAGTACAAGCTCCTGTGCCTGCTAGCGCACAACGCCGACAAGGTACTGACGCACCAGTTTATCCTGCACGAGATTTGGGGCACGGCAACCAAGAGCGACCTGGCGAGCCTGCGCGTCTTTATGGGCACGCTGCGCAAGAAGATTGAGTCCGACCCCGCGCATCCGCGCTATATCCAGACGCACGTGGGTATTGGTTACCGATTGGTCATCCAGGGATAGGTCGGCATCCGCCATCCCAATATGAGTTGCGGTGAAATACGGTCTAAATTTACCTAATTCCAGGCAAAACAGTCCGTATTCCACCGCAACGTTGTCTATTTATCCTTGGGCTTGCTGGCGTAGAACTTCTTCTTTTTGGACTTGCCGGCAGGGGAGGGTTTGCTGGCAAAGTTGGACTTGCCGTGGCCGGCCTGCGCGTGCGCGGGCGCTGCTGCACGGGGCTTGCGGGCCTCGGGGTTGCGCAGCTCCTCGGTTCGCTCGGCAATCTCCTCGGCGCTAAAGCCGACTTCGGCCATGGCGTCCTCGATGGGCAGGCGGCGCACGATATAGCAGTGGTGCACCTTCTGGTTGCGTGCGAAATCCTCGGGGATGGTCTGCGCCGTAATGTCCTCCAGTACGACGCCCGCGCGCGCGAGCTTGCGCGTTTCGGGGCGGAAACCGCGCAGGTTGCAGCTAAAGATGGCATGGCCGCCCTGTGCAAGCAGGCGTGAAACGCCGGCCAAAAGCTCAACATGGTCGCGCTGGACATCCCAGGTGCGGCGGCCCATCTTGGACGAGTTCGAAAACGTGGGCGGGTCGACAAAGATCAGGTCCCAGCGGTTGCGCGTCTGGCGCTGGTCGCGAATCCAGGCGAGCACGTCGTCGCGCACAAAATGATGCTGCGGACCAACAAAGCCGTTCTGGCGCATATTGCGCTCGGCCCAGTCCAGGTAGGTGTTGGAAAGGTCGACCGTCACAGTTTCCTCGACGCCGCCGTCTGCCGCATAGCAGGTGGCGGTGCCGGTATAGGCGAACAGATTGAGGAAGCGGCGTGCCTGTTTGGCGTGCTCGCGCACCAGGTTGCGGGTGACGCGATGATCCAGGAAGATGCCCACATCCAAATAGTCGTCAAAGTTGACGGCAAAGGTAAGGCCGCCCTCTTCGATGAGCGGCAGACGACGGCGCGCGATGTTGGCGCGCTCGCCCGAGCCACCCTTGCCGGCGCCCTGTTTGCCGTACTGCGAGCCGCCGCGCGAACGCATGCGGGCCTTGGCGTGCACGTGCTCGGCCGGAACATCAAGAATACGCGGCGCGATGGCCAAGATGTCGAGCATGCGGGCCTGGGCCAGTGCGGGGTCGATGGTCTTAGGTGCGGCGTATTCGGCAATGACGAGCCAGCGGCCCGGCGTCTGCGGGCAGCCCTCGTACAGGTCGATGGCGGCGGAGTAGTCGGGCAGGTCGGCATCGTAGACGCGGTAGCAGCTCACGCCCTCGCGCTTGGCCCACTTGCGGCGCAGGCGGGCATTCTTGCGCAGGCGGTTGGCGAACTGCTCAGACTCGGGAATGAGCACGGGCAGCGGCTTGCCGTCGCCCAGGTCGAGCGTGGCGGCAGGTTCGGACGTGGGAGTATCGGCGGCTTCGTCATGAGCGTCTGCGGTCTGTTCCTCGGCATCTGCGCTGATCGCTGCTTCAAATGCCGCGGCGGCGTGGTCGAGCGAGGGCCAAACCTCAATAGCCGCCTCTTCGTTATTGGGCATGACGGCGATCGAGCGCTCGGGCTCGGCGTGGAGCGCGCGGGCTAGCAATCCGTCGCGGGTGAGCGCGGCGACCGGCGCGGCGGTGAGCTCGGGCGCGCGGCGCAGCTCGCCTACCAACGTCATGGCGTCGTGCATGAGTGAAAGCGGGGTCTCGGTGGTGTCTGCGACCACGGCGGCGCCGGCGACGGCGCCCGCATGGTCCAGCACGGTGGCGGGCTTGGCGGCACAAAAGTCGACAAAACGCTTGTAGCCGGCGCACTTGACCATGCGCTCGGCAGTCTTGCGGGCGGCGGGGTCGATGTCTACGGCCACGATGCGCGCCTGGCGCTCGCGCGCTGCCGCTTCGCGCTCGCGCGCCCCGGCAAGCAGCTGCTCCCACAGGGCGGCGTCGTGCAGCTGCCAGCCCTCAAAGCCCCAGCGCTCGCGTGCGGCGCCCGGGGCGCGGTCGGTCAGAATGTTCACGGCTTCCAGCAACAGGCCGCCGCCGGCGCACGAGGCATCGATCAGCGTGGGAAGGGCTTCGTTTTCGTAATCGTCGGCCGTCAACTCGTGCTCGCACAGTGCGGTCCAGCCGACCTGCGCCAGCACCAGGGCGGCGTAGTCGGGGCGCAGCACGTGCGCGCCCTCGCCGGCGCGGGTCGCTGCGGGCGGCAGGCGTTTGAACAGCGGGTCGCCCGAAAGGTCCAGGCTGATGCTCGCGCGGCGCTGACGCAGCGAAAGCAGCAGGTGAACATCGGGATCGGCGGCGTCGACATCGGCGCGACGGCCCGTGGTTTCGGCCAAGCGGTCGCACAATGCGTCCTTGGCGCGCAGGGCCGAGAAGCGCGTGTTGCGCAGCTGCTCGGTCACGCCGCGGGCGGTGATGGCGATGGTGGCGCCGGGGCGGATGATGGTCTCCCAGGCGATGTCGTAAACGCTGTCGTACAGTTCATCGGCATCCTGCGCCTCAAAGCGCCCGAGTACTACGAACACACGGCTTGCCAGGCGCGACCACAGACAGGCGCGGTAGCCTTGCTCGAGCTCGCCCCCAAATGTAGCGCGGCCCTTCAGCCGGCGAACATGCGAAAGCCCGAGGCGTTTAAGCTCATCGGCGAGTGCGGACTCAAAGCCCTCGGGGCAGCTTGCGTAAAATTCCATGGGTGACCTCTCTGGTTGCGTCGCTCCATTATATGATGGATGCTTCGTTTACTCTCGCCCCCGAAAGGAACCCATATGATTGATGCGTGCCCCGATTCCGCCGTGCTCTTTTTTGACGTGGACGGCACGCTGACGTCGTTCGATCCCGACAACATGACCGACAAGGACTTTTCGGCGGTTCGCCCCTCGCAGGCGGTCGTCGAGGCGTTTCATCGCCTGCGCGACGCAGGGCACAAGGCATTTATCTGCACGGGTCGTCCCTTGTGGCTGATTGCCGATGGCCTGCGCGCGCTGAACCCGGCGGGTGTCGTTGCCATGGCGGGAGCGACGCTCGAGGTCGAGGGCCGCGTGGTGTATGAGGACTGCTTTGACGAGGACGTTATCGAGGAGCTTGCGCGCCGTATGGCCGCGGCAGGGATTGAGGCCTTTTTCGAGACCAACGTGGCTACTTTTGCCCTGGAGCCTGTGGGCGTTGAGCAGTCGTCTCTGATCGGCACTTCTGTGGTGCACAGCACCGAGGAAATGCGCGTCGACGGCAGTCTGCGCGTGGGCAAGGTATGCCTCAGTGTGCCCAGTTTGGCTCGCGTGGCCAACGATGATGGCTTTATCGATCGCGAGTTTGAGCTGTGCAACACCGGTGGCCAGAATCGCGAGCTGAGCCCCAAGGGCATCGACAAGGGCGTGGGCGTGGCGCGAGCGCTGGAATACCTGGGTCGCACCGGCAACGCGCGCACCTTTGGCTTCGGCGATTCGGGTAACGACCTGGGCATGCTCGCTGCGGTCGAGACGGCTGTCGCCATGGGCAACGCCATGCCTGAGGTCAAGGCGGTCGCCGACTACGTGACCGACGATGTCGCACATGACGGTACCGTCACAGCGATGCAGCATTTCGGTCTCATCTAATGAATCCCGCGTTCTGACGTTTGCTCAAACTGCGACTCTTTGTTTTTGTATGCTCAATCGATTTATCAATCCAAACACTGAGGTGTTTATACCGTTCGCCGAGAAGATAAAAAACCGCAGTTCACGCCTTGATAAACGTAGGTAAAGTGTTTAGCAGTTTATCGGCCGTATGCTAACGAAAGGAATCAGGCAGATGGCAATCAAGGTGTTCGCTGACGGTGCAAACCTCGAGGGCATGCTCGACATGTACGAGAACGGCAACGTTCAGGGTTTCACGACCAACCCGTCCCTTATGAAGAAGGGCGGCGTGACGGATTACCGCGCGTTTGCCAAGGAGGTCCTGGCCCACATCACCGATGTGTCCGTGTCGTTTGAGGTCTTTGCCGACGACGTCGAGACCATGGAGGTCGAGGCCCGCGAGATTGCTACCTGGGCCGAGAACGTCTACGTCAAGATTCCATGCGTGACCACCAAGGGCGAGTCCACCGCCGAGCTGGTCCGCAAGCTTTCCGCTGACGGCGTCAAGGTCAACGTCACTACCATCTTTACGCCTAAGCAGGTCGATGAGATGGTCGAGGCCGTTGACACCGAGACGCCGTCCATTATCTCGCTCTTTGCCGGCCGTATTGCCGATACCGGCGTCGATCCCATTCCGTTTATGACGGAGTCGGTCAAGAAGGCCGCCGCCAAGCCCAACTGTGAGGTCCTGTGGGCGTCCACGCGCGAGCTCATCAACATTTATCAGGCCGAGGCCTGTGGTTGCCAGATCATCACGGTGCCCAACAGCATCCTGGCCAAGCGCAAGAACATCGGCCGCGACCCGTACGAGGTCTCGCTCGACACCGTCTGCGGCTTTGCCAAGGATATCGCCTCGCTCGGCTTTCATATTCTGCCGTAGCGCGAACACCGACTGTACCGTGGGCTGTTCGCCCCGGCCTTTCCTTTCCCTATCGCTCACGCGCTTCGCGAGGGTCGCGCTAGGCAAAGGAAAGGCCGGGGCTGCCGGCACGAGCTTGCCAGCAAGTTGGCGCTTGGCTTCCATATCCTGCCGTGGGCAAAGGTACCCCCGCCCGCGACGTGCAAAATTGAGAGTATTCAGCAAGGTAAAGGCTTTTACCAGTTAACCGAAGCATGGAACGGCCCTCGTTTTGGCTCTGACGACGCTAAAACGGGGGCTGTTTTTTTGCTTTTTCGTCTCTGTGGGGCGTTCGGAACGGCGGAATTTGCAGAATACTCGCGATTTTGCACGTCACTACAGGGGGTACCCCTGCTTTGGCGGTTTACTTCCCCTGTACCATGGTGAGCGAGATCTTCTTGCGGTCGCGATCGACCTTTTCGACCCACACCTTGACCGTGTCACCGACGCGCACCACGTCGCTCGGGTGCTTGACAAAGCGGTTGGCCAGCTTTGAGATATGCACGAGGCCGTCCTGGTGCACGCCCACGTCGACGAAGGCGCCAAAGTCCACAACGTTGCGCACCGTGCCCTTGAGTTCCATGCCGGGCTCCAGGTCATCGATGGAAAGCGCCGAGCGGCTAAAGACCACCTCGGGCGCGTCGTCTCGCGGGTCGCGGCCGGGCTTTTTGAGCTCGTTGACGATGTCGATGAGCGTGAGGGTGCCGCAGTTCAGGTCGCTTGCCAGCGCCGAGATGCTGCCCAGGCGGCGCTCGATGTCGGGCACGCCGCCGCGGCTGAGCTCGCTTGCTTTAACGCCGGCGCGTTCTAGGACGGACGTGGCCACCTCGTAGCTCTCGGGGTGGACGCTTGTCGCGTCGAGTGGGTTCCTGCCGCCGCTAATGCGCAAAAAGCCCGCGGCGTTGAGATATGCCTTGGGTCCCAGCTTGGGGACCTTCTTGAGCTGGCGGCGATCGGTAAAGGCGCCGTTTTCCTCGCGGTAGGCCACGATGTTCTTGGCCACGCTCGGCGTGATGCCCGATACGTATCCCAGCAGGCTCGCGCTCGCGGTGTTTACGTCGACGCCCACGCGGTTGACGACGTCCTCCACCACGTGGCCCAGGGTGCGCGAAAGCTCGGCCTGGTCAAGGTCGTGCTGGTACTGGCCCACGCCGATGGACTGGGGCGGGATCTTGACGAGCTCTGCCAGCGGGTCCTGCAGGCGGCGGCCCAGGCTCATGGCGCCACGCACGGTGACGTCCAGGTCGGGATACTCCTGGCTGGCGAGCTCAGAGGCGGAGTACACCGATGCGCCGGCCTCGTTGACGATGGTGTATCGCAGCTCAGGCGCCTGCTCGGCGATGAACTCCGAGACGACTTCCTCGGTCTCGCGGCTGGCGGTGCCATTGCCGATGACGATGGTGTTGACGCCGTCCTTCTTGACGAGGCGGGCGAGCTCGCGCTTGGTGCCGGCGACGTCGTGGCGCGGCTTGGTGGGGTAGACCACGCCGTGGTCGAGCAGCTTGCCGGTCTCGTCCATGACGGCGACCTTGCAGCCGGTGCGGTAGCCCGGATCGAGCGCGAGCACGCGGGCGCCGCGCACGGGGCGTGCCGAGAGCAGGCCCTCGAGATTCTTGGCAAAGACATTGATGGCCTCGGTCTGGGCGCGAACGGTGAGCTTGGCGCGGGCCTCGCGCTCCAGCGAGGGGGCCATCAGGCGCTTGTAACCGTCGGCGATGGCGGCGTCAAAGACGGGCGCGAAGACGCCTTGGCGTCGGGGCCAACGGCTGCCGAGGCGTGCCGTGGCGGCGGCGCCGTCGACGTTCACGCGCACGCGGAGCTTGCCCTCGCGCTCGCCGCGGTCGATAGCCAGCACGCGGTGGTTGGGTATACGGCGCAGCGGCTCGTCAAAGTTGTAGTAGGGCTCGTAGGGGGTCTTTTCGGCGGGGTCGGTGGCCTCGACGACGATGTCGGCGGTGTTTTGCGTAAAGGCGCGCAGGTCGGCGACGTTCTCGGGGTCCTCGGCCACCGTCTCGGCCACGATGTCGGCGGCGCCGGCGAGCGCCTTCTCGGGCGTGTCGAAGCCAGCTTCCTCGTTGACGTATGCCGCGGCGGCGTCGAGTGCGCTGCCCTTGGCCGAGGCTTGCATGATGATCATGTTGGCGAGCGGCTCCAGGCCGGCCTCGCGGGCCTTCTGCGCGCGGGTCATGCGCTTTTTGCGGTAGGGCTTGTAGAGGTCCTCGACACGCTGGAGCTGCGTGGCCTCGCGAATCTGCTGCTCGAGTTCGGGCGTGAGCTTGCCCTGGGCGTCGATGAGCAGAATGACGTCCTCTTTGCGCTGCTCAAGATTGCGCAGGTAGGACAGGCGCTCGTCAAGTGCGCGCAGGGCAACGTCGTCCATGCCGCCCGTTGCTTCCTTGCGGTAGCGCGAGATAAAGGGAATGGTGTTGCCTTCGTCGATGAGCTTGACGGCCGCCTCGACGTTGGCGGCCTTAAGGTTGAGCTCGCAGGCGAGCTGGGCGATAAGATCCATGGGACTCCTTGCGTTTAAGGTGCGTTTGCAGCACAGAGCTACCAAGGATACCACCCGCCCCAAAAGACTGTTTTGGGGCCGCGCCACGAAAATGACCTATCTACTACGTTTTACCCGTAGGGGCTGACCATACCTGGGTTTTCCGAAAATCGGCAAGCCGTTTACCTGCGGTTTTTATTTCGCGAAATTCGCCATGGTTGAGGGTGGTCGGCTGAACGTAGTAGATAGGCCCATTTCGTGGCGCACGAACCAAGCTGAGGCGCAAAATGGCCCCTGCCCCAGAAAAATCGTCGGCAAGGTAGCAAAATGCCCCACGGGCAGGAGGCTGCTCGCGGGGCAAAGAAGAGGGGCTTATTGGTGGCGGACCGAAGGGTTCGGCATGGGGCTTCTGCCGCGGTCTGCCCTAAGGCGTTACAGCTCGACGAGCTGGCCGGTCTCGGCGGCCTCCTTGATGGCGTTGAGAAGCGTGAGCGTCTTGACGTTATCGGCGGGGGTCACGACGGGCTCGACCTCGCGGCGGACAACCTTCACAAAGTGCTTGAGCTGCATCTTGTGCGGCAGTGCCGGGTCGACGGCCGGAATCTCCATCTGCAGCGGCTTGTGCCAGTTAGAGGCGCCGTCGTAGGAGAACTGGTGCAGGCGGGGCAGCGAAAGGGCGCCCAAGGTTCCGCCGATAAAGTAGGCGTCGGCGTCGAAGGGGCGGTACTGCGGATCCTCGCGAGCGGTTGCCTCCCAGTTCCAGGGGCTGGCGGTGGCGTCGGAGATGGTCATGCTTGCGAGCGCGCCATCGGCAAAACGGACGTTGACCACGGCGGAGTCCTCGGTCTCAAAACCGCGGGCGGCGCTGGACTGCATACCCTGGACGGCAACGGGCTCGCCCAGCAGGTAGCGGAGTAGGTCGACGTCGTGCACCAAGTTGACCAGGATCGGGCCGGCACCCTTCTTGCGACGCCACTCGACATCGAAGTACTCGTCATTCTTATAGATCATGTAGTGGAAGCTCGACACGGTGAGCTTGCCCAGCTCGCCAGACTCGATGATCTCCTTGGCCTTGTTGACGAAGGGGTTGTGGCGACGGTGCTGACCCACGAGCACGGGCACGCCGGCGGTCTCGGCCTCGGCGGCGAAAGCCTGGGCATCCTCTAGGTCGTTGGAGATCGGCTTTTCGACCAGCGGTACGATGTTGCGCTTCACAGCCTCGCGGGCAACGCCCAGGTGCAGATCGTTGGGGGTGGCGATAATGACGGCCTCGGGCTTGACCTCGTCCATCATCTGGGCGGGATCGGTGTAAAACGGCACGCCGGCGGCCTCGGCCGTGGCGCGGGCGCCCTCAAAGGCGTCGGCGATGGCGACGAGCTCGGCCTCGGGCTCTTCGGTGACAAAGCGGATGTGGTTGCGGCCCATGGCGCCGGCGCCGATAACGGCAATGCGGACGGGGTTGAGCTCAGACATTTCGACTCCTTAATACTGGTGACCGGTGGAATGCGACAAAGGGGCTGTCCCTTCGTCGCATCGGTAAAACTAGGCGGACTTCTTCTTGCTGTCGGAGACCATCATGTAGACGGTGAGCACGACGGCGATGGCGGCGATCACAATGGCGCCGTAGAAGGACTGCTGGTAGGCGGCGCTGCCGGCCTCGGCGTGATACAGCACGGCGGTGATGGGCTGGCTGATCCAGGTGGAAGCGGCATAGCCCAAAAACATGATGCCGTAGTTGACACCGATGTTGCTGGTACCAAAGGCGCCACCGGTGAGCGGCGGGTAGATGACGAGCAGGGCGCCAAAGCTAAAGCCGAGCAGGGCGAGCGCCACAAAGAACATGCTCTGCGTAAAGCTCATCGACATGATGACGAGTGCGACGATGGTGACGACAAGGCTGATGAGCAGCGACTTATAGGCGCCGAGCTTGTCGATGATCTGGCCAAAGGACAGACGGCCAACCAGGTTGGCGCAGGTGTTGACGGAGACGACCACGCCGCCGAGGGCGACGGCCGCGGCGCTCGTGGGGTCGGCGAAGAGCTGGACGGCGGCGATGGAGGCAACCTTGCCCACGAGCAGGGTGCCCGCGGTGGCGGCAAAGGCGAAAGTGATGATGAGGACCCAGAAACGCGGGGTCTTGACCATCTCGCCCGGGGTGAGGTCGCCGAAGGTGCCGGCATGTGCGCCGCCCTTGGGGGCCTCGAAGCCCTCGGGCAGCCAACCGGCCTCGGGGGCCTTCAGGAACAGGGCGGAGGCGGCGATCATCACAAAGAAGATGACGCCGAGCGCCTTAAGGGCGCCAAAGATGCCCAGGCTCGGGATGAGCAGTGAGGCGAGCACCGGGGACAGTACGGCGGGGCCGGCGGTCGAAGCGGCCAGGGTGATGCCGGAGGCGAGACCCTTCTTGTCGATGAACCACTTTTGGCCGGTGGTGAGCGCCGGGTTGTAGCCCAGGCCGTTGCCGACGGCGGCGACGAGCGAGAACCACAGGTAGAACTGCCACGGCTCGGTGACGGTGCCGGACATGAACCAGCCCAGGCCGTAGCACACGGCGGCGGCGATCACGACGTTGCGCGGGCCGATCTTATCGGAGATGCGGCCGGCGAAGATGCCCGTCACGGCCATGATGGTCTGAAAGACCGGGAACGCCCAGGTAAGGGCGCTCGACCACTCGGGGTAGACGGCGAGCAGGTTCTTGCTCACGACGGAATACAGCGCGATGGAGCTGATGAAGAACATGGTGACGCACGCGGCGGAAAGCACGACGGCGCGACCCTTGTTGGAGTTGGTGGAAGCCATTGGACTCTTTCTAATCGATACGGGGGAGGAGCGGGCGTGTCCGCGGAGCCTCCCTGTCAGGTTGGTTTACTGGTCGGTCGGCTTGGCGACGCCGGACTCATCGGACCAAAGCTCGACACCCTTGTTCTTAAGGTAGTTGTCGGCATAGGCGCGACGGCCGCCGGGTTTGGCGGTGAGGTCGCCCATCATGTTGGAGAAGCCGCCGTCGACCTTGATGGCGTCGCCGGTGGTAAAGTCCGAGCGCTTGGACGCCAGGAACATGACGGCGTTGGCGATATCGCTGACCTCGCCGATGCGGCGCGTGGCGATCAGGCGGCTGCGGCTCTTTTCGACCTCGGGGTCGGCGTAGAAATTGGCCGACATCGGGGTCTTAACGAAGCAGGGCTCGACGCAGTTGGAGCGCACGCCGTAGGGGCCCCACTCGGCGGCGAGCATCTTGGACATCATGTTGACGCCGGCCTTGGTGGAGCTGTACACGCCCGAGAACGTCTCGGGGGAGTGGCTGGCAACGGTCGAGATGTGCACCAGGCGGCCCTGGCCGGCCTTGATCATCTCGCGACCAAAGCGCTGCGAGGTGATGAAGTAACCGGTGAGATTGACGTTGAGCACCTGCTCCCAGTCGCTCAGTGGCAGGTCCTCCATGGCGGCGAAGCGCAGGATGCCGGCGGTGTTGACGAGAACGTCGACGCGGCCGAAGTCGGCGATGGTGGCGTCGACGGCAGCCTGAACCTCGGCCTCGTCGGTGGCGTTCATCTTGTAACCCTCGGCGTGGATGCCAAACTCAGCGGCGAGGTCGGCGGCAGCGGCCTTGACCTTTTCCTCGTCCAGGTCGAGCAGGACGACGTTGGCGCCGTTGCGGGCGAACTCGCGGCAAATCTCGACGCCCATACCGCCGAGTGCGCCGGTCACGGCGCAGACATCGCCCTCGAGCTTAAGCCAGTTGCTCATAGGAACTTCCCTTCTTGTGCCTCCCGGTGGGTCGTTCCCATTAATCGACCCACGTGGTTTTCGCAGGTTATCGTATGCTTTGCATTTGCGCAGGTGAATTGCATATTTGTTAGAATGGCGTTAACCGTAGGTTTACACTGTGCGATGCAGTTTATTCTCAATTGAGCGCGTGACCTGCGAAAACAACCCCCTATGGCACCATGTGGCCACGGGCGCGAAAACGGGAGATTGACGTGTACGATCGACGACTTGAGGCCATATCGGCCGCCGCGGAGCTGGGAAGCTTTTCGCGTGCGGCGGCAAAATTGCGCGTGTCGACCCCGGCGCTCGTCAAACAGGTGTCGGGATTCGAGGCCGAGTTCGGCATCACGTTGTTCGAGCGCTCGCATTCTGGTGTTAAGGTGACGCCGGCAGGTGCTCTGCTGGTGGACGACGCGCGCTCGATCATGCGGCAGTCCGAGGACGCGCTGCGCCGCGCCCGACGCGCGGCGGGCGATGGCGGTGCCGTGCGCCTGGGTGTGTCGATGATGTGCCCGGGGCGCCAAACGCTGTCGATGTGGTCGGACATTCACGATCTGGAACCATCGTTGCGCTTCGAGATCGTGCCGGTGAGCGACCTCTACGACGAACGCGAATCCGTCATGCGCAGCTTGGGCCGCGAGGTCGATGTGGTGCAGTCGAGTTTTTCGACCCCGCGCTGGGGTGACGCCTGCCAAAAGCTCCGCATCGTTAACGTGCCGTTTTATATCGACCTGCCGCGCACGAGCCCGCTGGCGCGCAAGAATCGCATTACGGTCGCCGACTTGGAGGGTATGCGTCTGCGCGTGCTCCGCCACGGCAACGACGCAATGGACAGCCTGCGCATCGACCTTCTGGCCGACGGCGGCGTTGACGTGATCGACGTGGACAGCTTCGACTTTGCGCTCTTTAACGAGGCGGAGGAAAAGGGCGACGCGGTGCTCACCTGCGGAGCGTGGTCGGGGGTGCACCCGGCCTTCGTGGGCGTGCCGTTCCTATGCGGGCGAGAGGTGCCGGTCTTTTTGCACTATCCGCTCGAGCCCACCCTCCAAGTACAAAAATTCGTCAACGCCATGGCCCAACTCCTCAAGTAGCCAAAAGAGTCCCGTCCCAAATTAGCTACCCTTTGCTACGGGTTTAGCGGTCCTCGCGTTGCGGATCGGCCGTCTCGGCTGCCTTTACGCGGTTCTTATCGACGTACATGTTCTTGTCGGCCTGGGAAAAGAGTTCGCGCATGGTAGGTGGCTCGTCAAAATCGTTGGAAAGCGCATAGCCCACCGCGTAGCTGATGGGCATATCGGGGTGGACTTCGGAATACTCGTTCACGTTCGCGTGAATCCGAGCGAGACAAGATTCCACAGCGGCTCGGTCGGCATCCCGCAGTACCGCGATAAACTCATCGCCGCCGTCGCGACCCACAAAGCACGTCTCGGACGCCACGCTTCCCAGTTGCTGTGCAAAAGAGCGGATGTATTCGTCGCCCTTCTCGTGGCCGAAGTTGTTATTGACCGTATGCAGATTGTTAAGGTCGAAGACGCACACCGCAACGGGCGCCTCCGCGGAGACAGGCTGCTCCTGCCCCAAGATCTCCTCGCACTTGTTCTTATTGGGCAGTCCCGTGGCTTCGTCGAGATAGACTTTGCTCTGCAGCTCGCGATTAAGCGCGGCAGTGCGCACCGCGCGAACAAGTTCAACCGCAAAGGTCGCCACCAAGCCCACGATGTCGATGATCACCAAGCCCTCGAGATAGTTGAGCGCCGACGCCTTCTCCTGAGAGTAGTCCTCTGCGAGTCGCGTAGCATCGTCGCAAATGCCAAAGAACTCCTCGCTCATCGAGATGATGTCGGTGTTCTCGTAGCCGACTTCGCGCACGCGGGCAATCTCGGAGCGAAGCTCGTCAAAATAGTTCGCGAGTTCGGTCATCTTTGCCTGGTACTCATCGTCATCGAGACGGACGAGATTGAGGTCGTCGCTTCCGTAGCGCAAGCCGTTAATGTATGAATCAACGGCCTTGAGCAGGTCGTCTTGTGGCTGGCCTGCGTCCTCGAGCTTCACGATGCGCTGCGTGGTGCCGCGTACCAGGCCGGCGTAGTTGACCACGCGCGCCGTGCCCTGGATATCGGAGACGAGCAGCATGACATTGATGAAGAAGAAGATGAGAACTGCCGTGAGCACCATCATGAGCAGGCGCACCGCCTGGCTGGCCTTCTTGGCGACAGAAGTATTCACAAGTTCACTCTCTCAAATGGCAAAAGCGCAGGTGGCACCCAGCGTGCTGAAATTTACGTGAGGTCAACTCTACCATATGGGCCAACAGCCTCAAACTGTAGCAGACGCTCGTCCAA
Organism: uncultured Collinsella sp.; assembly: GCA_900541125.1. Lineage (GTDB taxonomy): Bacteria > Actinomycetota > Coriobacteriia > Coriobacteriales > Coriobacteriaceae > Collinsella. The sequence continues at coordinate 78,416 of UQIK01000003.1, forward strand.
ATTGGCGTGACGCTTGCCTTGTTGTTCTTGACCTGGCCGCGCTATCGGACATGCTTCTGGTCTTGGATCACCATGGGAAAGCTCATCCCGTTTTGTGCGTCTAGAGTGGGATGCGGTTTCCCAAAGGTGCCGTTAGGGGAAACCACATCCCGGTTTATGCCCTTGAAACGGGATACCGTTTCCCGGAGGGGGCCCAGCGGGAAACGGCATCCCATTCTGGGCCCGAAAAGTGGGATACGGTTTCCGGCCGGCATGAAAAAAGCCTCCGCAGCTCGTGTGGCTGCGGAGGCTTTATTCGTTGCGGCGCATTGTGTTCGGGTCGTTGAGATGAGTCGATTTGCCCCGAAAGAGGAGGGCATTGACCTTAGGGTCATGCCCGACGAATGAGCGGCAAATCGGCCATCTCGGCGGGCCGAACTACTCCAGCTCAAACGCTCCGGTATAGAGCTGGTAGTAATATCCGCGCTTGGCGATCAGCTCGTCGTGGTTGCCGCGCTCGATGATGCGGCCGTGGTCCAGGCAGATGATCGCGTCGGAGTTGCGCACGGTGGAGAGGCGGTGCGCGATGACAAACGTCGTGCGGCCCTCCATGAGCTTGTCCATGCCCGCCTGCACGATGGCCTCGGTGCGGGTGTCAATGCTCGACGTGGCCTCGTCCAGAATCATCGCCGGCGGATCGGCGACGGCGGCGCGTGCGATCGAGATCAGCTGGCGCTGGCCCTGCGACAGCTGTGCGCCGTTGCCGGTGAGCATGGTGTCGTAGCCGTCGGGCAGGCGGGTGATAAAGTCGTCCGCGCCCGCGAGCTTGGCCGCCGCGATGCATTCCTCGTCGGTAGCGTCCAGGTTGCCGTAGCGGATGTTATCCATCACGGTGCCGGTGAACAGGTTCACGTCCTGCAGCACGACGCCCAGCGAGCGGCGCAGATCGGCCTTGCGGATCTTGTTGACGTTGATGCCGTCGTAGCGAATCTTGCCGTCGGCGATGTCATAGAAGCGGTTGATGAGGTTGGTGATGGTCGTCTTGCCCGCACCGGTGGCGCCGACAAACGCGACCTTCTGGCCCGGCTTGGCAAACACGGACACGCCGTGCAGCACCTCGTGGTCGGGCGTGTAGCCAAAGTCGACGTTGTCCATGACCAGGTCGCCGCGCAGTGGCACGTACTCGATCTCGCCGGTTGCACGGTGCGGATGTTTCCACGCCCACATGCCGGTGTGGTGGTCGGCCTCCTCGAGCTGCCAGGTGTCGGGATTCACCTGTGCGTTGACGAGCGTCACGTAGCCCTCGTCGGCCTCGGGCTCCTCGTCGAGTAGCTCAAAGATACGCTCGGCGCCGGCAAGGCCCATGACCACGGCGTTGATCTGCTGCGAGATCTGGCCAATCTGGCCGCAGAACTGCTTGGTCATGTTGAGGAACGGCACCACGACGGCAATGGAGAGCGCCATGCCCGAGAGGCTCAGGTTGGGCACGCCCAGCGCCAGGAAGATGCCGCCGGTCAGCGCGACCAGCACGTAGAGCAAGTCGCCCAGGTTCCCGAGGATCGGCATGAGGATGTTGGCGTACATGTTGGCCTTCTGCGAGACCTCGAAGAGCTTCTCGTTGCGCTCGTCAAAATCGGCCTCGGCGGCGGACTCGTGACAGAACGCCTTGACGACTTTCTGGCCGTTCATGACTTCCTCGATATGGCCCTCGACCACGCCGAGCTCGGTCTGCTGCGCGATAAAGAAGCGCGCGGAGTTGGAGCCGAGCAGCTTGGTCATAAAGGTCATAAAGGCGACGCCGGCAATGATGACCAGGCACATCCACACGCTGTAATACAGCATGATGAAGAACACGGTGACGATGACGATGATCGTCATGAGCAGGTTGGGCAGCGACTGGCTGATCATCTGGCGCAGCGTGTCGATGTCGTTGGTGTAGTGGCTCATGATATCGCCGCGCTGGTGCGTGTCGAAGTAGCGGATCGGCAGGTCCTGCATGCGGTTGAACATCTTCTCGCGCAGCTTCTCGAGCGAGCCCTGCGTGATGACGGCCATGGCGCGGTTCCAGAACAGCGATGACGCAACGCCCACGGCATAGATGCAGCCGAGGATGGTCACAAGCTTCAAGATCTTGGGCTGCGCGGCCGTCCAGTCGCCCGACTGCCACGATTCGCTAATGACCTGCAGCGCGCTCTGGAGAAACGTCGCGCCGATGGAGTTGATGATGGCGCAGAGCACAACGCCGGCGACGACGAGGGGCAAAAGCACCGGGTAGAAGCCAAAGAGCATCTTGATCAGGCGCGTCATGGTGCCGCCCTTGCGGTTGCGCGCGCGCTCGGCGGTAGCTGCCTTACTCATGCGCCTCGCCTCCTTCCTGGATCTGAGCTTGCGGTGCGGATGCCTCGGTGTCGGCTGCGGCGGTCTCGGCCGCCTCCTCGCCCTCGGCACTCATCTTATTTTGCGAGGTAAAGGTCTCGCGGTAGATCTCGCTCGTCTTGAGCAGCTCATCGTGGTTGCCGATGTCCTTGATGCGGCCGCCCTCCATGACGATGATGCGGTCGGCGTCCTGCACGGAGCTGATGCGCTGGGCGATGATGAGCTTGGTCGTGTTGGGCAGGTAGCTCGCCAGGCCCTCGCGGATCTTGGCGTCGGTCTTGGTGTCGACGGCGCTCGTGGAGTCGTCCAGGATCAGAATCTTGGGGCGACGCAGCAGGGCGCGCGCGATGCACAGGCGCTGCTTCTGGCCGCCGGAGACGTTGGAGCCGCCCTGCTCAATCCAGGTGTCGTAGCCCTTGGGGAAGCCGTCGACAAACTCGTCGGCGCAGGCCAGATGCGCCGCCTCGCGGACTTCCTCGTCGGTGGCGTTTGGGTCGCCCCAGCGCAGGTTCTCGGCGATGGTGCCGCTAAACAGCACGTTTTTCTGCAGGACCATGGCTACCTGGTGGCGCAGCGCGTCCAGGTCGTAGTCGCGCACGTCCACGCCGCCGACGCGCACGGTGCCCTCCGTGACATCGTACAGGCGGGCGATCAGGTTCACGAGCGTCGACTTGGCCGAGCCGGTGCCACCGATAATGCCGATGGTCTCGCCGCTCTTAATATGCAGGTCGATATCGTCGAGCGCCTGGCGGCGGGCATGCTCGGAATACTTAAAGCTCACGTGATCGAAGTCGATGGAGCCGTCGGCAACCTCGTGCACGGGCTCGGTCGGGTTGGCGATCGTGGGCTCGGCGGCCAGCACCTCGGTAATGCGGTGCGCCGACTCGTCTGCCATGGTTACCATGACAAAGATCATCGACAGCTGCATTAGGCTCATCAGAATCTGGAAGCCGTAGGTAAAGATGGAGGAGAGCTGGCCCACGTCGAACAGGGTGCCCTGGCTCGTGATGATGAGCTCGGAACCCAGGTAGATGATGACGACGAACGCGCCGTTGACGCAGATGTTCATCATGGGGTTGTTGAAGGCGAGCAGCTTCTCGGCGCGGGTGAAGTCCATCTGGACGTCGCGCGCGGCGGTGGCGAACTTCTCCTTCTCGTAGTCCTGGCGCACGTAACTCTTGACCACGCGCATGCCGGTGACGTTTTCCTCAACCGACTCGTTGAGCGCGTCGTACTTACGGAAGACGCGGGCAAAGATCGGGCGCACCTTATAGATGATGAAGAACAGGCCAAAGCCCAGCAGCGGAATGATGACCAGGTAGACCATGGCGACGCTGCCGCCCATGGCGTATGCCATGGTAAAGGCAAAGACCAGCACCAGCGGCGCGCGCACGGCGATGCGGATGAGCATCATAAAGGCCTGCTGCACGTTGTTGATGTCGGTGGTGAGGCGGGTGACGAGCGAGGAGCTCGAGAACTCGTCGATGTTGGCGAAGCTGAACGTCTGGATCTTGTAGAACAGGTCGCGACGCAGGTTCTTGGCAAAGCCGCAGCTGGCATGGCTGCAGGTGATGCCCGCGGCGGCGCCAAAGGCGAGTGACGTCAGCGCGATGAGTACGAGAAGGCCGGCGGTGGGCAGCATCTCGGTAACGGCGGTGCCGTCCTTGATGGCGTCGATCATGTCGGCGGTGATAAACGGGATCATCATCTGGCAGATTACCTCGCCAAGCACCAGCAGCGGCGTGGCGATCGTGACCTTCATGTAATCGCGGATGCTGCCCATGAGAGTTTTAATCATCCAGTTCCTCCCAGGTTACGCGGATTTTCTCAAGCATTTCGGCGAGCTGTTCGCGCTCGTCGTGAGTGAGGGCACTAAAGGCCTGCTCCCTAAAGCGGATGCGGGCGGCCTGGTCGATGCGGGCCTTCTCCCAGCCGACTTCGGTCAGGCGAATGGTGAGCTGCCGGCGATCTTTTGGATTGCGGCTGCGCTCGATGATGCCGGCGCACTCGAGCTTGGACAAGATCTCGGAAAGCGACCCCGGCTTGAGGTCGAAGTGCATGCCGAGTTCCTGCTGCGACATCTCGCCGTTTTCCTGCTTGGCGAGCAAGCAGACGATGGGCGCCTTGCCGGACACGCCGCCGCCGTGAAAGTGCATGTAGTGGCCACAAAAGCCCAGGCCGCTCAGGATGCGCTTGGCGAGCTTGTCTTCGGCGCTGACCGCTTCGGGCATGTCTGCCGGTTGCAATGGGTCGCCGCCGGGTTTGTGCGTGCGAAGGTTAATTGGTTCGTCACACATGAATTCGTATCGCTCCTTTCTTTAGTTAGGTAGTGGGATTGTTTTGTGCCTAACCAATCTAGGAGCATGAGAAATGAATGTCAAGGTACCAAACTTATTAAGTTACGGCGTTTTACCAAACGCCGTAACCGCTCGACGCTGCGCGGGTCGCATTTGGACAATCTGACGTTCAACTTCAAGGGCGCGACCAGAAGGTCAGCGCCCTTTCGTTTCACGTCATCTTGTCTCAAATGCGACTCGCTCGCTGTCGTTGCCAAAACATCGACGTTGCCCTTTTTGGCACTTGGGACATTCCTCTTGTGCCGGCAGATGGGGACACTCCTTGTCAAGGCTTGGTGCAAAAGGGGACAGGCTGCCCCCTCGTTTCCGAAACCTTTCCGCAACAATTTGCCCTTCGTGCCGCTCGACTCCGCTCGCAACGTCCCCTGCGCTACACTTAGTCGCACTGTGGCGCTGCTGCGTCGTGCCCGAACCAAGGGAGACCCTCATGAAGAACACTCAGCTGCTGCTGATCAACGATATGTGCGGCTACGGCAAGGTTGCGCTTTCCGCCATGCTGCCGGTGCTGTCGCATATGGGCTACCGCATCCACAATCTGCCGACGGCGCTGGTGTCCGATACGCTCAACTATCCCAAGTTCTACATCCACGACACCACGGAGTACGTGCGCCAAAGCCTCGCTATCTGGGAGGAGCTCGGCTTTGAGTTCGATGCCATCTCGACCGGCTTTATCGTGACCGAGGAAGAGACGCGCATCATCTCGGACTTTTGCCACCGCCGTGCGCAAAAGGGCACCAAGGTGTTCGTCGACCCCATCATGGGCGACAACGGCAAGCTCTATGCGGGCGTGCCCGAGTCCACGATTGGCCTTATGCGGCATCTGCTGGAGTGCGCAGACTACGCGGTGCCAAACTACACCGAGGCGTGCCTGCTCACCGATGCGCCCATTGCCGAGCAAATCACGCCCGATGAGGGCCGCGTTCTTGTGGATGCCGTGCGCGCCCTGGGCGCCAAGTCGGTGGTCATTACGAGTGCCGTGGTCGACGGCACGAACGCCGTTATCGGTTACGACCATGTGGCGGGGGAGTACTTCACGATTCCCTTCGACCTGATTCCGGTCTACTTCCCGGGCACGGGCGACACGTTCTCGGCGGTGCTCGTCGGCCGCGTGATGGCGGGCTGGAGTCTGCAGCGCGCGACGTCCGATGCCATGCGTGTGGTGGCTGAGCTTATCGAGCGCAATGCCGACCAAGAGGACAAGTCGGCTGGCCTTCCCATCGAGGCCTGCCTGGATGTGGTTGACCATGAGTAATGCTGGCGAGGGCGGCATCAAGCCTGCGGGCGAGAACAAGCCGCTCGGCGCGCCGCGTGGCAAGCGTCCGCGTATCCGCGTGAGCTGCGTGGACCAGCTGGGTGCGTGCCGCTGCCACCATGGTCACAAGCCGGGCGACGTTTTTGACTTCGACCGAGACCGCGGCAAGATGTGCGCCATGGCCTGTCACGTGGGCTTTCCCTATATCGATATCCTGCGCTATGGCGGAACCGTGCCTGGCAACGAGCCCGGCACGGCAAAGTTCTGCTGCCCCGAAGTCGATACACTGAACGTCTGGCTTGCCGAGATCGTAGACGAATAGTTGAGCGCAATGTGACAAAGGGACAGTTCTTTTGTCGCATCCGCCGGTGATGCTCCTTCTTTTTTGCTTATAATCCTAAATCTCTGCATTTCATCTGATTTTAGGTTATAAAAATTCTGCGTTTCATCGATAATCAAGCATATAAAACTTTGCATTTCATTCGATGACACCGAGGGGAGAGCCTATGCTGCGCAGGAAAATAGCGGCAGAGCTGGAGCGTTGGCTGAAGTCTTCCGAGCAAAAGGCCTTGTTCATTACGGGTTCTCGCCAGATTGGCAAAAGCTATTCGATTCGCGCATTTGGCAAAGCCAACCATGCAACCTACATCGAGCTTAACCTCATGGAAAATCGTCAGGCAAAAGACGCTCTTATCGAGGCGCGGGATGCCGATGATTTCATCAGCAGGGTGACGCTTCTCTCGGGAAAGTCGATAGCGCCGGGCAAAACGCTCGTGTTTATCGATGAGGTCCAAGAGGCCCCCGACATCATGACGATGGCAAAGTTCCTTGTTGAGGATGGGCGCTGCCACTGGGCGTTTTCGGGGTCAATGCTCGGGACTCAGTTCAAGGGCGTCAGATCCTATCCCGTGGGATATGTTCACGAGCTTAGGATGTTCCCGCTCGATTTTGAGGAGTTTTGCTGGGCAATCGGGGTGAGCGAAGGGGCTCGCCAAACGATACGCGACGCGTGCATCAACGAGAAGCCCATTCCTGGTTACATTCATGACGCGATGATGGCAAACTTCAGGACCTATACCGTTGTCGGTGGAATGCCAGAGGTCGTGCAGCGTTTCCTTGACACGCGGGGCGACCTTGCCTTTGTTCGTCAGCTGCAGTCAGAGCTCAACGAACAGTACCGACGGGATATCTCCAAGTATGCAAGCGGGCGAGCCCTTCAGGTGCAGAGCATCTACGATCAGCTCCCTATTATGCTCGAGGGCGAAAACAAGCGCTTCGTGCTCAATTCCATTGACCCCAAGGCTCACTACGAGAAGTATCAGCGAGATTTTGTATGGCTTGTCGATGCCGGCGTTGCTCTCAAAGCCGATATCGTAACCGAGCCAAAATCGCCCCTGCTCAAGACGGCACGGCCATCGCAGTTCAAGCTATATCAATCGGATACGGGCATGTTGATGGCGCGCTACCCCGTTGGAGTCGCCCAAGCGGCGTATCTTGATAGCAAGGAGCCCAATCTGGGTGGCATTTACGAAAACGTGGTGGCTCAGCAGCTGGCTGCCCAAAATCGCCAGCTTTACTACTACCAGACAAAAAAGCGCGGTGAAGTGGACTTTGTGGTCGATGGGCCGGATGGGACGGCTGTTCCGATCGAGGTTAAGTCGGGCTCCTATTACCACGCGCACGCTGCGCTCGGTCATGTGCTTGATACGGCTGAATATGGCGTAAGGCTCGGGATTGTTTTCTCGAGAGGCAACGTTGAGCGCAACGGAGCGGTTCTCTATTTACCGCTATATGCGACCTGGGCCCTTTCGGATGTTTTGGGCGACTCCTGCGTCGAGGGGATAAAGCTGGAGGTCAAGCCGGTCTAGGGCCAGTCCCGGATGTGACAAAGGCGTGGCCCGCGACCTCGATTGCCTACAGCTGCTCGAGCATGGCCGTGCAGCCGGCGAGCACGTCGCGGTAGGTGGCATCGAAGTTGCCGGTGTACCAGGGATCGGCCACGTCGCCGGGGCGATCAGTCCAATTGAGCAAGCGCGTAATCTTGCCGTCGGGGTCGTCGCCAAAGATGCGACGCAGGCCACGCGCGTTCTCAGCATCCATATAGACAATATGGTCCCAGTCGCCATACTCCGCGCGACGCACCTGACGTGCGCGATGTGCGACGACGGGAATCCCGACCTCGCGTAGCTTGGCAACGGTACCGTGATGTGGCGGGTTGCCAATCTCCTCGGTCGAGGTCGCAGCGGAATCGATGACAAATTCGCCCTCGCGCCCGGCGCGGCGCACCAACTCGGTAAACACCGACTCAGCCATCGTCGAGCGACAGATATTCCCATAACAGATAAACAGTACGCGTTGCATATGCGGTTTCCTTTCGATCGTCATCATCGAGCTCGAGTATCGCATCTACGCCTGCGCCATCGCCCTCTTGCGTTCCCAGCGAGCCAACTTAATCGTCACCAGCGTAAGCACCCAGGCCACAAGCGAGAACGCGGCACCCACTGCGCCTACATATGCAATGCCAGCTCCGCTTACCACGGCGCCGCCCACTGCGGTGCCAAACGAAATGCCGACATTAAACGCCATGGGCTCAACCGAACTCGCGAGTACCATCGACTTAGGATGGCGGTTGCGTGCCACGTCCATAAAGTGCGTGATGCACGACACCGAGAACAGGTACATGAGCAGCGCCAAGCTAAAAACAAAGACCAGCGCGAGCGGCATGGTGCCGCCCACGGCAAACAGCCCGAGTAACGCCGCAGCCTGCAGCACAAACGTCACCAGCAGTGCCTTCATGCCAAAGCGCGCGTCGATCCATCCGCCTAGGATGTTCGAAACCAGGCAGAACACGCCGTAGGCCATGAGCGTGGTGCTGGCTTCGACCGTGCCCATACCCAACACCTGCTCAAGATAAGGCGTTACGTAGCCGTAGAACACATAGACCGACCCCACGCCAAACAAGAAGATGAGCATACCGGTGATGATGCTCGGCTCGCGTAGCAGACCCGCCTGCTCGCGAAAGGTGGCGGGCTCGTCGGTTTGCCCAGCGCGCGGCATAAACGCCACGAGCGCTCCGCAGGTCAAAATGGCGAAGGCCAGCGTGCCGTACATGGCCACGTGCCAATCGAGTGTGTCGGCCACAAATTTGCCAATCGAGGTCACAAAGACCATCGCCACGGAAAACGCACCATATACCACCGAGATGGCAAGCGAAGTTTGCTGCGGAGACAGAAGCTCCGGGATGTACGTCACGCCCACGGCGAGCAGCGCACCCGAGACAGAGCCCAGGACAATGCGCGAGATAAACAGCACCTGGAAGTTGGGCGCCAACGCCATGACCAGGTTGCCGAGCACAAAGACGATGCTGTAGCACACGAGCAGCTGGTAGCGGCGGAATCGCCCCGTGCTGAGCGCAAGCACCGGCGTCGCGATGGCGTAGACCAGCGCGAACACGCTGATGAGCTGGCCCGCAGTGGCAAGTGATACGCCGAGTTCCGTCGCCAGGTCGCTTTCGATGCCGATGACCACGAACTCGGAGCAGCCGAGCGAGAATCCCAACAGCACGAGCAGCGCCAGGCAGAGCTTGATGCGCGCAGAGGAGAGCGCGGCGGCGGTCGACTTACTTTTAGGCGTGGTTGCGGCGGTCAAGGTTGTCACTCCAATGTCGCATGAATAAGCGGGATTCAATCCTTGCAACTCTAGCAGAATGTGACAAAGGGGCAGTCCCTTTGTCACATTGCGCTGCCGGCCAGTCGCCTAAACCGTCGCAACATTCGATGAAAATCTCGAATTCGAGGAAAAGCGTCGAATGTTGTGACGGTTTTCGTGTCCGGCGCGGGTGAGCTTCGGTGTCGTCTGGGGGTATAAGACTAGCGAGTGTTTATTTGCGAGGCTTAAGGGGCGCCCCGTATGGATATCGATAACTTTGAATGGTGGTATAGCGAGGGTGAGGCTCCGGACGAGGGGTGGGACGAGCCCGCGCCGCGTGACGTGTCGAGCGACGAGGACGAGACCGGCAACGACGTCGCCGCCGACTCGGACGCCGCCCTCGACCCCGTCGAGCCTCTGACCTTCGAACAAGCCTGGGCCCAGGCCGAGGCAGACGAGGCCAAGGCCGACGCTACGGCCACGCTCGGCGAGCCAGCCGACATGTCAATCTCGCCGGCAAAGACCCCGCAGCCGCGCCACACCATCGATCCCGACAGCACGGCATCCTTCAGTATTCTCGACGTGCCCTCGCAGGGCGCCCAGGCGCCCGCGCCCACACGTCGCCCCAATCTGACTCGCGAGGAAGATGCAGGACGTCGCTCTCCGCTCGGCCCCATCCTTATCGCCTTCATGGCCGGCGTTATCGCATGCTCGGTAATTGGAAACGTCTGGAGTCATGTCGAACAACAGCGAAAAGACGCCGCCAAGGTCGAGATGTCTGTCGAGCAATCGCTCGGTCGTACGCGCTCGGTGCATGTGTCGGTCGAGGTCAAGGACGGCGCGACGTGGGACACCGCGCGCGGCGACAGCCAAATGCTCATCCACATCGTGGGGCGCACGCTCAAAGGGCAGACGATTGACGAGTATCAATACGTCAATTCCGCTGGTGACGGCATCGAGCTCAAGCCTGGCGACTACGAGCTCACGGTCGATGAACCGCCCGTCGCCACCGACGGCACGCGCTTCCGCGCCTCAAAGCGCATGGTTCCCGTGAACTTTAACTCACAGGCGCCCGACACGGTCGACACCACACCGCAGGGCGGGTTCGACCTTTACGTAGATACCCAGTAGGCGCTCGCCGCTCATTCCGCTATGGCTACTCAATAATCGCCTGCCGTCCCGTCCCACCGCCAAGAGTGGGACAATAGCCCTCGACACTATTGTTTACTTTTGGAGGAAGTAGCATGTCTACCGTCACTACCATCAAGCGCGGCGGCCTCACCGCGGCCATCGATTCCATGGGCGCCCAGCTCACGAGCCTTGCCCTCAACGGCAACGAGTATCTGTGGCAGGGCGACCCCGCCTTTTGGGGTAAGCACGCGCCCATTCTGTTCCCCATCGTGGGCTCACTGCGCAACAACACGGCAACGTCTGCGGCTGGCACCTGCGAGATGCCGCGCCACGGCCTCGCGCGCATCGTCGAGCACAAGCTAGTCGAGGTTTCGGAGGACGGCTCCTCGGTAACGTACGAGATCACCGATACGCCCGAGTCGCTCAAGGCCTTTCCGTTTCACTTTAAGCTCAACATGACCTATGCCCTGACTGGTGACGCCACGCTTACCCAGACCTTTGCCGTCACCAATACCGGCGACGTGGACCTGCCGTTCTCGGTGGGCGGCCACCCCGCGTTTAACGTACCGGCTCCCGGTGCCGAGGACGAGGCATTCGAGGATTACGAGCTGGCGTTTACCGAGGCTTGGACTAACGAGGCTCCCATCATCACGCCCGACGGCCTTATGACGTTCGAGGGCAGCTACAAGGCTCCCAATAACTCGGACGTGCTGCCCATCACGCATCGCAGCTTCGATAACGACGCCATCATGTTCACCGATACCCCGGGCTCCACGCTCACGCTGCGCGGCCGCAAGTCGGGCCACGGCGTCAAGATCGACTTTGAGGGCTTTAAGTACATCGGCGTGTGGTCTGCCGCCAACGACGCTCCGTTTGTGGCGCTCGAGCCCTGGACCGGTCACACCACCATGGACACCGAGGACGATGTCTTTGAGCACAAGGCCAACACCATCACCCTGGCCCCCGGCGCTACCGATAAACGTAGCTTTAGCGTCACCCTGCTCTAGAGGTTCCGCCGTTCTGACGAACGGCGGGCCGGTCGACGCTGCGCGCCACCCAGAGCGACAATTTGTCATTCAAAAGGCACGGCATGACCAGAAGGTCTATGCCGTGCCTTTTTCATGCCACTTGTTCGCTCTGGACGTCGCTCGCCGGCATTGCCAAAACATCGGCGTCCCCAATGACTACCGTGTGTCTATTAATTTTTCGAGCTTGTGCTGCGCTGCTGGTCGCTGGCGTATATCCTGTTAAGTCGTCAGCATACGATTCAACAGGGAAGGCAGATTATGCATTCTCCCCATCAACGCGACGCGCATCCACAGCCGGTATGCAGCCGTCGCATCTTTTTGGGTAGCGCTCTCGCTGCGAGCGCTTCTGTCGTCGCCGGCGCACTTGCCGGTTGCCAGCGCCCCTCCACGCTGGAAGTAGTTCAGCCCACGACGGGCGGCGGTCGCGACGACCTGTCCGATTCCGTCATCGGCAAGGACAAGATCCGCATTGGCATGGAGGCGGCTTACGCCCCGTACAACTGGCAGGTCTCCGAGGCCAGCGAGTTCACCATCCCCATCGATAACGTGCAGGGCGCCTATGCCGACGGCTACGACGTTCAGATCGCCAAGGTTGTCTGCAAGGCCCTCGGCGGCGAGCCCGTTGCCGTTAAGCAGAGCTTTTCGGGCCTCATCGATTCGCTCAACAACGGCCAGATCGACCTCATCATCGCTGGCATGAGCGCCACGCCCGAGCGCGAGGAGTCCGTCGGCTTTTCCGACCCGTACTTCATTGGCTACTTTGGCCTGTTCGTAAAAGAGGGCTCGCCCTACCAAAACGCCACCAAGCTCAGCGACTTCAGCGGCGCCACGGTGCTCGGCCAAAAGGACACCATGCTCGATACCGTCATCGACGAGATCCCGGGCGTCGTTCACAAGAACCCGGTCGATTCGGTCCCCACGGTGTTTTCGAACCTGCTACAGGGCACCTGCGACGCCGTGACCTACAACACTGAGAACGAGAAGGGCTATATGGCCCAAAACCCGGGCATCGTCCCCATTCATTTTGCCGAGGGCGAGGGCTTTAAGCAGGAGGTCGCGGCAAACGTCGGCTGCCGCAAGGGCTCGGACAAGCTCCTTAAGCTCATCGACAAGACACTCAAGGGCATTAGCCAAGAGGAGCGCGACCAAATGTGGGACGCGTGCCTCGACCGTCAGCCGGCATAGGGAGGCAGCATGAAAACCATCAATCGTCTGGCCTCCTTTATCAAGGCCGACCACCGTTATGTGTACCTGGGCACGAGCGTTATCGCGGCGCTCGGCCTGGCGTTTAGCCAGCGCAACCCCACACCGCTGAGCTTCTTGGCTCCCACGGGCGTGTTCCAAGATTGCCTTTGGGCAATCCTGTGGGCGTGGCTCGTCGTGTCGGCGGCGGCGCTGGTCACCAAGCTTATGCACTGGAGCGACTATCGCGAAAAGTCGCCGTTCGCATCCGAGCGTTTCCGTCGTGGAGCACGTTTGGGCAGCTACGTCGTGGTCGCCATTGCGGCGATCTTTTTCGTGGACCGCTGCGTCATGTCGTTTATCGACCTGGTGCAGGTGAGCATTGTCTCGGATTCCAACCCCAGCGACTTTTTGTCGAGCCTGGTCTACATGACCTACAAGAGCGGGGACTTCTTTATCCGCGGTATCGAGATCACCATCGCACTTGCGACCTTCGGCACCGTCATCGCATTCTTCTTGGCGCTGCTCTTCGTGTTCCTGCGTATTCAGACGTTCGACCGCGTGGATAACGATCTGGTGCGCTTCTTTAAGAGCATCGGCCGCGGCTTTGCGACCGTTTACTCCACCATCGTGCGCGGTACGCCCATGATGGTCCAGGGTCTGCTCATCTATTACGCGGGCTTCACCGTTTTGCGCGGCATGGGCTTCGAGACCGCTCAGGCCAACCAGATTTGGAGCACCTTCACCGCCGGCCTCGTCACCATCTCGCTCAACTCCACCGCCTACATGATGGAAGTCCTGCGCGGCGGCATCGAGTCCATCGATCCCGGCCAGGCCGAGGCAGCACGCTCGCTGGGCCTGTCGCAGTGGCAGGCTATGCGCAAAGTCGTGTTCCCCCAGGGCATTAAAAACGCGATCCCGGCGCTCACCAACGAGCTCATCATCAACATCAAGGATTCGTCGGTGCTCTCGGTCATCGGCGTGTTCGACCTCATGTACGCCACCACCACCGTCGCCGGCGTGTACTACCGCCAGATGGAGGTCTACTGCGTGGCGCTCGTGGTCTACCTGATCCTGACGCTCGTGGCGAGCCGCCTGCTCGAGGCCTTTGGCAAAAAGCTCGGCGCCGAGGCTCCGGTCACGCTGCCCAGCTCCAACTAGGCTCAAGACGAGGAGAATTATCATGGCAGATACCGCCATTACCGGCGTTGCGGCCGCCGCACAGACCAATGAGCCGCTCATCCGCGTTGAGGGCCTGCGCAAGAGCTTTGGCTCGCTCGAGGTACTCAAGGGCATCGACCTCGCTGTCAATCCCGGCGAGGTCGTCACCATCATCGGCGCCTCGGGTTCGGGCAAGTCGACCTTCCTGCGCTGCCTCAACCTGCTCGAGACCCCGGACGCGGGCCACATCTGGTTCCACGGCCAGGACCTCACGGCCGAGCGCTGCAACATCAACAAGCTGCGCGAGGACATCGGCATGGTGTTCCAGGGCTTTAACCTGTTCAACAACATGGATGTGCTCGACAACTGCACGCTCGCGCCCGTCACGCTCAAAAAGATGAGCAAGGCCGAGGCTGAAAAAATAGCGATGGAGCATCTGACGAGCGTGGGACTCGAAAAGTTCGCGCACGCCGCCGTGGGTCGCCTGTCCGGTGGTCAAAAACAGCGCGTGGCCATCGCTCGTGCCCTATGTATGAATCCGCAGATCATGCTGTTCGACGAGCCGACCTCCGCACTCGACCCCGAGATCGTGGGAGAGGTGCTCGAGGTCATGCGCAAGCTCGCTGCCGACGGCATGACCATGGTCGTCGTCACGCACGAGATGGCCTTTGCCCGCACGGTGTCCGACCGCGTGGTCTTTATGGACAAGGGCGTAGTGCTCGAGGATGCCGCGCCGGCGGAGCTCTTCGGCAATCCCAAACACCAGCGCACCCGCGAGTTCCTCTCGCGTTATCTCGAGGACAAATAGCCGACCGCAAACGCTTGCGTGGCAGGGCCGCTCCGGTGGGGCGGCCCTCGTCATCACAATCGAAAGGATGTCATGGCCGAGGTTTGGCGCTTCTTTGCGCATGAGGATGATTTTGCCGATTTGGACAAGGCCGGCGCATGCGAGCGCTTGGGCCGTGTGCTGTCGTTTCCGACCATTTCGAGCATGGATGCCGAGGCGGTGGACTGGCAGCCCTTCGACGACCTGCGCGCCTATATGCAGCAGGCCTGGCCGCGCGTGTTTGCGGCGGGCGAGGTCGAGCTTATCGACCATTCGCTGCTGGTGACGCTTGCCGGCTCCGACCCTGCCCTCAAGCCCATTATGTTCATGGGCCACATGGACGTGGTTCCCGTGGTACCCGGCACCGAGGCTGACTGGACGCATGCCCCCTTTAGCGGACATGTGGACGACACCTACATTTGGGGTCGCGGCGCGATCGACATGAAGGACCAGGTCGCAGGCATTCTCGAGGCGGTTGAGTATGCGTTGGTGCATGGCTGGGAGCACAAGCGTTCCCTGCTGCTCGCCTTTGGCCAGGACGAGGAGACTACGCAGTACGGCGCAGGCGCCATCGGCCGCGCGCTCGAGGAGCGCGGCATTGAGCTTGAGTACCTGATCGACGAGGGCGACTACCGCATCGTTCCGGCTGCCGAGTACAGCGCGGGCGAGGACTGGCTCATGCACGCCGACCTTGCCGAGAAGGGCTATGCCGATATCGTGCTCAAGACGAAGAGCGAAGGCGGGCATTCTTCCAACCCTTACGGCGGCACGTCGCTCGAAGTGCTCAGCCGCGCTATTGCCGCGATTTGCGATATCGAGTGGCCGACGCGTGTGACCGATCTGCTTGCCGCCCAGCTCGTCGAGCTGGGGCTTTATACCGCAGACGAGATTGCTGCCAGCAAGGATGCCATCGTGCGCGACTGCCTCGCCAGCAAAAAGCTGTACCCGCTTGTAACCACCACCTGCGCGCCCACGCAAATCGAAGGCGGCAGTACCGGTGCCAACGTAATGCCGCAGGATATGTGGGCCAATATCAACTTCCGCATGCTCGAGGGCACGAGCGTGGCCGATGTCGTGGCCTGCTGCCGCGAGGCCGTTGCCACCGCTGGGCTCGCTGGCCGAGTCGAGGTCGAGCTGGGCCCCGGCAGCTCCGAGCCCTCGCCGTCCCCGCGCGTGGGCGGTCCGGGGCTCGAGGCCGTTCGCGCCATCGCCGCCCGCTATTTCCGTGATCCCAAGGGGACGGAGGAAAACGGATCGTCTGCGGTGGGCCAAGAGCCGATAAGCATCGTGCCCTCGACCGTGATTGGCGCAACCGATGCCGCCAACTACCAGCGCATTTGCCGCGAGTGCATCCGCTTCTCCGCCTTTGTGGTCGACGATGACGAATGCGACCGCGGCGTCCACGGCACCAACGAGCGCATCACCCGTCGCGCCTACCTCCAAGGCACCCGCTTCCTCATCGCCCTGCTCCGCACGCTCTAGAATGTGACAAAGGGACTGAGCCGATTTCATCGGTAATGAGACAAAAACTGTAATAGAAAAAGGCTAAGATATCTTAAGAGACATATGCTGGGGCTGGTATTCCTTGAACGACTGCGGGCATGTGTCAGACTGCCTCGGCCCCCGGGGAGCGCCCGGGTAGGTCGCCGTGCGACTGGGGAGGAAATTATGCAGGAGCTCAGAGAGACGACGTCTCGACTCGTGAATATTGCTACCGGGGGGTGTCTAAGCAGGGAACTTCCTGGTGAACACCGGCCGCGCGAGCGGTGGTCCGTCATGTCTTGTGGCCGTCGTCGCGGGCTGCGCTCGGTCTCGCCATATGCGATTGTTCTGGCCCTCGCCATCGCGCTGACGGCGAGTTTCTTCCTGCCGCTTCGTGCCGAGGCGGCAATTTCGGACCACACGGTTCCGACGACTTCGCCTTCGGGGACAACAATTAACCTGTTTGATTACTGGGTGAATCCGGATAACCATCTGTCGGTTTCCGGCAACGGCGGCATCAACGCAAGCCACCGGTTCCAGTTTAACGATGGCCATGATGATGCACCGCTCAACCATTGGACGGGCAACACGAGCCCGCAGCCCGGCATTGTCAGCAACACGCTTTCAGACGGCTACCCGCAGCTTTCCGGTACCTATGGCGGCGACTCCCTCCGCTATCTGTTCGATTCCTCTGCCCAGACCGGCAAGACGTCCCATTTTGGCGTGACGGGCCTCCTCAAGGTTCAGGACGGCTACTACGTCTATGACAGCTCCGAAAACTACGCAGCCTACAACGCTGACAAGAATGCCTTCGACGTCTATAACACCTGGGGCATTGACAAAGTGGGCGATTCGTCCCGTCGGGGTCAGTTCTTCCCGTTCGATGCGGCAGACAAGGTGTTCAAGGAGGAAAGCGGCCGGCTCGTCCAAAATGGCATCACGGCAGACAACGCCGGTAACCACGTCAACCACCACTTCGGCCTCTCAATGTCCACGCGATTCGTGCAGCCCAACGACGGCCTGACGAACGATAAGAAGGACATGACCTTCGAGTTCGCCGGCGATGATGACGTCTGGGTGTTCATCGATGATGTCCTCGTGGGTGATATCGGCGGTATTCACAGCCGTGCGAGTCTGAGTATCAACTTTCATACGGGCGACATTAAGGTGAACGACAAAAGCGACGGCACGCTGCTGAGCAAGTACCAGGCGGCGAAAAAGGGCACTTCGGGCTTCGACGGCAAGACCTTCAAAGACGGCACCAACCACACCCTCAAGTTCTTCTACCTGGAGCGCGGCGCCACCGACTCCAACATGGAGCTCAAGTTCAACCTCGTGACGGTGCCCGAGTCCGACATCATCAAGTTCGACCAGGATGGCAAGTTCGTACAGGGTGCCGAGTTCGCGCTGTACAAAACAGACGGGAAATTTACAGATACGACCAATAACGAGAACGCGCTTCTCGGCTCTGGCACCACGGACGAGGCCGGCCACCTAACGCTCACGAACGACGATGACAACGGCGTCATCAACTTCGACGATCTCTACAACAAGAATCACGACAACAAGTACTACCTCCTGAAGGAGACGCACGTGCCCGAGGGATACCGCTCGAGTCTCACGGCGACGGGTGGCAGCATGCAGCTCGAGTACGTGCCCGCGAGCGCTGAGAACGGCGCGGGCGGCGTCATCATCAACCGCGGCGGTATGGATGCGGGCAGCGTCGTGTGGAAGACCGGTGCGTTCGCCGCCGCGAAGGAGACCATCACCGCGCCGCCGACCGTGTACAAGGCAAATAATGACCTGACGAAGTCCAACGAGACCGTCAATCTGGACTCCGGCATACTGTTCGCTGTGGTGCTCAAGCGCGACAAAAGCGCAGGCACAGGTATCGAAGATCCGAGCAATTGGTACGCCGTGTCGGGCGACCCATCGACGGGAGCGGGATACACCCTCGCCAAGGAGCCGGGCATGACCGGTGCTATCGAGGCGGCGAAGAAGGACCTGCACGCCTTCACGCTCAACACGAGCGGCCAGTACCAGGTAGAGATTCAAAATCTGCCCGGTGACATCTCCAAGTACTACTACCTGCTGAGCGGTGATGCCCGCAAGGATGCCGAGTACACGGTGGCCATCTACCACACAACGGCGAGCTCGATCGGCGACGCGACGCCTAAGAACACCGTCCACGTGTACAGCGACGACATCGTAGACGGCACGAACTTCAAGCGGCAGTTCGCCACGCGCCTGCTCGTCACGAACATCCAGAATCGCCTGTTCGTGCAGAAGACCGATACCGAGGGCAACCCCGTAGACGGCGCGAAGTTCGGCCTGTACACGGCCGATCAGGTGACAACAGACGCGAACGGCAAGGTCGTGCTCAAGGGCGAGCAGACCCCCTACGACACCCTGACGACGGGGTCGGTCGGCAACCCGGTCCCGCTCGAAGGTGCGGGCATATTCCCGAATACAAGCGCCGGTAACATGCCGCTCGTGAATGGAACTTACTTCCTAAAGGAGGTCTCGGCTCCCAAGGGCTTCCTGCTTAACGACACGCTCACCAAGGTGATTGTGGACGATTACGGCGTCCATGCCGATGCTGGTACGGACGATGACGGCGTTTCGACGTTCGTGGGCCCGGGCGCGCTCATGAAGAGTCTGGGCCAGTTTGGCGCAGAGGGCGACATCGACAACACGCTTACGTGGATCAAAGGTACGCGGCAGATCTCGAATGGCGAGACCAATGATAACGGCAACCTGACGTGGACCGATGTCGAACCCGTGGGTGCAGACGACACAGTGCGCCTCAAGTACGGCGCTAACGGACGCATGTACCAGTATGGGCCCACCGAGGAGGGCAAACCCTACCGCCTGGAGACCGAGACGGGCTGGATACGTATGGGTATCACCCAGGACGAGCGGCCCAAGGGGACCACGTCGAAAGGTGCCCGTGCCAATCTGGGCGAAATGAACCTGAATGCCCTGTTCACGGGTGCCACCTGTGTGCGCGTGGCTAACAAGCGCGAGGCGAGCCTCGAAGTGACCAAGCATGTCGTGGTGCCGAAGGGACTGACGGGCAATAAGGACGCGAAGTTCACCTTCAAGTTCACCGTGCCCACGACGGCGGGGAAGACGTACAAGGCCGCAGTGTTTGAGAACGCGGGGGCCGCAAGCGAGAAGCAGGTCGGCGATATGTTCGACCTGACGAACGGCCGCGAGCAGACCATCACGGCCGGCCAGACGATCCGCGTGTACGGTCTCGACGAGCACGACGCCTACACGGTGCAGGAGCTGAAGGATACGGACAAGATGCCGGCCGGCTTCACGCTGACCAAGCGCGAGCAGGGCGGCAACGCCCTGAGCGGCGAGGGCGACAGCATCTCCGGCACGATCGCAAAGCAGTACGCCGACGGCACGGTGGCCGCCGCCAACAAGCTGGTATTCACGAATACCTACAGCGTAAAGCCGCCGGTGACGCTCACCAATGCGTTCTGGGCGCAGAAGGTGCTCCGGGGCCGTGACTGGAAGGATGGCGATAGCTTCAAGATTTACCTGCGCGCGGACAAGGGAACGCCGATGCCCGCCGGTGCCAAGGATGCGCCCGTGAGTGGTATGAAGCAGGTTGTGAAGACCGTCAAGAACGGGGACAAGTTCGACTTCGGCAATATTGAGTACGCCAAGCCCGGCACCTACACCTATCTCATTGCCGAGGCCACGCCGTCTCAAAACGACGCTAGCTGGCTGCCCGGGTTCGGGTATTCAAGCGCTTCCTACCGCGTCACGGTGACGGTGAAGGATAGCGGCGACGGCACGCTGTCGCAGCCGGCAGTCAAGATGGAGCAGACCTACACCGACGACGGCGTGAGCCATGAGGACAGCCCGATCGAGGTCGCTGACAAAATCGCCAAGATCACGAACGCCTATAACACCGATGAGGAGACCATCTCCTTCAACGTGCAGAAGACGTATGCCGACCAGTCCGGTGCAAATCCGCTTGTGAAGGATAAGTTCACGTTCCAGCTCGAGGCACTCGGCGGGATGAAGAATGATGCCGTGCCGAGTGGAGCCATCGATTTCGGCAAGCTCGCCACCTCCTACAGCGTCGGTGCCAGCAAGGTCCCCATGCCTAAGGGGTGCACGTCCACCACGACCACGGCGAAGAACGATGACGACGGTATCGCTGCGTTCCCGCAGATCACCTATACGATGGAGAGCGAGAACCTCACCTACGTGTACAAGGTGACCGAGGTCAAGGATTCCGATACATCGACGTCCAGTGGCATAGGCTACGACGATACGGTGTACTACGTGCTGGTGAAGAACCAGCAGGTTGATAACGAGTCTGGGACGGGTAAGTGCCTGTCCTCCACGGTCACGTATTGGAAGGCCGACGGCACGCAGCTGACGGACGCCAACGGATACATCCCGTTCAAGAACACCTACACGGTGACCCAGGCGACGTCGGCGCCGGTTAACGTGCAAAAGACGTTCACCGGGCGCGCGTGGGAGACGAGCGATGCGTTCGACTTCACCCTGACGCCGGCGGATGATGCGACGAGGGATGCGGTTAAAAACAAGGTCGTTACCCAGAGGAAGGCTACCGACTCCGATGAGACCGGCGATCTGACGACTAAGGTTGAGATCGCAGGCGCCGGTGACGCGACGCGTTCTGCAACCTTCGGTGCGGGCGACCTGGTGTTCACCAAGTCGGGCACGTATACGTTCAATGTGAACGAGACGAAGCCGACCGACGCGGATAAGACTGGTATTGCGTATGACGGCCATACGTCCACGGTGACGTACACAGTGACCGATATCGAGAACGGCAAGCACACCGGTAAGCTGACCGCGTCGGTTGCGTACGACAACAAGCAGGCGACGACGGATGCCGACCGGCAGGTGACGGACGCCGCCGCGTTCACCAACATCTATGCGGCCTCTGGTACCTACGCGGGCATCGATGTGACCAAGACTCTGGTTGGTACCCCGCTGAAGAATGGCATGTTCCCGTTCACCATCGAGGCGATGGCGTATAACGGTACGACGGCCCCGGAGCCGGCTGATACCGATAAGTCGTTCAAGAACACCGTGGGCAAGGATGACGGTGACGATACGCAGACCGCCACGATGTCCGGCAAGCTGAAGATGAACTTCACGCAGCTGAGCTACAACAAGGTGTATGTGTACAAGGTGTCTGAGGCGCATGGCGCCAACGCTGGTGGATACACGTATGACACCGAGTACCCCGGTGACGCCTACGTGCTCATTGCGGTGAAGCCGAATCCGGACAACAAAGGCCAGCTCTACACCGAGACGACCATCGCGAAGGGCCCGGGCGTGACGGCGCTTGTTGGCGGGGGCGGCAACGTTGATGCGCTGACGGCCGAGGCGATTAAGGGCCTCGATACCACGACCAACTACGTGAAGACGGTCTCGAGTCGCAATGCGAAGCCCGCTACGCCTACCGTCCCGTTCAAGAACAGTTACAAGTCAGACGCCAGCGACGAGCTGACCCCGCAGGTGACGAAGAAGATCTCCGGTGTTGAGAGCACGGAGAAGGCGTTCTCGTTCACGCTGACCGCCACGGAAGAGACACAGCAGAAGATCGCCGCCGGCGACTTGGGTGTGTCGGACGACCTGGCGGGCGACGCGCACGCGGAGTCCAAGGCCACGAAGGACAAGATTATCAAGGACAAGGGCCAGACGGTCGACTTCTCGAATATGACGTTCAACAAGGCGGGCGAGTACACGTTTACGCTCACTGAGGTGCACAACGCTGATGATGATCCCGCAGCGGACGGCGTGCAGAACGCCGGCTGGACGATGGACGCCTCGACCTATACCGTCACGGTAAGGGTCGAGGATAAGGACGCCAAGCTGACCGTCACGGGCGTGACGGTGAAGAAGGATGGTGACGCTGAGGCCAAGCCCATCAAGGCTGAGGTCAAGGACGGCAAGGTGAACCTCGCCACCTTTATCAACAGCTATGCTGCGAAGGGTTCCGTGACCTTGGCGGCGAAGAAACGCTTTAGGGGCGGTGCGCTCGCGGGGAACGACTTCTCGTTCGCTCTGTACAAGGGTGACAAGGCGGAAGGCACGCCCATTGAGACCGTCACGAACGACGAGAAGGGCAACATTACCTTCCAGCCCATCAACTACACCGAGGCAGGTGACTACGAGTACACCATCAAGGAAGTTACCGGTAACGACCAGACCATCGTCTACGACGGTCAGAAAGTGAAGGTCAAGGTCAGCGTTACCGATAACAAGAACGGCACGCTGGACGCGACCGTCACCTACGGCGGCGATAAGGCCGTGCCGACCTTCACCAACGTGAAGCCGACGACGGACGTTACCGTCGAGGCCACGAAAGTTCTCGCGGGCAAGGCGCTGACGGACGGCGCGTTCGCCTTCGGCCTGTACCAAGGCGACACGTCCACGGGTAATCCCGTCAAGATCGTCCAGAACGACAAGGAGGGCAAGATCAATCTTGCCCTCACCGGTCTGACCATCGGCGAGTACGACTACAAACTCAAGGAGGAGAACGTCGGTGCCGATCCGACTATCACCTACGACACCAAGGCGGTGAGGGTTCACGTCTCGGTGAAGGCGGAGGGCGACAAGGCGAAGGCGACCGTCACCTATGACGGCAAGAACGATGCCCCGACCTTCACTAACAAGTACCAGCCCGCCGAGACCTCGGTGGCGCTCACGGCGAAGAAGGCCTATGTGAAGCCCGACAACACGCCGGCCACGCTCAAGGGCGGCGAGTTCACCTTCGACCTGTACGAGGGCGACCTGACGGCTGAGCAGCTGAAGGGCAAGCAACCCATCCGGAGCGCCAAGAACAGCGAGGACGGCACCGTCACCTTCCCGGCCATCGACTACACCAAGGCCGGCGAGTACAAATACACCGTCGCGGAACAGGAGGGCGACCTGTCCCACGTGACCTACGACGCTACGGTGCACCATGCCGTGGTGAAGGTCATGGACAATGCCGGCAAGCTGGACGCCGCTGTTACCTACGATGGTGACAAGGCCAATGCCCCCACCTTCACGAACACCTACACCGCAAAGGGATCCGTGGAGCTGACGGCGACCAAGATCGTTGCGGTCGCGCCGGGCTTCACGCACGACACCAAGCTGAAGGGCGGCGAATACACGTTCGAGCTGAAGGACGCCGACGGCAAGGTGCTCGGCACCACGACGAACAAGGCCGATGGCACGGTGAAGTTCACGCGCAAGTTCACGCTCTCCAACCTGGGCGGCGCTGCGAGCAAGGACTTCACCTACACCATCGCGGAGAAGCCGGGCACGGAGCCGGGCATGGTCTACGACACCCATGCGCTCATCTACAAGGTGACGGTCGCGGACGATGGCACCGGCTCGCTGACGGCCACACCGCAGGTAACGAGTGGAGACAAGACCTTCACGAACACGTACCACCCGAAGGAGACCTCGGTAACGCTCAAGGCGACGAAGCGCTTCACGGGTGGCGAGCTCGCAGGGGGCGACTTCACGTTCCAGCTGCTCGACAAGGATGGCAACGTGATCCAGACCGTCCAGAATGAGAAGGACGGCAAGGTCGCCTTTGCAGCCATCGACTACGCTACGCCGGGCGACCACGACTACACCATCAAGGAGGTGAAGGGCGCCGACTCGACCGTCGTCTACGACGCGAAGGGCGTGAAGGTCCACGTCAAGGTCACCGACGAAAAGGGCGAGCTGAAGGCGACCGTCACCTACGACGGTGAGAAGGCCGTGCCGACCTTCACCAACACGAAGCCGACGGCGGACGTCACCGTTGAGGCCACGAAAGTTCTCGCGGGCAAGGACCTGACGGCCGATGCGTTCACCTTCGGCTTGTACGACCAGGACGGCAATGAGGACGCTCGCGGCACCAACGATAAGAATGGCAAGGTCAAGCTGACCGTCAAGGGCCTGAACCTGGGCGAGTACGACTACACGCTCAAGGAGGAGAAAGCCGGCCAGACCGTCGACGGCGTGGCCTACGACGCCAAGGAAGTCAAGGTCCACGTCAAGGTAGAGCAGAACCAGGGCGACAACAACAAGACGAAGGTGACCGTCACCTATGACGGTGCCGCTACGGCTCCCACCTTCAACAACACCTACGACGCAAAGGGTTCCGTAATCCTGACGGCGACCAAGACCATCAAGGTTGCGGACGGCTTCGACCACACGACGAAGCCCGCGGACGGCGAGTTCACCTTCGACCTGAAGGACGCTGCCGGCAACGTGCTCGACACCGCGAAGAACGATGCAAACGGCAAGGTCAGCTTCACGCGCGAGTTCCAGCTCTCCGACTTGGACGGCGCCGCGAGCAAGGACTTCACCTACACCATCGTGGAGCAGCCGGGCGCGGAGCCGGGCATGGTCTATGACAGCCATCCCCTCACCTATACGGTGACGGTCACGGACGGCGGGAACGGAGCACTGAATGCGAAGGCGATCGTGACGAGCGCATCCGGCTCGGATACCTTCACTAACACCTACCAGCCGGCCGCGACCGGCCTGGCCCTCGGTGCGCAGAAGAGCTATGTGAAGAAGGACGACAACACGCCGATCGTCCCCAAGTGCGGCGAGTTCACCTTCGATGTGTACGAGGGCAACCTGACGGCTGAGCAGCTTGCCGGGGCCAAGCCCGTCCGGACCGCGACCAACGGCGCGGACGGAAGTGTTAACTTCGACGCCTTCTCCTACGCGAAGCCGGGCACGCACGAGTACACCATCGTGGAGCGGAAGGGTGATCTGGCCTACGTGACCTACGACGCCGCGGTGCACCATGCCGTGGTGACGGTTGCGGACAATGCCGGCACGCTGCAGGCGAGCGTCGCCTACGACGGCACGAATGTCACGAAGCCCAGCTTCACCAACACCTACGAGGCACAGGCGACGGACTCCGGCGCGATCGCCCTCATCAAGAGCGTTGACGTGCACGACGGCAGCTATCAGCTAAAGGCGGGAGACTTCGCCTTCGAGCTGATGGGGTCTGACGGCTCGGTGATCCAGACCCGGAAGAACGATGCTGACGGCAATGTTGCCTTCGACAAACTGATCTTCGACCATGCGGGCACCTTTACCTACACGGTCCGCGAGGTGCAGCCGACGGACGACGCGCCGGGCGTGCTGGGCGTGACCTACACCGGCAAGACGTACACCCTGACCTACGTGGTGGAGGACAACAACGACGGCAAGCTGGTGGTAAAGAGCTCCACGGTGAAGCCGGGCGAGGGTACCGAGAACGGCGTCTCGCCCGGAACCATGGCGTTTGCGAACAGCTACCAGCCGGGACAGACCTCCTACCAGATTTCTGGCACCAAGGTGCTTAAGAATGCCGACCCGGCCACCACGCGGACGCCCGCCGATGGCGAGTTCACGTTCGCGCTGATTGACGTGGCCACGGGGCAGGAGATCGACCGGACCACGAACGTGGGTAACGCGTTTACCTTCAAGGCCATCTCGTATACCGCGACTGGTTCGCATGCGTACCAGGTGAAGGAGGTTGCGGGCCATGATGGCACCATTACTTACAGCGATGCGGTGTTGGACGTGACGGTGAACGTGACCGACGACGGCGGCAGCGGTCAGCTGACCGCGACGGCGAGCAAGGCGGCTGCTGATCTGACTTTCACCAACACCTACACGCCGACGGCAACGACGGCGACGATTACCGGAACGAAGGCACTGACCGGCCGCGACCTGGCCGAGGGTGAGTTCTCCTTCGATCTGAAGGACGCCGACGGTAACGTGGTGCAGACGGTGCAGAACGGCGTCGACGGCACGTTCGGCTTCGCGCCGCTGCAGCTGGATAAGGTGGGGACGTATGTCTACACCGTGTCCGAGCAGGCAGGGGCGACGGCGAACGGCGTCACCTACGACACGACGGTCTTTACCGCAACGGTGACGGTGACGGAGAATGCGGAGACGCACGAGCTGGAGGCGCAGGTTGCCTACAGCACAGGCGGCAAGGCTGTGGATGCGGTGGCGTTCTGCAACAGCTACGCGCCGGCCGCGACTGAGGTGAAGCTGGGGGCCTCCAAGGTGCTGAGCGGCGAGGACCTGAAGGAAGGGCAGTTCTCCTTCCAGCTGAAGGATACCGACGGCAAGGTGCTGCAGACCGCCAAGAACGCGGCGGACGGCACGGTGGGCTTCGAGGCAATCTCGTACGACAAGCCCGGGACGTACACCTACAGCATCTCCGAGGTGGACGACGGTCAGAAGAACGTGACGTACGACGCGGCCGAGCACCGGGTAACGGTGACGGTGACGGACGACGGCGCGGGCCATCTGGTGGCGACGGTAGCCTATGGCGGTGACGTGGCGCCAGTGTTCAAGAACACGTACACGCCGCCGACCACCCCGCCGACGGAGCCGCCCACCAATCCGCCGAGCAAGTCACCGGTGCCGAAGGAGGAGAAGCCGGGTCTGCCGTATACGGGCGATACCAGCTTGTCGCCGATGGCCCTGGGTGGCATCGCGGGCGGCGCGGTGGTGCTGATCGCCGCAGGCGTTATCCTGCGGCGCCGGAACCGGTAGCTACGGCGGCCGAGAAGGGCTTTGATTGAGGGCGGGTGGTCGCAGGGCGCGGCCGCTCGCCCTTTTTGGTGAAAGGCTATGTTAACCCGCCGTTTGCACGTCCGGCTCCAGATGGAACTCGTACTCCGGCTCCATCATCTTCTTCCGGATCTTTTCGTAGCGCCCGTCGTCGAGCTGCTCGCGCATGAGCGACGTCCTGTCCCCGACGCGTGCGGCCTCGCGCAGCCATCTGAACCACATCAGGCAGCTGTGGAGCCTGCGGGTCGATACGCCCTTGAACCTCTCGAGGAAGTGGCCGAGCGAACCCTGCGCTTCAGCATCCTCTGGACCGTGTCCCGCTCGTACCCGGTGAGCCTGCCGTGGGTCCTCGGGACCGTCCTCGCGGCGCCCTTCCCGCCCTTTCCGGACATGGCGTCCTCCGATCTCCCGGGGCCGGCCGATCCGGCCCTCAGGGTATCGGATTCCCAAATTTATCCGTATATGTGCGGATGAATGCGGGAGGCGTTCGGATGAAGTTGTATTCAAGGAAAGAGACTGACCCTTTGTCGCATTCCGTGCGGGTTATATGCAGGTATGCCTGCGCACGCTATCATGTATGGGTTAGACCGCAACTATGTACCTCATACGCGAAGGGATGCGCATGTATCTGAAGATCGACATGTTCTAGCTGGGCTTACCCCCGCAGTGGCGCCGCGCGCCCCATCAACTCTGCCGATTTTCGCCTTCACGCACATAAAGGAGTCCCGCCATGCGCGACAAGCTCGAAAAGATCATTAAGGCCTACGAGGAGCTCGAGAAGAAGCTTTCCGACCCGGCCGTCGCCTCCGACATCAAGGAGTTCACGCGTCTCAACAAGGAGTACGCACACCAGTCCGACCTCATCGCTGCCTCGCGCGAGTACATCGGCGCGCTCGATGACATCGAGGCCGCCAAGGAGATGCTCCGCGACACCAGCGATGCGGACGAGAAGGAGATGCTCCAGATGGACATCTCCGAGAACGAGGAAAAGCTTCCCCAGCTCGAGGAAGACATCAAGTACATGCTCATCCCGAGTGACCCCAACGACGACAAGAACACCATCGTCGAGATTCGCTCCGCCGCCGGTGGCGACGAGGCGGCCATCTTCGCCGGCGACCTATACAAGATGTATCAGCGCTTTTGCGAGTCGCGCGGCTGGAAGACTACCGTGCTCGATTCCAGCCCCAGCGAGGCCGGCGGCTTTAAGTCCATTGAGTTCAAGGTCGAGGGCGACCGCGTCTACTCCGTTATGAAGTACGAGTCCGGCGTGCACCGTGTCCAGCGCGTTCCCAAGACCGAGTCCCAGGGCCGCATTCAGACCTCCACGGCTACCGTCGCCGTACTTCCCGAGGCCGAGGAAATTGACGTCCAGATCAACCAGTCCGACCTGCGCATCGACACCTACTGCGCCTCCGGCCCTGGCGGTCAGTGCGTTAACACTACCTACTCCGCCGTGCGCATCACTCACCTGCCCACCAACACCGTGGTGCAGTCACAGGAGCAGCGTTCCCAGATCCAGAACCGCGAGGTCTGCATGCAGATGCTGCGTGCCCGTCTGTACGAGATGGAGCTCGAGAAGCAGCAGGCAGAGCTCGGTGCCGAGCGCCAAAGCCAGATCGGCCACGGTAACCGTTCCGAGAAGATCCGTACCTACAACCAGCCCCAGGACCGCGTGACCGATCACCGTATCGGCTTTAACTCCACCTACAACGGCGTCCTTCTGGGCGATCAGCTCGGTACCGTCATCGAGGCGCTCGCCGCCGCCGAGCGAGCCGAGAAGCTGGCACAGGCCGTTTAAGTTACGGCGTTTTACCAAACGCCGTAACTGCTCGACGCTGCAAACGCCCCTAAGCGGCAATCTGACGTTCAATCGTCGGTCGCGTACCGAAGTACGCTTCCCTCCTCTTTCACGTCACCTTGCTCGCTTAGGGGCGTTTTCGCTGTCCGCCCTCTACCTGCGGCGTTGCCTTGCTCCGGATGCGGGGTAGTCATTGGGGACGTTCTTAAATGACTAGGTTGGGTAAATTACTTTTCAAGTTTATTTAATCTGCTTTGTTAGAAATTAAGCTGTCTAACTGCTTAAAGTAATCAGCAGCCTTCATCTGCAATTGAAAATATTGCTCGAAAAATCGTTCAAGAAGTCGCGGGGTGATTTTTACCGCGTCGCGCGTCAAGTGATTTGGCAAGTTCTTGGTTAGATATTGGTTAGTTTTGGGGCAACCTTGCCAAAAGCTTGACGAATGCAAATCTAGACGTCGGCGAATGAACACTTTAGGCAGGCTCTAGGCAAAAATCTGGGCTGATTCTCGATAATCGTCTTTAATCGTCCCTTGCCAAGCGCTGGCCTCGCGTACAATCTGCTCCGACATTCGCGCGCCGTCCGGCGCTTAAGAGGGGAGGGCCCCATGGCAAACGAGATTTGGACCATCAAGCGTTGTCTCGAGTGGACCAAGGAGTACCTGGCCGAGCGCGGCGAGGAGCACCCCCGTCTTTCTGCCGAATGGCTACTGTGCGCTGCCACGGGCCTGGCGCGCATCGACTTATATATGCGCATGGACGAGACGCTCGATGCAGCGCAACTCGAGACCATGCACGCGGCGGTCGTCCGTCGCGCCAAGGGCGAGCCGCTGCAGTACATCACCGGCAGCACGCAGTTCCGCATGATCGATGTCGCGTGCGCCCCCGGCGTGCTCATTCCGCGTCCCGAGACCGAGATGCTCGTCGAAGAAGTTCTGAACTATCTGGATGCTGAGGTGCTGAGCCCCGAGGCCGCTGCCCGCCAGCGCGTGGAGCTGCCTTGGAACGATGAGGTCGAGCAGGCCCGCAAAGCCGAGGCGGCGCTGGCTGACGAACGAGCGGCCGCCGAGCGCCGTGCCGCCAACCTGACGGCCGCCGATGAGGCTGCGCTGGGTAGCGACGTGCTCGGTAGCCGCGCCTATGCCGAGGAACTGGCCGACCGCGAGGCCGAGGAAGCCGCCGCGCAGGCAGCAGAAGCCGAAGCGGCAGAAGCAGAGGCCATGGAAACCCCCGAGCCCGAGCTCGACGAATACGGCATCGCCATTGAGGACAACGACCAACAGGCGACTCCCGCGCAAGATGCCGCCGAGGCCAACGTATCTGCCCCAGCCGAGCCCCGCACTGCCCGCGTTCTCGAGGTCGGCTGCGGCACGGGCTGCATTTCGCTCTCCCTTGCCTGGGAGCGCCGCGGGCACGTTACCTGCACTGCTACCGATATCGAGCCGCGCGCCATCGACCTTGCTACCAAAAACCGCGATGCGCTTGGCCTCACGTCCGACGAGGTCGCCTTCAGCCTCACAAACCTGGTGAGCTCCATTCCCCACGACGAGTGGGGCACCTTTGACGTACTCGTCTCCAACCCGCCCTACATCCCCACCGATGTCATGCGCTCGCTGCCGCATGAGGTCAAGGACTTTGAGCCCGATCTGGCGCTCGAGGGCGGTGCCGACGGTCTCGATATCTTCCGCCGCCTGCTCAACGCGGCGCCCTACATGCTGCGTGCCGGCGGCCTGTTTGCCTGCGAGCTCTACGAGGGCGCGCTCGACGCCGCGGCCGAGCTCTGTCGTCAAGCAGGCCTTTCGGACGTGCGTATCGTCCACGACCTCACCGATCGTCCCCGCATCGTTCGAGCCATCGTCACCGAGCCCAAACAGCGTATTTAAGCTGAATAAATAGACATTTGCGCAAGTTTGTCCTTGCAATATACCGTAAAACTTCTACTATAGAAGGAGAAAGGTATGTCAAATCAGCTGCATCGGTACCGTATCGTGCTTGATTACATTGAACCTTGGCTTGATGAGCAGGATGAAGCTACGCTGAAGCAGATTTATGCAGACCTTTTGGTGCTCGAGAAGGAAGGTCCCAGCCTTGGTCGTCCGCTGGTTGACCGCGTAAAGGGCTCGAAGCTTCATCATTTAAAGGAGCTGAGAGTGACGTCGTGTGGTGGGCAGGTGATTCGCATCCTCTTCGCCTTTGACCCCAAGCGCCAGGCGGTATTGCTATTGGCGGGTGATAAGTCGCGAGCGGGATCGTCAAGGGCAAAATGGAACGGTTGGTATGCGATCAACATTCCAAGGGCCGAGCAAATATACCGTCGCCACGTAAGGAGGCTCGATCGAGATGGAACTGCATGAGTATATGGAATCTCGTGGGATAACACGCGACTCCATTACCGCCGAGCAGGAGAGGACTCGCGATCGTATCGAAGCCTATAAGCTTGCTCAGATTCGCAGGTTAAAAGATCTAACACAGGCGTCGGTCGCCCAGTCGATGGGCGTTTCTCAAAAACGTGTATCCGAGCTCGAGCGTGGGGAGTTGGGTTCGATGAGGCTCGACACGCTGAGCAGATACGCAGAGAGCCTCGGTGGAAAACTGGTTGCAAGCATCGAGTTTCCCGATCGTACCGTTACGCTTGCGCGCTAAAAATCTTCAATTAACCCCCTCACTTTCACCGACTACTAGAGCCGCTCACCAAACCAACATGCGCTCTGGGCAAATAGGTTGAACGTTTCGTGCGAGAATGCCCCACAGTAAACAAACTTGCACCGGAGCGTAAGGGGCTGGCATACACATGCAGACGGTCTATCGGGTATACGAGGGAACGCGCGAGCCGCATCGGCTTGCCGTCGAGCGCACGGCCGAGGTGCTCGGCCGCGGCGGCCTGGCCTTGATTCCGACCGAGACCGTCTACGGTGTCGCCGTGGCAGTCAACGCCTTCTCGGGCGCCGTGCCCCAAGATACAAGCGAATTCCCATCGTGGCCGCGCGATCCGCAGGCTGCCGTCAATGGCGCCGCAGTTCCTGCGCTCGGCACCGGCTATCGCCGTATCTTCACTCTCAAGCAACGTGAGCTCACGCAAACCGTCGCTTGGCTGGTCGATGGCGTCGAAGCACTCGACCGCTATGGCGTGGATATCCCGGAAGATGCCCGCGTACTCGCGCGACGATGCTGGCCGGGAGCCCTGACTATCGTGGTCAAGGCAGCCCCCTGCGTGCCGACCTTTATGCGCGCTGCCGACGACACCGTGGCCCTGCGCGCTTCGGCCTCTCCCGTGGTCCAAGCGCTCATCCGCGCCTGCGGCAGTCCCCTTGCCTGCACGAGCGCCAACACGCACGGCGCGCCTTCGCCGGCAAGCTTTGCCGCCGTCGAGGGTCGCATCCTGGAGGGGGTCGATGTTGCCGTCGACGCCGGTGAGACCCCGTGTCGCGACGCCTCGACCATCGTGTCGTTCCAGCACGGCGGGCTCCAGATCCTGCGCCAAGGCGCACTTCCCGCATCAGAGATCGAGCGGGTCCTGTCCGACCCGATGCAATAGAAGGGTGTAAGCGATGTCGTTGAATCTGGGCAGCCTGGGCATGGAAGATGCCTCGTTTAACTTTGGCGGTTCCTACATCATGGCGCTCGACTGCGGCACTACCTCGGTACTCGCGGCCATTGTCGACGAATACGGCTGCATCGTTGCCCAGGCGCGTCGTAGCGTCAAAACCAGCTTCCCGCGCCCCGGCTGGGTGGAGCAGGATCCCACGGAGGTGCTTGCCAGCCAGATCGGCGTGATGATGGAGGTTCAGTTTAAGAGCGGCATCCATTCCGATCGCATCGCCGCCATCGGCATCTCCAACCAGCGCGAGACCACGGTGGTCTGGGACCGCGTGAGCGGCCAGCCCATCTATAACGCCATCGTATGGCAGTGCCGTCGTACCGCGCCGGCGATCGACGCGTTGGTTGAACAGGGTTGCGAGGAGCTGGTGCGCTCCCGCACGGGACTTACGCTTGACCCGTATTTCTCGGCCTCCAAGGTGCAGTGGATTCTCGACAACGTCGACGGCGCACGCGAGAGCGCGGCGGCGGGCGACCTCATGTTTGGCACCATCGACACCTGGCTCATCTACAACCTCACCGGCGGCCAGGTCTTTGCCACCGACTACACCAATGCCAGCCGCACGGCACTCTTTAATATCCATACGCTCGATTGGGACGACGACCTGCTGGCGCTCTTTGACGTTCCACGTTCCATGATGCCCGAGGTTCGCTGGAGCTCGGGCGACTACGGCCGCGTCGCGAGCGACATCATGACCAACATGCCGCCCATCATGGGCGTGGCGGGCGACCAGCAGGCATCGCTGTTCGGCCACTGCTGCTTCTATCCCGGCCAGACCAAAAACACCTATGGCACGGGCTGCTTTATGCTCATGAACACCGGTGACGAGATCGTCGAATCCAAGAATGGCCTGGTCTCCACCATCGGTATCGCTGCGGACGGCAAAGTCAGCTATGCGCTCGAGGGCTCTATTTTTGCCGCCGGTTCAACGATGAACTGGCTTCGCAACAACATGGGCATCATCTCGAGCGTGAGCGAGTCGGCACAACTCGCCGCTTCGATTAGCGACAACGAGGGCTGCTACTTCGTTCCCGCCTTTGCAGGTTTGGGTGCTCCCTGGTGGGACCCGCATGCCCGCGGTATCGTGTGCGGTC
Source organism: uncultured Collinsella sp. (assembly GCA_900541125.1). Classification (GTDB taxonomy): domain Bacteria; phylum Actinomycetota; class Coriobacteriia; order Coriobacteriales; family Coriobacteriaceae; genus Collinsella. The sequence continues at coordinate 111,902 of UQIK01000003.1, forward strand.
TGACCGGCGCCTCGAGCCGTGCGACCATCGTACGTGCCGCCTGCGAATCCATGGCATATCAGAGCTACGACGTGCTGCGCGCCATGGAGCAGGACGTGGGGCTTTCGATTGAGCGCCTGTCTGTCGATGGCGGTGCCTCGCGCAACGAGTTCATCATGCAATTCCAGGCCGACCTGCTGGATATCCCCGTGCTGCAATGCGAGACGGTGGAGACCACGGCAATCGGTGCCGCGTACTTGGCGGGTCTTGCCGTCGGCTATTGGGAAGACCTTGAAGAGCTGGAGCAAAATGCCCAGATCGTTAGGACCTTCCTTCCCCATATGTCCGCCGAGCGTCGCGAGCAAAACCTTGCGGGCTGGCGTGATGCAGTCAAGCGCTCGCTCAGTACCGCACAGTAGGGCTGCGATGGGCTGCTCGATACAACAAACCGCTAAACTTATGCATGGCGTGCGGCGGCAACATTGCTGCGCGCCTTGTCAGCAAGGCCGTTTTGCGGCTGCAACGAAAGGGGCAATCAACCCATGACCGTCACCTACGATGCGTCCCGTGTGACGCTTGTCGATCATCCGCTCGTCCAGCACAAGCTGTCGATCCTGCGCGACAAAAACACCGGCACCAACCAGTTCCGTCAGCTCGTGCGCGAACTCGCGCTTTTTGACGGCTACGAGGCCATGCGCGACCTGCCTATGGAAGACGTCGAGGTCGAGACCCCCATCACTACCGCCACGTTCAAACAGCTTGCCGGCAAGAAACTCGCCATCGTGCCCATCCTGCGTGCGGGCCTTGGCATGGTCGACGGTATCCTCGACCTGGTGCCCTCCGCTCGCGTGGGCCACATCGGCATGGAGCGCGACGAGGTCACCCACGAGCCGCACGAGTATTACTGCAAGATGCCCAAGGATATCGACCAGCGCATCTGCCTGGTCGTCGACCCCATGCTCGCCACGGGCGGTTCGGCCGAGATGGCCATCAGCTACCTGCGCGGGCGCGGTGTCAAGGACATCCGCATGCTGTGCATCGTCGCGGCCCCCGAGGGCCTCAAGTCGCTGACTGAGAAGGATCCCGATGTGCATATCTATACCTGCGCCATCGACGACCATCTCAACGAGGCTGCCTACATCGTTCCCGGTCTCGGCGACGCCGGCGACCGCATCTACGGCACGCTCTAGTCGCTGGGCTAAGACGGCCGCGGCTGCAAATACGAAGAAACGGTGCGCGCGGTCGAACAAAAGGCGACCGCGCGCACTCCTGTTAACGGACGTTTTGCCCTGCAGGGTTCGAGAAAAACGTATTACCGTACCTGCGGCATAAAGAAGGTCTTAAGAAAACGAACAGGTGCGTATTAACCGATGCTTTTTCGGTTGTACTTTAGCGATTGGCTCGTACAATAGTCACCAATGTTTGGCGGGAACTGTTCTGTGAGGCGTTAAAAAGGAAAGTGAGGACGCCAGTGTTTCAGATAGCCGATCTGCTCGCTATCGTTGCAGGTGCCATCGCGGGCGCGATTGCCTTCCTTCCCTTTGTCTTTACGCTCAAGCCGGTTCTTGACGATAAGCAGAATGCGGACATGCTCAAGGGTATGGTGAGTCTCGCGGTCTCGGCAATCGCGTTGCTTGTCTTTACCTTGGTTGTGTTTGTGTTGTTCGGAGAGGCATTTCGCATGTTCCTCCTGGGCGAGGCGATCGGCTTCGTGGCCTTTATGGCCGCCTGCGCGGTTCGCGTCGCCAAGGCGCTGCGAGATCCTCATGAGGTCGAAAGGTAAGTCGTGGAAATTTTTGAAAAGCTGCCTGATGAGATTAATCATCTGGTCAGCGAGTTCAGCTCCACCCCTGTCGTGGGCGATCTGAGCTGCGGCATCACGCAGTACTCGTTTTGGCTGATCGTCTCCACGATCGTGCTCCTGATCGTCCTGGCCGTGTTCAAGAAGAAGCAGACTTTGGTTCCCAAGGGCTTCTTCGTCAACGGTTTCGAGTACATCATCGAGTACGTCGAGAACGATATCGGCAAGGGTGTCGTGGGTGAGAACTGGAAGAAGCACTTCCCGTTCCTGTGCTCGCTTTTCCTGTTCATCCTGATCAACAACATGATCGGCCTGATCCCGGGAATGAAGCCCGGCACCGGCGCAATCGGCTCCACCGCCGCGCTCGCCATCTTCGCCTTCGTGTACTTCATCTACTACGGATGCAAGGCGCACGGCGTGATCGGCTACATCAAGAGCCTCGCCCCGCAGGGCGTGAGCTTCCCGATGAACGTGCTCGTGTGGGTCGTCGAGCTTTTCTCGACCTTCCTGCGCCTCATCACGCTCGCCGTCCGTCTGTTCTGCAACATGTTCGCAGGACACGTGGTCATGGGCTCGTTTGCCATCATGGCGAGCATGTTCATGCAGCCGCTGCTTCAGCAGGTTTCCGCGGCCCACGCCGTCGGCGCCCTGCCTTCGCTGGCCTGGCTTGCCATCCTCATCCTGATCTATGCGATCGAGCTTGTGGTCGGCGCCATCCAGGCTTACGTCTTCACGGTCCTTACCGCCGTGTATGTCTCCGAGGCAGAGGAGGTCGCGGAGGAGGAGTAGTCTTCCGTTCGCGCCTTAAAGGTAAGGTAATTCGTTAAACCGCCGGTGCCCGTACCCATGGAGCCCGGCAGTTATAAAAAGGTTATCCTGCGTGAAATAAGACACGCACGACAAAGGAGGAATCGTGGGAGTTATCGGTTACGGTCTCGGTGTTATCGGCGCTGGTCTTGCTATCGGCCTGTCTGCTCTGGGTGCTACGGGTGCTATGGCCCGTCAGCCTGAGGTCCAGGGCCGCGTGTTCACCGTCTTCATCATGGGCTCCGCTTTCGGCGAGGCTCTGGCTCTGATCGGCTTCGTTGTCGCGCTGATCGTTAAATAGCACGGAGCGTCAAGTATGAATCTTTCATCCCAGAAGAGCGCGATCGCACTCTCCGCGTCCGCGGCCGCGCTGCTCATGCCGGTTTCCGCGTTCGCCGAGGACGGCGCCGCCGGTGCGGACATCCTCATCCCTAAGATGGCGGAGTTCATCCCGGCGCTTATCGCCTTCCTGATTATCTGGATCGTGCTGGCCAAGGTCGCCCTGCCGGGCATCATGAAAACCATGGAGGAGCGCGGCAAGAAGATCGAGGAGAGCCTCGACGAGGCCGAGAAGACCAAGCAGGAGGCTATCGCCAAGCGCGCTGAGTCCGACTCGATCGTCACCGACGCCCGTCGTCAGGCTGCCGACATCGTTCTCGAGGCCCGTAAGGACGCCGAGTCCGAGCGTGCCCGTATCATCGAGGCTGCTCACAAGGAGGCCGAGGAGATCATCGCCAAGGCCCATACGACCGTCGAGGACGAGCGCAAGTCCATCTACGCCGGTGCCGCGAGCTCCATCGCCGACCTGTCCGTTGCCGTCGCCACCAAGATCGTGGGCGAGGCACTCGAGGACGATGCCGAGCAGAAGAAGCTCATCGAGCGCTACATCCAGGAAGCAGGTAGCCTGAATGCCGACTAGCCGCTATCAGGACAAGGTGCTCGAGACCTACGCGCGTTCCCTTTTGGAAGCCGCCAAGGCCGAGAACCATGTGTTCGAGGACCTCGAGATGATCGAGCGCTTGGCTTCTGCCAGCCCCGAGATCATCGCCGTGCTCGACACCATGTCCAAGCGCGACCAGCTCGACCTTCTTCCCAAGGTGGCAGCTGCCTTTAAGTATGTTGCCGAGGAAGACGAGGATGTAGTGGGCGTGACCGTCACCACGGCGATCCCGCTCGACGACGAGCTGCGTCAAACCATCACTAAGAAATGCGAGCAGGACTTCGGCCGCAAGGTATTCCTTATCGAGCAGGTCGACCCGTCTATCGTGGGCGGCCTGGTGCTCGAGGCCCGCGGCGAGCGTCGTGACATTTCCGTCAAGACGCAGCTGCGCATCGCGCAGGAGACCCTCGCAAACTCTGCTAATTCGTACGGAGGTGAAGCCTAATGTCCGAAACCCTCAATGCCCAGGATATCGCCAAGAAACTGCAGGAGCAGCTCACGAGCCTCTCCGCGACGGTCGATACGCATGAGGTTTCAACGGTCGACGAGGTAGGCGACGGCATCGCGCGCGTCTCCGGCCTCAAGAGCGCCATGGCAGGCGAGCTTCTGGAGTTCAAGAGCTCCGATACCGGTGAGACCGTCTTCGGCCTTGCCCAGAACCTTGACCGTGACGAGGTCGGCGCCGTTCTGTTCGGTGCCGTCGACTCCATCAAGGAAGGCGACGAGTGCCGCACCACTGGCCGCGTTATGGATATCCCCGTGAGCCGTGCCATGCTCGGCCGCGTCGTCAATCCGCTCGGCCAGCCCATCGACGGCCTGGGCGACATCGTCGCTACGCACCGTCGCCCCATCGAGTTCAAGGCTCCCGGCGTCATCGATCGTACCCCGGTGTGCGAGCCGGTTCAGACCGGTCTGCTCGCTATCGACTCCATGGTGCCTATCGGCCGCGGTCAGCGTGAGCTCATCATCGGCGACCGTAAGACCGGTAAGACCGCCATCGCCATCGACGCTATCCTCAATCAGCGCGGCAAGGGCATGGTCTGCATCTATGTTGCCATCGGCCAGAAGGCCTCCACGGTTGCCAACATCCGCGAGACCCTCGCTCAGCACGGTGCGCTCGACTACACCATCATCGTTTCGGCCACTGCTGCCGATTCCGCCCCTATGCAGTACATCGCGCCTATGGCCGGTGCCGCTATCGGCGAGTTCTTTATGTACAACGGCGAGGACGGCAAGCCCGCCAGCGAGACCAACCCCGGCGGCCACGTGCTCGTCATCTACGACGACCTGTCCAAGCAGGCTGTGGCCTACCGTCAGATGTCGCTGACGCTGCATCGTCCGCCCGGACGCGAGGCCTATCCTGGCGACATCTTCTACCTGCACTCTCGTCTGCTCGAGCGTGCCGTCAAGATGTCCAAGAAGAACGGTTACGGCTCCATGACGGCTCTGCCGATCATCGAGACTCAGGACGGCGACGTCTCGGCCTACATTCCGACCAACGTCATTTCCATTACCGATGGTCAGATCTACCTGCAGTCCGAGCTCTTCTTCCAGGGCCAGCGCCCGGCAGTCGACGTGGGCATTTCCGTGTCCCGCGTCGGTGGCGACGCGCAGACCAAGGCTATGAAGCAGGTCGCCGGCAACCTCCGTCTGGACCTCGCTTCCTATCAGGAGCTCGCCGGCTTTACGCAGTTCGGCTCCGACCTCGACGAGGCTACTCAGAAGCAGCTGACCCATGGTGCCCGCATGACCGAGCTCCTGAAGCAGCCGCGTTACAAGCCGTTTGAGGTTGGCGAGCAGATCGTTACGCTGTTCGCTGGCAACGAGGGCTTCCTGGATGACCTGGAGATCGCCGACGTGCTGCCTTTCCGTGCCGAGCTCATCGAGTACATGGACAATGGCTTTGGCTCGCTGCTCGACAAGGTTCGCGCCAAGAAGATCGATGATGACACCAAGGCTGAGCTCTTGCGCGTCATCGGCGACTTCAAGCAGCAGTTCATGGCCAAGCACCATTCGGATGTTTCTGGATCAGAGGAGAACTAAGCCCCATGGCCAACCTTCGCGACATTAAGAAGCGAATCTCCTCGGTTACCACGACCAAGCAGATCACGCGCACGATGGAGATGGTCTCTACGGCCAAGATCCGTCGTGCCCTCGATCGCTCCAAGCAGGCCGAGCCCTATAAGGAGGCGCTGACCGACGTCATGTTGACGGTCGCCGGCGACGCCTCCTGTTCGGGCACCGATCCCATGCTGCAGAAGCATGAGAGCGTCAAGCATGGCCTGATTGTCGTTATTGCCTCGGACCGCGGCCTTGCCGGCGGTTTCAATACGACGGTGGAGCGCACGGCCGAAAAGCTCGCCGCTTCTTGGGCGAACGACGGCATCGAGTGCGAGATCATCGCGTGCGGGCGTAAGCCGGCCACGTATTTCCATGACCGCGCAAACGTCGTCATGCACTTTGAGGGCAACTCCTCTGAGCCCGATTTTAATCAGGCCCGCATGATCTCCTCTCATATCTGCGATGCGTATCGTGCCGGTGAGCTTGACCGTGTCGAGCTTGTCTACCACCACGCCAAGAACCGCGTGGATCAGGAGCTTCGCGTCGAGCATCTGTTGCCGCTCGACCCCGAGATGATCGCTATGGCCCACGGTCCGCGTAAGAACGAGACCGACGCCCCTAAGCGCATCTCGTCCACGTTCGAGTTCGTGCCCTCTCCCGAGCATGTTCTCGGCAAGCTTGTGCCGTCTTATATCCTGACGGTCGTCTACCAGGCCCTGATCGATTCGGCGGCTGCCGAGCAGGGTGCACGCCGCAAGGCCATGCACTCCGCGACGGAAAACGCCACCGCGATCATCTCGACCCTTACCCGCACGTATAGTCGCGTGCGCCAGGCTTCGATCACGACCGAGATTAACGAGATCGTCGGCGGAGCCTCAGCATTGGAGGAACAGTAATGGCTAATAACACCGTAAAGCTTGCGGTCGAGGAAGCCACCAAGAAGACGACTGCCGGTGATGGTCGCATCGTGCGAATCATCGGCCCTGTCGTCGACGTCAAGTTTGACGGCGCGGTGCCCCCGATCTACAACGCGCTCACGGTCGAGGCCGAGACCCCGATCGGTCATCTGAGCACGATCCTCGAGGTCGAGAGCCAGCTTCCGGGCGGCGTCGTCCGCACGGTCGCCATGTCCTCGACCGACGGCCTGCAGCGCGGTCTCATCGCCACCGATACCGGTGAGCCCATGAAGATGCCCGTTGGCCCCAAGACGCTCGGCCGCATTTGGAACGTCATGGGCAAGCCCGTCGACGGCAAGCCCATGCCCGAGGTGGAGGAGTTCTACCCCATCCACCATGCAGCGCCCCGTTTCGACGAGCTCACCACCAAGACCGAGATCTTCGAGACCGGCATCAAGGCCGTCGACCTGCTCGAGCCCTACATCCGTGGCGGCAAGACAGGCCTGTTCGGCGGCGCCGGCGTCGGCAAGACCGTTCTGATTCAGGAGCTCATCAACAACCTCGCCCAGGAGCACGGTGGCACCTCGGTGTTCACCGGCGTCGGCGAGCGTACCCGCGAGGGCACCGACCTGTTCCTCGAGATGAGCGAGTCTGGCGTTATCGACAAGACCTGCTTGGTCTATGGTCAGATGAACGAGCCGCCCGGAGCGCGTCTGCGCATCGGTCTGGCCGGCCTTACCACCGCTGAGTACTTCCGCGATCGCGGCCAGGACGTTCTGCTGTTCATCGACAACATCTTCCGCTTCTCCCAGGCAGGTTCCGAGGTTTCCGCACTGCTGGGCCGTATGCCGTCCGCCGTTGGTTACCAGCCCACGCTGGCAACCGAGATGGGCGACCTCCAGGAGCGCATTACCTCGACCAAGACGGGCTCCATTACCTCCGTCCAGGCTGTCTACGTCCCCGCAGACGACCTGACCGACCCGGCGCCTGCCACGACGTTTACGCACCTCGACGCCACCACGGTTCTTTCGCGTAGCATTTCGTCGCTCGGCCTGTTCCCGGCTATCGACCCGCTCGCATCTTCCTCCGACGCTCTCGATCCCTCGATCGTCGGCGAGGAGCACTACCGTGTCGCCGTCAAGGTCCAGGAGCTCCTGCAGGAGTACTCCGACCTTCAGGACATCATCGCCATTCTGGGTATGGACGAGCTGTCCGAGGAGCAGCGCCTTACGGTCAACCGTGCCCGTAAGATTCAGCAGTTCCTCTCGCAGTCCTTCCACGTCGCCGAGAAGTTCACCGGCAACCCCGGTGTCTACGTCCGCGTCGAGGATACCGTCCGCTCTTTCGCCGAGATTGTCGACGGCAAGGCCGATGACCTGCCCGAGCAGGCTTTCCGCTATGCTTCCACGATTGAGGACGTGCGCGAGCGCGCCCGCAAGATGGGGGAGAAGTAGGTTATGCGTATCCGCATCGTGTGCCCCGTGAGCTGCGCCTATGAGGGCGACGCTGCGTTTGTGTCGATTCCGTCCACGGATGGCGAGTTTGGCGTTCTGCCTGCTCACTCCAGCGAGATCTGCACGATCGACCGCGGTTACGTTCGCGTTTCCGATAAGGCCATGGGCACTGTCGACCACACGTTTGCCGTGGCCGGCGGCTATGCCCAGGTTGCGGACGATGTCGTGACCGTTCTCGCCGAGCGCGCTTGCGATTTGGCGACCGTCGATGCCGACAAGCTTAAAGCTGATATTCAAGGTTTTGAAGAGAAGCTGGGTAATTTGTCGGAGGATGATGCACGCCGCGCCTACCTCTATAATGAAATCGCATGGTGTAAGCTCAAGCTTGCCCAATAGTCAAACGATTTAGCGTTCGACCATTTGCGAACACATCATGCCCGGGATGGCTCAGCCATCCCGGGCATGCTTTTTGAAAGGGTAGACCTTGGATATTATCCGCGTTGAGGGTGGCCACGCCATCGGAGGCTCCGTGCCCGTTTCGGGCGCCAAGAACTCCGCACTCAAACTCATGGCGGCAACGCTTCTGGCGCCGGGCAAAACGACGCTGCAGAACGTGCCCGATATTTCCGATGTCCACGTGATGGGCAAGGTGCTCAAGGGCATGGGCGCTACGATCGATGTTCTCGACGAGCACACGCTCGAGATTGATACCTCTCAGGTCGATTCTTGGGAGGCCCCCTACGAGCTCGTCGCTAAGATGCGTGCTTCCACCGCCGTCATGGGACCCCTGCTGGGCCGCTTCCATCGCGCCAAGATCGCCATGCCGGGCGGCTGCAACCTGGGTGCTCGCAAGATCGATATGCACATTCTTGGTCTTGAGGCCCTGGGCGTTGAGTTCGATACCGCCCACGGTTACATCAACGCTAATGCGCCCCAAGGTCTGCGCGGTACCACCGTCACGCTCGAGTTTGCCAGTGTCGGTGCGACCGAGAACCTCATTATGGCATCCGTGCGCGCGCAGGGTACCACGGTTATCGACAATGCCGCCCGCGAGCCCGAGATCGTCGATCTCGCCAACATGCTCAACGAGATGGGCGCCAAGATTGTTGGCGCCGGCACGCCCGTCGTGACTATCGAAGGCGTGGAAGAGCTCCATCCTGTTACCCATCGCGTAGTAGGCGACCGCATCGAGGCCGGTACCTTTATCGTTGCCGGTGCGTTGATGGCCGACGATCGCGGTGTCGATGTCACGGGCTTTTGCCCCATTCACTTGGGCATGGTGCTCAAGAAGATGGAGCTCATGGGTATCGACTGCGAGCGCGTCGAGGATGGCGTCCATGTGAACCGTGCCGAGCGCATCAAGCCGGTCGACATCCAGACGCTTCCGTTCCCCGGCTTCCCGACGGACATGCAGGCGCAGATTATGGTACTCTCCGCCCTTGCCGACGGTAGCTCCGTTATCACCGAGAACATCTTCGAGAATCGCTTTATGTTTGCCTCTGAGCTGGTGCGCATGGGTGCCGACATTCGTATCGAGAGCCATCATGCCATGATTCATGGCGTCAGGGGCTTCTCGGGCGCACAGGTTACCTCGCCCGATCTGCGTGGCGGAGCGGCCCTCGTCGTAGCGGGCTTGATCGCCGACGGGACGACCGAGGTTTCGGCCATCCATCACATCAAGCGCGGCTACGAGCAGTTTGTCGAAAAGCTGCAGGCGCTCGGCGCGCATGTCGAGCATGCTACCGTCCCCGATCCCGTCATCTACTAATACAGGTTGCCTATGTTTAATAAAAAGCCCCTCGCGGATACCACCGCCCGAAGACCCTCAACTGGTGCGCAGGCCAAGATCTACAGTCGCGATAACGTGGCTCGCTATTCCGAGCGCGCTCGCCAACGTCGTCGTAGCCACACGATTCGTCACGTCGCGCTCATTGTCGTGCTTGGCGTGCTGCTGAGTGCCACTACCGCTGCCGGCCTGTGGTTTGCCACCATTATGGGCAAGCTCGGCGATTCTAATGTCATTACCGACAATCTGCGTCGGGTTCTGGTTGACACCGATGAGGCAAAGGATCCGTTCTACGTGCTGCTTCTTGGCACCGACGGCCGTCCGGGCGAGGATACGTATCGTGCCGACTCGATTATCCTGGCACGCATCGACCCCACGCAAAAGCAGGCGACGCTCATTTCCGTTCCGCGCGATACCAAGGTCGAGTACAAGGGCGAGACCATGAAGATCAACGCCTGCCATACCGTTGGCGGCGCCGAGGCCATGGTCGAGGCGGTCAACGAGCTGTGCGGTGTTCAGATTTCCCACTATGCCGAGGTCAGCTTCGACGGTATGCAGGCACTGATTGATTCGGTTGGCGGTATCGACATTAACGCAACCGATGATGTTGACGACCCCGAGCACCTGGATATTAAGATTACCGCTGGCCAGCAGCATATGGACGGTGCCACCGCCCTTACCTATGCCCGCTGCCGCTACACCTATGCCGACGGCGATTACACGCGCATGCGCCACCAGCGTCAGGTGCTTGGCGCCCTTGCCAACCAGATTCTCAATAACTTCGATGCCACGAAGATTTTTGGCCTGGTTAATTCGCTGTCCGATATGCTTGTAACCGATATGAGCGTTCAGGATATCGTGGCTACGGTCAACGCCATGCGCGGTATGGATGTCGACGGTATCTACTCGGCCAACCTGCCCTCGTACGCCGACGACAGTACCATGATCGACGGTGTGAGCTACGTCTTTGTCTACGAGGACGAGCTCAAGGAAATGATGGAGCGCGTCGATGCCGGCAAGGACCCCAAGGGTCCCAACACCATGGGTCTTTCCGACGGTTCCAGCTCTACAATCGGCGACCTGAACAACAACACGTCTGACGACTACGCAAACGGTACCGCAACCTCATCGGTCAGCTCTGACGATTCCGATGACTCAAGCGATTCGAGCGATTCGGACTACTACGAAGAGCCGACCGGCGACGGCAACGGCTACGAAGCCAACTACTAAGTTACGGCGTTTTACCAAACGCCGTAACGGCTCGACGCTGCGCGGGCCGCATTTGGACAATCTGACGTTCAACTTCAAGGGCGCGACCAGAAGGTCAGCGCCCTTTCGCTTCACGTCACCTTGTCTCAAATGCGACCCGCTCGCTGTCGTTGCCAAAACATCGGCGTTGCCGGAACACTTGGCACTTGGGGACGTTCCTTTTGTGCCGGCAGTTTGGGACACTCCTTGCGTTAAGAGGCTGGCGTGCGTCAACCTATTCTCTTTGCAGTAAAAAAATCGCCCCGTTCTTGGTTGAGAACGGGGCAATTCGTCTTTTGGACTTGTGCAGCCAGGCTTATGCAAAGCGGGCGACGAGCTCCTGGAGCACGTCGGTCATCTTGACGAGCGAACTGACCGGGACGAACTCGTTGACGCCGTGGTAGCAATAGCCGCCGGTGGAAAGGTTGGGGCAGGGCAGACCGCGGAACGACAGCTGTGCACCGTCGGTGCCGCCGCGAATCGGCAGCACTTGGGGTTCAACGCCGCAGGCAAGGTAGGCTTCCTTGGCAACATCAATAAGCTCGGGATAGTCACGAACGATTTCGGCCATATTTCGATACTGCTGCTTAATCTCGACTGTCACGCGCTCCTCACCCAGACGCTGGTTGAGCATCGAGGCGGCGGCATCAATAAGGTCGAGTTTCTGCTGGAACTTGGCGGCGTCATGGTCGCGGACGATATAGCGCGCTGTGGCGTGATCGACGGTCGCAGATACGCCCTCAAGGTGATAAAAGCCCTCGTAGCCTTCCGTATACTCCGGGCGCTGCACGTAGGGGAGCAACGCGTTGAAGTCGCAGAACAGATTGCCTGCGTTGACCATACGGCCCTTGGCGTCGCCCGGGTGGATGGACTGGCCCTCAAAGCGGACGGTCACCTCGGCGGCATTGAAGCACTCCCACTCCAGCTCGCCGATGGGGCCGCCGTCGACCGTGTAGGCGTACTTGCAGCCAAAGGTATCGATATCCAGCAGCTCGGCTCCGTGGCCGATCTCCTCGTCAGGGCAGAAGCAAATGCCGAGTGCGGGATGGGGCAGAGAGGGGTCCTGAGCGATACGCGCGACAAGTGACATGATCTCGGCGACGCCTGCCTTGTCGTCCGCGCCCAGCAGCGTGGTGCCATCGCTGCAGACCAGGTCCTCACCCGCGAGGTCGTTCAGGGCGGGAAGCTTGGCGGTACTCATGGCAACGGGCTTACCGCCAACCGTGCCGCAGACCAGGTCGCCGCCTTCGTAGTGTACGATGTGCGGCTTCACGCCGGCACCCGGTGCAACTTCGGTGGTGTCGAGATGGGCGATCAGGCCCAGGGCGGGCTTGTCCTCAGCGCCCGCACTTGCGGGGATATGCGCGCAGACATAGGCGTGCTCGGTCACGTGGGCATCTTCCGCACCAAGCTCGCGCAGCTCTTCAGCCAGCACGTTGGCAAGGTCAAACTGAACGGCGCTCGAGGGTACCTGGTCGCAGTTTGCATCCTCGGACTGCGTGTTGATCTGGACGTAGCGCAAAAAGCGCTCGAGGACATCGGGGTTCGTGGTGGTGTTTTCCATAAAGACCGCTCCAATCTTGGTCGTCGTGTGCAACAAGAACTCTAGCACGGTATGCCACGGCATACCGCGACGCTTGGATGGGGTAGAATCAGCCATTGAATGCAGAAGGGACGGAAGATCATGGATACGACAAATAGCTCGCGCGAACTGCATCTGACGGTGGCGAACGAAGACTACTTGGAGTGCATGGTTCGCATTGAAAGCGAAGAGGGGGAAACCAACGGTGTGCGATCGGTCGACATCGCGCAGCGCCTTGGCGTCTCCAAGGCATCGGTCAATAAAGCGGTTTCGGCGCTCAAGGCATCCGAGCTTGTCGAGCAATCGCACTACGGCAAGGTAATCCTGACCGATCGCGGCCGCGAGGTTGGCACGGCTATCTGGTACCGTCATCGCCTCATCCGCACGTTTTTGGTTCAGGAGCTCGGTGTCGAATTTGAGCGAGCCGATTCCGAGGCCTGCATGATGGAGCATGCGCTATCCGAGGACACGATGAGCCGCTGGCTCGCCTATCTCGAAAAGCAGGGAATCAGCGTCGAGGAATAGCGGGATATATATGGATACGAGTTATTACAACCGCTTTGGTGCCGAGGAACTTGCGCGCCGCTTGTCGAGCGAGACCTTGTTGGCGCAGGGTCCCATGGGCAGTGTCTTGTTGAGTGAGTACGATGCCGCCGACATTCCACCGGCGTTTTGGAATCTGGCAGAGCCGCAGACAGTTTCTCGTATCCATCGCTTGTATGTCGCCGCCGGCGCGCAGGTGCTCATTACCAACACCTTTCAGGCATCGAGCTATGCCCTCAAGCACGACCAGATTTCGCCGTCCGTGGCGGAGGTCAATCGCGGGGCCGTCGACGATGCCCGCCAGGCGCACCCTCAGCTGCTGCTGGGCTCGATGGGCCCGATCGGTATTGAGTGGTTTGCCGAGGACTCTGCCGAGTATCGTGAAATCCGAGGCATTGCGCGCGAACAGGCGCACGCCTTGCTCAATGCCGGCGTTGACGGTCTGCTGATCGAGACGGTGACGTCTATCCGTAATTTGCAGCCCATGCTTGCCGGTGCCCGAGATGCCGCCGACGGTATGCCTGTTCTGGTGAGTTTTGTCGTTGACGATAAAGGCGACCTGTTGGGCGATGGCCTCAACATCGAGGCAGCCGTTTTGTACGCCGAAAAACACGGCGCAAACTCGATTGGTGTTAATTGCTGTTCGCTTGCGGCCGCGAACGCGGCGGTGCCCAGGATGGTTGCATCGGCGACTACTCCCGTCACGGTGCGTCCCAACGTAGGCGATCCGGTCCAGACTCAGGATGGCCCCGTATGGCACGAGAACCCCGAAGCTTTCGCGCGCGCATGCATCGAATGGAGACATGCCGGTGCCGCAATGGTGGGCAGTTGCTGTGGAACCACGGCAATCACTACGGCAGCGATGGCCGAGGCGCTCGATATATAAAGGGCAAAACCGCTCATACGGGGCGGTTTTTTTATTGCCTGCATGTTCTCGGCAGCATTTGCCCAAATGGTGAATGCTGGTGCCGGCAGGTTGCCGAGTGCATGTTGCGGGTATACCCCATGCGTACCATGATCCAAACACTGTGAGGTGTCTGCGCGTGTGCGCGATAATTCATTTTGGAACTGACGGTTGGCGCGCTCGCGTCGATGAGGACTTCACTGCCGATAACGTTGCCCGTATCGCCGATGCCGTCGGCGAGTTGTGGCAAAAGACCAATCCGGGCAAAACGGTATATATAGGGTTCGACACCCGGCCCCTGGCGCGCGAGTTCGCTGAGCTTGCGGCGGGCGCGCTAGCAGCGCACGGGCTAGACGCCGTGCTCGCTTCGCGGCCTGTCCCGACCCCTGCCCTTACGTGGGCGGCGGCTTATGACGGTGAGGCGTGCGGCGCGCTCATGGTGACGGGGTCCCATCATCCGCAGGGTTATCTGTGCCTCAAGATTCGCATGGGTGACGGCTCGACCGCCAACCAGGATGTCATCGAAGAGCTCGAAGAGACTATGGCTCCCGAGCCAATGGGGATCGAGGGGCAATATCGCACCGCGGATATCATTCCTGACTATATGCAGGCGGTGGCATCGTTTGTCGATGCCGAAGCCATCCGCGCCGCGCACTTGCGCGTGGTTGTCGATCCCATGGGCGGCGCAGCCCAGGGCTATCTAGCCGACTTGCTGCGCGAGCTTGGCGTTGAGGTGCACGAGATTCACGCCGGGCAGGCGTCTGATCAAGAAGATATCTGCCCCGACCCCGTTGAGCCTTGGGTGGACACTTGCGAGCGCACGGTTATCGAGGACGGAGCTTGCGCTGGCCTGGTGACCGACGGCGACGCCGACCGTATCGGCGCGGTTGACGAGCGCGGCAGATATATACATCCGCATCAGATCATGGCGCTCGTTTTGGGCGACTTGGTTCAATTTCGCAATTTGGAGGGGCGCGTCGTCGTCAATCTTTCATGCTCGACGCTCGTGCGTCGCATTGCCGAGGCGCTTGGCTGCCGCGTGACCGTCAAACCAGTCGGTTTCAAATATATAGCGGCGGAGATGAAGAAGGGCGGCGTCCTCATGGGCGGCGAAGAAGCCGGTGGTATCGGCATCGCCGCGCATATGCCCGAGCGCGATGGAATCCTCGCCTGTCTGATTCTGTGTGAGCTTATGGCAAAGACGGACGCGCCTTTGGGCGTTCTGGTCGACCAACTCGAGGACAGTTTTGGTAAGACGAGTTACGGTCGACGCGATTTACGCCTTGAGGCCGAAGATGCCGAAACGTTACGAACCCTGCTGCCGGGCGTAAACCCCAAGTCGATTTGTGGCAAGGTGCCGCAAAACGTTAGTCATATGGATGGCTTGCGTTTGGCATTCGAGGATGACACGTGGCTGCTGGTCCGTCCTAGCGGGACCGAACCAGTGGTGCGCGTCTACGCCGAGGGGTTCTCGGTGGAAGAACGTGATGAGTTGCTCGATGCTGGCTGTGCTTTAGCTAGGGGAACGTATCCGCTTTAACCATGAGACTGCCTTATATAAAGAGATGCTCGGCGAGCGGTAGGTAACGGCTGGCAAACGTTAGTCGGATTCCAAGATGTGTAGGAAATGTGTACGCCCAGATTCCCGCCCACGGCGCCCCTCCGGTCTGGCAATATATCTCCTTGCCGCGCGGCCCGGTCGGACCGGATG
>UQIK01000004.1 GCA_900541125.1 uncultured Collinsella sp.
GGGTCAGCCCGTGGGAGGCCAGGGCGCCGCTGACCGGTGGACGGCACCGAGCCGTACGCTTGAACTGAGAAGGGGGAGGCCTCGCGGCCTCCCCCTTTTTGCGTTGTTTACACGTTGTACTTTGGGACCTAGCTCCCCCGTATTCGCTCTTACTGTTTGGCTGTATTTTGAGTTCTTCTAGTGTATTTGAGCGATAATTACTCGCATTGGCGTTAGGGAGGGCTTGATGTTTACCGTGTTTGTCTTGGGCAATATTGCTTCGGGTAAGTCGACTGCCTGCCGCTATTTCGAATCTCGTGGCGCTATGCTTATCGATCTGGATGAGCTTGCAAAATCGCTGTATGTGCCGGGCTCTGATATCGTCAATGCTCTCGCGGATGAATTCGGTTGGGACATTTTGGATGAGGAAGGCGGCATTCGCCGCAGTATCCTCGCTTCTCGAGCTTTCGCTTCTCCTGATTCGGTCGCACGGCTCAATGGCATCGTGCATCCCGTTCTGATTGAACAGCTTTCGCTTAGGATTCTCGATCCGGTTTGTTGTACGGTTTCATCTCCCCGTTATCCTTTTGCGGTGGTCGAGGTTTCAGCTCCGACTGGTTTTGAGGATGCATTTGGCTTGGCTGATGAAATTCTGGTCATTAGCGCCCCTTTGTCAGTTCGTCGCGAGCGCGCTATTCAACGTGGCATGGAGCCATCTGATTTCGATGCCCGTTCTGCTTGCCAGCCCGATGAATCTGCGCTGTGCAATCTCGCTACAACGGTGATTGATAATTCGGCAGCCGATAATTCGCTCTTTGAGCAGCTTGACTCATGGCTTGCATGCCACGGGTTTATAGATACTCCGGATAAGGAGGAGGCCGATGCCTAAGGCACGTTTCTTTACGTGGTATCGCGTGGCGCCACTTGCCGTTGTGTTCGTCTTCGGCCTTATTTCGCTCGTCTACTCGTGTGCTCCTGCCGCTTTCTTTAAGCCGCTGTATCCGATTGACTACGAGGCGTATGTAAAGCAATCCAGTATTTCGCATAATCTGGATCCGTATCTGGTGTGCGCTGTCATTAAGTCGGAATCGAATTGGGATCCCGAGGCCGAGTCGAATCAGGGTGCTCAGGGATTGATGCAGCTGATGCCCGAGACTGCCCAGGACATGATCGCCAAGGGCCTTGTCGACGGAGGGGAGTATTCGGTCGACAATCTTAACGATCCGGCTACGAATATCGAGTTTGGCTGCGCATACCTCTCGTATCTTCTCGCCTATTTCAACGGGTCGACGGATAGTGCCATCGCCGCCTATAACGCCGGTATGGGCAATGTCGACGGATGGGCGCAGCAGAACACGTCACTCCATAATGCGATTACCTTCCCTGAAACTCAGGCTTATCTGATTCGCGTCAATAATGCCTGGGTTCGATATAAGACTCTCTATCCCGATCGGTTCGTATAGGACTAAGCCCACCGCCTGCGTATACTGCAGATGTACGAGTTAGGAGTATCCATGGCGGAATTTGAAGTAGAACGCGTTGGTGGTGAACTTAAGCGCTTTGGCGTTGAGGGCGCTGATGTGCCGTTTAAGGTCGTGTCTCCATACGAGCCCGCTGGTTCCCAGCCTAAGGCCATTGAGTCACTTGTGCGGGGCGTGAGGGACGGAGACCGCTATCAGGTTTTGCTGGGCGTGACTGGTTCGGGCAAGACCTTCACGATGGCAAAGACTATTGAGGCCCTGGGAAAGCCGACGCTGGTCATGGCCCCCAATAAAACGCTCGCTGCTCAGCTTGCGAGCGAGCTCAAAGAGTTCTTTCCCAACAACGCTGTGGTCTACTTCGTCTCGTACTACGACTACTATCAGCCCGAGGCGTATGTGCCGCAAAGCGATACATATATCGAGAAAGACTCCTCGATTAACGAAGAGGTCGAGATGCTGCGCCATCAGGCGACCGCGTCACTGCTCTCTCGACGTGATGTGATCGTTGTCGCATCGGTCTCGTGTATCTATGGCATTGGCTCTCCTGAGGACTATGCGGGTCTGGCTCCAAACGTCGACAAGAAGGTGCCGCTCGAGCGCGATGACTTTATCCATGCACTTATCGACATTCAATATGATCGCAATGACTATGACCTGGCACGTGGCACGTTCCGCGTGCGCGGCGATGTTGTTGACGTGTATCCGCCTTATGCCGAGCATCCGTTGCGGTTTGAGTTCTTTGGCGACGAGGTCGAGCTGATTGCCGAGATCGATGAGGTCACCGGTGAGATGCTTCGTGAGTACGAGGCCATTCCCGTATGGCCGGCATCGCACTACGTGACCGAGAAGCCGAAGGTCAAGGCGGCTCTGAAATCGATCAGCGAAGAGTGCGAGAAGCGCGTGGCGGAGCTCAAGGCGACCGACAAGTTGCTCGAGGCGCAGCGTCTGCAGCAGCGTACCGATTATGATCTTGAGATGCTCGAGACGATGGGCTTTTGCAACGGCATCGAGAACTACTCGCGTCATCTGGACGGTCGCAAGCCGGGTGAGCCGCCGTTTACCCTAATCGATTACTTTCCCAAGGATATGCTCTGCATCATCGATGAGAGCCATGTGACGGTGCCGCAGATTCGCGGCATGCACGAAGGTGACCGCTCGCGTAAGGTGACGCTGGTGGAACACGGTTTTCGCCTGCCCTCGGCGCTCGATAACCGCCCGCTTCGTTTCGATGAGTTTGAGGCAAGGATCCCCCAGTTTATCTATGTTTCGGCCACGCCGGGCGACTACGAGCTGCGGGTGAGCCAAAACGACGTGGAGCAGATTATTCGTCCGACCGGCCTGCTCGACCCCAAGATTGACGTGCGTCCGGTTCGCGGTCAGATTGACGATCTTGAGGACGAGATTCGCGAGCGCGTTGCCCGCAAGGAGCGCGTGCTGGTGACCACGTTGACCAAGCGCATGGCCGAGGACCTGACCGACCATCTGCTTGATGCGGGCATTAAGGTCAATTACATGCATTCTGATACGGCGACAATGGACCGTGTCGAGATCCTGCGAACGCTGCGCGAGGGCAAGATCGATGTTCTCGTTGGCATCAACCTGCTTCGCGAGGGCTTGGATCTCCCCGAGGTCTCACTGGTGGCAATTCTCGATGCCGATAAGGAAGGCTTCTTGCGCAACCGCCGTTCGCTGATTCAGACGATTGGCCGTGCGGCCCGTAACGCCGATGGTGAAGTCATCATGTATGCAGACGTTGTGACCGATTCGATGAAAGAGGCCATCGAGGAGACGCAGCGCCGTCGCGAGATTCAGATGGCATATAACGAAGAACATGGCATTGTGCCCAAGACAGTGCGCAAGGCCATCAACGACATCTCAAGTTTTATTGCCGAGGCCGAAAAAACTGTGGGCTCCAAAGGACGCTCGAAGGGCGACTCTCTTGGCCATGGCGCATTCTATACGCCCGATGAGTCGGGCGAGGGCGGTGTGCCGGAAACGGTGGCGCCCGAGCAGACACTTGCGGAGCAGTTGGAAGAACTGCCGCATGACGAGCTTGTGCGGATCGTCGAAACCATGGAAGAGGATATGCGTAACGCTTCTGCCGCCATGGACTTTGAGGAGGCGGCGCGCCTGCGCGATGCCGTCGTTCAGATTCGGGCGATGCTCGAGGGTGCGTCTGAGGACGAGACGATCGAGCGCTTGCGTTTGCAGGCCCGCAAGGGTTCCACGTTCGCATCGGGCAGAAAACGCCAGGGTGCACGGTTTAAGAAATAGCGAACAGGCCCCGAGTTCCCTGTGGAGCTCGGGGCCTATGTCTTTTGCGCGCTGGAATTCGTGCGTTAGAGGTCTGCGATCAGGGCTTCGGCACAACGAATGCCGTCGGTGGCCGCGCTCATGATGCCGCCGGCATATCCAGCTCCCTCACCACAAGGGTAGAGGCCCGGGGTCGACACGGCATGGCACGTTCGGTCTCGGGTGACAGTGACCGGTGAGCTCGAACGAGTCTCCACGCCGGTAAGAACGGCATCGGGACGGTCGTAACCTCGTAGCTTTTTTCCGAGTAGGGGAAGTCCCAGGCGGAGCGACTCGACGATATGCTGCGGCAGGGCTTCGTCAATTGCCGTCCAGGTCACACCGAGCGGATAGGTGGGCTTTACCTTTCCGGGCGCCTTGCTGGCGCGTTCTGCGAGGAAATCTCCGACGAGTTGTGCCGGTGCGTTCCAGTTGGAACCGCCCAGGCGATAGGCGGCCGCCTCGCAGGCACGTTGGAGCTCGATGCCGGCGAGCGGGTCATCGTTGGGAAGGTCCTCAGGCGTGACGTTAACGAGCAGGGCGGCGTTTGCGTTGCGTCCGTCGCGGGCATTGAGGCTGGCGCCGTTGACGCACAGGTGGCCCTGCTCGGAAGAGGCGGCGACAACCTGCCCGCCGGGGCACATGCAAAACGAGAACACGCTGCGGCCGTTGGGAAGATGGGCGACGAGCTTGTAGGGGGCTGCTCCGAGGGCAGGATGTCCCGCCAAGGCTCCATATTGGGCTCGGTCGATGTCGCGCTGCGGATGCTCGATGCGAACGCCCATGGCAAAGGTCTTTTGTGCGAGGGCCACGTTGTGGTCCTTAAGGAGCTCAAAAATATCGCGAGCAGAATGCCCGCAGGCGAGGATGAGGTGCTTTGTCTCGATTGGCTCGTAAGCGGCGTCTTGGGACGATTGGACATCAATACCGGTGATGGCGCCAGACGCGTCGATGTGAATGTCGACGAGCTTTGTTCGATAACGGACGATACCTCCGAGCTGCTCGATGCGCTGGGATATAGCGGTGACAACCGTGGGAAGGATGTCGGAGCCAATGTGCGGCTTGGCATCCCACAGAATATCGCGGGGCGCACCCGCCTCGACGAAGGTTTCGAGGATAAGGCGATGGGCGGGATTTTTTGTTCCCGTATTGAGCTTGCCGTCCGAGAAAGTCCCCGCGCCGCCCAGACCAAACTGGATATTACTCTCGGGGTCGAGGATGCGCTCCTTTAGAAAGAGGTCGATCGCATGCGAGCGGCGAAATGCCGGGTCGCCGCGCTCGATGAGCAAGGGCTTAAGACCTGCTTTGGCGAGCGTTAGCGCGGCGAAAAGGCCAGCGCATCCGGCGCCGACAACGACAGGGCGTTCTTGAGGTGCGTCGGAGACGGGGGTGGGGAATGAAGACCCATCGTCTTTTATCGCGCGTACGCGCGAGCGGTCACGCTCGGAAACGCTGTCGACCGCTTCTCGCTCGAGGTGGGGACTGGTCAGCTCAACACGAAAGCTCAGGATAAAATGGACGTCTCGTTTTTTGCGAGCGTCGATTGACTTGCGGTGGAGCTCGATGGACTTGATCTCGGAGTCTTTGCAACGTAGGACGCGCTTGGCGACTCGCTTGCCAACAATGAGGCAGGCATTTTCATCGCCGGCTTCATCGAGCGACGCGTTGACTTGGGTGATTTCAATCATCGAGGTCTCCTTAGAGGCAAGAAAGAGGCCGTCCGGTATCCCAGACGGCCCGAATGCGTTTTTGATTATAGACTGCGCGGCTACAGGCTGCTTGCAGCGCGAATGCCCGAGAGCCATGCCCACGCAAGGTTAAAGCCTCCGCAATCGGCGTCGATGTCGAGCGCTTCGCCGCAGACGTAAAGCGGGGTGTCGACAACGCTGCGCGCGCGTAGACTGGGTGTTGAGATGCTCTCGACAGATACGCCACCACGCGTGACCTGCGCCGAGCGCTCCTCGGCGGTTCCTTCGACGAGCAACTTAAAATGCTTGAGGATCGAGACCAGGTGGATGACATCGTTGGAGCCTGGATGGCACTGCTCGAACGCTGTGCAGACGACGCGGGAGAGTTGCGGGGCGAGCATGCCGTCGAGCCAACGGGGATCGCGGGGCGAAAAGCCGCCGAGCAGCTTAACGCGCCGGTTAAGCATATCGAGCAACTCGTCTTTAGAGAGGTCGGGGAAAACGTCGAGCAGGATCGTATCGCCGCGCTGGATACGACGGGAGAGGTTGAAGACAGCGACGCCCGAGATACCGAAGGTTCGAAACAGGACTTCACCGTCTTCGTGCCAGAGCTCATTATGATTGCGGGCGAGCGTCAAGCGGGCGCGGACGCGCAGGCCGTCCAACGTCTTGAGTGCCGCCCGATCGCCGACGACCGTTGCCGATACGGGGCAGAGGATGGGGCGCAGCGAAGTGAGGGGGAGGCTAAACGTATCGGCGATACCGGTGGGGTTGCCACCCGTGGCGATAATTACGGCATGTGCCTCCAGGGCCTCGTTCTTGCGAGGGACATCGGCGAGCGCTTTCCGAAGCGAGCGGAGCTCCGATTTTCGGTCGTCGTGCTTTTTTGCCTTGAGCGCCCGCGCTGGACGGTCTATTTGGAGTGTCCAGCCTTCGGAAGCTTTGTGCGCCGAGGCAACGTTGGCTCCGCAGATTAAGGTAATACCTAGGCGGTCGCAAACGTTGAGAAGCGCGTCGCGCACCGATTCGGCGCGAAGGGAGCGCGGGTATAGCCGGCCTTCCTCGGAGGTTGTCATGATGCCCAGCGAGGAGAAGAAACCCATAAGCTCTTGTTCGGGTTGGGGGCCCATGACAGATTCGACGAATGCGGGGTGGTTATACCGCTGAGGATCAATCGATTCGTTGGAGAGGTTGCAGCGGCCGTTACCGGTCGCAAGGAGCTTTAGGCCGCAGGCGACATCGCGCTCAACGATGCAGACGCTTTTGCCAGCGCGTGCGGCCGTAATCGCGGCGGCGAGGCCTGAAGCCCCGCCGCCGATTACCAGGACGTCATAGAAGGCGCTCGTGTTCACTTAGGCCTCGTCGGTCTCGTGCGGGGTAATAGCCTCGACGGCAGAGACTGCCTTGGGCAACATGCCATCGGGCAGCGCGGTCTCGACCTCGCCCTTATCGCAGGCCTCGGCGAGTGCCGGATTAATGGGAAGCGTGCCCAAGATGTCGAGGTTATAGCGCTCTGCGACCTCGGGGAGCTTGCTCTTGCCAAAGACCTCGATCTTCTTGCCGCAGTCGGGGCACTCAATATAGCTCATGTTCTCGACGATGCCCAGAATGGGGACGTTCATCTTCTCGGCCATGTTGACCGCCTTGGCGACGATCATCGAGACCAGATCCTGCGGGCTCGTGACGATGACGATGCCGTCGACGGGCAGTGACTGGAAGACGGTGAGTGCGACGTCGCCTGTTCCCGGAGGCATGTCGACCAGCAGGTAGTCGATGGGGCCCCACGAGGTCTCGCTCCAGAACTGCCTGATGGCGCCTGCGATGACCGGACCGCGCCAAAGGACGGGGTCGGTCTCGTTTTGGAGCAGAAGGTTGGAGCTCATGACCTTGACGCCGTGCTCGGAGATTTCAGGCAGCATGAGGTTGCCAAGGGCATGGACGTGGCGTCCGCTCATACCGAACATCTTGGGGATAGAGGGACCGGTGATGTCGGCATCGAGGACGCCGACCTTGTGGCCGTGACGGGCAAGCTCGGTGGCGATGGCACCGGTGACAAACGACTTGCCGACACCGCCCTTGCCGGAAAGCACGGCGATGACGCGTTTGACCTCGGACAGCGTATTCTCCTCAAATTGCGACGGCGACGTTTGTCCGCCGGCGGCCTGTGCGTGCTCGCAACCCATGTATGACTCCTTTGTATATGTTGGGGCCGGGGCCCCGCGATGTGACACGAGCGTCATTGTACCCTCGTTTGCGAGCGGGAGTCATTTGCGATGCATTTGGGCCGAACGTGCTTGCAATACGATGGGCCCAAGCGAATGGGTGGGCTTACTGAACTTTGCTGGCGAACTCGAGGTATTGCATGCGCTGCAGCTTGTCGATCGTCGAGGTGTATGGGCTGTCTTCAGATTCCAAGTCGTAGCGCAGCCCGTCGGCACCGAGATAGCCGGCGACATTGATGGTGGGCACATCTGACCTTGTTGCAAGCAGAGCCTTTTGATAGTCGGTGAGCGGGGCGCCAATCTTATTAAGGGTAATGGCTGCAATCTCGTTTGCCCCGACGGTGTCGTAGACGTTGAGCTCGGTATTGCCGGCGATTTCATAGTTAGCCCAGACAAAATATGTCGACTGATAGATACGGAAAGCGTGGCTTGCCGTATCTTCCTGAGGGTACAGCTCGTCGTTGAGAGTCGTTGCGGCGCTCGGCTGATGGTCGCCAAAAAAGACAAGGACAACCGGTCTGCCGATATTGCGGAGCTCGTTGATAAAGTACTCGAGGTCCCGGTCGGATGCGTTGATGCAGGTAAGATAGGTGTTGAGCGCGCTATTGGCACCCTCGCTGGCTCCCTCGACCCAATAGTTTGTCAGCTCCTCGGCGGGAACGGTGCCATAGTCGTAGCCGCCGTGATTTTGCATCGTGACGTCAAAGATGAACTGCGGGGCTTCGTCGGTTCTAAGCAGGTCGAGTATCTTGTCGTAGGTGGCGTAGTCGCATACGCCGGCATGGTAACAGGGCGCACCTTCGAAATCGCCGATTGAAAGAAAGTCTCCAAAGCCCAGCTGCTGATAGATTTTATCTCGATGGTAGTTGACGGGGTTTTGCGGGTGCATAGCGGTAGCGGTATACCCAAGCTCCTTAAGGTCCTTTGCCAGGCTGTTGACGCCATTCATCTGATACAGCTGATAGGGGATTTTGCCTAATCCGACAAAGGCCGTTGTCGCTCCGGTCAAAAATTCGAATTCGGAGTTCGCCGTTCCGCCACCGGCGACCGAAGCGAGCATGGTGCCGCGAACAAGTGTGTCGGGAAGCGAGTTGTAGAATGCGGGGCCGGTGTACCCGGCCGCCTGGAGCTGCTCAAAGCACGAAAGGTCGCTAAAACTCTCGTTCATGACGGCAACAATCGTCGGCTTGATTTCATTGAACTGGGCAACGGCCGCCGCGCGCTGCTCGCTCGAGCCATACGTGTTGTCGTAGGCGGCGGCGAGCTCCTGCTCGATGCTCTGCGCCTCATCGGGCGTATAGTCTTCGGGCCTCTCAATAGGCAACTCGTTGACCATTTCGGTGAACGAAGTGATAAAACCCTGAGACGCATACGTGGTGATGGGCTGCCAACGGTCAAATCCAAAATCCAGCGCCTGCTCCAAGTCGATGCTGGAAAAGCCCGAGAGCCCCACAACGGTCACTAGCAGAAAAGCGCAGAGGTTAGCGGCGATTGCGGGGAAGACATGGGTGGGCGTACGGAGCTTTCGCGGTCGGATAAGCGAAAGAAGCCCCAGGGAAATCTCCAGCAGGGCGAGAGAGGTTACGATTCCGGCGGTAAAGGTAAACTCGTATCCCTCGCTCACTTCCATTGCAGTGCCAAGGGCCAAGATATCGCTTGGCAGGATGGCTTCGCCTTTAAACGTTATGACGAAGTGCTCGGCAATGCCAAGGATGCAACAGACGACGGGCACGAGGGCCATGACGCCTCCATGACGCTGTCCCAGCAGATAAAGGGAGAGCAGAACCGTCGCGAGCAGCCCGACGGAAAACCCGAATGAGTTGGCGGGAATGTGATAGAACGTTTCGTTGCAGGCAATTTCGAGTGAAACGAACGAGAGCGCTGAAACAGCGGCGATGACAAGGATGTCACGGCAAATACAGGCAACCGTTCCCGTCTCAAGATCGGTTTGGTCGATAAGTCCCGAAACCAAGGGCTCGACAAGAAGTATGACGGCGGCAGCACCGAGCGCCGAATAAGAAAGGACCCATAGGGAACTGTCCTCATTTACGAGCAATTGATTCGTAATCCATGCAGCTACCACGCCGAGCGGGA
This sequence comes from uncultured Collinsella sp., assembly GCA_900541125.1. GTDB lineage: Bacteria > Actinomycetota > Coriobacteriia > Coriobacteriales > Coriobacteriaceae > Collinsella. Next base: position 9,757 of record UQIK01000004.1, read on the forward strand.
TGAGGAGCGTCGCGCACCAAAAGACGCGGGCAATGGGCGGCTTTTCATTGTGTTTGATTGAAAAATACACGCGCACGACGACGGTGGCCACGATAAGGACGGCGATGAATATGGGCAGATTGGCCATGTCGCTCGAAGTGATTTCAAGGGGGATATCTTCGGTCATGGACGTTCCTCTGTTACAGCAAATTAAGTTAATTAAGTTCAGTATTAGATCACTGTAACCTTTCCACGGCATTTCGAGAAACAAAGCACCCGATACGCAAAGCTAAAGGTCTGCGAATCTTGTATTACGAACATCTGTGCGCGTCGAGTGCGCTAAACTCATCGACAGTATGATTCGATGCAATAGGAGGCAAGGAGCTTCCATGTCTGATTCTTCTATCGTTATTCGCGGCGCTCGTGAGCACAACCTCCGTGATATCGATGTTTCCATTCCGCGTGACCAACTCGTGGTCATTACCGGTCTTTCTGGCTCGGGCAAGAGTTCGCTGGCATTTGACACCATCTATGCCGAGGGCCAGCGCAGATACGTCGAGAGCCTTTCGAGCTATGCGCGCCAGTTCTTGGGCCAGATGGACAAACCCGACTTGGATTCAATCGACGGCCTTTCGCCGGCGGTGTCGATCGACCAAAAGACGACGTCTAAAAACCCTCGCTCGACGGTTGGCACCGTAACCGAGATTTATGACTACCTGCGCCTGCTGTTCGCCCGTGTGGGCACCCCGCACTGTCCCGAATGCGGTCGCGTCATTGAGCGCCAGACGACCGACCAGGTTGCCGACAAGGTCTTGGCGGCGGGGGAGGGCCGCCGCGCGTTTGTGCTGGCACCGGTGGTGCGCGGGCGAAAAGGCGAGTACACCAAACTGTTTGAGGACCTTCGCGCCGAGGGCTTTAGCCGCGTGCGCGTTGACGGCGAAGTGCGCTCGCTCGACGACCCTATCGATCTGGACAAAAAGTTCAAGCACGATATCGAGGTCGTGGTCGATCGCATCGTGATCCGTGAGAATTCTCTGGGCCGTATCGCCGAGTCTGTTGAGCAGGCGACCGCGCTGGCTCACGGCAATGTAAACGTGTACATGCTGCCCGATCGTGATGCTCCCGAGGGGACCGAGGGCGAGCTGCTGGAGTATTCGTTGGCCTTGGCGTGCCCGGAGCATGGACACTCCATTGACGATCTTCAGCCGCGTGATTTTTCGTTTAACGCTCCCTATGGCGCATGTCCTGAGTGCGACGGCCTGGGCTTTAAGAAAACCGTTGATGCCGAGGCGCTGATCGAGGACCCCTCGAAGTCCATTGCCGACGGAGTCTTTGGTAGCCTGTTTGGCAATTCGAACTACTATCCGCAGATTTTTGCTGCGGTCTGCAAACACTTTAAGGTGAGCGCTGATACGCCGTGGGAGGACTTGCCCCCTCGCGTGCGTCGTGCATTCTTGGATGGCCTGGGCGATACGAAGATCTCGGTCGACTACCAAAAGCTCGACGGACGTCGCAGCCAGTGGGATACCAAGTTTTCGGGCGTTCGCAACATCCTGTTCGAACGCTATACCGAGACGACGAACGAGAACACCAAGGCGCGCCTGGAGAAGTACATTCGCGAGGAGCCGTGCTCGACCTGCCATGGCGCTCGTTTGCGCTCCGAGATGCTCGCCGTCACCGTGGGCGGCAAGTCCATTTACGAGGTTTGTTGCCTGTCGTGCCGTGAATCGCTCGAGTTTTTTGAGGGCCTGGAACTCACCGAGCGCCAACAGTTTATCGGCGGTCGTATCGTCAAGGAAATTCTGGAGCGCTTGCGTTTTCTGGTCGATGTTGGACTCGACTATCTGACGCTCGATCGTGCCTCGGCGACGCTTTCCGGTGGCGAGGCACAGCGTATTCGACTGGCAACGCAGATCGGCGCGGGTCTCATGGGCGTGCTCTATATTCTGGACGAGCCCTCGATCGGTCTTCATCAGCGTGACAACGAGCGCCTGATCAAGACACTCGAGCGCCTGCGCGATATCGGCAATACCGTTATCGTTGTCGAACACGACGAGGATACAATCCGTGCCGCCGACTACGTGATCGACATGGGGCCCGGCGCCGGTGTCAACGGCGGACACGTAGTCGCGGCGGGAACGCCTGCTGATATCATGGCGTGTCCTGAGTCGATGACGGGCGCTTATCTGACCGGCAAACGAATGATTCGGGTGCCTGATGAACGGCGCAAGCCCGGTCGCGGCTGCCTTAAAATTACGGGCGCTCGAGCCAACAACCTCAAAAACGTTACCGCCAAGATCGAGTTTGGTACGCTTACGGTTGTTACCGGCGTGTCGGGATCGGGCAAGAGCTCCCTGGTTACCGACACCATTGCGCCTGCCCTTACGAATGCTATTCACCGTTCGACGCGCCCTGTGGGTCCGTATAAAAAAATCGAGGGCATCGAGTGTATCGATAAGGTTATCGATATCGACCAGTCACCGATTGGCCGCACGCCGCGTTCCAACCCTGCTACCTATATCGGCCTGTGGGATGATCTTCGCGCGCTGTTTGCGAGTACGCCGGAGTCGAAGGCGCGCGGCTACTCGCCGGGTCGTTTCTCCTTTAATGTGAGTGGCGGGCGCTGCGAGGCGTGCAAGGGCGACGGGCAGATCAAGATCGAGATGCACTTCCTTCCCGATATCTACGTTCCCTGCGAAGTTTGCGGCGGTAAACGCTACAACCGCGAGACACTCGAGGTCACCTACCGTGGCAAGACCATCTCGGACGTGCTCGACATGAGCGTCACCGAGGCGCTGGCCTTCTTTGGGAATATCCCGCAGATTAAGCGCAAGCTCCAGACGCTGTACGATGTAGGCTTAGGCTACGTGAGCCTGGGCCAGCCCGCCACGACGCTCTCGGGCGGCGAGGCGCAGCGTGTGAAGCTCGCCAAGGAGCTTCATCGACGCCAGACGGGCAAGACGTTCTATATTTTGGACGAGCCGACGACCGGTCTTCATTTTGAGGACGTCCGCCAGCTGCTCGATGTGCTGCAGCGCTTGGTCGATGCGGGCAACACGGTGCTGGTGATTGAGCACAACCTTGATGTCATCAAGGTTGCCGACCGCCTGATCGATATGGGTCCCGAGGGCGGTAACGGCGGCGGAACCGTCGTGGTTTCGGGCACACCGGAGCAGGTTGCGGACTGTCCGCAGAGTTATACGGGCAAGTTTTTGGCGCCTTTGCTCAGGCGTGACCGGGAGCGTCAGGCTCAACTTGATGCTCAATAAATAGGCGATTCAGTTTATGGGCGCCATCGACTCCTTGTGATTCGATGGCGCTTGCTGTGCCGAAGTGACGTATGCAGCCGAATTGGACATATACTTAATCTCTGCGTCCGAATGCGAGGGAAAGGATATGTCATGGCAAAGGCTGTAAAGACGCCAAAAACCAATGCGATGCGCGAGCTGGAAAGCGCCGGCATTTCCTATGTTCTACATACGTACGAAGACGATGGTGATGAGTCGGTGGGCCTGGGGGTCGCGATTTCGGAGCAGCTTGGCGAGGAGCCCGGTCAAGGATTTAAGACCTTGGTCTGCGTGACGCCGTCCAACGACCATGTCGTGTGCTGCATCCCTGTTGCCGATGAGCTCGATCTAAAGTCCGCCGCGCGTGCCGCGGGGGAGAAGTCCTTGGTTATGATGCATGTGAAGGATTTGCTTGCGGCGACTGGCTACGTTCGCGGCGGCTGCAGCCCGGTCGGTATGAAAAAACGCTACCGGACGCTCATTGATGAGACGTGTGTCCTTTGGGATACCATTTTTATTTCGGGAGGCAAGCGTGGTTATCAGCTCGAGCTTGCACCCGATGATTTAATTGCATTTTGCGGGGCGACGGTTGCCGCGATTACGAGAGAGGACTGAGCGATGCCGCAGGAAGAATTGAAGCGCGGAGCTCATTTTGCAAAAGAATCTGCGCCTCAGACACCCTCATCCGAAGCTTCTTCGTCGCGAGATGACACTGACGACATGGGCTCGTCGGACTACTCCACGGTTGGTCGTTCCGCCGGGCTTATGACCATCCTGACTATCGTGTCTCGCGTCACCGGTTTTATCCGCACGTGGGCAATGGCGGCCGCTATCGGCATGTCGCTACTCTCGTCCTCCTATCAGGTCGCCAACAACCTGCCCAATATGCTCTACGAACTCGTGATGGGTGGCATGCTCGTGACGGCGTTTTTGCCCGTGTACATGGGCGTGAGGCGTGAGCAGGGTCGCGAGGCCTCGAACGAGTACGTGGGCAACCTGCTTGGTATTCTGCTTTTAGTGCTGGGTGGCATTTCGTTGCTGGGGACCGTGTTCGCCCCGGGCTTTATCTGGACGCAATCGTTCCTTTCGGGTGACGGTGGCAGCATGGATACCGCTGCGTTCATGTTCCGTTTCTTTGCCATCCAGATTCTGTTTTATGGTTTGGGCTCGGTGTTCTCGGGCGTTCTCAACGCACACCGCGACTACTTTTGGTCGACGTTTGCCCCGGTCCTCAACAATGTGATCGTCATTGCGAGCTTTATGGGTTTTGCGCCCGTGTCCGCACAGTTTGGCGAACGTGCCGGCATCATCTTGATTGCGGCCGGTACGACCCTCGGTGTCTTTGTTCAGATGGCATGTCAGATTCCCGCGCTTGGCAAGCACGGCGTGCATCCCCATATCCATATCGACTTTAAGGACCCCGCGCTGCGCCAGACGATTGCGCTCGGTATCCCGACGCTGCTCGCCACGGTGTGCATGTTTGTCTCGACTTCTATCACCAACGCTGCCGCGCTGGTGGTCCAGCCCGAGACGGGTCCTTCCGTCATCGCCTATGCGCGCCTGTGGTACACGCTGCCCTACGCGCTGATTGCCGCCTCGCTTTCGACGGCGCTCTATACCGAGCTCTCTCATGACGCACAGGAGAAGGATTACGACAGCGTTCGCACGGGCATTTCGCGTGGCGTCGCCCAGATGCTGTTCTTCCTGATTCCGTTCGCACTGTACCTGATTGTCTTCGCACGTCCGCTCAATATGATCTACTGTGCTGGCAAGTTCGATGAATCCGGCGTGGCGCTGGTGTCCGAGTACCTTGTCTACCTGGCGCTCTCGCTGCCGCTCTACGGCGTGGTCGTGTTGATGCAGAAGAGCTTCTCTGCCTTGCTCGACATGAAGCCCTATAGCCGCTATTGCCTGTATTCCGCCATCGGCCAGGCCGGCTCGGTTCTGCTGTTTGGCGTTGTGCTGGGCTTCGGTATGCCGGCAATCGCGCTTTCGTATGTCGTCGACTACGTGATCTTGGTCGGCTGTTCGCTGTGGTGGCTGCGTCGTCGCCTGCGTGGCCTTCAGGTCAAATCTATCCTACATGGCGGTTTCTTTGGCCTTTTGCTCGGTGGCCTAGGTGCTGCCGCAGGCGCCGGCGTCATGTGGGCGCTTGAACACTTTGTCGGGGCACTTGGCGGCTCGATTCTGATTACTCTTGGCTACGTTTGCGTTGCGGGTGTCGCCTCGCTTGTTGTTACCTTTGGCCTTGCCGTCGTCCTTAAGATGCCCGAGGTCTCGGCGCTGCTTCGTCGCAAGTAGGTGCGCGTGGCCGGTCACGACAACATACCAACGCTTGCCGAGCAGGTTTCGCGCGTTCCCACACAGCCCGGATGCTACCTTTGGAAGGATGCCAAGGGCGATGTCATCTACGTGGGCAAGGCGAAAAACCTGCGCGCCCGCATGCGTCAATACGTGACACTGCAGGATGAGCGTCAAAAGATCCCGCTGATGATGCAGCTGGTGGCGAGCTTTGACTATATCGTGGTGGAGACCGAGCATGAGGCGTTGGTGCTCGAGCGCAATTTGATTGGTCAGTACCATCCGTACTTTAACGTCGACCTCAAGGATGACAAGAGCTACCCCTTTATCGCCATTACAAAGGGCGACCTGTATCCCGCTATCAAATATACGCGTGAGCGTCATAAGCCGGGAACGCGCTATTTTGGACCCTATACCGATAGCCGTGCGGCACGTGAGACGATAGATACGCTGCGCAAGGTTATCCCCATCTGCTCCGCATCCTGTGCGGAGTGGCGTCGTTGTCGTCGTATCGTCGAGTCCCACAAGGGCGAGGAAGACATCGTCAATATGATTTGCGCGCAAAACGGGCGTCCCTGCTTTGACTACCATGTCGGGCGCGGCCCGGGTGCGTGTGTCGGCGCGATTTCCCCGGCAGACTATGCCAAGAACGTCAAGCGTGTCGAGCGCTTTTTGTCGGGCCATCGCAAGGATGTCGTCGATGAGCTGACCTCGGAGATGACGGATGCCGCCGAGGCGCTCGACTTTGAGCGCGCGGCACGCGTCAAACGTCGTTTGGAGGTCATCAGGGGTCTGGACGATCGTCAGCAAGTCGTTTTTCCCTCCAGTGTCGATATCGATGTTATCGGTTTCTATCGCGAGGAGACCATCTCTGCCGCTTGCGTCTTCGTCGTTCGCGAGGGCCGAACGGTTCGCACCTGCGAGTTCATTCTCGACAAGGGTCTTGATGTTGACGAGGAAGAGCTCCAGTCGGGCTTTCTTAAGCGCTATTACGACGAGACGGCTGATATTCCAGCTGAGATAAACCTCTCTGTCGAGCTTGAGGATGCAGAAGCGCTGGGGGAGTGGCTTGCAGGCAAGCGCGAGCGTTCCTGCCATCTCCATAGGCCGCAGCGTGGCGAAAAGCATCGTTTGCTCGATATGGCATCCAAAAATGCGCGCCATGCCCTCATGCGCTACATGATGCGAACGGGGTACGCTGACGACCGCACCAATCAAGCGCTCCTGGAGCTCGAAAGCGCGCTGGCGCTGCCGGCGCCGCCGATGCGTATCGAGTGCTTCGATATCTCGACGCTGCACGGAACCTTTACCGTCGCCTCGATGGTGGTGTTTACCAACGGACGCGCCGACAAGAGCCAGTACCGTCGTTTTAAAATTCAGGCCGAATTGGACGAGGCAAACGACTTCGTGTCGATGTCCGAGGTTTTGGGACGACGCTATGCTCCCGAGCGCATGGCCGACGAGCGCTTTGGCTCGCGCCCCGATTTGCTCGTTGTCGATGGCGGTAAGCCGCAATTGACCGCTGCGATCAAGCAACTTGAGGCTCTTGGGCTCGATATACCAGTTTGTGGCTTGGCAAAGGCCGATGAGGAGGTTTTCGTGCCTTGGGACGAGACTCCCGTCGTGCTTCCGACCGGGTCCGCGTCGCTCTATCTAATTAAACAGGTGCGCGATGAATCGCACCGTTTTGCCATCACGTTCCACCGCGAGTTGCGCGATAAAGCCATGACGGTTTCGGTACTCGATGACGTTCCAGGCGTGGGACCCACCAGAAAACGTGCCCTTTTGCGCCATTTTGGCTCGATGAAGCGTTTGCGCGCGGCGAGCGAGCAAGAGATCGCGGAAGTTCGAGGCATTCCTGCCGATGTCGCCAAAGCGGTTCACGAGGCGCTCGTTGCATGGAATGCCGAGCGCGCCGAGGCGGCGGCAAAGCAATCCGAAAACTAAACACGCCTCTAAACAACTGATATACATGATTGCGTGATTTTCAATCATTTATTTCACGGCGATTACCAGCCGATTTCGGGTTTTATTAACGCTAAAACGTTTGACTAGCCATGGTGAACAACCCTGCTATCCTGCGGGTTGACGAAGACTGATATCTCACCTCGGCGATACATACTGTCTGGCGAATCGTTTGTCAATGAATTCGGTGAACGGTAGTAAATACCGTTCAAGCGTATGTATGTATCGGTCGCCGAGCGCGGCACCTCAGTTGGGCTCGTCGGTAGGTAAGGTATATATCGTCCGCAAGTTGCGCGGGGGCACGTCTAGGTGCTCCCGGGTAAGATTCTCTATTGATAGGAGAAGACATGGCCATCATCAACAAGGGTATGTCCAGGCGTTCGTTCCTCGGCCTCACAGGCAGCGTCGCTGCTGTCGCAGGGCTTGGTCTCACCGGCTGCGGTGGCAACTCCAGCGACGAGGGTTCCGCTTCCGGTTCCACCGATTCCGCCAACCGTGGCGGCGGCGTGATCACCGCTGGTTCCGCTTACGCTCCGTCCAGCTTCGATCCCGCCAGCACCGGCTCCGCTGTGGGCCTGGGTGCTAACTGGCACGTCGTCGAGGGCCTCTACGGCATCGATTACCACGACTACAGCACCTTCAACGAGCTCGCCACCGACGATCCCAAGTCTGTGGACGACACCACTTTCGAGGTCACCATCCGCAAGGGCGCCAAGTTCTCCGATGGCACCGAGGTCACCGCTGACGATGTCGTTGCCTCCTACACCGCATGCGCCGCTTCCGCTACCTATGCTCCGTTCTTCCAGCCCTTCGAGTCCATCGAGGCCAAGGACGCCAGCACCGTGACGGTCAAGACCAAGGTCCCCAACTTCTCCCTGCTCAAGGATCGTCTGGCCATCGTCCGCGTTACCCCGGCCACCCAGACCGAGGAGGATCGCGCCAAGCAGCCGATCGGCTCCGGCCCCTGGATGTACGACTCTATCTCCGATACCGAGATCACCCTGGTTCCCAACCCCGAGTACAACGGTGAGTATGCTGCCGAGGATAAGAAGATCCAGTACAGCATCCTGACCGACCCCACCGCTCGCGTTACCGCTCAGCAGGAGGGCTCCACGCTCGTTATGGAGCTCGTTACCGCTGACGCCGTCGACCAGCTCGAGAGCGCCGGCTGCAAGATCGATAACGTTCAGGGTTTCGGCACCCGCTTCATCATGTTCAACGTTGCCAAGGAGCCTTGGAACAACGTCAAGGTCCGTCAGGCTGTCATGTATGCGCTCGACACCGAGAAGATGGTCAGCAACACCTTCGCCGGCCTTGCCACCGCTGCCAGCTGCTACCTGCCCAAGAGTTTCACCAACTATCATGAGGCTTCCACGGTGTACAAGACCGACGCCAAGAAGGCTAAGAAGCTCATCGAGGAGTCTGGCATCACCCCGGGTGCCATCACCCTGCGCACCACCGACAACGAGCAGATTAAGGGCATGGCCGCCCAGGTCAAGAACGACCTCGACGCTCTCGGCTTCGATGTGACCATCCAGACCGATACCTCGCCGGCCACCTACGCTGCCATTGACGGCGGCGAGGCCTACGATATCCTCCTTGCCCCTGGCGATCCTTCCTGCTTCGGCGCCGACCCCGACCTGCTGCTCAACTGGTGGTACGGCGACAACGTCTGGATGCAGACCCGTTGCCCGTGGAAGGAGTCCGCTGAGTGGCAGAAGCTCCACAGTCTCATGGACGAGGCTCTTGCCGCCGAGGGCGACGAGCAGCAGAAGAAGTGGAACGAGTGCTTCGACATCATTGCCGACAACGCCGTTCTGTACCCCGTTGTCCACGTCAAGACCGTCTCCGCTTCCTGGGACGATCCGTCCACTGCGCCCAACGGCGAGGCCCTCGATGGCTTCAAGGGCATCGGCACGACGAGCATGTCCTTCAGGGGCGTTGCGACCGTCAAGGCGTAAGACTCGCTTGAGTCTGTATGCAGGATGTCGGTCGTTGGGACCGTATCCTCATAGTTGAAACAAAGACCCGGGCGGCAACGATGTCGCTCGGGTCTTGTAATGAGTATCCGTACTCATATACCAGTTGGTCCTACCGACAAAAGAAAGGGGAGAGAACGTGAACAACTTGCTACGTTTGATTGGAAGGCGTCTTGTGGCGCTGCCGATCATGGCATTGGGCGTCACCGTCCTGGTGTTCTTCCTTATGTCGTTCTCCAAGACCGACCCCGCCTACACGGCGTTGGGTGACGGTGCCTCGCCCGAGGCGGTTGCCGAGTACCATGAGAAGTATGGTCTGGACGACCCCTGGCCCGTGCGCTACGTGCGCTATATGGGCGATTTGATTCATGGCGACATGGGCACCTATGGTGCTGCTCGCAACTCCGTTGCCAAGCGCATCTCCACGGCCCTGCCCGTCACGATGCAGCTGACCTTCATCGGTCTTGCCATCGGTGCGGTCGTTTCGTTTTTGCTCGGCGTCATCGCGGCACTGTATCGCGACAAATGGCCGGACCAAGTGATCCGCGTCTTTTCCATCGCCGGCTTGGCAACCCCGTCGTTCTGGCTTGCCGTTCTGTTGATCCTGCTGTTCTCTTCCTACCTTAAGGTGCTCCCGGCATCGGGTGCTCTGCCTCACTTCACCACGAATCCGGTTGGCTATCTGGGACGTATGATCATGCCCGCTATCGCCTTGGCATTTCCGCTGACGGGCCAGATGACTCGTATCGTGCGTACCGCCATGGTCGAGGAGCTCGACAAGGATTATGTCCGTATGGCTCGCGGCGCCGGCGTTCCCGAGAAGGTCGTCGTCGGCATCAACGTTCTTCGCAATGCGCTGATCACCCCGGTCACCACCCTCGGTCTTAAGATCGGTTACCTTATGGGCGGCGCCGTCGTCATCGAGGTTATCTTCAACCTCCCCGGCATGGGCACCGCGATTCTGCAGGGCGTTCAGGGCAACGAGGCGAACCTGGTTCAGGGCGTCGTTATCGTCGTTGCTCTTGCCTTCATCATCATCAACATCGTGGTTGACATGCTCTACCTGCTCATCAACCCGCGCATCAGGACGGTGTAGATTATGGTAAAGATTCGAGAGAAGCAAACCGAGCAGCTCGAGAAGGCTGCCTCCAAGGGGCTCAAGCTCGGTGGCTGGAAGAAGATGACGCTGTCTTCTAAGATTGCCGCCGTCGTGCTGGTGCTGGTCGCCCTGACTGCGATTCTGGCGCCCCTTCTTGCCCCCTATAGCCCGGTCGAGATCTTTACGGCTCGCCAGGCTCCCGGCAACGGATTTATCTTCGGTACCGACGATAAGGGTCGCGATATTCTGTCGCGTATGCTCTACGGTGGTCGTTACTCGCTGATTATCGGCTTTGGCGCCACTGCCATGGCTCTGGTCTGCGGCTCGGTCGTGGGCGCCCTTGCAGCGGTTTCGCGCAAGGCCGTCTCCGAGACGATCATGCGTATCTTGGACATCATCATGTCCATCCCGGGCATCGCCCTCGCGGCCGTCTTCGTCTCCATCCTGGGCAACTCCGTTCCGTCGATCATCTTCGCCATCGGCTTTATGTACACTCCGCAGATTGCCCGTATCGTGCGCGCCAACATCGTGTCCGAGTACGGCGAGGACTATGTCCGCGCGGTCATCGTTTCCGGCGCCAAGGCTCCGTGGATTTTGATCAAGCATGTTCTGCGTAACTGCATCGCCCCGATCATGGTCTTCACCGTTACCCTGGTCGCCGACGCCATCATCTTCGAGGCCTCGCTGACCTTCATCGGCGCTGGTATCCAGGAGCCCACCGCTACCTGGGGCAACATCCTCGCCGACGCCCGCGGCGGCGTGCTCGCCGGCCGTTGGTGGCAGGCACTGTTCCCGGGCCTGGCCATCATGATCACCTGCCTGGCGCTCAACATCCTCTCCGAGGGCATTACCGACGCCATGGCCGCTGCTCCCTCCGCCGCCCTGGATCCGACCGATTCCTCCAAGCGCCGCGAGGCCGACCTGCTGGTCTCCGACCCCGTTCGCGCCTATAAGGAGCAAGCCCAGTCCCTCTCCGCTCGCCTTGGCGCCCTGCGCGATGTCGAGCTCAAGCGTGACGATCGCCATGTGCCCGACGAGTCTGTCGAACCGATCCTTTCGGTCCGCGATTTCTGCATTCAGTTTGAGCACCACGGCGATATCAACGTCGTCGACCATGTCAACTTTGACGTCCGTCCTGGCCAGACTATGGGCCTGGTGGGCGAGTCCGGTTGCGGTAAGTCCATCACCACGCTGGCCATCATGGGCCTGACCGATGAGGACGAGCACCTTTCCGGCGAGGTCCTCTGGGAGGGCCGTGACCTGCTCAAGATGAGCAAGAAGGAGTGGTTCGGCCTGCGCGGTACCGATATCGCTATGGTCTATCAGGACGCCCTGTCCTCGCTCAACCCCTCCATGCTCATCTCTGCCCAGATGAAGCAGCTCACCAAGCGCGGCGGCACCCGCAGCGCCGAGGAACTCCTGGAGCTCGTGGGCCTCGACCCCAAGCGTACGCTCGAGAGCTACCCGCATGAGCTTTCCGGTGGCCAGCGTCAGCGTGTTCTGATCGCTATGGCCCTTACCCGCGACCCCAAGCTGGTCATCTGCGACGAGCCCACGACCGCTCTGGACGTTACCGTCCAGAAGCAGGTCATCAAGCTGCTCAACGATCTTCAGGCCAAGCTCGGCTTTGCCATGATCTTCGTTTCGCATGACCTGGCTCTGGTCGCCGAGGTCGCCCATAACATTACGGTTATGTACGCCGGTCAGGTTATCGAGCAGGCACCCACCAAGGAGCTGCTCACTAACCCGATCCACGAGTACACCCGCGGTCTTCTGGGTTCCGTTCTGTCCATCGAGAGCGGTTCGGGCCGCCTGCACCAGGTGCCCGGCGCCGTTCCGAGCCCGCGCGATTTCCCCAAGGGCGATCGCTTCGTGCCCCGCTCGAGCCACCCGCGTATTGGCCTGGACACCCGTCCGGTCTTCAAGCGCGTGCCCGGCACCGAGCACTTCTATTCCGAGCTCCCCGACGAGGTGCTCAAGGCAAATGGTTTGACCCCTCACGCGGAGGTGATGTAGATGAGCGAGACCGCAGTCAACGGTGTCGAGCCGATCATCTTCCTTGATGACGTCCACGTCACCTTTAGGACCCGTACCGGCTCGATTCTGCACCCCAACCTGGTTCACGCCGTCCAGGGTGTAACGATTAAGCTCATGCCCGGTCAGACGATCGGTATCGTCGGCGAGTCCGGTTGCGGTAAGTCCACCACCGCTAACGTCATGTGCGGCCTGCAGGCCCCCACGAGTGGCAAGGTCTACTTTAAGGGCAAGGACGTTACCAAACGTACCGCCGAGGACCGTCGCCACATGGGTCGCGTCATCTCGGTCGTGTTCCAAAACCCGGCCACGGCGCTCAACCCCCGCATGGTCGTTCGCGAGCAACTGCTCGACCCCATGCGCGTCCACAACCTGGGTACCGAGGCCGAGCAGGAGAAGCGCGTCAAGGAGCTCCTGGAGCTCACCGGTCTGCCCAGCTCCGCCGCCGAGGTTCTTCCCGGTCAGCTTTCGGGCGGCCAGCGCCAGCGCGTCGCAATTGCCCGTGCCCTGTCGCTGAACCCCGATGCCATCATCGCCGACGAGCCCACCTCGGCTCTGGACGTTTCGGTCCGCGCGCAGATTCTGAATCTGCTGACCGACCTTAAGAAGGAGCTCGGCCTGGCCATGGTGTTCATCAGCCATGACATCCAGACGGTCCGCTATATCTCTGACGACATCATCGTTATGAATGGCGGCAAGATCGTCGAGCAGGGCGAGGCCAAGCAGGTCTTCCAGCACCCCCAGGACCCCTACACCAAGATGCTGCTCGGCGCTGCGCCGTCGCTGCTGCATCCCAAGCTCGGCGAGTAGCCTCGCTTTCCCTCCCGTGCGCCCGGTTCCCTTGCCGGGCGCACCTCCGTTGCGATTTCGAAAGGTTGGGTTCACGAGCCATGCCAAGTGCTCAGGAGCTACAACATCAATTTGGTGAATATCGAGGCGCTATGCCCCGTCCATCGGATTTCGATCTCTTTTGGAAGGACCGCATGGCCGAGGCCGACGCCGTCGAGCTCGACTATGCGATTGAGGCGGCTTCGGTTGCGGATTCCGCGACCTGTCGGTTTTTCGACCTCTGGTATACCGGCATGTGTGGTGCACGCCTGCATGCCAAGTATCTCAAGCCGGTTTCGGACGAGCCCGTGCCGCTGGTGCTACAGTTCCACGGCTATCCGGGTGCAAGCCGCAGCTGGTTTGAGCAGGCGTCGTTTGCGGGCATGGGCATGGCACTCATCGCTCTCGATTGTCCTGGCCAGGGTGGCCCCTCCGAGGATATTGGTGGATTTGAAGGCACGACGGTTGCTGGGCATATCGTCGCCGGTATCGACGGCGACCCGGCCAACCTCTACTATGTCCGCTTGCACCAAGATATTCGCATCCTGTGCCGCATCGTTCGCGAGCTCGAGGGCATCGATCTTTCCCGCGTATTTGTGAACGGCGCGTCGCAGGGCGGCGGTCTGGGCATTGCTACCTGTGCGCTTAACAGCGAGCTTATCAATCGCGCCGCCATCCTCTATCCCTTCCTGTCAGATTTCCGCCTGGTCTGGGATTTGGATGCCGACGACATTGCCTACGAGGGCCTGCGCTATTGGTCTCGCTGGTTTGACGAGGACTCGACTCGTATTGACGAAGCCTATGCCAAGCTGGCGTACTTCGATTCCAAGAACTTTGCCCCTATGGTCAAATGCCCCGTGCTGTTTGGCACCGGCACAGCCGATATCGTCTGTCCGCCAGCGACGCAGTTTGCAGTCTATAACAACCTGACCTGCGAAAAGCGTCATGAGTTCTTTGAAGGCTTTGGCCACGAGGAGATTCAGGATTTTGACGATCTGATCATTCCGTTTTTCTGCAAGGGAGGGGAGGCTCATGTCTAAGTGCGAGAGCAATGTTGACGAGCTGATTGCCCCCGGACTCGTGGGAATTCCTGGAACGGTTTCGTCAAGGCTCGCAGAATATCGGGACTGGCGCGGTGATGTCCAAGCAGATGTTTCTGATTTAGAGACATGCGCTTCGAATCTTGAGATTCGAAGCATGGCCATAACGGCGATTGACTTTGTTAACCCCTGCGCCCGTTACTCGGAGGTCTCCTTTGAGCTCGGTGACGATGCGATTCACGCTCGTTTGATCGAGCCTGTCGGTCGTGCCCGAGTATCTGAGCGCGTGCCGCTGTGCCTGATGTTCCACGACATCGATCGGCCTGTGCGCGGCTGGCATCACATGACGAGATTTGCCGCCATGGGGTATGCCGTTCTCGCGCTGGATGACGATGTTGCTGGTGCGGACGACCTGCAGCGGGGGATTTCTTCGCCCGCATTTGTCAGGCGCGTCCGTTGGGGCTGCGCGTTGGCGAAGGTCGCGCGCAATCTTGATGGCATGGACCCCGACCGCATCTTTGCATGGGGCGAGGGTCTTGGCGGCGGAGTCGCGCTGGCGGTTTCTGCTCTGGACGAGCGGGGCCTCGCCTGCACGGCGGTTGCCAATCCGCTTCCTGGCGGCCTTGAGGCGCTGTCGTCTCGGGTGCGCGGATCGGTGCTCATGGGCACATCGCTTATGGATACCGTGAGCGATCCCAAGGATCAGTTTGCCGTATTCAACGGTCTTGAGTGTGACCGGAGGCATATCATCTATGCAAAATACGCTCACGAGCGCATCAATGCGTTCGAAAATGAAGTCGTCGACTTTTTTAACCAAACGTTCTACTCGTGTTCTTTGGCCTAGACGGCCTGGACACTGCCAACAAGAGTGGGTGGCATAGGGCCGCCCGCCAGACAGCTAAGGAGATTCTTGTGGCAACTCAGAAATTCACCGGCGTTATCCCTCCCGTCGTTGTTCCCGATACCGAAGATCACCAGCTCGACGTTGCCTCCTTTGAGCGCAGCATCAACCGCATGATCGATGCCGGCGTCGATGGCCTGTTCTTCTTGGGATCCTCGGGCGAGGTCGTCTTCTCCACCGACGAGCGTCGCCGTCAGATCATCGCCGAGGCCGTTCGTATCGTCGACCACCGCGTTCCCGTTCTGGTCGGCATCATCGACACCGAGACCGAGCGCATGATCGAGCACGGTAAGGTCGCTCAGGAGCTGGGCGCCGATGCCCTCGTCGCCACCTGCCCGTTCTATGCCCTGCAGGGCATGACCGAGGTCGAGGAGCACTTCCGCATCCTGCATGAGGAACTCGATCTGCCCATCTTCGCTTACGACATCCCCGTGTGTGTCCACACCAAGCTCCCCTGGAAGCTCCTTGCCAAGCTCGGTGCCGAGGGCGTTCTGGCCGGCGTCAAGGATTCCTCGGGTGATGACATCTCGTTCCGCTACCTCGTTCAGGAGAACGAGAAGAACGGCCATCCGATGAGCATCCTCACCGGTCACGAGGTTGTTGTCGACGGCGCTTACCTCGGTGGTGCCGACGGTTCCGTCCCGGGTCTCGCCAACGTTGAGCCCGAGGGCTACGTGCGTCAGTGGAAGGCCGCTCAGGCTGGTGACTGGGCTACCGTCAAGGCCGAGCAGGATCGCCTCAATGAGATTTCGCACATCTGGGATGTCACCTCGGGCGTCCAGGGCTATGCCGGTGGCGTCGGCGCCTTCAAGACCGCTATGAACCTCATGGGCATCTTCGACAGCCCGACCATGCCGCGCCCGGTGAAGGCTATGACCGGCGAGAACGTCGAGGCGATTAAGAAGGTCCTTCAGGACAACGGTCTCCTGTAAAGCTTCCCCAGGCACCCGATCTTGGGGCTCAAGTGGTCGGGCTTGACCCATTAGGTCAACGCCCGACCACTTTCACCCCAACCTCGGGCACCTGGGAAACCTTTACTAAGTTGCGGCGATAACACCGCCTTCATTTCCTGTAGTTGTTTTTTATCTCCTAAGGAGAGCGACATGGAGAACAAGTACGTCTGCTCTGTCGATATCGGCGGAACTAAGATCGCGACTGCCATCATGGAGTACCCGGCTGACGGTAGTGTGCCCCATCCCGTTTTTGAGGCCGAGGTTCCTACCGAGGCCCAGGAGGGCGGCGAGGCCGTCTTCCAGCGTATCGAGGCGTCCATCAAGGCTGCTCTCGAGGCGAATCCCGATGTCGAGGTCCTTGGCGTCGGTATCGGTGCCGCCGGCGTCGTCGATCCCAAGACGGGCGCCATCGCGTATGCCAATGAAATCATGCCCGGCTGGTCCGGCGTTCAGTTGGGGCCGCGTCTGCGCGAGGACCTCGGTCTTCCCGTTGCCGTCGTAGGCGACGTGCAGGCTCATGCTCTGGGCGAGGCCCACTGGGGCGTCGGCAAGGGCAAGTTCTCCGTCTTGTGTCTTGGCATCGGTACGGGCATCGGCGGCGCATATGTCGAGAACGGCCGCGTGATGCAGGGCTTCCATGGTGCTGCCGGCCATATGGGCCACATCGAGTGCTCGGCTGCCGCCGGCATTCCCTGCGCCTGCGGGCGTTCCGGCCATCTGGAGTCGGTTGCTTCGGGCACTTCCATTGGCCGAATGTACGATGAGCGTTTTGGCCGCGTCGACCCCAGCCGTCCTTCGGTCGGTCGCGATGTGAACGACCTGTGCCGTGCGGGCGACGCAAAGGCGACCGAGGTCATCCATGACGCCGGCTTTGCGCTGGGGGCCAGCTTGGGCTCGCTCGCTAACATCCTGGACCCTGAGGTCATCGTGCTTTCGGGCGGCGTGATTCACCAAGGTCCCGATTGGCGTTCGCAGACGTGGAAGGATTCGGTGCACGAGGGCTATGCCAGCCAGGCGCTCGATCCGCTTCAGAACACACCGATCCTCATCGGTTCTCTGGAGGGCGATGCTCCGCTCATCGGTGCCGCTGAGCATCTTCTTGCCTCGTTGAAGTAAACATAACTACCAAGTGCGCCTTCTGAGGTGCCGCAGATTGACGTGAAAGAGGAGCGAAGCGTACTTCGGTACGCGAGCGACGGTTTGAACGTCAAGGTGCGGTGTCTCAGAAGGCTGTTTTGAGAAAGGTTGAGTCGAACATGACCGTTGATCCTTTGATCCAGTCCCTGAAGGGCAAGCTCGTCGTGAGCGTTCAGGCGTATATGGGCGAGCCGCTTCGTACGCCCGAGACCATGGCTCAAATGTCTCGCGCTTGTGAGCTCGGCGGCGCCGCCGCCATTCGCTGCCAGGGGCTTGCCGACATTGCCGCCATTAAGGGTCGCTGTGAGGTTCCCGTCATCGGCCTGTGGAAGGATGGGCACGAGGGCGTTTACATCACGCCGACGCTGCGTCACGCTCGCGCCTGCGTTGCTGCCGGTGCCGATATCGTGGCGATCGACGCCACCGATCGTCCGCGCCCCGATGGCAAGACGGTCGAGGATACCTTCCGCCCGCTGCACGAGGAGGGTGTGCTCCTGATGGCGGATTGTGCCACCATCGAGGATATTCGCCGTGCTGTTGATATGGGCTTTGACCTGGTATCCACCACGCTTTCTCACGGCGTCGCCGCCATCGACTGCACCATGGCCGATGGCCCCGACCTGCCGCTCCTGCGTCAGGCGACTGAGGAATTCCCCGGCCTTCCCATCATTTGTGAGGGTCGCGTGCATACGCCCGAGGAGGCTCGCGCCGCGATCGATGCTGGCGCCTGGGCCGTTGTCGTCGGCACCGCCATCACGCACCCCACGAGTATTACAAGTTGGTTCAAGGCTGCGCTTGAGGCGTAAGACAGACCTCGTATCCGCTCGGGGCGGTATACTCAATATAGGCAATTGACCGCGCGGGATCCGGGTTGCTGGGTCCCGCGCTTGTTTTCGGGAGGCAGCACATGCAAAAGGGAGATGCCATGGATGCGGCGGAGCGCTCGGAGCGCATCCCCGATATCGTCATCATCACCGGAATGTCCGGATCGGGCCGCACACAGGCCATGCACGTGTTCGAGGACATGGGCTATTTTTGCATCGATAACCTGCCTCCGCGTCTCATCGCCCAGCTTGCCGAGCTCGTTGGCATCAATACGGGCGTGGGCAGGCATCTCGCCGTCACCTGTGACCTGCGCAGCCAGGGCTTGTTCGATGAGCTGCTCGATGCCGTTGCCGCACTCGAGGAGCGCGAGATGAGCTGTGACATCGTGTTTCTCGAGGCCTCTGACGAGGTGCTGATCCGTCGTTATAGCGAAAACCGCCGCCGCCATCCCATTGCCAAACCGGGGGAGACGACGGCCGATGCCATTCAGCGCGAGCGTCTTCAGCTTCAGGGCGTGCGCGACCGAGCCGATATGATTATCGACACGAGCCGTCTGCGCACCTCTGCGCTGCGCAACAAGCTACGCATGGCATTTTCCGAGCTGTCCGACCAGCAGCTCATGGACGTCCACGTGTTCTCGTTTGGCTTTAAGCACGGCATGCCCGTCGAGGCGGACATTATGATCGACGTCCGCTTCCTGCCCAATCCGTTCTACGATCCCGAGATGCGCACGATGACCGGTCTCGATAAAAAGGTCTCCGATTTTGTTCTGGACCATCCCAAGACCCAGGAGTTCTGGAAGGCCTGGACGCAGCTGCTCGATACGGTGATGCCCGGCTATATCGCGGAGGGCAAGCCGCAGCTTTCTATTGCCATCGGTTGCACGGGCGGTCAACACCGTAGTGTTGCCATCGCCGAGGCCACGGCACGTTATTTGGAAGGCGCCCAGTATCACGTGAGCATTTCCCATCGCGACCTGTCGCGCGCCAACACGAAAGCATAGGCCTGCATGTCATTTACCGCCGAGGTGCGTGATGAGCTCGCGCGCTGCGAACCCGAATGTGAATACTGCGATTTGTCGACGCTTGCCGCCCTGACGCGTGTGAGCGGTACACTTTCGCTGGCCGGCTCCGGGCGGTATCGTTTGACGGTCGCGACCGAGACGGGCGCCGTCGCGCGCACGATGATCACACTGACGCATCGCATCCTTAAGCTCAAAACGGAATTCACCGTTCGTAAATCGGTCTTGCATAAGGTCCGTAACTATCTCATTACCTTGCCCGATCAACCCGACCTGGACAAGGCTTTGGTGCTGCTGGGCATTCTCGACCGCAGGGGAGGGCTCGTCGCTGGTGTTCCCCGGCACATCGTTGCCCGTCCCTGCTGCAGGCTTGCCTACATCCGCGGCGCGCTCATCGCCGGCGGCTTCGTGGCCGATCCACGCGGTGATTTTCATTTGGAGATCGCGGTGCAGGGCGAGCAATATGCCAAGGGGCTTTGCGATCTGTTGGAGCAGATTGGGGTCCATGCTCGTGTTAATGCACGGCGGGGGTCATATGCCGTGTACATTAAGAGCGCCGAGGAAATCGAGCATCTTTTAAAGCTGATTGGTGCCAAGCGCAGCGTTGCCGAGATTGAGGAGGCGCGCGCGGTCAAGTTGGTTAAGAACGATGTGAACCGTCGCGTGAACGCCGAGCTCGCCAACCAGACCAGAAGCGCCGGTGCTGCCCAACATCAGCTTGCGCTTATCGATGAGCTCGAACAGCGGGGTTTGCGCGACACGCTTCCGGATGCCTTGGCGGTCTTTTGCGACCTGCGCGAGCGCTATCCCGATCTTTCGCTGCGTGATTTAGGGGAGATGGCTGACCCTCCCTTGTCGAAGTCTGCCCTCTACCATCGAGTTTTGAGGCTTGAAAAGCTCATTGAAGCAAACAGGTAGGTTAAAGTATCGACTTATATACGGATTTAGCTGCTATTATATTCTTTAAAGCGTTTTAACACAAATTTGATTTTCAATTTCGAGCATTCTCGTGAAATTCAAGTCAAAAAAAAGGTATATTAGGCGAGTGGTTAGTTTGTGGGCCTCAACGGCAGGCGCTGTAGCTTGCGGGGGCCTTACGAAAGGAGACACAATGGCAGTAAAGGTTGCTATTAACGGCTTCGGTCGCATCGGTCGTCTGGCCTTCCGTCAGATGTTCGGTCATGAGGGCTCCGAGATCGTCGCTATCAACGACCTCACCTCTCCCGATATGCTCGCTTACCTGCTGAAGTACGACTCCACGCAGGGCAACTACGCTCGCGATCACGAGGTCGTTGCTGGCGAGGATTCCATCACCGTTGACGGCAAGGAGATCAAGATCTACAAGGAGGCCGACGCCAACAACCTGCCTTGGGGCGACCTCGACGTCGACGTCGTTCTCGAGTGCACCGGCTTCTACACCAGCAAGGCTAAGGCTCAGGCCCACATCAACGCTGGCGCCAAGAAGGTCGTCATCTCCGCTCCGGCTGGCAGCGATCTGCCCACCATCGTGTACAACGTCAACCACGAGACGCTGACCGCTGAGGACAACATCATCTCCGCTGCTTCCTGCACCACCAACTGCCTCGCCCCGATGGCCAAGGGTCTGAACGACTTCGCTCCCATCGTGTCCGGCATCATGACCACCATTCACGCCTGGACTGGCGACCAGATGCCGCTCGACGGCCCGCAGCGCAAGGGCAACAAGCGTCGTAGCCGCGCCTGCGCCGTCAACATCGTCCCCAACACCACCGGTGCTGCCAAGGCTATCGGCCTGGTTCTCCCCGAGCTCAACGGTAAGCTCATCGGTGCCGCCCAGCGCGTCCCGACGCCGACCGGCTCCATCACCAACCTCTACGCTGTCGTTGACAAGAAGGTCACCGTCGACGAGGTCAACGCTGCTATGAAGGCCTACGCTGCCACCATCTCCGAGACCTTCGGTTACAACGAGGACGACATCGTCTCCACCGACATCATCGGCGAGACCCACGGCTCCATCTTCGACGCCACTCAGACCATGTGCTCTGACCTCGGCAACGGCCAGACCCTCGTTCAGGTCACCTCTTGGTACGACAACGAGAACTCCTACACCTCTCAGATGGTCCGCACCATCAAGTACTTCGAGAAGTTCGTTGCTTAATTTAGCTTTTAGCGAATAGCTCGTTGAGCGTCTAAAGAAGGGCGCGGCCTTATAGGGCTTACACCCTAGGGTCGCGCCCTTTTTATAAGAAATCGTCTGCCGTAATGGGAGGCAGACACGTACGAAAGGTAGAAGCAAACATGGCCTTTACCAAGAAGACCGTCCGCGACATCGATGTCGACGGCAAGCGCGTTCTCGTCCGCGTTGACTTTAACGTGCCTATCAAGGATGGCGTCGTTGGCGACACCACCCGTATCAAGGCTGCCCTGCCCACCATCAACTATCTCGTTGAGCACAATGCTCGCGTCATCCTCATGAGCCACCTCGGCCGTCCCGATGGCACCGGCTTCCAGCCCGAGCTGTCCCTCGAGCCCGTCGCCAAGAAGCTCGCCGAGCTCTCTGGTCTCGACGTTGCCTTTGTTGCCGACACTTACGGCGAGAAGGCTGCCGAGGCTGTCGCTGCCGTCGAGCCGGGCAAGGTCCTCGTTCTCGAGAACGTCCGCTTCGATAAGCGTGAGAAGAAGAACGATCCCGAGATCGCCAAGAAGCTCGCTTCCTATGGTGACGTCTTCGTTCTCGATGCCTTCGGCACCGCTCACCGCGCCCAGGGTTCCGTCGTGGGCCCCGCCGCTTACCTGCCTGCCGTCGCCGGCTTCCTGCTCGAGAAGGAGGTCGACACGCTGACCGGCATCTTCGCCGAGCCCGAGCGCCCCTTCGTCGCCATCGTCGGCGGTTCCAAGGTTTCCTCCAAGATCGGCGTTCTCGATCACCTCATCGACTCCGCTGACACCCTGATCATCGGTGGCGGCATGGCCTACACCTTCTTCCTGGCTCAGGGCCTGTCCGTCGGTCAGTCCCTCAAGGAAGAGGACTGGGTCGAGCGCGCCGGCGAGATGCTCAAGAAGGCCGAGGAGAAGGGTGTCAAGATCCTCCTCCCCATCGACAACCGCGTTGCCGATCACTTTGGCGAGGACGCTGTCCCCGAGGTTGTCGCTTCCGACGCTATCCCCGACGATCGTGAGGGTATGGACATCGGTCCCAAGACCGAGGAGCTCTATGCCGAGGCCGTCAAGGGCGCCAAGACCGTGTTCTGGAACGGCCCCATGGGCGTCTTCGAGTTTGACAACTTTGCTCACGGCACCCAGGCTATCGCCGAGGCTGTCGCCGAGGCCGACTGCACCTCGATCATCGGCGGTGGCGACTCTGTCGCAGCTGTCAACAAGTTCAACCTGGCCGACAAGATGAGCTGGATCTCCACCGGTGGTGGCGCTTCCATGGAGCTCGTCGAGGGTAAGGCCCTGCCCGGAGTGGAGGCGCTTCTCGATGCCTAATCGCACCCTTCTTATCGCTGGTAACTGGAAGATGAACAACGACGTCGCCGAGGCCGCCAAGCTCGCCGACGAGCTGGCTCAGGCTCTGCCCGAGGTTCCGGCTGGCGTCGAGGTGCTCGTCTGCCCTCCGACCATCGACATCACCACGGTTCATGACCGCATTCAGGCTGCCCCCATCGCCCTCGGTGCACAGAACGTGTACTGGGAGGCCAAGGGTGCCTTCACCGGTGAGTCCTCTTGCGACATGCTCAAGTCCGCTGGCTGCACCTACTGCATCATCGGCCACTCCGAGCGTCGTGACTACTTCCACGAGACCGACGAGGACCAGAACAAGAAGGCCAAGGCCCTCGTTGCCGCCGGTCTTGTTCCCGTCTTCTGCTGCGGCGAGTCCCTCGAGGTCCGCGAGGCCGGCACCTATGTCGAGCACGTCGTGAACCAGGTCAAGGCTGGCCTTGCTGGTCTTGAGATCACCTGCCCCAAGCAGGTCGTCGTCGCCTACGAGCCCATCTGGGCCATCGGCACCGGCAAGACCGCTACTGCTGAGGATGCTCAGGAGGTCTGCGGCGCTATCCGTGAGACCCTCAAGGAGATGTTTGGCGAGGAGCTCGCTAACGGCATCCGCGTTCTCTATGGTGGCTCTGCCAAGCCCGGCAACATCGCCGAGCTCGTCGCCAAGCCCGACGTCGACGGCGCCCTCGTGGGCGGCGCTTCGCTCAAAGCTGCCGACTTCGCCTCTATGGTCGTCAAGGCAGGCGAGTAGGACATATGGCACAGCGTCATCTTCCTGCACTCCTGATCATCATGGACGGCTGCGGCCTTGCTCCGGCCGATGGCGAGAACGCCGTCGCCGCTGCCAAGACGCCCTTCCTTGATAGCCTGTACGAGAAGTATCCCCACACTACGCTCGGCGCTTCGGGCGAGGACGTGGGCCTTCCCGACGGTCAGATGGGCAACTCCGAGGTGGGTCACCTCAACATCGGTGCCGGCCGCATCGTGTTCCAGGAGCTTTCGCGCATCAACAACGCCATCAAGGATGGCTCCATCGCCAAGAACGAGGTCTTCGTCAAGGCTATGGACGACGTCAAGGCTGACGGCAAGACTCTCCACCTCATGGGCCTTATGAGCCCTGGCGGTGTTCATTCTCACATGAACCACGTCGAGGCCCTGGTCAAGATGGCTGCCGAGCATGGTGTCAAGACCGTTCGCGTCCACGCCTTCATGGATGGCCGCGACGTTGACCCGCAGTCCGGTGCCGGTTACATGAGTGAGTTCTGCGCCTTCCTGGCCAAGATCTCCGAGGAGACCGGTTGCGACGCTCGCGTTGCCACCGTCTCGGGCCGTTATTGGGCCATGGACCGCGATAATCGTTGGGAGCGCATCCAGCGCGCCTACGACGTCATGGTCAACGCTTCCGATGCCGATACCGACCCCGTTGCCGGTATCAAGGCCTACTACGAGAAGGACCCGCGCGGCGACGAGTTCGTCGAGCCCTTCGCTGCCCACAACGAGGGCATCCACGAGGGCGACGCGGCCATCTTCTTCAACTTCCGTCCCGACCGCGCTCGTCAGATGACCCGCGTGTTCACGGACAAGGAGTTCGACGGCTTTGAGCGCGAGCAGATCAAGCTTTCGCACTTTGTGACGATGACCGAGTACGATCCGACGTTTGACGTCGAGGTCGCCTTCCCCAAGACGTTCCCCGAGAACGTCCTGGCCGACGTTATCGCTGCCAATGGCCTGAAGCAGCTGCACACCGCCGAGACCGAGAAGTACGCCCACGTGACGTTCTTCCTCAACGGCGGCATCGAGGAGCCCAAGGAGGGCGAGGAGCGCGTGCTCGTCGCTTCCCCCAAGGTCGCTACCTACGATCTGCAGCCTGAGATGAGCGCTCCCGAGGTGACCGAGAAGCTCGTCGCCGCCATCAACGAGGGTCGCGCTGATTTCTACATCGTGAACTTCGCGAACTGCGACATGGTTGGTCACACCGGTGTCTTCGACGCCGCCGTTAAGGCCGTCGAGGCTGTTGACGATGCCCTGTCCAAGGTTGTCCCGGCGATTCTCGCCAAGGGCGGCTTTGCGCTGATCACCGCCGACCACGGCAACGCCGATCACATGTTTGATGTTGCTTCCGACGGTTCCAAGCATCCGTTTACGGCTCACACCACCAACCGCGTGCCGTTCATCATCGTTGATGAGAAGGCCAAGCTCACTGGTATCGAGGACGGCCGTCTTTCCGATATCGCTCCGACCATGCTCACCATGGCTGGTATTGAGCCTTCCGCCGAGATGACGGGCCGCGTGCTCGCCACCGAGGCCTAATAGAAAACAAATACCGTTTTCTAGTAAGGGGGTTGTCCACAACCGGACAACCCCCTTTTTGGTATTTCTGCCATTTCCGCCCCGTCCTTGAGTGGCAGGTAGGGGAGAGCGGGGGATTGTGGTACAGTACTGGAGTTTGAACTGTTCTATTAAGGAGCTTATCTATGGGTCCGTTCCAGATTCTTCTGTTTGTCGTTTGGGCTGTCTCTGCCGTGGCGCTGACAATTCTCGTCCTGATGCATTCCGGTAAGGGCACCGGCGTTTCGGATATGATCGCTAGCTCGCTGTATAACTCCAGCTCTGCCACGGGCGTCATGGAGCAGAACCTCGATCGCCTGACGGTAATTATGGCCGTTGTTTTTGCCGTGTGCGTCGTCCTGTGCATGTTCTTCTTCCCGCAGGGCATCGTGGGCTACTAAGCATCGGCGTATATACGTTTGCAATGGGTCTCGCATGTGCGGGACCCTTTTTGTTTACATATTTGTAACAGAGTCAAAATATCCCCACATACTTCGCCCAACTAAAGAAATTCTCGACCGTTAACCGGAATTAGCCCCAAATCGTGCATAAAATGCGCTACTGTATTGCGAAACGTTGGTTCGTTGTGCATAACCAGCCATAGCAGCGGGCGGCGTTTTGATGGTTCGGATCGGATTGTCTCGACATATGTCCGACTGAACATTTCTTTGTCCTATCTCATAAGGAGGATGGCATGGCTGATTCTATGTTCCACCAGCCCGTTATGGGTCGTCGCGCCTTTGTTGGCGGCACCCTCGCTGCGAGCTCCATGGCTTTTCTTGCCGCATGCGGCAAGAAGGGCGGCGACACTTCCGGTTCTGAGTCCGGTTCGACGCTGAACTTCTACATCAACAACCCGGTCTGCATCGACCCCTACAATGTCCAGGAGGACCAGGGCACTCAGGTCGAGTACCAGCTCTTTGACGCTCTGACCTCTTATGACGCCGAGAAGGGCGAGATCGTTCCGCTGGCTTGCGAGTCCTTTGAGGCCAACGACGACGCCACCGAGTTCACCTTCAAGATCAAGAAGGCCAAGTTCCACAACGGTGACGACGTTACCTCCAAGTCCTTCAAGCTCGGTTGGGAGCGTCTGGTCAACACCAAGTCGGCCATCGCTACCGAGTATGGCCCTTCCGAGGTCTCCTATCACCTTTCCATGGTCGAGGGCTATGACGATCTGCTTGCCGGTAACGCTACTGAACTCAGCGGTGTTACCTGCCCCGACGATGAGACCCTCGTCGTCAAGCTGTCTTCCGCTTACGCCGACTTCCCCTTCGTCGCCTCTCACCCGGCTCTGGCCCCGGTTCCCGAGTGCGCCGAGTCCGATGCCAAGAGCTTCTACCTTGCACCGGTCGGTAACGGCCCGTTCATGATGGACGGCAAGTGGGAGGATGGTCAGGAGATCAACCTCAAGAAGTTCGACGATTACTATGGCGACAAGGCCAAGATCGATGGCATCCACTTCCAGGTCATCAAGGACATGGAGACCGCTTACAAGGAGTTCCAGGCCGGTAACCTCGATGTCTGCGACGTTCCCGTTGCTCAGATCGACGCCGCCAAGAAGGATCGCGGCGTGTCCAAGGACGGCTACACCATGGGTGACGGCGAGCGCATGCTGCTCGGCTCCGAGCCTTCCACCTACTACCTGACCTGCAACAACACGGCCGAGCCGTTCAACAACGCCGACCTGCGCAGGGGTATCTCCCTGGCCATCAACCGTGAGGCCATCTGCAAGACTATCTTCAAGGGTACCCGTACCCCCGCCGACGGCATTGTTCCTCCGGGCATCGATGGCTACAAGGAGGGCGCATGGGAGTTCTGCGCCTACGACGTCGACAAGGCTAACGAGTACCTCGACAAGGTTGCTCCCGCTGGCGCTAACGGCGATCGTGGCATTAACGTGACCCTTTCCTACAACCAGGATGGTGGCCACAAGGAGATCATGGAGTCCATCATCGGTGACCTCGCCAAGGTTGGCGTTACCGCTGTCTCCGATACCCCTGAGTGGTCTGCCTTGCTCGAGCAGTACCAGAACTTTAACTATCAGTTCGGTCGTCTGGGTTGGATTGCCGACTACCCGATTATGGACAACTTCCTGTATCCGCTGTTCCACTCCGACTCCCTCGGTGGCGACAACCGCTCCGGTTACAACAACCCCGAGTTCGACGCCAAGGTCAACGAGGCTCGCACCACGGTTGACGACGAAGAGCGCGTTGCTAAGATGCAGGAGGCCGACGCTATGGTCGCTGCCGACTGCCCGGTCATCCCGGTGATGTTCTACACGCACACCATCGTCGGCTCCGATCGCATCAAGCACCTCTATGTCGATCCGCAGAAGCACGCCGAGCTGGGTACCGCTGAGCTCGCCTAAGAGTTTGCAGCTTCCGTGAGGGTCAAGTATTTACGTAGACCTCATGGGAAACATACAGTTCTCCCTAACCTGGGGTAAACTGGCTGATGGTAATTTTGGGATGCCGGTCTGGCGATCGGCATCCCATTTAGGTTAATCCCTAGATAGGGGAGTGGTATGGGTAAGTACATCGTTAAACGTGTGCTTCAGTTCATCCCGGTATTTTTGGGCGTTACGCTGATTCTGTTCGCCCTTCAGAATATCGTGCCGGGAGATCCGATCAAGCTGATCGGTGGAGACAAGGCTCTGTCCCCCGAGGTGGAGCTTCAGCTTCGCGTCCGCTATCACCTGGTCCAGTCGGACGAGGACGGCAACGCGATCCTTGACGAGAACGGCGACCCCGTTCAAACGTCGCTCGTGGACCGTTACTTGTATTACATGAACGGCCTGCTTCATGGCGATCTGGGCAATTCGTATCAGCGCAAGCTGCCGGTTACGGAAATTTTTGCCCAGAAGTATCCGTATACGGTCAAACTTGCCGCGTGCGCCATCGTGCTCGAGGCAATCATGGGTATCGGTGCGGGTATCATTTCGGCGGTTAAGCGTTATTCCTTCTGGGATATTTTGGTAACGCTCACCACGTCGATCCTCGTTGCGGTCCCGGCCTTCTGGCTCGGTATGTTGCTGCAGCTGTTCTTTGGCGTCATCCTCAAGGACGCTACGGGCGGTGCATTCTCCATGCCGATCTCGGGTGCCGGCGGTTCCAGCTCTCAGTATCAGGATTGGATGCACTATGTGCTTCCGACCATTACGCTGGCTTCGGTTTCGACCGCTTATGCCGCCCGCATTATGCGCTCGCAGCTGCTTGACGTCATGAACCAGGATTACATCCGTACGGCAAAGGCCAAGGGTCTCTCCAATCGCGCGATCATCATCAAGCATGCGCTTAAGAATGCACTCATCCCCGTCGTTACCTATATTGGTGTCGACTTTGGCGGCATGCTTTCGGGCGCCATCCTGACCGAGACGGTCTTTAACTGGCCCGGTATCGGCTATGAGGTCTATCGCGCCATTAGCATGCGTGACTGGCCCATCGTTATGGGCGGCGTTACGCTCATCGTCGTCGTCGTCATGGTGATCAACCTGCTCGTCGACATTAGCTATGCATTCCTCGACCCGCGCATCCGCCTTGGCGGTCCGTCGGATAAGGCCTAAGGGAGGTACGTCTCATGCAGGAAACTGATTCTCAGTCTCAGGAGCAGGCTACCGCCACCAAGGCCGCATCTGCTCCCGCCAAGTCCCGCACGCTGTGGGGCGACGCTTTTAAGCGTCTTCGTAAGAACAAGCTCGCCGTTATCGGTGTCTGCTGGATCATCATCGTCGTTGTGGTTGCCCTGACCGCAGATCTGTGGGCTAAGCCCTGGCTCGGTTCGCCGACGGCTTCCGACTCGACCACCATGGCCGAGACGTCGCTGCTGGCTCCGTGTGCCGAGCACCCGTTTGGTACCGACGCCCTTGGCCGCGACATTCTTGTCCGTGTTATCTACGGTGCACGCGTTTCGCTTTCCGTCGGCATTATGGCCACCGCAATCTCCACGGTGATCGGTTTGGTCATGGGTGCTCTGGCCGGTTTCTACGGCGGTATCTGGGATACGATCATCATGCGCTGCGCGGATATCTTCTTGGCGTTCCCGTACGTGCTGTTCGTTGTCGCCATGATCGCCGTTATCGGCCGTGGTCTTCAGAACGTCTTTATCGCCATCGGTATTCTCGGCTGGCCTTCGATTGCGCGCGTCTTCCGATCCGCGATCCTGACGGTCAAGGAAAACGACTATGTTGACGCTGCGCGCGCGATGGGTGCATCTGATGCTCGTATCGTCGTGCGTCACATCTTCCCGAACTCCGTCGCCTCCATCGTGGTCTACGCGACCATGAACATTGGTGGCGCCATTCTGACCGAGTCCGCTCTGTCCTTCCTCGGCATGGGCGTTATTCCGCCTACGCCTTCGTGGGGCTCCATGATTCAGGACGGTCAGCAGTATCTTCTGACTGCTCCCTGGATGATGATCATGCCCGGTCTGGCAATTCTCTCGACGGTGCTCGCCTTCACCCTGCTGGGTGACGGTCTGCGCGACGCCCTCGACGTCAAGATGAAGGACGCATAAGGATGAAGAAGAACAAGAACTATGTGGACCTGAAGGACCAGCCGGTTCCCGAGGGCCAGCATCTGCTCGAGGTCGATGACCTTAAGATGTATTTCCACACCGAGGATGGCGTTGTTCGCGCTGTCGACGGTGTCTCCTACACGCTCGATCGCGGCGAGACCCTGGGCGTCGTCGGTGAGTCCGGCTCCGGTAAGTCCGTGACCGCCATGACCATCATGGGTCTTATCTCGATGCCTCCGGGAAAGATCGAGGGCGGCGACGTTCGCTATCGCGGTCGTTCTATCCTCGAGATGACCGAGGAAGAGATGCAGCACATTCGCGGTAACGACATCGCGATGATCTTCCAGGATCCTATGACCTCCTTGAACCCGGTCTATAAGATTGGCAAGCAGGTGGGTGAGGGTCTTCGTCTGCACCGTGGCTACTCCAAGCAGGAGGCGCTCAAGCGCGCTACCGAGCTTTTGGACCTCGTGGGTATCCCCGAGCCCGAGAAGCGCGTCAATGAGTATCCGCACCAGTTCTCTGGCGGTATGCGTCAGCGCGTCATGATTGCCATGGCTCTTGCCTGCGATCCCGATATTCTGATTGCCGACGAGCCCACGACTGCCCTGGACGTTACCATTCAGGCTCAGATTATTGAGCTTATGCAGGAAATGCAGGAGAAGAACGGCAACGCCATCATCATGATTACCCATGACCTGGGTGTCGTCGCCGATATGGCCGACAAGATCATGGTTATGTACGCCGGTCGTCCCGTCGAGTTCGGTACTGCTGAGGAAATCTTCTACGAGAGCCGCCACCCCTATACCTGGGGCCTGATCCGCTCCATCCCGGAGCAGGCTATCGATGAGAAGAAACCGCTTACGCCGATTCACGGCAACCCGCCTTCGCTCATGAACCTGCCCGAGGGCTGCGTGTTCTCGCCTCGTTGCCCCTATGCGACCGATAAGTGCCGCAAGCAGCGCCCCGAGCGCGTTGTCACCGAGTCTGGTCACTACTCTGCGTGCCACTACTCCGGTGACCCCGAGTTTCTCAAGAACGCTCCTGAGACGTCCCGTACGCGCAAGGATTCCAAGAAGGGAGGCGAGGCGTAATGGCAGATACCAACGAGCGTACTCCGTTGCTGAAGGTCGAGCACCTCTCTAAGGAGTTCCCCGCTGAGTCCGGCATGTTCGCCAAGCGTTTTTCCAAGCGTGTCGTCTCTGCTGTGAATGACATTTCGTTCGAGATTTATCCGGGCGAGACCTTTGGCCTGGTTGGCGAGTCTGGTTGCGGTAAGTCCACCACGGGCCGCACCATCATGCGCCTGACCAAGCCGACCGCCGGTAAGGTGTTCTTCCAAGGCAAAGATGTTGCCGAGATGAGCAAACATGAGATCAAGGACATGCGTCGCGAGATGCAGTTTATCTTCCAAGATCCTTATGCTTCGCTCAACCCTCGTATGACCATCGGTGAGATTGTCTCTGAGCCCATGACCATTCACGGCGTGGGCACCAAGGAGGAGCGCATTGAGCGCGTCCGCGAGCTTCTCGACGTCGTTGGACTGAACCCCGAGCACATCAACCGTTATCCTCATGAGTTCTCCGGCGGTCAGCGTCAGCGTGTCGGCATTGCCCGTGCATTTGCGCTGAAGCCCAAGCTGATTATCTGCGACGAGCCGGTTTCCGCTCTGGATGTGTCCATTCAGGCCCAGGTTCTGAACCTGCTCAAGGAACTTCAGGACAAGTTCGGTACGGCGTATCTGTTTATCGCCCACGACCTGTCCGTCGTGCAGCACATCTCCGATCGCGTCGCCGTTATGTATCTGGGTAAGATGGTCGAGGTTTCGGACTGGAAGACGCTCTACAGTGAGCCGCACCACCCGTACACGCAGTCGCTGCTGTCTGCTGTGCCGGTGCCCGATCCTGATATCCAGAAGACTCGTAAGCGCATCATCCTTGCCGGCGACCCGCCGTCACCGCTGGATCCGCCGACCGGTTGCCGTTTCCACACCCGCTGCCCGATCGCGCAGGGCATCTGCTCTGAGAAGCTCCCTGAGTTTAAGGAAGTTGCCCCGGGCCACTGCTGTGCCTGCCACTTCGCGGAGCCGTTCCCGATCAAGGAATCGCACATCGACCTGTAGTCGGTTGTTTGTCCGGGCCCGCCCTGGCGTTGCTTTTCAGAACGTCCTCGGACATGCAAGAAACCCCCGCTGCGCACTTCGTGCGGCGGGGGTTTCTTGCGTCCTGCGGGATGTTCTGAAAAGCAACGCCAGGGCGGCCCTGCGGTAACTCGGCAGGGGGAGTGCGATTCCCTGATCGCTCACTTAATCTAATAAGAAATTGAGTGAGGCCGGAGCTTTAGCTCCGGCCTCTTTATATAAGGGCTCGGCAAAGCCGAGCCACTAAATTCTTATCAGCCCCAGAACATGTTTGAGAACTGTGCTTGAAGTGCGTTAACGCAGGGTCGGAATGGGGGCAACTTCCCAACGCATTCCGCAGGGGGCGGTACATTTTGTAGCGCGAAGCGCGAATCAAAATGTACCGCATGCCCGAGGACGCGTTGGGAAGTTGCCCCCATTCCGACCCGGACATACGGATCTACCTGCGCATTTACAAATTCGTAAACTTTTTTGAAAAAAGTGCTTGCACAGCTCTCGAATCATAGGTTATTATCTTCCTCGTTGAACGCGCGGGTCCAACAAAACGAACCGTGAGTCAACAACATAGCATGTCGGAGTGGCGGAATTGGCAGACGCGCTAGCTTGAGGTGCTAGTGACCGCTTTTTGGTCATGCGGGTTCAAGTCCCGCCTCCGACACCATCGCATTTGAGAAGCCTCTTCGGAGGCTTTTTTGTTACCGATAGACGGTGGGGTCCACGATGGAAACGCTTGAACGCAACGAGTGGGCAGACGTTGCCCAACTAGTCGAGATCACGAGCGATGCTGTCATCATCTGCGAGCTCGACGGAACCATTCTGCATGTGAATAATCGCTTACTTGGTTTGATGTGCGAGGAACGCGCCGACGTCATCGGTGGAGATGTTAAAGACGTCCTGTACTCGTCCGCCTTTGAACGTGCGACGGAACATCGTCTGCCATTTGAAACTGATGGCTCCGAGAACGAACTGATGCTCAAGTTGAGTGACGGCTCTTTTATTCCCGTCTTGGTTCGTGCGGGCTCCGTAACGCCTCCGCGCATCTTTGGGCGCCGCGCGCCACGTGTTCTGGTCGCGCTTCACAGTATCGAGGAACAGTATTCTCACGACCGTCAACTCAAGCGTGCGTTATCGGAGCTTAGAGTGGCGAACAAGCGTCTCTCTGGCACGCTCTCGGTCATTATGAGCACTGTGGGCTCCGATGAGTTACCCAGCCTGCTTGATACCGTTTTGAACCAGCTTGTAGGAACGATCGATGCTTCGGGTGCCGCTATCTATTTTTCTGAGAGCGGCGGCTTTAAGCTTCGCGGTGTCTCCAAGGAGCTGTACGACAGCTACCTGCCCGAGTTTTTGCCGTATGGCGCTGGCATTCCGACGTATGTTCTTCGCGAGTCGCGTGCCTGTCGCTTGTCGATTCAACAGGACCTTGAGGGCGATAGGGCCGCCTCCGGTATGTTCATGGACCTGGACAATCGTTCTAAGCACCTGTTGCGCGTGCAGGATATGCCTCCGTACCGCAGCGAGATCTGTCTTCCCGTTTTTTACGGTACGCAGATCCTTGGCGTGCTGGAAGTTGGTTGGAAACGCCCCCAGGCACCGCTCGCCTATGACGTTAATGTACTCGAGGTCATTTGCGATTACCTGTCTATCCAGCTGGTCGGCATGGCATCGAGCCTTCGTTCTCGTCGTACGGCCGAGCTTGGCCGCTCGCTCAATGTCTTACGTGATGAGTTGTTTACCTTTCTAGACGATTCCGCCGCGGCTACCCAGGCGGTATCGTCCGAGATCTGCAATATGCTCAACTGCCATTTTTGTCC
Organism: uncultured Collinsella sp.; assembly: GCA_900541125.1. Taxonomy (GTDB): domain Bacteria; phylum Actinomycetota; class Coriobacteriia; order Coriobacteriales; family Coriobacteriaceae; genus Collinsella. The sequence goes on from UQIK01000004.1 coordinate 43,380, forward strand.
TGTTGAGTATGACGCCAGTCTGGACTCCTACGTCATAGATTTTGAAGGCGGCAGTCGCGTTGCCTTGCCGGACGATCCCGAGAAGCTTTTCTTTTCCACGACGGCGCCGGCGGCACGTCTGGGGGCTGGCCCTGATGGCTTTGAGGCATCTGTTTTGGGCGGCACGAGTGCCGAGGACCTTAAACACGTCCGTATAACTCGCGTTGACGAATCGATGCCTATGGGAGGCTGGCTTAGGGCGCATGGTCTGCCTTGTCAAGGTCTCTACGTCGACTCCGGCATCGAGGCGGGGCGCCTGCGCTCTGAGGGTGATGGCAAACACAGTAACGACGCGATTGTTCCTGCTTCTGTTGCGAAGAGCCCGACGACGCGCGCGCTGCTGCTTCGTGATGGTAGCCAAGAGCCGATTGATGACCTTGAATATGACTACTTGGTGCACTTAGCGCATGATTTTGAACTGATCCACGAAGGCGAATCTCAAAAGCGCGAGGAGCGCCATATCGCTCAGACCCTCCAGATCGGCATGAGAAATTCCCTGGGGGATGTTCCGGGTATCGCAACCGATTCGGTGTACCTGTCTGCCACGAATTCGGCGTTGGTCGGCGGCGATTTCTATACGCTCATTCGTCTTCCCGACGACTGCGCCGTCATGATTCTGGGTGATGTGTCTGGCAAAGGCATTGAGGCCGCATCGATGTCCGCGCTCGTCAAGACGGCCCTGACGGCATATGCCTGGGAGGGCGCTGGACCGGCCCGCATGGCACGCTCCCTTAACAGCATGCTCATGGGCTTTTCGAGGGTCGAGACGTTCGTGACGGCCTTTATCGCCAAGATTGACCTTAAAGCCGGACGCGCAACGTATTGTTCGGCGGGCCATCCTCCGACCATGGTCATCAGGCCAGAGTCGATGCCGCTGGGTGGCGGCGAGGCTCGTGGGGGAGAGGTAGAGCTGCTTGGATGCCAATCGGGTGTAATCGGTGCCTTTGAGAGCATGGTGTACGAGACAGGCGTGTTTACGTTCGCCCCCGGCGACATGCTCTTCATGTATACGGATGGAACGATTGAGGCCCGCGACCGCGCCGGAGCGTTCTTTGGCGAGCAGCGCTTGCGCGACCTTCTGCTTTCTGTTTCGGGGGAGGGCGTGTCGGGCATTTGCGGCAAGGTCTTGGGCGAGCTTGACCGATTTACCGAATCGGCGCTGGACGATGACATTGCATTGGTGTCCCTTGAGTTTTTACGGGGTCGTTCATAGACGACGCTGGGCGGGCTGAATCCGTACGGTTGGGGAAACGAATGCATCGAGTGGGCTTTTTTGGGGAACCATGGTCGTATGAATGAGTGGAATGACATAGCGGTTTTGACGCCACCAGGCGATATCGACATCGCCACGGTGCCTGCGCTGCGTCGGCGGTTGGATGCTTTGATTGGCCGCGGCGTGCGTCGTGTCGTCATCAACTGTCAGGCTGTTAGCTTTATCGATTCGACGGGCTTGGCATTCCTGCTTACGCGCGCTCGTGAGCTCATGAGGCGAGAAGGCCTGCTTTCGCTCGTCAATGCATCAGGTGAAGTTGTTCGCTTTTTGGAGATTGCTCGTCTTGTCGATATCCTTCATGTCGCGGGGCCAGCACGGGAGTCTGTTCCCGCTATTCCGGTGGGGGAGCTGCCTCGCTGGAGTAAGAGCGTCGAGGTCCGTCAGGGTATCGAGAATCTTCCATACTACCGACATCGCATCGCCGAACTCCTTGAATCGCTTCCGTTGCGCCGTGACGAGCGCTACGATGTCGCATTGGCGTCGGGGGAGGCGCTGGGTAATGCCTATGACCATGCGAGCGGTATCGGGTGCGTCCTGACGGTTCAGGCCTATGGCGATCGCGTTGTGGTTGAGGTGCTTGATCGAGGTGCCGGCTATTCTATCGATGAAACGAGCGAGCCGGTTGCATCTGAGGAACGCGGCCGTGGTATCAAGCTTATGCGCATGCTCGTCGATAACGTGGAGGTTGCTCGTCGTACGGACGGCGCCGGCACGCGCGTGCAGATGGTGAAGCTGTTTAGCGGAGCGCTGGAATCGTGTGCCTAGCCAATCGCTTTAGCGCGTTTGGCTACTAAGAACATGCGGCAGACAAGTTTTTTGAAAAAAGTACTTGCGTCTTTTGGACAACTCGCGTAAATTAATAACCCGCAAGCGGACATGGCTCAGTTGGTAGAGCACAACCTTGCCAAGGTTGGGGTCGCGGGTTCGAGCCCCGTTGTCCGCTCCATTGCATTTCCGGACCGTTTAGGCGGTCCTTTTTCGGCGAAGTGGCCAAGTGGTAAGGCAGAGGCCTGCAAAGCCTTTACCCCCGGTTCGAATCCGGGCTTCGCCTCCAGGCAACATCCGGGCGCTCCGGCGCCCGTTTTGTTTTACATATGCGGACATGGCTCAGTTGGTAGAGCACAACCTTGCCAAGGTTGGGGTCGCGGGTTCGAGCCCCGTTGTCCGCTCCAACTATCTTACGCGGTTCTAACGAACCGCGTTTTTTTGTTGACGCTGCGCGAGCCCCGGGCACCCCATCTTGCCCCTCAATCGTCGGTCGCGTACATAAAGTACGCTTCCCTCCTCTTTCGCGGCAACCTGGGGCACCCGGAGCCCGCTCGCTGTCGTGGCCGGGAAAGTGGGTCTTCCGTTCTTTTCACTAATCGGTCGATTCGTCCCAGGAGGCTTGAACCCGAGAGGGGGCGAGGGTTTTGGGGCGTGGCTGCGGCGTTGTTTGTCGCGAATGTTCGCTTTGGGCGTATCATCGTGGGCATCTCGCAAAACCTCGTTGCAAGGGAGACTCATCCCATGGCTACAGAAAAGTCCTCGTCGCGCTCATGGATGTCCGATGCCGCGATCTATCAGATCTACCCGCGCTCGTTTAAGGATTCGACTGGTTCGGGTCTGGGCGATATCGCGGGCATTACCCAGCAGATGGACTATCTTGAGCGGCTGGGTATCGAGGCCATCTGGCTGAGTCCGTTTTACCCATCGCCTCTTGTCGATGGCGGCTATGATGTGGCGGACTACTGCGATGTCGACCCACGGCTCGGCTCGCTTGACGACTTCGATGACATGATCGCTGCGGCTCACGTGCGCGGCATCAAGGTCATCGTCGACATCGTGCCCAACCATTCATCCAACCAGCACCCCTGGTTCAAGGCCGCTCTTGCCGCCGGCCCCGGATCGCCCGAGCGCGCCCGCTATATCTTCCGCGATGGTCGCGGCGAACATGGCGAGCTGCCTCCCACCAATTGGAATGCCAACTTTGGCGGCCCCGCCTGGACGCGTGTCGCGGACGGTCAGTGGTATCTGCACATGTTTACGCCCGAGCAGCCGGACTTTGACTGGTCGTGCCCCGAGGTTCATGCGTTCTTTTGCGACGTCCTGGCGTTTTGGAGCGATCGAGGCGTCGATGGCTTTCGCATTGATGTGGCGCACGGTCTTGCCAAGGATCTCGACCGCGATGACCTCGACCGGTGGCATCTCGCCGAGGGCGATGACATGGTTGACGACGGCACCCATCCGCTGTGGGATCGCAACGAGGTCCACGAGATCTATCGCGAGTGGCGTCGCGTGTTCGACCGCTATGATCCGCCGCGCAGCGCCGTTGCCGAGGCGTGGGTGCTGCCCGAGCGTCAGTATCTCTACGCGCGTCCCAGCGAGCTTGGTCAGACATTTAACTTTGAGTTCGCCAAGGCCACTTGGACCTATGATGACATGCACGCTGCAATCGAGGAGGGCTTGAAGGCGGCCATCGAATCCGATTCCGCCTCGACCTGGGTACTCTCCAACCACGACGTGCCGCGCGTGGCGACACGCTATGCCCTGCCGCAAATCAAGGCGACGCGCTACCACCAGATTGCGCTCGACTGGCTCTTACGCGACGGGTCGTCTTATGACGAGGACCGTGAATTCGGCGAGCGCCGCGCGCGGGCGGCCCTTTTGCTTGAGCTGGCGCTTCCGGGCTCGGCATACGTGTATCAGGGTGAGGAGCTCGGCCTTTTTGAGGTGGCTGACATTCCGTGGGCTGCACTCGAAGATCCCACTGCGACCAATACGCACGGACCGAAGCGCGAGAAGGGGCGCGACGGCTGTCGTGTGCCCCTGCCATGGGTAGCGGCGGACGATCCCACGCAGGGCGGATCGTTTGGGTTTTCGCCTGCGGACGCCGATGCGGCGCCCCATCTGCCGCAGCCTGCATGGTTTTCCGATTACGCTGCCGATAGAGAAGAAGCGGACCCGACATCGATGCTTGCGCTCTATCGTGACGCCCTCTGGCTGCGGCGCAAGCTGCACGGGTGCGCCAACGATCTTGCGTGGCTCGATCTTGACGGGCGCACCGGCCTTGCGGATGGTGCCGAGGGCGCTGAGGGCGGCGTCATCGCCTATCGCCGCGACAACGGCTGGGCGTGTGTGACGAACTTCGGTGCAGCACCCGTGGAGCTGCCGGCGGGCAGGGTCCTGCTCACCTCATCACCGCTTGCAGACGGCAGGCTCGCGCAGGACAGCTCCGCCTGGATCATGCTCGGTGAGATATAGGAGCCTCTTGCGGCGAGTTTGCGTTTGTCTGCGCCTTCCGTGGCGGCTGATGTCTTCGCGAGGTTCGCGAGGGCGTCGCAAAACTTTTCAAAAAAAGTTCTTGCATAGGATGCGGTCATCACGTAAGATTAATCCTCGTAAGCGGACATGGCTCAGTTGGTAGAGCACAACCTTGCCAAGGTTGGGGTCGCGGGTTCGAGCCCCGTTGTCCGCTCCATTTGGGCGTTTAGCTCAGGGGGAGAGCGCTTCCCTGACACGGAAGAGGTCAGAAGTTCAAATCTTCTAACGCCCACCAAATGTTCGCAGCTCAGAGGCTACGTCCTCTGGGCTGTTTTGTTTTGCTACCAAGCACGCCGCCAAATAAGCCACCAAATATTGATCCAAGGTCCGTACGCGATGGTCTTCGCATCCCGTAGAGGTGCCGGCAGATTGCATACGTCCTGGCCGATCGTGACCGCAACATGTTGGTCAAGCATAATCTTTTGGATTCTTTTGGCGTGGGCGGCTTGGTTTTGGTAGGATTTGTCAGCGGCTTGACTAAGGGGGTTTTATAACTGCCATGCAGGTAGCCGTGTTGGTAACGTTTTACCGACTTGCCAAGAACCCCTCATTTTTAATGCGTCTGCAAAATGACTAATTGCTTTGACCTGCTGAAACACTATATGTTGTGTTTGACCTAAAAAAAGAATACAGGATATAGATGCCTCTTTGTCGTATGATAGATGGCGGACAGAGAACGAGAACCTTATTCGCCCCATTTGGATAGATCTTTGAGCCCCTTGATTGGTTGCGAGGATTGTCCGCATGAGGGCCTATGGTTATCGAGAACACAGATTGCGCGACGGCGCCGCAAGACAGGGGCAAGCCCTGCCGGGTATCGTTTGGCTCTGAAGCGCGATGAGGCTACGACGCGAAAGAGGCAAGAGGATGAAGATCATCAAGCGCAGCGGCACCGAGGTTGTCTTTGACATCGATAAGATCGTCAATGCCATCCGCGCCGCAAACTTGGAGGTCGAGGAGAGCTCTCGTCTTACCGACCGCCAGGTGGTTTACGCGGCGCAAAACGTCGCCGAGGCATGCGAGAACGCGGGCCACACCGTGTCGGTCGAGGAGATTCAGGATCTGGTCGAGGACGAGATCATGCGCCTCGACTGCTACGAGGTCGCTCGCCATTACATCATCTATCGCTATGTTCAGAGCCTGAAGCGCCAGAAGAACACGACCGACGACAAGATTCTGTCGCTGATTGAGTGCAACAACGAAGAGGTCAAGCAGGAGAACTCCAACAAGAACCCGACCGTCAATTCCGTTCAGCGTGACTACATGGCCGGCGAGATCTCCAAGGACCTGACCCAGCGTGTGCTGCTGCCCCAGGAGATTGTGGATGCTCACAATGAGGGTCTGATTCACTTCCATGATTCGGATTACTTTGCCCAGCACATGCATAACTGCGACCTGGTGAACCTGGAGGATATGCTCCAGAACGGTACTGTTATCTCGGGTACGCTGATTGAGAAGCCGCACAGCTTCTCGACCGCCTGCAACATCGCGACGCAGATCATCGCCCAGGTTGCTTCCTCCCAGTACGGTGGCCAGTCGATTTCGCTGACCCATCTTGCCCCGTTCGTCGAGGTGAGCCGTCAAAAGATTCGCGGCGAGGTCGCCCGCGAGCTCGAGGAGCTCGGCGTTTCCGCATCTCCCGAAAAGGTCCGCGAGGTTGTTGAGGATCGCCTGCGCGATGAGATTCGTCGCGGCGTCCAGACGATTCAGTATCAGGTCGTGACCCTTATGACCACCAATGGCCAGGCGCCGTTCGTGACGGTCTTTATGTATCTTAACGAGGCCCGTACGCCTCAGGAGAAGCACGACCTTGCCATGATCGTGGAGGAGACGCTTCGCCAGCGCTACGAGGGCGTTAAGAACGAGGCCGGCGTTTGGATTACCCCGGCATTCCCCAAGCTTATCTATGTACTCGAGGACGATAACGTTCACGAGGATTCCCCGTACTTCTACCTGACCCAGCTGGCTGCCAAGTGCACCGCCAAGCGCATGGTTCCCGACTACATCTCCGAGAAGAAGATGCGCGAGCTCAAGCTGTCGAAGGGCGAGACCGCGGGCAACGGCGATTGCTACACCTGCATGGGCTGCCGTAGTTTCCTGACGCCCGACCGTTCGGGCAACGGCTTTAACAATGTCGCCAACGCGCTGAACTATGACCCGAACAAGCCCAAGTACTACGGTCGCTTTAACCAGGGTGTTGTGACCATCAACCTGCCCGATGTCGCGCTGAGCTCGCATCAGGATATGGACAAGTTCTGGAAGATCTTCGACGAGCGCCTTGAGCTGTGCCACCGCGCCCTGCTGTGCCGTCATGAGCGTCTGATGGGTACGCTTTCGGATGCCGCACCGATTCTTTGGCAGTACGGTGCCCTCGCCCGCCTGAAGAAGGGCGAGACGATCGACAAGTTGCTCGTGGGCGGTTACTCCACCATTAGTCTGGGTTATGCCGGCCTGTATGAGTGCGTTAAGTACATGACGGGCCACAGCCACACCGAGAAGGAGGGCACGCCCTTTGCCATGGCCGTCATGCAGCGCATGAACGACAAGTGCGCGGAGTGGAAGGCCGAAAGCGATATTGATTTCTCGCTGTACGGTACCCCGCTTGAGTCGACGACCTACAAGTTCGCCAAGTGCCTGCAGCGTCGTTTTGGCATCATCCCGGGCGTGACGGACAAGGGCTACATCACCAACAGCTACCACGTCCACGTGTCCGAGGAGATCGACGCATTCGACAAGCTCAAGTTCGAGGGTATGTTCCAGCAGCTTTCGCCGGGCGGTGCCATCTCCTACGTCGAGGTTCCCAACATGCAGGACAACCTCAAGGCTGTCATTCGCGTGATGCAGTACATCTACGACAACATCATGTACGCCGAGCTCAACACCAAGAGCGACTACTGCCAGGTGTGCGGCTACGACGGTGAGATCAAGATTGTCGAGGATGACGGCAAGCTGGTGTGGGAGTGCCCCAATTGCGGCAATCGTGACCAGGAGAAGATGAATGTCGCCCGTCGCACGTGCGGTTACATCGGTACCCAGTTCTGGAACCAGGGTCGAACCGAGGAGATCCGCGACCGCGTGCTGCATCTCTAATACCGCTCCGGGGCTGAACCGAGAGGGCCGCTTGGGCATTTGCTCGCTATTTCGGACAGTCCTGCGCAAGACGAAGGCCACATTAAGTGGCCTTCTTTGCGTGCGGAACTCATATCGAGCAAATGCCCAAGCGGCCCTCTCGGTTCAGCCAAGTTGACGTAGCTGAGATGCAGCGCGCGGCCTGCTCGCTCCTCGAAGTTCTTAGCGGAAATAATTCGAGCTGCAGCTGCGATTTACTTGCGATAGCGGTTGAGCTGCAACAAAGTTTTTATTGGACCTCGAACCCTATACTCGATGTTCGCTTCGTTCATTGAGTTACCCTTTGCATGAGGCCGGGACATATCGTCCCGCCCGCAGTTTCGCAGGCCGAAGGCCGAGAATGTTTGAGGACGGGATGATATGTCCCGGCCTCCCGGGAGAGTTACCTATGAACTACGCGAACATTAAGTATTTCGACATTGCTGATGGGGAAGGCGTTCGTACTTCTCTGTTTGTGAGCGGGTGCCGTCGCGGGTGCAAGAATTGCTTTAACTCCGTCGCGTGGGACTTTGCTGCGGGCGAGCCGTTCGATCGCGCCGTCGAGGACAAAATTATCGAGAGTCTCGATCATCCCTTTATCGATGGCCTGACGATTCTGGGTGGCGAGCCCATGGAGCCCGAGAATCAGGCGGGGCTTGTTGACTTTATCGAACGCGTGCGTGCGGCCTATCCCGCGGGGTCGGGCAAGACCATTTGGTGCTTTACCGGCGACGTGCTCGAGGAGCTTATGCCGGGTGGTCGTCACCATACCGAGGCGACGGACCGTATCCTTGCCTGCCTCGATATGTTGGTGGATGGCCCGTTTGTTCAGGATCTGTACGATATCTCATTGCGTTTTAGGGGCTCGAGCAATCAGCGCGTGATTGATATGAACGCCACGCGCGCCCGTGCTGTGCGCGAGGGCGTTGCGCTTTGCGACGCTGTGGAGCTTTGGCGGGACGATCCGGTCTATTCGACCCATACTATGTAGCTTGTGGCCGATGCCAAAGGGCGTGGTACCATAGCGCGAACGCAAAATCGGAAAAGTGAGGCCCAGATGGTCGATCAGGAAAAAGTCGAGGCCGCCATTAAGCTGTTGCTTGAGGGCATAGGCGAGGACCCAACTCGTGAGGGCCTGCTGGAGACCCCGGCGCGCGTTGCCCGTATGTATGGTGAGATCGCCGGTGGTATGGACCAGAGTGCCGAGGAGCACCTGTCCAAAACCTTTGCCGTCGCTTCGAACGATTTGGTTATCGAGCGCGACATCACGTTTTACTCGCTGTGCGAGCATCATCTGCTGCCGTTTTACGGCAAGGCTGCCATTGGCTATATCCCCAACGGCCGTGTCGCAGGGCTTTCCAAGCTCGCCCGCACGGTTGAGGTTTATGCCCGCCGTCTACAGCTGCAGGAGCAGCTGTGTGCGCAGGTTGCCGACGCTCTCATGGATTATCTCGCTCCCCAGGGAGCGATTGTGCTCATGGAAGCCGAGCATATGTGTATGACCATGCGCGGCGTGCAAAAGCCTGGCACCAAGACCGTGACGCTCGCTCGCCGCGGCGTCTTTGAGACCGATCCCGCGCTCGAGGAGCGTTTCTTTAGGATGCTGGGACGCTAACTATGAGAGTCGTCAACGACTTTGCATCGAAGACCGATGAGGGGACGTCGCGTCGCGGCTTTATGGCTTCGGGCTTGGCCCCCTTTGGTGCCATGCCTCGCATTGATTACATTTGTGCCAACGGGCTGTTCCGGCGGCATCTGGGCAACATTGCGCAGTTGGAATCGGGGCGCATCTTCTGCCGCCACGGTATTGACCATCTGCTCGATGTCTCTCGCATTATGTGGATCAAGAATCTCGAGGAGCAGCTCGAATTTGACCGCGAGGTCATCTACGCCACGGCACTTCTTCACGATATCGGCAAAGATGAACAGTATGAATCGGGTATATCCCATGATGTTGCAAGCGAACGCGTCGCTGATGCGATTCTCGGCGGCATGCCCGATGACGTGGCGTTTGAGCCGGCCGATGCCGCAGCCATTAAGACGGCCATTCTGGGCCATCGAAAGCTGCGCGTGAACAGCCAACCGCTTGAGCGTCTGCTCTATGCAGCCGACAAAGCGTCGCGCGCCTGCTTTGCATGCCCCGCGCGCAATGCTTGCAACTGGAGCGATGATAAAAAGAACCTGTCGATTCGCGTGTAGTTAGTTTGCGCGGTCGGGGTTCTAAACGAAGGAGACGATCGCGATGAGCAACAAGAAACTGCCCGAGAATGCAACCAAGACTGAAGGCGCCGAGCTCGCCCGCCGTGGAAGGGGCGAAATATCCACCGCAACGGCGGTGCCCCACGTGAGCTATGACGACCTTCGCCATGCCGACCGCATCACCGTTGAAGGTCTTGAGGTTTTTGCTAACCATGGCGTGTATCCCGAAGAGAACGCGCTGGGCCAGAAGTTCATCGTGTCCTTGGTACTCTATGCCGACCTGCGTGCAGCGGGGGAGCACGATAACCTGGACGCCTCGATTGACTATGGCTCGGTGTGCCACGATGTCGATGGCTATCTGCGCGAGCATACGTTTAAGCTCATCGAGGCTGCAGCTGAGGGTGTGGCCTCGATGCTGCTGCGTCGTTACCCCTCGCTGCTTGGCGTGCGCGTTAAGCTCGATAAGCCTTGGGCGCCCGTCGGTCTTCCCCTGGCAAGCTGCGGTGTCGAGATCGAGCGCGTGCGCTAACCGGTTCTAATATGTCTCTATGGGTGGCTGCTTGAGCCGCTGGGACAGTGCTCTATTGTTGGGGCAGTACGTGTCGAGCAGGGCGTGAAACCGCTGATTGTGGCTTGGCTCGAGCAAGTGGACGAGCTCGTGGGCGACAACCATGTCAAGGCACTCGACGGGGTAGGCGGCAAGTTCTCGTGCGATGCGAATGGCGCCGGTTTTGGGCGTGCATGATCCCCAGCGCGTTTTCATGCTGCGCACGGAAACGCGGGAAACGGCGACACCCATTGCGATTTCGTATGCGTGCACCATATCCCGCAGCGCCGATGTGACTTCGGGCGTATAGAGCTGGTCAATATGGGCTTGGATCTCACTGGGCGTTAAGCCGTCGAGGGGCGCGTTCCACTTGGCCTGCGGACGTTCGTCTGGCTCGTCGGTACCCATAAAGCTTGCGAACGTGGCTTGTTTGGGCCGCGGTGCGGGTGACTTAAAGTTGTGATCGAGCGCATCTTGTACCGTGATGGGCTTGCCCCAAAGTGCAATGATGGACGAGGGGCTGAGCGGCTCTCGCGCCGTCGCCTGACGTTGCTCGCGCTGGGCAAGCCGGCTGATAATCCAGGCGCTGTTGCGCTTCACAAACGCTTCGATACGCTCGCGGCTGGCGCCGAGCGGTGCGCTGGCGTGGACCTCACCGCTCGATGTGACGCGCAGGTTGAAGTTTTTGACGCGCTTTTTGGTAACGACGACGGGGATGGGAGTCCCATCCGGTTGGGGTAGGAAAAGCGTAAAATGCTGCGTCAAAAGTGGTCCTTCAGATTGGGGACGGGCCGGCATGTCGACCGTTCGGCATGCCGGCCCGCTCAGGGGATGTGAAATTAATAACGCTCAAAGAAGGCAAGGGCATTATCGCTGCAGAGCTTCTGCATCACGGTCTTGCCAAAGTGCTTGGAGAGCATGTTCTGGAACTCGGGCATCTTGCTGGCATCGGAGAGGAAGGCGGGCACCGTGGCACCGTCCCAGTCGCCGCCGAGCGCGATGACGTCCTCGCCGCCCAGGTCGAGCCAGTGCTCGATATGTGCCGCCAGCTGGTCGAAGGTGACGTCTGCGGCTGTCTTGTCGGTTGCGTCGTTGGAAAGGAACTCGCTGCAGTAGTTGAGGCCGACGATGCCACCCATGTCGCGAATGGTGCGGAACTGGTCGTCGGTGAGGTTGCGCTTAACGCCGCAAACTGCACGAGAGTTGGAGTGGCTGGCGACGAAGGGACGTGTGGCGTGGGCGACAACCTCGTCAAAGCACTCATCGTTGAGGTGGGAGACGTCAAGCACCATGCCGGCGTGCTCCATCTGCGTAAGTGCCTCGATGCCGGCGGCGGTGAGGCCGGCGTGGGTATCGTGTCCGCTCGCGAGCGGTCCCTGCGCATTCCAGCTGAGCGATGACATGAGTACGCCCAAGCTCTTGAGCACCTCGATCAGCGCGGGGTCCTCGGCAAAGAACGTGGCGTTTTCGATGGTGTGGATGCAGGCGACCTTGCCGTCTTTGAGCGCGGGGCGAATGTCTGCCGCGCTGCGTACGTTGACCATGCGGTCGTGGTTGAGCATTGCCTGGCCGCTCATATGCGCCATGATCTGCGCCTGGAAGCGCGCGGCGTGGGCGGTGGGAATCTCATCGGGGACAAACGTGGCGAAGCACTGTGCCCATGGCGTGTTGCCGATCTTTGCGAGCGAGATGGCGCAGGCGTTGCCCTCGATGAGGTCGAAATCTTGCGGATGCGTTTCGTCGCCGGGAAAATAACCGTCGGTGCCGGCGGTAAAGCGCAGGTCGAGATCGAGCGTGGCCCAGCCGATGCGGTCGGCGGTGTCGCAGTGCAAGTCAAATACGGGATATGCCATGGTTCCTCCGGTTGCAGCGTTTCTTTGCAAACTGTCTTTGAATTGTATGACTAGGGTATAGTTAGCGCCATATGTTCACGGCGGCCCGCGTTGTGCGCCGCCCTTATCACGGAGGTTACCATGTCCAACCAGGGCAAGAAGGTCAAGACCCATTATCGCGGCACGCTCGACGACGGTACGCAGTTCGATAGCTCCTACGATCGCGGCGAGCCGCTGGAGTTCACCTGCGGCGCCGGCCAGATGATCAAGGGCTTCGACGCCGCTGTTGTCGACATGCAGGTGGGCGAGAAGAAGACCGTGCACATTCCTGCTGCCGATGCCTACGGCGAGCACAACCCCGAGATGGTCCTGACCTTCCCGGCCGAGCAGGTTCCCAACATCGAGCAGATCGAGAAGGGTATGAAGCTCTTCCTGTCCACGCCGAGCGGCATGCCCGTCCCCGCCGTCGTCATCGATGTGACGCCCGAGGCCGTGACGCTCGACGCCAACCACGAGCTCGCCGGCAAGGACCTCAACTTTGATATCGAGCTCGTCGAGGTCGAGGACTAGTTGATGTCCGTGGACCTGGTAGCTACGGAGCGCTTGGGAAATCTCAACGACCCGTCCTATGAACTCCTGCTTCGTCGGGAGCTGGGTGGCATCTTTGAGGTTGACGAGCTGCTACTCAATTGGGACCAGGCTGATACACGCCTGTTTGTGGGCGTGACGGAGCTGGGGCGCACGGTGAATGCGCAGTTGAATGCCACCGGTGGCGAACGCCTTGCCGACGGTGACGTGCTCGCTATTGACCGCACGGGCGCGGTGCCCGTAGTGGTCGTCGTACGCCTGCGCAGTGCCGAGGTTTATTTGGTCGAAGTTGACCGCATGGACCCGATTGCGCTCGCGCATGCGTGCTGGGAGATCGGCAATATGCACGCGCCGCTTTTCCGAGGCGATCCGGACGAGTATACCGTGCGCATGTATACGCCGGTGCAGCCTGTTTTGGGCCGCATGCTCCGGGGCGTCGAGGGCGTTCGGCTCTCGGTGGTTACCCGTGAACTCGATGCGGACCGGCGCTTTGCGTCGAGTGCGGCGGATGCCGTTGTGAGTATGGCTCCAGACTTTACGATCGTAAAAAAGGCGCGCGGTTAACGTGCGTATGAGTAAGACGGACTTTGAGAGGCAGCTATTCAAAGTCCGTCTTACTGTTGATGAGGTGCTTTGGGGGAAAGCATATGGGTCTTGAGGGAATCAAGCTGATTGCATGCGATTTGGACGGCACGTTGCTGCATCCGGGGGATCACGAGCCGCGTTCCGAGGCCTTTGAGCTCATCGATGAACTGCATCGTCGCGGCATCGTGTTTATGCCGGCGAGCGGTCGTCAATATGCGAGCTTGCGCTACCTGTTTGCCCCGGTGGCCGATGAGCTCGCCTATGTATGCGAAAACGGAGCCCTAGTGATGAGCGAGGGGCGTGCCGTTGTCAAGCGTTCCATGGAGCGTAGCCTTGCTATGGATATCGCGAATGCCGTGGTTGCGTATCCCCATGCCGACGTGACCCTTTCGTGTGAGGGACACCTCTACACCATGAGCGGCAACGATGCGTTCGTCGACCATTTGCGCTATGAGGTCCACTGCGATGTGGCGGTGGTCGACCGCCCCGAGGACATCGACGAGGACGTCATTAAGATTGCCTTCCAGACGCCCGAGGTGAATCAGCCGGCGGCGCTGGAGTATTTCGAGCGCCTCTTTAGCGACCGTGTCGACGTGATGACGTCGGGAACCGAATGGACGGACTTTATCGGCTTTGATTCGGGTAAGGGTTCCGCGCTTGCCGATTACGGTCGTGCCTTGGGTATTTCGCCCGATGAGATGATGGCGTTTGGCGATAACGAAAACGACCGCGACATGCTCAACGTCGTGGGCCATCCCTATCTGATGGAGAGCTGCAACCCCACCATGCGCGACATCAACGACCGCGTCCGTTACGTGCGCACGGTCGAAGAGGAATTGCATCGCCTGCTTGCTGAGTAGGCATGTCCCGAACATCTACCGGCAGTCGGGGCAGAGACCCTCGAAGATGGTGTAGTGCGACGTGACGTGCCAGCCGATTTGCTCGGACGCCTTGGCGTCGAGCTGGGCATCGAAGGGGAGCGGTACGTCGATGACGCGGCTGCACGAGGTGCAGATGATATGTGCGTGCGGCTCGATGGTGCGATCGAAACGACTTCCGCCCGGCGTCTTGATGGAGAGAATCTCGCCGGCGTCGGCCAAGAGATTGAGGTTGCGGTAGACCGTACCGCGGCTGATTTTGTCATCCTGCGCGCGCACGACGTTGTAGATTTCGTCGGCGGTGGGATGGTTATAGCTTTGGCGCACGGCGTCAAGAACCAGCTTTCGCTGCCTGGTATTCCTTCTTTGCACCGCCATGCGCCTCGCCTCTTTTCTGTCAACGGTCGTAGGTAAATGATACCGTATTTAGCACACAATACTAATAACGAGGCGTGAAATCGTCTTCATTGGCAAGTGGGGCTCGGGCCTGGGCGTCTACGAGGCGAAAACGTGTTCCCATGCGCTCGTAGGAGGCATGAAGCGCCTCGAGATGAGATAGGACGTTTGCCGGAGCTCCCTGTATCTCCATCTCGACTGAGCCGTCTTCCATATTACGCACCCAGCCGGTGAGGGAGCGTGCCTGCGCGAGGTTGGTGTTGGTAAAGCGAAAGCCAACGCCTTGGACTTGCCCCGCCCAGCGCAGGAAATAGCGCAGGGGAGTGTCTTGAGTGGCCTCGTCGCTTGCGAGCACAGTAAGCCTGCGGCGCAGCTCGAGCTCGACGTTTGATGGTTTTTGAGGCTCTCGACTGCCGCCGGTGACGCTGGAGAAGAACGTATCGAAGAGGCCCATAGCTATGCCTGCTTGCCTGCGTCGGCCGGGAAGGTTATGCCGGCCTGCTGGCGCACGGCATCCATGATGCGCAGCGAGACGAGTGTGACATCGCGGTAGTGGCCAAGCTCATGGCGTCCCGCCGGGGTCTCCCAAATCTCTTCCTTAACGTTATCGATGCCGCCGATGGCGGTGATAAAGTCTGTGAGTTCGTATTCCATAGTGTTGCTCGATTTGGGCAGGTCGAGCACGCGGCCGTTGTCGCCCTGTTCGCGCGGTGCCTCGGTCGCCGAGCCGCGTACGACGTCGCCGCGATAGTCGATGCGGACGTTGCGGGGCGTGGACAGATGGTCGATCTGGATAGTGCCACGCTCGCCTTCGATTTGCGAGGGCAGCAGGTCATTCGTAATTTTGGAGTGCGCGAGCTCGACGGAGATCCGGCCACCGCCGTAGCTGGCGAGGATGGAACCGCAGCCGTCGATGGGGCCGTGCGTGAGCTGTCTCGTGGTGGGGTCGAGTAGAGTAGTCATGCTCGTAAGGCCGGAGGGCATGCCGAAAATCTCGACCATGGGCTCGACGGTGTAGACGCCAATGTCCATGAGGGAACCCGATGCCATATTGCAGTCGAAGATATTGGTGGCGCGTCCCGCGAGAATCTCGTTGTAGCGCGAGGAATATTTGCCAAAGCGCAATGAGGCGCGGCGGATGGGGGCGATCTCGCCCAGGGCGTCCTCGATGGCGTGGAAAGCGGGGTCGTGGAGGGGACGCATGGCCTCGAGGGCCACGACACCTGCTACCTCGGCAGCGCGGAAGACTTCCAGCGCCTGCACTTCGGTGGCGCAGAAGGGCTTCTCGACGATGACATGCTTGCCACCGGCGATGCAGGCAAGGGCCTGCTCGTAGTGAAGTGCGTTAGGGCTGCCGATATAGACGGCGTCGACGTCGACGGCTGCCGCAAGCTCATCGAGTGACGTAAAGTTTCGCTCGCCACCGCGCTCGGCGGTAAAGGCAGTACCGCGATTGGCGTCGCGTGAAAGCGTGCCCACAAACGCGGCTTGGTCGTTGGCGTTGACGACTTGGATAAAGTCGTCGGTGATCATGGATGTGCCGATGGTTGCGATGCGCAGCATGTGTCCCCCTCGTGCCGTTCGGTTTACAGGATGAGTGTAGCGCGAGGGGGGTAGGAAATGGCGTGCGAAAACGCCGTTACAGGTCGCTCTCGTTAAAGCCGGTGTCGATATCGAGGTTGCTGCCGTCGGCCGCCGTGGTTGCGAGCTCATCGCAGCGCTCGTTGAGCTCATGGCCGGCGTGGCCCTTAACCCAGATGAACTCCACTTTGTGCTTGCTCTTTGCGGTGAGCAGGCGCTCCCACAGGTCGCGGTTCTTGACAGGCTGCTTGTTGGCGGTCTTCCAGCCGCGTTTTTTCCATCCGTCAATCCAGTGCTTGTTGAAGGCGTTGACGACGTACTGCGAATCGGAATGGACTTCGACGTCGCAGGGGCGGTTGAGCGCCTCGAGTGCCACGATGACCGCCATGAGCTCCATGCGGTTGTTGGTGGTCTTGGCGTAGCCGCGCGAAAGCTCGGAGGTGAAGGTCTTGCCGGCGGGGTTGGTGTATTTGAGCACGGCGCCGTAGCCGCCACGTCCCGGATTTGATCGAGCCGAGCCGTCGGTGTAGATGATGACCTTCACATGGTTCCTTTCGTTGGGTACGTTTCGTGTGAGTGACCATTGTAGCGCCATGCCTGCCGGGGGCTAGCAATCTACGATTTCTACCCCGTCTTCCGACAGTTAGTTGGCATGGATGATGCGGTTGAGCTCGTCGAGGTATTGCTGCAAGAGGGGAGAGGGCTTGCGCTCGTCGTGCATGATATAGCCTACGCGCATCGTTGGGGCGTCTGCTAACGGGATCGATGCCATGCCCCGTTGCATTTCATTGGAGAGGACGCCGGTCGACAGGGTGTAACCGTTCGACGTGATAAGTAAGTTAGTAAGTGTTCCGCGGTCCGAGATTCGTATGTTGCGATCGCAAGGGATATAGCTAAAAGGTTCCTCGGCGTAATAGAAGGAGTTTGAGGTTCCCTGCTCAAAGCTGTAGCGCGTATAGGGCGTGAGGTCGGCAAGGGACAGCTGAGGGCGGCGTGCGAGCGGGTGGCGCTCGCTGACGAAGACGTGGACCGTCGCGTCGAATAGGGGATGGAAGCTTGTACGGGCATCGGCAAAGGCCTTCTGCAGAACGCGGGCGTTAAAGTCATCCAGATAGAGGATGCCGATGTCGCTGCGAAACGCACGGACGTCATCGATGATCTGCGATGTGGTGGTCTCGCGCATGATGAACTCGAACTTGCTGTCGCGGCAGCGCTCGACCACGTTGACAAAGGCCTCGACCGAAAAGGCGTAGTGCTGGGCAGAAATGGCGAGGCGGGCTTGCGGGGTGCCGCCGTCCTCGTAGCGCGCCTCGAGCATGTCGGCCTGCTCGACGACCTGGCGCGCATAGCCCAAAAGCTCGGTGCCGTCGTTGGTGAGCGTGACGCCGCGGCTGGAGCGCGTAAAGATCTCCAGATTGAGTTCCTGTTCCAGGCTTTTGACGGCGTTTGAGATGTTGGACTGAGCGGTATAGAGGCGCTGAGCTGCGGCGTTAATTGAGCCGGATTCTGCCACGGCGATAAGAAAGCGAAGCTGCTGGAGGGTCATCGGCGCCCGTCCTTTCGATAGCTATCTAAAAAACCGATAACAGGTTAGCGCTTTTAAGTGATTGACCGAGGGAAACAATGCTCGTACTATTCAAAACACACAAAGGCGGTAGGTAATTAAGCCAACCACGGAACCGGGATGCGAAAGGAGGCCCGCATATGAATTGCTTACCAAGACGAATGCCGGGCTCCTGTTTGCGCCCGTCGGCGTGATCAGGAGACAGCGACTTACTTCTCTCTTTTTATTTACTTTTGTTCGATCAAGGAGATCATCATGAGCCAGTTCATCAACAACCCCGAGCACACCTTTGGTTTCGATACCCTGCAGCTGCACGTTGGCCAGGAGAGCGCCGATCCTGCATCCGACTCCCGCGCCGTGCCTATCTACCAGACCACGAGCTATGTGTTCCGCAACTCCCAGCACGCCGCCGACCGCTTTGGTCTTGCCGACGCCGGTAACATCTACGGCCGTCTGACCAACTCCACCCAGGGCGTCTTCGAGGACCGTATCGCCGCACTCGAGGGTGGCGTGGCAGGTCTCGCCGTCGCCTCCGGTGCTGCTGCCATCACCTATACCCTGCAGGCTCTTGCCCAGGCCGGTGACCACGTGGTGGCTCAGAAGACCATCTACGGTGGCTCCTACAACCTGCTGGAGCATACGCTCTCCCAGTTTGGCGTCGAGACCACGTTTGTCGACGCTCATAACCTGGAAGAGGTCGAGGGGGCCATCAAGGACAACACCACGGTCATCTATCTCGAGACGCTCGGCAACCCCAACTCCGACATCCCCAACATCGACGCCATCTCCGAGATCGCCAAGAAGCACGGTCTGCCGGTTGTCGTCGACAACACCTTCGGCACCCCGTATCTGTTCCGTCCGCTGGAGCATGGTGCCAACATCGTCGTTCACTCCGCAACCAAGTTCATCGGCGGCCACGGCACCTCGCTGGGCGGTGTGATCGTCGACGGCGGTAACTTCGATTGGAAGGCGAGCGGCAAGTATGCGCAGATCGCCGAGCCCAACCCCTCCTACCACGGCGTTTCGTTTGCCGAGGCTGCCGGTCCCGCCGCCTTCGCAACCTATGTCCGCGCTATCCTTCTGCGTGACGAGGGTGCCTGCATCAGCCCGTTCAACGCCTGGGTCCTGCTCCAGGGCACAGAGACTCTGTCGCTGCGCGTTGACCGTCATGTCGAGAACACCAAGAAGGTCGTTGAGTTCCTGACCGGTGACACCCATGTTGCCAAGGTGAACCACCCGAGCCTGCCTGAGCACCCCGACCATGAGCTCTACAAGCAATATTTCCCCAACGGCGGTGCCTCGATCTTTACCTTTGAGATTAAGGGTGGCCAGGAGGCCGCCTGGAAGTTCATTGATCATCTGCAGGTGTTCTCGCTGCTCGCCAACGTGGCCGACGTCAAGTCGCTCGTCGTGCACCCGGCTACCACCACGCACTCCCAGCTCTCTGCCGAGGAGCTCGCCGAGCAGAACATCACGTCCTCCACGATCCGTCTTTCCATCGGTACCGAGAACGCCGAGGATATCATTTGGGATCTGAAGCAGGCTTTCGCCGCGCTGGACGAGTAAGGCGACTTGTGCAAGGACCCCTTGCGACTCGATAGGTATAACTGCATAAAATGCCTGCTCAAGACGCCTGTGCGAACAATGGTTGCACAGGCGTCTTTTTTGCATAGAGAGGGCGCAAAAACAGGGTTTTTGACATGCTTTATGCATTCGAGTTGTGGAAAACTCCTGTTGAGAGGATGTGAGTTTTACGCAATTGACGTGCGCCTTTTGAGTAAAACCGCAGGTCGCGATTTGCTCGGGGTACTATGCAGCGCGATCGAATCACACGCAGCTCAAACGCAGCAAAAACGCACTACGGAGGTTTCCAGCTACATGAGGATCGATTCACGAAAACCGAAAGCCGCCGCCCTTTCTGCCGCTCTGACCGTGGCACTTTTGGCGGGCGCCGGTGCAACTGATGCCCACGCGGCAACACTGTCCGACACGGTTGGATCCACGCCGTCCGAGACGACGCTGGTGCAGCCCGTCGACTATCGCAGCGACGGCTTTGGCTCCATGCAGGAGTGGAACGCCTCGATGGAGGCCAAGCGCGATTCCCTTGAGATGCGTGCTCAGATCATCATGAACATGTACGGTGACTATGCCACCGATGACGAGCGCGCTGTACTGCAGAGTTGTATCGACGGTGCGGGCAGTCTTTTGACGATGGAGGAGGTCGACGCGAAGTCGACCGAGCTCGATGAGCTGCGCACTGCACTTGAGGATGCCAAGCGCGAAGCGCTCGAGGTTGCTGCCGCCGAGGCGGAGGCTGCCGAGGCCGCCCAGGCTTCGTACTACAACGCCGGTTACACTCCGTCCTACGCGTCTGCCGCGTCCTACGCGAACGGATCGGGCCTGACGCGCTCTGCGGGTGTCAATAACTACAACGGTCGCCGCGAGACCTATTACAGCAGCAATGTGCTTTATCACTATCGCACGGGCGAATGGACTCAGGATTCTGAGGGCTTCTGGCGCGATTCCGACGGCTATTACGTTGTTGCCGCGGGCGATATGGCCCAGGGCTCGACCTTTACGGGCTCCAAGGGTGATTGCAAGGTTTATGACTCCGGCTGCGCTGCCGGAACCACCGATTACTACACCGGTTGGTAATTTTTCTGCATCACGGATATTTGGCGGACGGGCGTCTTTACCGAGCTTTAGGGCAACGTAAGGACGTCCGTTCTATGTATGCGTTTGAGTTAACAGAGCCCTTACCGTGGCGGTACGCTGGGCGTATGGATGCGGGGCACACTGGTTCTTGAGAAATAAGGTCTTTCTCTTGGAGGAAGTGGTCTTGTGAATGCTCGAGATATCGCCGTTGCCGCCGTCGCGTTGATGCTTGGCTGCCTTGGTCCCACGGCCGCGCTCGTCGCGGGCATGCAGGGGTCTTGTGAGGCTGCCTCTATCGTGGTTGGCGTGTTGATCGCGGCCGCGCTGCTGGGAAGTGCGGGCGTAGTCCTTTGTCGCGACGATGAGGACCAGGCGTCGGAGTCGCAGCTCTAACCGTTCTGAAGCTGATTTTTGGCCAAAGATGAAAAAGGAAGCCGCCGCGAGGGGAGTGCCCCTTGCGGCGGCTTTGCCATTGGATCTGTTGGCTGCAGTATGCCGAGCACTACCAGCTGCTTTCTATTTCGCGAATCCTCTGGTAGAGCCAATCGTTTTGCGGCACTTGGATATCGTGTTTGGCGGCCAGGCGGCAAATGGTGCCCGCGAACTCCTCGACTTCGGTTTTTCGTTGTGCGATGCGGTCCTGCGCCATCGAGGGCATACCGGCGGGGTCGATTCCCTCGATGAGGTGCACCATCTGCGTCAGGTCTGCCTCGGTCAGCTCAACGCCTTCGGCGTTGGCGACCGCAAGCGTTTCGCGCATAGCGGAAACAAAGCAGCGACGCTGCTCGGAGCCCGGCTCCGTGGCGCTTCCGTAGGTCCCGCCGTAAGCCATGCAGGTCTGGTTGATGCCGTCGTTGAGCATGAGTTTGGCCCACATGCGGTGCGCAATGTTGCTCTCGACGGTATGGGCGATGCCGCAGCGCGTGTAGAGCTCGTCGATAGCGGCGACGGTCGCGGGGTCGGTGCCGGCGGCTGCACCAAAGCGGATCTCGCCCGCATTGGTAAAGGTGAGCGCGCCGTTGAGGAACACGGCGTCCATGCCCTGGCAGATACCAAGAACGGTATGCTTCCAGCCAAAGCGTTCGGCAATCTTTTGCTCGCTCGTAATGCCGTTGCACAGCGAGGCGATGAGCGTGTTGGGTCCCACGACACGCTCCATAGTCTTGAGTGCTTGGTCGAGACCGGTGGTCTTGACCGTCAGGATGACCAGATCGGCGGGCGCTGCCTCGCTGGCGCGGACGGACGTGAGATCGCAAGGCTTTCCGTTGACGGTGAGCGCATCGCCCGCGTGACGCTCAAAACGGGCGTCATCCATAACGTATTCGACGGCGTCATTGCCGAGGGCCTTGGCAATCATGCTGCCGTAGAGCAGGCCGACGCCGCCCTTGCCGATAAAGGCAACCTTGTTGATCTGCATGTGAATCATCTCCCCATATAAAAGGCGCCCGCGTAAGGGGCGCCTGATGGATTGTATGCTGCCGGGGTGATTGATGGGTGCGCGGGGCGGCTGTTATAAAAAAGAAACGTTTGCCTGGACGTTACACTGCGGGGCAGACCGCAAAGACGCGGGCGGGGTATCCGACGCCATCGCGGACCTTGGGGAAGGTGCAGAAGATGACGGCGCTCGTGGCTGGAAGCTCGTTTAGATGGTCCATGACTTCGATCTGATAGCGGTCGACCGAGAGGATGTATTGCTCGCCGGGGTAGGGGTAGGCGTCCTCGCGTGTGGTCACGCTCGTCTCCTTTCATCGGGCTTTTTGCTGATGTTAAAGCGGTGCCGTGACGGCCTGATTTCTGCTGCGTTACGATACGTTCTCGATTGCGATTCCGATGTGTTTCGATGACGTGACGGGTTTGTTTCGCCTTGTCAGGGCTTCGATGGGAGGGGAGGGGCCGTGCAATATCGCGTTGACCCCAAAAGCGGCAACCGTATCTCGGCGTTGGGGCTGGGCTGCATGAGGTTTCCCGGTGCGCCGGGACGCCCGGATGCGAAGACTGCCGACGCCATCATCTCCCGTGCGGTGGAGCAGGGGATTAACTACCTGGACACGGCCTATCTCTATCCCGGCAACGAGGCTTGTGTGGGTGCGTCGCTTGAGCGCCTGGGCTTGCGCGACCAGGTTTTGCTCGCAACCAAGCTGCCGCATGCTTCGTGCAAATGCGCGGAGGATTTCGACCGGTTCTTCGACGAGCAACTGCGCCGCCTGCGGACCGACCATATCGACTATTACCTCATGCACAACATTACCTCGCCCGCCCAGTGGGAACGTGTGGTGGCGTTGGGCATCGAGGACTGGATCGCGCGTCAAAAGGCGGCGGGGCGCATTCGCCAGATTGGTTTTTCGTACCACGGCAGCGCGGCGGATTTCCTGACGATGCTCGATGCATATGAGTGGGACTTTTGCCAGATCCAGTACAATTACGCTGGAGAGCGATATCAGGCGGGAACAGCGGGGCTCATGGCCGCCGCCGAGCGAGGCCTCGCGGTGTTTGTGATGGAGCCACTGCTGGGCGGGCGTTTAGCGGGCAAGCTGCCGCCACGGGCCCGCGCTGTGCTCGATAGTGCCCGTGACCCGCATTTGCGCACTCCTGCCGCCTGGGGTCTTTCGTGGGTCTGGAATCATCCTCAGGTGACGATGCTGCTTTCGGGTATGACCGATATCGCGCAGGTGGATGAGAACGCGGTGTTGGCCGATCGGGCCCTGCCGGATTCGATGACTGCCAACCAGCTCGACACGATCGCGCACGTGCTGGATGAGTTTGAAAAATCGAATCGCGTGCCCTGCACGGGATGCGGCTACTGCATGCCATGTCCCAAGGGCATCAATATTCCCGGCTGCTTTGCCGCCTACAACGCGAGCTATGCGCACAGCTGGTTTACGGGTCTATCGCAGTACTTTACGGCGAGCGCGGTGCGCACAAGCGAGGCCAAGCTGGTGAGCAATTGCGTCAAGTGCGGCAAATGCGCGCGCCACTGCCCACAGCATATCGATATCCCCGAGCGTCTCGATGACGTGCGCCGACGTTTCCAGCCTGGCCCCGTAACGGTCATGCTTAAAGTCTTCAGCAAAACTCGCTCCTCATGACCCTTTTATATCTTGTGATGGAATAGTCCCTGTTTGCGGCAGAATAGGGCGATAGCAGGAACTTTTTTGCCGCAACTGATGGGAGGCTATCGTGGGCGACCGAGGCTTACGCAATGATTCGCGTGAGGTCCGTTGGGGCATTTTGGGCGCTGGGCACATCTCTCATCGATTTGCTTCGTCGCTCAAGAAGGTCGACGGGGCACGGCTGGTGGCTGCGGCCGGCCGCACTCCTGCACATGTCGAGGAATTTTGCCAAGCGTTTTCGATCGATGCTGCCCATGGCCATGCCTCGGTCGACGATAACGGCGATGCGGCTTATGACGCGCTGATTGCCGACCCCGATGTCGACGCAATCTACTTGGCTCTTCCGCATGGCATGCATACGCGTTGGGCCTGTCGCGCGCTGCGTGCCGGAAAGGCCGTGCTGTGCGAAAAGCCGGCCGTTTTGAGTGAGGAAGAGGCTCTCTCGATTGCCTCCACCTCTCGCGAGTGCGGCGTGCTGTTTATGGAGGCGATGAAGAATCGGTTTTGCCCGATGCGCACTCGCGTGAAGGACTTGTTTGCGTCGGGTGAGCTTGGCCGTATTGTCTCGATTGAAAGCGTGCAAAAGCTCGATTACGGCGAGTCTCCTTCGGGCTATCTGCTTGATCCGTTGCAGGGCGGCTGTCTATATGACATGGGCTGCTATGCGGTCGGTTGGTTTGAGGATTTGCTCGCGGGCGCTTGCGAGGTTTCGTCCCGTGAAGTTCGCTGGCGTGACGTATCGGGCGGTCGCGTCGATTGGGCCGACGAGATCCATATGAGCGTCGGCGGTATACCCATTCATATGGTGTGCGACGGCGAAGCAACATATGAAAGCCGCTTAACGATTGCCTGTGAGCGGGGCTCGTTGGAAATCGAGCGGCTCCATCGCCCCGAGCTCGCTCATGTGAAGTATTCCGACGGTCGAGTACTCGAAATCGATGCACCATTTGAAGTCGATGATTTTTACGGTGAGGCGTCGCATGCGACGCAGCTCATTCAGGCGGGGAAACTCGAAAGCCCCATCATGTGCCTAGCCGCCACACAGCGCTGTGCGCACATCATCGATGCGATTCGCTTGAAACTTTAGGGCGTGGGGGCATGGCGCCAGCGCTTGGAATGCCTGGAGGCCTTTGCTCTTGATGCCCCTTTTATAACTTGCGGTGGAATACGGTCTGTTTGCGCCAAAATAAGGCACCAATAGACCGTATTTTTCCGCAACTGATGAGGAGGGAGCTGGAGATGCTGACGATCGGGTGCCATCTTTCGACGACGAAGGGCTATCGGGCAATGGGGGAGACAGCGTTGTCCATTGGCGCCAATACCTTTGCATTCTTTACGCGTAACCCGCGCGGCGGCAAGGCGAAAGACCTTGACATGGATGACGTGGCGGCCCTGCGCGAGCTTATGGAGCAAAACGACTTTGGCCCGCTCGTGGCTCATGCCCCGTATACCTATAACCCCTGCTCAGCCAAAGAGCGGGCGCGCGAGTTTGCCCTGGAGGCCATGGCAGAGGACCTGCGGCGCATGGAGGCGCTGCCCGGCAACTACTACAACTTCCATCCCGGTGCGCATGTGGGGCAGGGCTCCGACGCCGGCATTCAGATGATTGTCGACACCCTGTGCCAGGTGATGTTTGAGGGCCAGCAGACGACGGTGCTGCTCGAGACCA
This sequence comes from uncultured Collinsella sp., assembly GCA_900541125.1. Classification (GTDB taxonomy): domain Bacteria; phylum Actinomycetota; class Coriobacteriia; order Coriobacteriales; family Coriobacteriaceae; genus Collinsella. Next base: position 68,707 of record UQIK01000004.1, read on the forward strand.
TGGCCGGCAAGGGTACCGAGGTGGGCCGCAGCTTTGAGGAGCTGGCGTGCATTATCGAGGGCGTTGCCGCCAAGTGCCCAGAGCTGTCCGATAAGCTGGGCGTTTGTTTGGACACCTGCCATGTGAGCGATGCCGGCTACGACATCATCCATGATCTGGACGGCGTACTCGACGAGTTCGACCGCGTGGTGGGTATCGATCGCTTGCATGCCGTACACATCAACGATTCGAAGAACCCTTGTGGCGCCCATAAAGATCGTCACGAGTGCATCGGCAAGGGATACCTTGGCAGCGAGGAATTTGGTGGCGGTATGCAGGCTATGCAGAATATTGTATCGAATGGCCACTTGCGTTCGCTGCCGTTTATTTTGGAGACTCCGAACGAACTTGCAGGTTATGCAGCTGAAATTAGACTATTAAGGTCATTGCAGCAGTAATGACTGTCACAAAGTAGAGTATTCCATTCACGTTATGGGTTTGTTTCAATCAGTTTTCTCATTGCAGATTCGTAATTCCGGGTGCATAATAGCCAACAGTTTTTGCAGACCTCTGAATCAAACGAGGTCACCGGAAGGAGACTGATTATGAAGCTGAAGAAGCTTGGCGCATTTGCCGCCACGGGTGCTATGGCACTCGCCCTTGCTCTGACGGGCTGCGGTTCGTCCAACGCCACCTCTGGTTCTGATGCCGGTTCCAGCAGCTCTGACGACGCTAAGGTCGAGAAGGTCGACGGCTCCAAGGAGTACGCGCTCGTCAAGGACGGCACGCTGACCGTCGGCACCTCTGCCGAGTACGCGCCGTTTGAGTACAAGGATGACAACGGCGACTACCAGGGCTTTGACCTTGAGCTCATCAAGGCTATCGGTGACAAGCTGGGTCTGGATGTCGAGTACGTCAACAATGACTTTGACACGCTGGTTCCGGGCGTCGCTTCGGGCGCCAAGTATGACGTTTCCATCGCGGCTATCACCGACACGCCCGAGCGTGAGAAGGAAGTCACTTTCTCTGATTCCTACTACATGGACGATCAGGCTATCGTGACCAAGGTCGATAACACCGACATCACGGCCGACAACTACAGCGAGAAGCTCAACAACGCCGACGCTACCATCATCGTCCAGTCTGGCTCGACCGCCGAGGCCTTTGCCCAGGAGAACTTCCCCAAGGCCAAGATCGTCCCCTACAAGGACGCCACCGAGTGCTTCAGCGCCCTGCAGTCCGATAAGGGCGACGCCGTAGTCACCAACCGCTCCGTTGCGAGCCAGCTGACCGCCGAGCAGTTCAACACCTGCCAGACCATCAAGCAGATCAGCACCGGCGAGGAGTACGCCATCGCCATCAACCAGGGCAACACCAAGCTCAAGGACGACATCAACCAGGCTATCAAGGACCTGACCGACGACGGTACCGTCGACGCCCTCATGGCTAAGTACAATATCAAGTAAAATAACTACTTGATTGCGCGCGGGCCCTTTCCGTTTTGGCGGAAAGGGCCTTTGCGCTTCTCTTGACGGAGAGCGTTTCCGTCTCGTTTTGCCGGCAACTTCTACGATAGGAGCCACCTTGTCTCGACTGAACAAAGGGGCCGCGGAGCAGCGTTTTCCACTGCCCTCGATGCTCCAAAAGCTGGCCTGTGCCCTGGCTGTGGCGCTCGCCCTGGTATGCGCGGGGGCCTGCGTGCCCACGACCGCCCAGGCGCTTGAGACCGCAAAGATTACCGCCCGACCCAATACCGGTTCGGGTAGCGATGTGGTCGGCGGCACCGAGACGCGCATCACTTGGGAAGTTCAGGCCGATGCCGACGAGGAGCTGAGCGGTCTTTCGCTGACGTTTGTCGACGGCACGACGTTTGGTACCGATGACACGCGATTGACGATGCTCTCGGGCGAGGACCTCATGGATCGTACGCCCATGAAGCCCACGTGCAAGGCTGACGGCCAGACGCTCAAGATTGACTTTGGCGAGACGGCGCCTGCCGGCGGCTATTTCCGCGTCGAGGTTTACGGTGTGACGTTTCCCGTCGAGGGCGGCGATGAGGCCTTTAGCGGCACCTATACGCTCGCCGACGGTTCGACCAAGAAGATCTCCAAGATTCCGTCGGTGGAGATCAAGGGCGTGACGGCCTTCGATAACTTCCTGGCCGACCTTAAGGAGCAGCCGTGGGTCGAGGCGTGGAACTCCAATATGTTCCTGCGCCTGTTCCTGAACCCGGTCATTTTGGTCCAGAGCCTGCCGATCGTCTTCAAGGGCTTCCTTATGTCGCTTTCGATCGTGCTCGTGGCGTTTCCGCTGGCAATTCCCTTTGGCTTTGCCCTGTCGCTTATGCGCATCTCCAAGTCGCGCATCCTGCGCTGCCTCGCCGGCATCTACGTGAATATCATTCGCGGTACGCCGGCGTTCCTGCAGATCTATATCGCGTTCTTCGGTCTGCCGTTGGCCGGCGTCAAGGTGGACGACTATGTTTTGGGCGTTATCGTCATGGCCATGAACTCGTCTGCGTACCTGTGCGAGATCTTCCGTGCCGGTATTCAATCGATCCCCAAGGGCCAAAACGAGGCTGCTCGCTCTCTGGGCATGAATGCCTTCCAGACGCTGCTCTACGTTATGATTCCGCAGACGTTCCGCAATGTTTTGCCTACGCTGACCAGCGAGTTTATCTTGCTTTACAAGGATACGTCGCTGCTTGCCGCCGTGGGTGTGGTCGAAATCGTCATGAACGCCCGTACCATCGTGGCCACGACGGGCTCCATTACACCGTACGTGGTTGCCGCCCTGTTCTATCTGGTCATCACCCTGCCGCTCGCTCGCTTGGTGAGCGGTCTTGAGGCGAGGCTTTTGGGTACGACCGAGACCAAGAAGAAGCGTCCCGCCAAGAGCGCCGGACAGGTTGTCGCGACGCCTGCCGATCACATCGCCGGTCTGTAAGGAGGTCCTATCATGAGCGAAACCAATAACTCGAACGAGGTCGTCGTCAGCATTAAGAACCTCCAGAAGGCCTTTGGCGATAACGTGGTCCTGCGCGATATCGATCTGGATGTGCATAAGGGCGAGGTCGTCGTAGTTCTGGGTCCTTCGGGCTCGGGCAAGTCGACGATGCTTCGCTGCATCAATCGTCTGGAGCATCCTACGAGTGGTTCGATTGTCGTCGAGGGCGTGGATGTGTGCGCCAAGGGCGTTGACCTCAATAAGGTGCGTACGCACTTGGGCATGGTGTTTCAGCAGTTCAACCTGTTCCCGCACCTGTCGGTCAAAAAGAACGTCATGCTTGCGCAGCAAAAGGTGCTCAAGCGCAGCAAGGAAGAGGCCGAGAAGATCGCCGTCGAGGAGCTGACCAAGGTCGGTCTTGCCGAGCGTATCGACTTTATGCCGAGCCAGCTCTCGGGCGGCCAGCAGCAGCGCGTTGCCATCGCCCGCGCCCTGTCGATGAACCCTCACGTTATGCTCTTTGACGAGGCCACGTCGGCGCTCGATCCCGAGCTGGTTCGCGACGTTCTGGGTGTCATGCGCGACCTGGCACGCGATGGCATGACCATGATCGTCGTGACGCACGAGATGGGCTTTGCCCGCGACGTCGCCGACCGCGTCGTCTTTATGGACGGCGGCGTCATTGTGGAAGAGGGTACGCCGAGCGAGGTCTTCGACCACCCCAAGAGCGAGCGCACCAAGGCGTTCTTGGGCAATATCTCGTAGCCGGTTGATGTAACTGCCGTTATAAAAGAGCGGGGGCTGGACTTGAATCCAGCCCCCGCTCTTTTGTAGGGATAAGGATGCGCTTTGATGCAGACTCTTTTGGAGGTCCTGGGTTCGTTACGCGAGCTCGGCTCCGAGGGCCTTGCAAGCGGTCTCGCCCTCATCGTCGGGCGCATCGTAGCAAATGACGGAATCGACGACATTGACGCCCGCCTCGTCGGCATCGGCCTTCCAGTTGTCCATCCACTCGCCCTCGGCCCACGAATAAGAGCCAAAGAGGACGACCTTCTTATCGCCGAGGGTCTCCTTGACCTCGTCCCACATAGGCTGGAACTCGTCATACTCAAGCTCCTCGGAACCCATGGCGGGGCAGCCGAAGGCAATGGCGTCATAGTTGGCGGCCTTGTCTGCGGAGAAGTCGGCGCAGGAGATGACCTCTGCCTCGGCGCCGGCACCGGTTGCACCCTCGGCAACGAAGTTTGCCATGGCCTCGGTGTTGCCTGTACCGCTCCAGTAGACGACGGCGATCTTGCTCATATGTTTTCCTTTCGGTTGTGCGGCGTGCGGCCGCGTCTTGTATGCTCTATCGGGTTGCCTGGACAAGTTGTCCCAGGGTGCAGCCCTGTTGATAGATGTAGGTAAGGTATTGCGTGCATGCGCGATAGGAATCGAAGGTCGTGAGCGCCTGCTCAACGTTTGTGTATACCTTCCATGCGCCAAAGACCTTATAGTTTTCGCCGTGCTGGACGATAAACTGATGGACATCTTCGTAGGGATAGCCCAAAAAATAGCCAATTTCGTGGGGGAACTCGCATATGCACCCCGTATCGCAGTGCCTATTTCGCGCGAGTGCGCAGACGCTGCCGTCATAGGCGCTTTCTGCGGCATTGCTGCTTGCCAGCGTGATGCGCGCGGCGAGATGCACCAGGGATGCGGGCAGGTTGTGGACATCGTAACCTTCGGCGGCTAGCGCCGTCGTGGCACGGGGGTCGGAGAGGTATCGCATGAGGTCCGCAGGGCGATACACATAGATGAGCGCTCCGCAGGGGCGCCAGACCAAAACGCTCATATGGATTCCGAGTGGCTGGAGCTCGCGGTTGCATTGGGCCATGACGGCGAGCAGGCGAGAGCGTCGCTCTTCGATATGGGCGGCGCCGGGTTTTCCGTTTTGGTTGGCGTAGACGCCGGGATAGGTAAAGAGCGAAGCCGGCTTGATACCCGCGAGCGTAGGGGAGCAGTTGCGCACGACAGCCGTTTGGTATGTTGGGATGTCAATGGTTCGAGTCACGATGCTCCTTTCGGGTCCTCAGTTGTTAGCCTAGGAAAACTTATACACGAAAGTAAGCCATGGTCAACAAAAAAGTTTGAAGAGGGAAACTAATTGACCGAACGGACACGATTTTGGGTTAAGATGGGGACACCCCATGGGGGTATCTAGATAGTGCTACTTGAAAGGGGAACGCATGAGCGACTTGCTCAACCCTGCGAATCTCATCGTGTTGGCCGTCATTGCCGTCGGCATGTTTTTTGGACTGCGTCGCATTGTCGCTTCGACACACGGAAAGAGCTGCTGCAGCGATGGCACGAGCGGTAAGAAGGCCAAGAAGGTAGTGGTTGCGGATACCGATCCGTCCCACTACCCCTATAGCGATGAGCTGCTCATCGGCGGCATGAGCTGTGACGGCTGCGCTCAGAACGTAGCCAATGCCCTCAATGCGCTGGATGGCGTGTGGGCAACGGTGACGTATGCGGACCACACAGCGCGCGTGCGCTCCAAGCGGCCGATCGATCGCGGTGTCCTTGAGGCTGCCGTGAGAGATGCGGGTTACTACGTCATGACGCTGTAGGCCTTGCCTTGGATGCGCGTCCTTGTCTAGGCTCGTCCGCGTAGCTCGATGTCCTGGATGTCGTCGAAGTCGATGGCGATATCTTTGAGCTTGAGGAGTTTGAAAGCAGGGAGCGCCTCGTCGAGGATGCCGGTGCGGCTGCGATAGCCGTATGTATCGTAATAGGTGACACGAACCAAGTCGCCACGCTTGAGGCCCTCGAGCTTTTTCGAAAGTTCGAGGGCTTTTTCTTCTGTGAGTTCGCATTTTGGCTCGGCGGTGATCTCTTGTTTACGCACGAGCTCGTAGTATCCCGTGAGGGCGGCAAAGGGCATAAACTGCGCGGCACGGCCGGCACGGACGGTGCCGTTGGCGGTGAGCTTTGGGTCGGCGGAGCGACGTCTTCCCTCGGGGTCCGCTAGGCGTTCAAAAGGTGTCGGTGGCCGCATCGGCTGTTGTTGGGACTTAGGCACGATGTCCTCCCACCTGATCGTTGCGTTCGCGTGCGGTGGCGCCAGCGGTAAAGCTTAATCCCTTGACGAGCGCGTTCTTACCGTACTTGCCCTTCACGGCCAGGACGGCGCGCGCCAGGTCGCGCTCGCGCTCATCGGCCTTAACATCGCTGAACAGGTCGATAGTGGCAAATTCCTCGGGCATGAGGTTGCCAAATCCCAGGTTGATGCGCTTGACCGGTCGTTTGGGATCGACAGTCTGCGCCCAGAGCTCATCGAAATAGCCCATGATCTTCTTAAACGAATTGGTGCGCTCGGGCAGCTTTCGCGAGGCGTTTGAGTGTGCAAAGAGTGCAGCATATCCACCGCGCGGTTTGCCGCCGTGCTCTCCCACAAAGATGCCATCGATTGCCTGCGCCTCGCGTACCAGGCGGCGCCGTTCGTCATCGCGCTGGACGGGCTTGGGCGCACGGGGTGCGAGTTCGGGGCCAGTGGTTGCGGTGGGCTCGATGCTCGACGTGCTCGAGCGCAGGTGCCCACATCCGTCCATATATTGCGCTGTGCCGCTGGCGTCGAGGCGGCGTATGTCGGCCCGCTCGCTCGCATAACCCACAAAGAGCGAGATGCTGTCACAGACCACGTGCTTATCGACTAAGTCCAACACGGCGTTGTCGACCATCTCGCGCAAGACGGTGTATGCTTGCTCGTAGGCATAGCCCTTCGAGAGTACCTGCCCTGTGGTGGTCGAGGTTGCTTGCGGGCGATAGGCTTGGATATCGGCGATGGTTGTCGGCTCACGCCCGAAGGCGTGGTCGATAAGATATTCGGCATTGACGCCGAGTTCGTCGTAGAGCAGGTTCTCGTCGAGAGCCGCGACGCCCATCAGATCGTAGACGCCGTATTTCTCGAGACGGGCCGCCACGCCGGGGCCGATGCCCCAGATGTCGGTGATGGGGCGATGGGGCCAGATCTCCTTGCGAAAGGTCTCGTCGTCGAGTTTGCCGATGCGACTGGGTACGTGCTTGGCGGTGACGTCGAGCGCCACCTTGGCCTGGAATAGGTTGGGGCCGATGCCGACCGTCGCCGTGATGCCGGTGCGCGCCAAGACCTCGTCGCGCAGCGTGCAGGCGAGCCCTTCCGCATCTGTGTGATAGAGGTCCAGATAGGGCGTCACGTCGATAAAGCACTCATCGATGGAGTAGACGTGCACGTCCTGGGGGCTGACGTATTCCAGATAGATACCGTAGATTTTCGCCGACACCTCCATGTAGTGCTGCATGCGCGGTACGGCCGTGATGTAGTCGATGCCATCGGGAATCTCAAATAGGCGGCAGCGATTGTGAATTCCTAAGTCCTTCATGGCCTGCGTGATGGCGAGGCAGATGGTCGTGCGTCCGCGCGATTCGTCGGCAACGACCAGGTTGGTGGTGAGCGGATCGAGCCCACGGTCGACGCACTCGACGCTGGCATAAAACGTCTTGAGGTCGATGCAGATATAGGTGTGCTGCTCGTGCGCCATCCGTGTCCTATCATCAAACACATGTTCTTATCGAATATCTGTTCGATAATACCCTCTCATCCGGACATCGTCAAAACCTGTCAAAAAGGGACTGGTTTGTTTTGGTAGGTATGGTCGTGCGGTTGGATCGGGTTTTTAACGCAGCTCTAAAGAGTACGAAACAGCTCGGAAAACCTTGCTTCGTAGCATGAGCCTAACGATTGATACCGCCTATACGCACGGAAGGGTTGTGGGAAAGATGGTCAACTATGGGTTTGGTATGCCGACGCGCCTTGTTGCGGATGGAGACGTGGCTCGCTGGTGTGGACGATTGGTCGCTCACTACGGCGGCACCAAGGCACTGGTCGTGCTGGGCGGTGACAAGCATACGCATGATGAGCTCGTCTCGGCGGCGCTCGGCTCGCTTGATCGAGCTCTGCTCGAGCGCGTGCTTTTTCGCTGCGGCTCGGTTGAGGGCGACGGGGGAGACGAGCTGATCGACGAAGCCGTGGCCCTGGCGACCGACGAAGGCGTGGACTTTGTCCTGGCGATCGGCGATGCCGATACGGCGGGCTTTGCACGCGAACTCGCCCGTCGCATGGCGACGCTCGATGCCGGCGAAGACGATTTTGTCCCTTATGGATGTATTGTCTCGGAGGGCAAGGTGCCTGCCGTCGCGGGAGCCGGCGAGGTTCCCGTTTTTGCCATTATCGCACCCGAGCTGTTAGAGGGCATCGGGTCTCCTCTGCGCGAGCTGCTCGGCAGCGTCTGCGCCGCGGCGTAGGAGCTTGACAAAATGGACAGGTTTATCCTGATGGGTAAAGCGTTTGACCTGCCAAAATAAACCTGTCCCTATTTGGTCGGTTGCCGTTTGGGGGCCGATTGGCAACGCTCGCTGATTATAGTCTTGACCTGCGCTAGAATAGTGGCATCTGAATGTCCGGGCGCATGGAGGCGTGCGCCCGTATGCTGAGGAGGACTCTATGGCAACTGTTGCCGCACCTATCGATGCTACGTCGACTGCCGCTTGGAAGGCGCTCGAGGCTCATCAGGAGAAGCTCGAGGCTGAAGGTATCGACCTCAAGGCCTGGTTCGCCGCCGATGCCGAGCGCGTGAACAAGCTGAGCTTTGACGCCGGTGACCTGCACTTCGATCTGTCGAAGAACCTGGTGACCGATGAGACCGTCAAGCTGCTGTGCGATCTTGCCCGCGAGGTGAAGCTCGAGGAGCGCCGTGACGCCATGTTCTCCGGCGAGCACATCAACACCACCGAGGACCGCGCTGTTCTGCACACCGCGCTTCGCCGTCCGGCAAGCGAGAAGGGCCAGCTCATCGTTGACGGCCAGGATGTCGTCGCCGACGTGCACGAGGTCCTCGACCGCATGTACGCCTTCGCCGAGCGCGTGCGCTCCGGTGAGTGGAAGGGCGTTACCGGCAAGAAGATCGAGCACCTGGTGTCCATCGGCATCGGTGGCTCCGATCTGGGCCCGGTCATGGCCTACGAGGCTCTGCGTCCCTATGCCGACGCCGGTATCGACTGCCGCTATATCTCCAACATCGACCCCAACGACCAGGCCGAGAAGCTTAAGGGTCTGGATCCCGAGACCACGCTCGTGATCATCGTCTCCAAGACCTTCACCACGCTCGAGACCCTCACCAACGCCCGCGAGGTCAAGACCTGGATGCTCGAGCAGCTCAAGGCTCAGGGCGCCATCGATGGCTCCGATGAGCAGAACGCCGAGGCCGTGGCAAAGCACTTCGTCGCCGTTTCCACCGCACTCGAGAAGGTTGAGGCCTTCGGTATCGACCCCGCCAACGCCTTCGGCTTCTGGAACTGGGTCGGCGGCCGCTACTCCGTCGACTCCGCCGTGGGCCTATCGCTGATCGTCGTGCTCGGCCCCGAGCGCTTCCAGCAGTTCCTCGAGGGCTTCCACGCCATCGACGAGTACTTCTGCAATACTCCGCTCGAGAATAACGCCGTCGCGCTGATGGGCCTGCTCAACGTCTGGTACGTCAATTTCTTCGGCTCCAAGAGCCACGCCGTGCTTCCGTACTGCCAGTACCTGCACCGTTTCCCGGCCTACCTGCAGCAGCTCACCATGGAGTCCAACGGCAAGCATGTCCGCTGGGACGGCAGCGCTGTGACCTCCGATACCGGTGAGATCTTCTGGGGCGAGCCCGGCACCAACGGCCAGCATGCCTTCTACCAGCTGCTGCACCAGGGCACCGTGGTGGTTCCGGCCGATTTCATCGCCTTCGCCAATACCGCAAACCCTGCGACCGACAGCGGTCAGGACGTGCATGAGCTGTTCCTGGGCAACTTCCTGGCCCAGACCAAGGCGCTCGCCTTTGGCAAGACTGCCGACGAGGTTCGTGCCGAGGGCACGCCCGAGCAGATCGTCCCGGCCCGTTGCTTTGAGGGCAACCGCCCGACGACCTCGATCTTCGGCGACACGTTGACCCCGTTCGCACTCGGCGAGCTCATCGCCCTGTACGAGCACATCACGTTTGTCGAGGGCACGGTCTGGGGCATCGACTCCTACGACCAGTGGGGCGTCGAGCTGGGCAAGCAGCTTGCCAAGCAGATTACCCCGGCCTTCCACGACGACGCCGCCAAGGCCGAGCAGGACGCTTCGACCCAGGCGCTCATCGAGTTCTACCGCGCGCATCGCAAGTAGTCGCTGCTGTTAACGCATCGCGCCTTATAGTCAGGGGCCCGTATCCGTTGGGATGCGGGCCCCTTTGCTTTGCCGTGGCCCCGGGGCGCACGGCCTTTAAGGATCTTCGCCGGAGCGTCGCGTGCTGCGAGGGCCCTGCGTCTAGAGCTCGGCCTCCGCATGGCCTCGCTGCGCCTCGGGCAGCTCCCCGTAGAGCGGATGGTCTTCGAGCCTAAAGCGCTCGACCTGTTCGGGAGTGTGGCCGCGCACAAAGAGCCACGAGCGATCGATCGGCGTCGCCATGAGCGTGCTGGGCAGTGCGTCGGCGCGGTCGGAAAACACCCGGGCGCTCTCGGGATCCTGGAACGCCAGCACCAGATGCGTATCGCAGTTGCCCATGATGGAGCGTGCGCGTGCCTCGCCATAGAGCGCATCGAGCTGGTTGGTCGACTGCAGCAGCAGCGTTGCCCAGATGTTGCGGCTTCGGATAATCGAGAGCACGTTGTCGATCTGGGGGATCTGCAGATTTGCGAAGTCATCGAGCATAAAGCGCACGGGCACGGGCAGGCTGCCGTCGGGCTGCCTATCGGCTTCGCGAATGAGGCCCATAAATGCCTGCGTAATAAAGAGGCCGGTCAGCGGATCGAGATTGCGGTCAATATCGCTCACGGTTACAAACAGGGCGCAGGGGGTGTGTCCCATGGAAGCGAAGTCCACCTGATGGCACTCACGATAGAGCTGTGCCGCACCGTCGAATCCCAGACACATGACCTTTTCGGCAAGGATGCCGACGATGCTCGCGTGCATGCGCTCGGCATTTTGCGTAATGGCGTAGCGCCGCCATAGCGAGAGGGCATAGCTTTGGGGGTCGGTCGTGATCAGATCGTCAAACAATCGGGCTGTGGCACCGTCCTGCAGGTGCTCGATCAGCTTGATGACCGAGCTGATCGTCTGCTCGTCGGCGGGTAGCTGTTCGGTGACGTAGGCGATAAGACACGACAGCAGGTTTGCCGCCGCATGATCCCAAAAAGGCTGGTTGTTGTCCTCGATGGGGCAGATGGCCTTTGCCACCGAGAGGATGTCCTGCTGGTTGGGCCTGCCGTCCGCCTTGCGGCGAATGTGCCTCAGGGGGTTGTAGCCGCAGCGCTCGATGCCGGGAGTAAGGGCCGGGACGGTGTTGAGGTCGGCGAAGTTGAGACATTGCACGCGGTAACCGTGGGCTGCCAGCACGGGTCCCACTTCGCGACAGAGCGTGCCTTTGGTGTCGAGCACGATGTAGCTTGCGTTCATTTGCAGCAGGTTGGGCTTGAGGACGTTTCGGGTCTTGCCGGCTCCCGAGGGGCCGATCACAAGTGCGTTGTTGTTGAGCCCCGTTTGGCGGGTGTCGCAGGAAAGCGTTCGATCCTTGGCGAGGATGGTGGACGATGCGGACTCAGATGCGGCGAGGCGGCTGGCGAGGTTAGACATGGGCGACCTCCTTGGTGGTCGAGAGGATTTCGTGGGCAAAGCCGAGCTCGACGGCGCGCTCGGCCGAAAGGTAGGTGTCTTTTGCAGTGAGGGACTGGATGCGCTTGGGCGTGAGGCCGCTGCGGTCCGAGAGGATTTGCGTGAGGGTCTTGCGGGTCTGCATGAGACGCCGGCTGGTTTCCTGCAACGCAAGTGCCGAGCCGCCTGCCCCCTGGGGGATCAGCGGGTCGTGAATCATGAGCTCTGCATGGGGCGCCATACGGCGATCGTCGCCGCCCATAAAGATCACGGCGCCCATGGACGCGGCGAATTCCAGGCAGACGGTGCGGATGGGGCACGATGCGAGGCGCATGGCGTCATAAATCGCAAGACCCGATCGCACGCTTCCGCCGGCGCTGGCGACAAATATGGTGATGGGGCGGCTGGGGTCGGTGACATCGAGCAGACGGATCTGCTGGCATAGGTCGTGGGCCATCGGGGTTTCGATGTTTCCCATGACGGAGAGCTCGCGACGGGCGAGCATCTCATCGTAAATGCTGGTGAGCGTGATACCTCGGGCGGATTCGCGCATGGTGAGGGGGCTGATGATGGGGGAATGATTGGTGTCCATGGGGACTCCTTTCTGTTGGTTGTGTTGTGGAATAGGGTTATAGCCCGCGCAGAGGCTGGTGGGCTACAGGGTTCGTCCGAGCCTGAGATCGAGCTCGGTTGTGGGGCAGGCTGCCTGTCCGTGCGGCTCGCAAGCGCCAAGGGCTCCAAAGCGATGGAGCGTTGCGACGGGCGTGGTATAGGCGAGCCGCAGCTGATGCTCGACAGGGGCACATCCGTCTTTTTTGTAATGGGCCGTGTAGTACTGCGCGATGCTGGCGTTCATCTCGCTGCCATTGCGATGGCGCTCAAACTGGCGTCTGCAGGTCTCGATGATCTTTGCTACCGACTTGGGTGCCGTCGCGGGAACAAGGGCGAGATAGCCCTCAAATAGTTCGTTGATGCTCAGGAGGCACAGCAAGTCGATCAGCGTCCTTATGGCTGCTCCCTCGGCAGAAAAGTGCGCGGTCATGCGGTTATATCGGTTGCGGTCGACGATGGCCGCATGGGGTCTTGGAGTTTTCTGCCCCGTGGTCCCGGGCTTTTGCCGCGCCTGTGTATTGAGCTCGACGTTGCAGCGCTTGAGGCCGTCCAACGGAAGGAACAGTGCGGTGCGCAGGGTGTTCCGCTTGCTTTCGAGTTCATGACGCTCGTCGGGTTCCCATTCGAGCTTGAGTTTTGTGTCGAGCGCCGTAAGCATATGGGCTAGGCAGCCTACGGTAAGAACGTACGAATCGTTGTCGCGTTTTGGGGCATAGGGGTCTGTCAGCTTGCGAATGTCGGGGTCGCCCATGATCTTTGTGCAGCGCTTCAGCAGTTGAGAGTGGTCGGCCAAGATCGTCGCGAGCGGTAGCGACGCGTAGTTCTTGATGGTCGCGGCGGCAAAGGCGGCGTCATATTCGTTTGCATATGCTCGCTCAATGCGGGCATCCAGAATGCTTTTCTTATCGCCGTCTTCAGCGTGGTGGTTTGTCATAGCTTCTCCAATCGGTTGATGTTCGTGCTGTTTGTTGATGTGTTGGTTGTCGTGAGTGATGTGCTTGCCGTGGGTGATGTGCTGACGTTGGGGTGCTATGCGGTTTTCAATGAGCCCGTGAGGCAGTTGCTGCAGGGGCGGGATGGAACGGCCCATGCAAGGCGGAAGGCATCGTGCTCAAAATCGAGACAGCAATGCCCTGGGTGCCTCACATGTGGCAGTTACCTCATTAAGTTGTCATTGCGTTTGGGGTTGTACTTTGCCGATCTTCTTTCTCTTACACGCTGAAAACTGAAACTGAATATGCTCGATCTACTTAAAACCGCAACGGCGGTCTTTTATCAACTTATATGTCGGAACGCGTCTTTGCAAGTACTTTTTTGTCTTTGTTTCAAATGGGGTGGTTTTGCAACCGTCATACGCGCGCTGTGCGAACGTGCCCCGGCTCGGATAAGATAGTGCGATCGAGTTCTACCGCGCTCGCCGCAAGTAGTCTTTGTTGCTGAGATAGGTCATGGCCGAAAGGGGCCCGCATCCCAACAGATACGGGCCCCTTGCTATTTAAATGGGCATGAGGGTGTATTGAGGGGGGATGCCTTGCTGTCGGCATCCGCATGCGGTGCCATTCGCTGTCCGTAAATATACGTTTACGGCTAATTTCATACCACTTGTCGGAATGCGGACGCTGTCCTTGCATGCCGGGCGTACATTGAACGTGGTTTTTCGCGTGAAACCACGAATCGGTTGTCAGCCCCGAACAAGGAGGCCCAGCATGACGCTTGCCAAACCTATCAATAAATACATCGACTATATCGATGCCCCCGAGGACACGTTTGAGCAGTATGTCGAGAAGGCGTTAAAGTACAACTTTCGCTGCGTATTTGCGAACCTGCAGGAGTACGAGACGGGCCGCGCCATGCTCGAGGGCTCTGACATCATCCTTGCCGGCGCTATCGACTTTCCCCAGGGCACTATGACGCTTGAGGAGAAGCTTGCGAGGTTTGAGGAATACGCTGCGTGTGGCTTTACCGAGATTGACTACGTTTTGAATCAGGAGTCGGTTGAGAACCGCGATTTTGATGCCATCGAGCGCGAGATGACTACCATTGCTGATTTTTGTCGCGCGCATGGCATCACTGACAAGGTGATCGTCGAGATGTGCAAACTGGACGGCGACGACGCCGCCAAGCGTCGTGTATGCGAGATCGCGCTGGAGGCCAAGCCGGGATTCCTTAAGACATCGACTGGCAGAAGCTTTGGCGGTGCTAAGCTCGAGGACGTGCGGCTGATGCACGAGGTGCTCGGCGATGCCGTGGCAATCAAGGCGGCGGGCGGTATCCATAATTACGAAGAGGCTTGCGCATTCATCGAGGCCGGCGCCAGCGCGTTAGGTGCATCGGCGGGCATCGCGATCGTCGAGGGCACACCGACGGATGAGCGTCGCTAGCAGACGTATTTGACCTGAGCGATAAAGCTTCACGACCACACGCCGTTCATGTTCGGGACAATATGACATTTTTCCCGTTGTAAACGGAGTCGCGATGGGTGTTCTGTATGATGGCTCAGACAAGGTTGTTCAATGACAGGGAGGCATATATGGCAATCAAAGCCATCGCGATGGATATCGACGGTACGCTCACCAACGATCAGAAAGTGATTAGCCCGCGTACGCGCGAGAAGCTGCTCGCGGCGCAGGAGTCGGGCATTAAGCTCATTTTGGCTTCGGGCCGTCCCGCATGGGGGCTGCACGCCTTGGCGCAAGAGCTCGACCTTCAAAACCATGACGGTCTGCTGGTGGCCTTTAACGGCGCTCACGTCGTCGATGCCCAGACCGACGAAGTGCTGTTCGATCAGGCTATGCCTGCCGACGAATTGCATCGCCTGATTGATCACCTGCGTAATTTTGACGTGATCCCTATGATTTCGCTCGGTCGCGATCTGCACGTTGAGGACTCGTACCATTGCATGATCACGCTGCCTGACGGCTCGCAGAAAAACATCGTCAAATACGAGCGCGATGCGTGCGATCTTAAGATTCGCGAGGTGGAGAGCCTGCATGAGGTCGCTGATGCTTATCCCGTGGACAAGCTGCTGACGGCGGGCGATCCGGCCTACCTGCAGGCGCATTACGAGGAGATGTATGCGCCCTTTAAGCAGACGCTTTCGGGCATGTTTACGGCCGACTGGTACTTTGAGTACACGGCGCCCGGTATCGACAAGGCCCGCGCACTCGAGGGTGCCCTGCCCAAGCTCGGCATCGATGCCAGTGAGGTCGTATCGTTTGGCGACGGCCAGAACGACAAGTCCATGATTGAGTGGGCCGGCACCGGTGTTGCCATGGGTAACGCCGTCGAAGAGGTTAAGGCTGTAGCCCAGATGGTGACCGCCGATAACAACGAAGATGGCATTGCGGTGGCGCTGGATAAGCTGCTGGGTTAGAATCGCCGATTAATGCATGGCTCGGGCGCCTGCTTGCGGGCGTCCTTTTGTTAGGGAGGGTGCCGTGTCCGCATTTCCGTTCGACGCCGTTATCTTTGACATGGACGGCGTCATTGTCGATACCGAGTATTACTACTTGGGCGAGACTGCCGCGTTTGCCAAGGAGCTTGGACTTAATCTGACTCAAGAGGAGTTGAATGGGCAGGTCGGTACCTCGCATCAGTTCTTCCTGCATATGCTGGTTGATTGGTTTGAGCGCGCCGGTAAGGGACACTTCACTGGCGAGGAGGCGTTGGCCCGTTGGGACGAGTGGGCGCATAAGCGTCCGCGTGACTATCAGGCTTTGATTAACCCAGGCGCCGTGGATACGATTCGAGAGCTGCCGCGCCGTGGCGTTCGCGTGGCGCTTGCCAGCTCGTCTCCCATGGTTAGCATCGAGGAAGTGCTCAACGCATGCGGGCTGTCTGATGCCTTTGAGTATGTGGTGAGCGGCGAGCAGTTTAAGGAGAGCAAACCCGAGCCCGACATCTACCTGCATGCGCTGGACCTGCTGGGGCTGCCCGCGAATCGTTGCTGCTGCGTTGAGGATTCCGTTCCGGGCATTACCGCGGGTAAGCGAGCCGGCCTGACGGTCATTGCCAAGCGCGAGGAACGCTTTGGCTTTAGCCAGGATGCCGCGGACAAGATTATCGACCAGCTGCCGGAGCTGCTCACGCTTTCTTAGGAGCGCGGTAGTTGCGCGTTTTTCGGGTCAGATGAGTAAATACCCGACATTTTGGTGCGGCAGCAAGCATACTTTATGCTAATGCGGGCTTAAGGGCTTGTTGAATGCCCTTAAGCCCGCTTTTGACTTAATTGTGCTGGGAGAGGGTATATGCCACCGACTGAAGGGCTAACTGACGGCAAAGCAGCGATACCGCTGTACCAACAGGTTATCGATATCATTAAAAACGAAATCAATTCCGGTGCCTACAAGGCGGGCGCGCGGATACCCAACGAATTCGAATTGGCTGAGAACTATAAAGTTGGCCGCGTTACCGTGCGACGCGCTATTGAGGAGCTCGTCCAGCAGGGCTATCTAACGAAGCGGCAGGGGAAAGGCACGTTTGTCAATGCCCCCAAGCTTAAGCGCAAGATTCGCCAGAAGGATGACGTCCAGAGTTTTTCGGACGCATGCCGCGTTAACGGAATGGAGCCGGGGGCGTGCGTCATTTCGAGAAAGATACTGCCGGCAGATTCTACCGAAGCGCAGTTCTTTGGTGTTCCCGTTGGAACTGATTTGATTTGCGTTGAGCGTGTACGTACTGCCGATGGAGTCCCCGTCATGCTCGAGAACAACATATACGTTTACGAGGACAACGCCTATCTATCAACGGCACCTCTATCTAACCAATCCATTTTTGAGTCCGTGCGCAACCGAACGGGCCGCACGCCCGCGTTTACCGACCCGTGCACGCTCGAGATCGCGTGCGCGTCGCCCGAGGTCGCTCGGCTGTTGGCAGTTCCCGTTGGCGAACCCTTGTTTTATATGGAAGCCTTCTTTTTCGATGAGCAGCGGCGGCCGTTTATCATCGGTCGTCAGCGGATCGTTGGGTCTCGCTACGTTTTTGACATTTAGGACATTGCGAATGGAAACGCCCGGTGGATCATCTCACCGGGCGTTTCCATACCGTTCACGGCGCGAACACAACCGTTCAACCGCGTTGCGGCAACCAGTTTGAAATTATCTTGATGAAGGAAAAAGCTGCTGGTAATCTATGGGACGTCATAGAACGTTTGCCTTATGCAAGCGTTGAAGCGAGATGCGATGCAGTCTCGAGTTCTTTGGAGGTATCTATGTCAGATACGAAGGCGAAGAAGACAAACAGACGTTTTAAGTTCAAATTACCGCATGTCTATACGATCATGTTCTTGCTGATCGTTGTCTTTGCGGTCCTGACTTGGATCGTTCCCTCGGGTCAGTATCAGCGCAAGACGATTTCGACAGCGGCGGGCGAGCGCGAAGTCGCCGTTGCTGGAACCTATGAGCAGGTCGATAAGAACTACACCGATTCCGAGACCGGCGAGACCATCAATCTGGGTCAGGATATCTTCGCGGTCCTGCAAGCGCCCACTAAGGGCATCCAGGAGGCTGCCGACGTCGTTGCGTTCGTCTTATTGATTGGCGGATCGTTCGCAATCATCACCAAGACCAACGCTTTGAATGCCGGCATGAGCCGTGTGATTAAAAAGCTCAAGAACAAGGACATCCTCATCATTCCCATTACGATGACGTTGCTGTCCATTTGCGGCACTACGTTTGGCATGTCTGAGGAAGCCCTGCCGTTCTATGCCATCTTCATTCCCATCATGATGGGTATCGGTTATGACTCGATGACGGCATTCATCATCTGCTTCCTTGGTCCTAACCTGGGATATTGTGCTTCGACCATCGACCCGTTTAATGTTTTGATCGCCCAGGGCATCATTGGCATCGAGGGCAATCCTCAGCTGTGGCTGCGCGCCGTTTCTTGGGTCATCTTTACTGCCGTCGGTATCGCATGGGCCATGCGCTACGCTATGCGCGTCAAGAAAAACCCCGAGTCGTCCATTACGTACGAGGACGACAAGCTCAAGCGTGTTGAGTTTTCCGTGACCGATGCCTCCATCGAGGAAGAGTTCACTACCCGTCAGAAGCTCGTACTTATCGATTTTGCCTGCGGTATGGGCATTATCGTCTGGGGTCTTGTTACCCAGGGCTGGTACATGAATGAGATTTCCGCCGTGTTCCTTGGCATGGGCTTGCTTGCCGGTATCCTGGGCGGTCTTGACCAGCAGACGATCGCTGAGGAGTTCGTTAAGGGTCTCGCCGATTTTGCGTACGCTGCTATCGTTATCGGTATCGCTCGCGGTATTCTGGTCATCGCCGAGGGCGGCATGATCATCGACACCATCCTCCAGGCGCTCGCTACTGCGCTCGCCGGTGCACCCGCTGCCGTCTACACCACGTTTATGTATATCGTCCTTGGCCTGCTCTCTTTGCTGGTTCCCTCGAGTTCTGGACTTGCGGCGCTCACCATGCCCGTCATGGGTCCGCTGACCGAGCTTATGGGCCTCAATCCCGAAGCTGCCGTTACCGCGCTCCAGTTTGCTAATCAGACCATCAACACCATCAGTCCCGTGGCGGGCATGACGGTCGCCGGCCTTGCCGTGGCTAAGATTTCGTTTGGCCAATGGTGGAAGACCATTTGGAAGTTCTTCATTTTCATGGTTGTCTTTGGCCTGATCGTAACGGCAATCTCTGGCATGCTTCCGGTGTAGGTGGTTGTGATGTCTGATCGTTTAACGGTCCTGACGTCTAAGAGCGTCTTTACCGGTACGGGGGACCTGCCGTTCGAAGGTTTCGTAGCGGTCCGTGGCAATCGAATTGAGGCGGTTGGCACCAAGTGTGAGGTAGCTTCGTATTTGACCCAGGCGGACGAGGTAGTTGATCTGGGCGACCGTACCGTCATGCCTGGCCTGATCGATGTGCATACCTTCTATACAGGCTGGGCGCTGCGGACGTTGGGGTCTGATCTGTCCGGCATCGCTGATGCCAAAGAGGCCGTGTCGCTCTTGCGTGCATGGAAAGAAGATCATCCGGATTGCGCGGCGGCTTTTGGCCACAGCCTACCCGAAACGTTGGCATCGGATGCCGAGAACGCAAATACGGCAGCTGTGTTTGACGATTGTTTTGGCGATATCCCTGTCGTCTGCTTTACACCGGGTGCGGAGACCTGCGTTCTCAATGCTGCCGCCAGTGCACGATACGGCTTTACACCCCAGGCGTGCTATGCCGAGAAGATCTGGCGCATGATGAGCGATTTCCTCGCGCTGCCCGAGGTACGTGCGGGGTATTCGGACTACATGAGCATGCTTAACGAGCGCGGCGTTACCGCCATCAAGGAGATGGCGTTTGATGACTACTACGGTTTTGCCGACGAAATGGCTCGCCGTGAGGAATCTGGTGAGCTGACGGTTCGCGTCTCTATGATGTCGCAGCCGGTGGGTGCCGGTGCAAATCTGGCATATGCCCGCGAGGCACGAGAGCGCTTCCGGGGACCGTTCGTTCGTTTTTCTGGCTTCAACCGTATGACCGATCGCGGCGTATGGGCGGGGCTTGCCGAGATGATTGACCCCTATGAGGACACGGCCGATGCGGGCGCTGCCGGCAAGACGGTTGTCGAGGAGCCCGAGTGGGATCTGATTGAGAACGAGCTGCGCGCAATTGATGCTGACGGCTTCCGATATTCCTTGCATTGCCAGGGCGATGGCGCCGTTCGTCGCACCGTGGCGCTCTATGCCTCGCTGCCTCGAGACGAGCATGGACGGTTGCTTCGCCGCCATGCGATTACCGATCTCGAGAACTCTGATCCGACCGATCTTGTCAAGTTTGGCAAGTTAGGTGGAATTTGCGAGGTCTATCCGCAGATTCTGACGCTGGACCGGCGCGAGGATTGCCTGTCGATGATGCGTCGACAAATTGGCAAGACGCGACTTTTGCACAGCTGGAATCGCCGCGGCATGGAAGATTCCGGATGCACGGTGTGCTGTGGTACGGATTTGCCGCTGCTGATTCCGAGCCTGGGCGAGTCAATCTACAGTGCGTGCGGCGGATACTTCGACGATGGACTGCCCGTGAATGAGGCCAACGCGCTGACGCTTGTCGAGCTCTTGCGTGCTTGGACTGCCGGGGGCGCGTACGATCTGATGCGCGAAGACGAGCTGGGTACGCTCGAGGTCGGCAAGCTTGCTGATATCTGCGTGCTCGATCGGGATGTGTTCGACCTCGATTATCGCGACGCACGCGATCTTTCGGTTGATATGACGATGTCGGACGGACAAATCGTGTTCGATCGAAATAAGGAGGCATAAGATGTCTGAATCCAAGCCGACGCTGCGCCGCGAACAGATTGCGGGCATGAATATCCACTACATCATGTGGTCGCTCGATTACTTCCTTGATGTGCAGCAGCGTTTGGGCTTTGAGTCCATTGAGCTGTGGTGTGCGGAGCCGCATGTGACACTCGACCATACGGGCTACTTTGAGGCTGAGGTCCTGGCGAAAAAAGCTGCAGACCGTGGGCTTAGGTATCGTACTCTGTGCCCCGAGAATGTTGTCTATCCTTGGCAATACTGCGCACGCAAACCGCTGCATGAACAGCGCAGCCTGGCGTACTTTAAGCACGGCATTGAGCTTGCCGAGGTACTTGGGTGCGACCGTATGTCCGTCAACTCGGGCTGGGGCGACTGGGACGAGGACCGCGAGGAAGCCTGGAAGCGCAGCCGCGAGCACATGTCCATTCTGGCGGAGTATGCCGGCGAGCACGGTCTGGTGCTTACGATGGAAAGCCTGCGTCCCGAGGAGAGCAACCTTGTGACGACGGTTTCCGATGCGAAGCGCATGATTGACGAGGTCGCGAGCCCGTACTTACAGCCCATGGTTGATACAACCGCGATGGGCGTTGCAGGCGAGACGCTCGAGGACTGGTTTGCCGCCTTTGGTGATGGGGCAATTCACGAGATGCACTTTATCGACGGTGATCCGTATGGCCATCTGGTGTGGGGCGATGGCAAGCACGATATGGACGCCTTCGTTGCCACGCTCAACGCCCATGGTTTCGACGGCATGCTGGGCCAGGAAATCACGGACGGTCGTTACTATGATGACCCGGCGGCGGCAGATGCCAAGAACATGGCCGCATTCGAGAAATATCTGATTGACTAAAACAACTATCGGCCACGCAACCAACGTCATTGATTGTGGACCAAACAAGAAAGGAACTGGATATGAACGCACACGACCTGATCAAAGAGGCAATTGCCGAGAAGGGCAAGTTCGACAGCGTCTACTGGATTGCTTGCGGTGGCTCCATGATCGATTTGATCCCGGCTCATGAGCTTCTGCAGCGCGAGGCAACCACCTTCACTTCGTATATCTATACGGCTCGCGAGTTTGATATCATGCGCCCGCGCCGCTTGGGTGAGAAATCCCTAGTCATTGCTTGCAGCCACAGTGGCAACACCCCCGAGGTCGTCGAGGGCTGTGAGATTGCCCTTGCTGCCGGCGCTACGGTGATCGCCCAGACCGACAACGCTGGATCCAAGATTGACTCCGGCAAGTGGACCACGTGGGTCTACCCGTGGGGCGAGGGTGTGCCGCAGGCCGAGGTCCCCGCTGGCATTTCGCTGTCGCTTGCGGCAGAGCTGCTCGATCAGCAGGAGGGCTACGCCGATCTTGCCGATATGTATGCCGGTATTGCCGAGATGGATAAGATTCTTCCCCCGGCACGCGAGAAGGTAAATGCCGAGCTGGGTGATCGCTTT
Organism: uncultured Collinsella sp.; assembly: GCA_900541125.1. Classification (GTDB taxonomy): domain Bacteria; phylum Actinomycetota; class Coriobacteriia; order Coriobacteriales; family Coriobacteriaceae; genus Collinsella. The sequence continues at coordinate 90,645 of UQIK01000004.1, forward strand.
GCCAAGCTTTGCCAGGAGCACGAGTTCTTCTATATTCTGGGCAGCGGTCCCAACTTTAGCCAGACCTACGGTTTCGCTATCTGCTCTCTTATGGAGATGCAGTGGCAGCACTGCAGCTACATCCACTCTGCCGAGTACTTCCATGGCCCCTTCGAGGCTACTCAGGATGGCGTTTTTTACTTCCTGCAGATGGGCTCCAGCGAGTGCCGTGCTATGGACGAGCGCGCCCTGGCGTTCCTTAAGACGCATACCGATACGCTGATGGTGCTCGATGCCAAGGAGTACGGTATGGAAGCCGTGCCGGCGAGCGTCCGTGCCTATCTGGACCCGGTGCTGTTCTACGCCATGAACTGCGAGCTGCGTGCCGCACGCGGCAAGGTGTTTGACCATGATCCCGATTTCCGTCGCTACATGGGCGTCGTCGAGTACTAGAAGGGGCAAAGGCCATGGCATTTAACGTTAACGCGCTCGGATTTGGCGACAACGTCGTCGATCGCTACGAGCATATCCACACCATGTATCCCGGCGGCAATGCGGTGAACTTCGCCGTTTATGCCAAGAAATGCGGTGCCGCACGCTCTGCATACATGGGCATTTTTGGCAATGACGCCGCTGCCGAGCATGTCATTGCAAGCCTCGAGGATGAGGGTATCGAGCTTGACAAGTGCGAGCAGATGATTGGCGAGAACGGAGCGGCTCGCGTGACCGTCGTTGACGGTGACCGTGTCTTCCTTGGCTCCAACGAGGGCGGTATCCGTGGCGATGCGCGCTATGTCCTCGATCGCTTTGACCTTGCGTACATGAAGCAGTTCGATGTGGTTCATTCGGGCAACTACTGCTTTACCGAGCGCGAGCTGCCCAAGTTGAAGGCTGCGGGCGTCACGGTCTCTTTTGACTTTTCGGACGACTCCACCGACGAGTACTACGAGCAGATTGCGCCCTACGTCGATTTCGCTTTCTTTAGTGCGGCGGATGCCGCGAGCGAGGACGAGATTCGCGAGCGTCTGGCATGGGTGAAGGGTCTGGGTCCGCGTTTTGTGTCGGCTACGGCGGGCGCCGAGGGCTGCATTGCTTACGACGGCGAGCGTTATTACCGCCAGCTGGCTAAACCGGTAACGGACATGAAGGACACCATGGGGGCGGGCGACTCGTTCCTCACCTCGTTTTTGATGTGCTATCTCGATTCCGTCAAGCGTGGTGAGGATGGCGCCGAGGCCATCGAGCGCGCGCTCGACTTTGCTGCCGGGTTTGCCTCGACCGTGTGCGGCATGGAAGGTTCTTGGGGCCACGGAGCACCAATCGTCGAATAGCCGAGCGGTCCCGGGGAGGTGCGGGTGCCTCCCCGGGACTCGGTGTGCAAAAAATGCCAAATATGAGTACTGTGACTAATTTAGTCGCAGCAAAATCAACCCCTTCAGATGTGATTTGAGCGTCTGGAGGGGTTTAAGATTTGCGAAAACGCAGGATGAATGACTGTAAAAGCTTTAATTAGCGGACAATCGAGGATTATTCTGGCGGTTGGGAAGTTAAAAGTAATGTATCCATTCCGGTAGCAGTACTCATATTTGGCATTTTTTGCCCACAGGGGTTAGCGAAGGTCAAATACAGAGCGCGCATTTGCTAAAACTGCCGACTCAATGTGCTTAGCGTCACAGTTTTTGAGTGAGGCAATGCGCATCGAGGTCCTTGTGAGCGATCTGATGAGCGACTGTGCGCTTGTTTCTGTGTTTGCCTCCGCCGGCGCATCGGTCTCGAGCAGTAAACGATCGAGTGGGATCTGTCGGGCGTATTCGCGACCGCGCTTGGTGGCGAGCATCCGCTCGTTCACGGAAAAATAACAGCCCGCATTACGCGCGCGGACGAGTTCGTCCGAAGTACCGCTAAACCAGTGGAAGATGATAGCGGGGGAGTCGGGGTTTGGGATGAGTAGTCCATGCGATTCGAGGACGTCCAGTACGGCTCCTGCTGAACGAACGGCGTGAATTGATATCACTCGCCCGGTAAGAGGATGCTGCACGAGTGTATCGCAGAGCCAGTCAAATGCCTGTATTTGTAGCGGCTCACTTAAGGCAAAACGAGCGGAAAAGTCAAGTCCGACTTCGCCGATGTAGCGCTCTTGGGCAGCAAACTCGCAAAGCAGGTTGACTTCGGCGGGACCGCAGCGGCCGTCGGCGAGCCACCAGGGGTGAAGCCCAACGCCGGCGATGATGCTTGGTTGGCGACGGGCGCGCTCGTTTGCGGCCGAAAAGTCGCGTGGGTCGACCCCGCAGTCAAAGAGCCCCAGACCCGACGCCGCCGACTCACTGGCTGCAGCATCGGGGCCGAGCATCAAATCAAGATGACAATGCGTGTCAAAGAATTGCGGTTCCATCGCAGGACATTCTGCTAGTCCAGGCGTTGGCCGTCGGCGCGTACGCGCTCGGTGCCGCGCCCGCTGATCTGGCGGATAACCTCGCCGGCAATCATCTGACCCATGATGGGCGGCATAAAGCTGGCGGTACCCAACTCGGTACGCTCGTGGATGTTGGACGGGTCGCGGGGTTGGGTCTTAACCGATTCCTCGCAGCTAAACAGCACGTGCAGACTCTTGATTCCGCGCTTCTTACATTCTTTGCGCATGATGCGGCTCATGGGGTCACGTACCGTATCGAAAATGTCGGCAAAGCGGAGGCACTCGGGATGGAGCTTGTTGGCCCCGCCCATGGAGCTAACCAAACGAATGTCGTGGTCCTGAGCATATTTGGCAATGGTGAGCTTGGCCGAGATGGTGTCGATGGCGTCGACGACGTAGTCGAGCTTGCCGTCCGTCTGCTCCAAAACGCTCGCGAAGAACTCGTCGATGTTGTCGCTCAGCAGGTATTCGGTGCGTTTGATAACGGTGGCGGTGGGATTGATGTCGTGGATCATGGCTTCCATAACATCGACCTTGCGCTTGTCGATGGTGCTGTGAAAGGCGATAGCCTGGCGATTGATATTGCTGGGCGCGACGATGTCCTTGTCCAGAATGACGAAATGACCAATGCCGCCGCGGGCGAGTGCCTCGCAGCAGTTGGAGCCCACGCCTCCGCAGCCGAGCACCAACACCGTAGCATCGGCGAGCTTATCGAGTGCCTCGCGGCCCATGATGATCTCGAGCTTGGTGTCGCGTGTCTCGACGAGAGCGGCAGCGGTTTCGGTCATAGACATCCTCCGATGGGGAAGCGAATCGTGTTTTAGCTATCGCCATTATAGGTGTTATCGCGATTCCATTTGAGCCCTTGGGCTTGTTGAAATGGGATCGGGGTTCGCATAAGATTGAAGCAGATGGCACCCGTTGCAGCGGGTTGGCCAACTCAAAAACACGTTTGTAGCGTGAGAAGTGGCCGTCTTCGCATTACGCGGAGGCGGCTATTTTTTTGAGTACAAGATTAGATAGTTAGACAAACATCTAAATATCGAGTATAGTGTGCGCGTCATGAGAGATGATGAGAGGAGGTCTTATGCCGGGAGAGGGTTTTAAGGCGCTTGCCGATCCAACGCGACGGCGCATTTTGGAGTTGCTGCGCGAGGGCAATTGCACGGCGGGGGAGCTTGCCGAGCATTTCGATATCAGTAAGCCGTCGCTAAGCCATCACTTGGCGACGCTCAAAAATGCCGGGTTGGTGACCGACGAGCGCCATGGCCAAAACATCGTATACAGCTTAAACACCACCGTCATGCAGGATTTAATTGGCTGGTTTATGGGCTTTACAAACACTGAAGGTGATAAGGATGAATAACGAAAACAAGGGCATTCACCCCACGGGGGTATCGTCGCGCGTGTGGATTGCGCTGGTCGCTCTGTGCGTCGCCAATGTCGTAGCGCACCTCATGGTGATGCCGAGCTTGCCTGCGCAGATTCCCACGCACTGGGGCGCGAACGGCGCCGTCGACGGTTGGGGTCCTAGCTGGATGGCCTCCGCGCTCGGCGCGCTGCCTCTGGCGCTTCTCGCAATGTTCTGCGTGGTGCCGCGCATCGACCCCAAAGGTGAGGCATATCGAACCTCGGGCAAGTTCTACCAGGGCTTCGTAATCGCCTTCACCTTGTTCATGTGCGCCATAAGCTGGCTGGGAGAGCTTACGGTCTGGGGCGTGGTGCCGGCGGTCGGTTCGGTCAACGTGCTGATTTCCGGTGTTGTCGGTTTGCTGTTCATCGGCGTAGGCAACTACTTGCCGCGTGTGAAGCAGAACTATACGCTCGGTATCAAGACACCTTGGGCGCTTGCCGATCCCGAAAACTGGCGCCGTACGCAGCGTTTTGGCGGCGCCTGCTTTATGGTGCTGGGTATTGGCCTGATTGTGATGGGCGTGGCAGGCAGCGTGCTTTCGAGTGAAGTCGTCGCCGCGGTGATTGCGGTTCTGGCGTTTGGTTCGGTTGGAGCCGTCTACGTCTACTCGTATCTGTTGTGGCGCAAATCGCAGCGAGCCGCTCGTTAAGGTTGCGGAAAACTAGCGTACGCAGTTCATAGTATGTTCCGGGGGACTTTTCCCAGGTAGTATTAGGGGGTGTGGGCAACCATGCCCCTTTTTCGTTACGTTTCAGAGCTGGTTCCCTCATTTCGTTTCCACTAAAGCGAATCAAGAATAGGGAAACAGCAGGTAGAAAGGATAGAACAGACATATGGCGGAGTTTATCTACCAGATGTATCAGGCTCGCAAGGCCCATGGCGACAAGGTAATCCTTGACGACGTGACCCTGAGCTTCTACCCCGGTGCCAAGATCGGCGTCGTGGGTCCCAACGGCATGGGCAAGTCGACCCTGCTCAAGATCATGGCCGGCATCGAGGAGGTCTCCAACGGCGATGCCAGGCTTACCCCCGGCTACACCGTGGGCATCCTGCAGCAGGAGCCGCCGCTCGACGACGACAAGACCGTTATCGAGAACGTGCGCATGGCGTTTGGCGATATGATCGCCAAGGTCGATCGCTTCAATAAGATCGGCGAGGAGATGTGCGACCCGGATTGCGACATGGACGCTCTCATGGCCGAGATGGGAAAGCTCCAGGACGAGATCGACGCCGCCGACGGCTGGGATATCGATTCCAAGCTCGGCCAGGCCATGGACGCCCTGCAGCTGCCCGATTCTGACATGCCGGTCAACGTACTTTCCGGCGGCGAGCGCCGTCGCGTGGCCCTGTGCAAGCTGCTGCTCGAGGCTCCCGACTTGCTGCTGCTCGACGAGCCCACGAACCACCTGGACGCCGAGTCGATCCTGTGGCTCGAGCACTTCCTGCACAACTACCAGGGCGCGGTGCTTGCCGTCACGCACGATCGCTACTTCCTGGATAACGTTGCCGAGTGGATCTGCGAGGTCGACCGCGGTCACCTTTATCCCTACAAGGGCAACTACTCCACGTATCTGGAGACCAAGGCCGCCCGTATCGAGGCGCAGGGCAACCGCGACGCCAAGCTCGCCAAGCGCATGGAGGCCGAGCTCGAGTGGGTACGCAGCTCGCCCAAGGCTCGCCAGGCAAAGAACAAGGCCCGTCTGGCTCGCTACGAGGAGATGGAGGCCGAGGCCCGCGCAAGCCAGAAGCTCGACTGGACCGACATCCGCATTCCCGTTGGACCGCGTTTGGGTAACAAGGTGCTCGAGGCCCATCACCTGCACAAGGAATTCGACGGTCGCGTGCTCATCGACGACCTTTCTTTCACCCTGCCGCGTAACGGCATCGTGGGCGTCATCGGCCCCAACGGTGTCGGTAAGACCACGCTGTTCAAGACGATTGTGGGTCTGGAGCCGCTGACTTCGGGCGAGCTTGAGGTGGGCGAGACCGTCAAGATCTCCTATGTCGACCAGAACCGTTCCGGCATCGACCCCGATAAGAACCTATGGGAGGTCGTCTCGGACGGCCTGGACCACATGATGGTCGGCGAGACCGAGGTTCCGAGCCGCGCTTATGTGGCGAGCTTTGGCTTTAAGGGCCAGGACCAGCAGAAGCGCGCTGGCGTACTTTCCGGTGGCGAGCGCAACCGTCTGAACCTGGCGCTCACGCTCAAGCAGGGCGGCAACCTGCTGCTCCTCGACGAGCCTACGAACGACCTCGACGTCGAGACGCTGTCCTCGCTCGAAGCGGCGCTGCTCGAGTTCCCGGGCTGCTCGGTGGTCATTAGCCATGACCGTATGTTCCTGGACCGCGTCGCCACGCACATTCTGGCGTGGGAAGGCACCGACGAGAACCCGGGCAACTGGTATTGGTTCGAGGGCAACTTCGAGGCCTATCAGGCCAACCGCATCGAGCGCCTGGGCGAGGACGCGGCCCAGCCGCATCGTATTCACCGTAAGCTGACACGTGATTAGTCGAGCTCAGGTGACCTAACGAGAAAGGGACGATAACCTTGGGGTTATCGTCCCTTTTTGTTACTTGGTAGAAGGCTCGACTTTATCGATGGCCCAGGTGGATCCGAGACCGCCGGTGGTGTTGCGGCGGATGCGCACGGCAACCTCGTGGCGCTCGCCGTCCTGCGTGTAGCGCAGGGGGAAGCTTGCGCGGTTTCGCGCGGCCTCGATGGTACCGCGCTCGCGGGCGATCCAGTAGTACTCGCCGACGATGCCGAGCGTGTCGGCGCCGTAGGGGAGATAGGTCGACAGCTGGTGCAGAAGCGGGCCGGGGCAGAAGACCTCGGTTGCGAAATCGATGGGGAAGTCCTCGGGGATGGTGGGCGCTGCGGGCGCGGGGGTTGGGGCCGCTGCGGGTACCGAAGCCGGTGCCGGTGCGGGAATTTGGTCGCAAGCAGAGGTGGGCACGGATTCGATGACGGGTGCGGGCTCCGGCGTCGCTTCCGGCTTGATTGTGGAATCTGCGGGCTTCACGGTGACGGGCGCGTCTGCAGCTGCAGTTTCAATCTCAACCTGCGTTGCGTTCTCGTTCTCGATGCTCGGCTTTGTCTCGACCGGCGTGGAAGCCATGGTGGTGATGCCGGCGTTGGCGTTCTCGGGGTCATAGACGACCGTGAGCGAGATGGCGGGCTGCGGCGTCTCGGGCTCCGGCGCCGACTCGGTAACGCCATGATCGGCGGGCTCGTCGGACTGATCGTCCTCGGCCTCGTTGTCAAAGACATCGCTGTTTTGGAACGCAAGCGTCTCGGGTTGGTCAGCGGCTTCTTCGGTTGTTGACTTGGGAGCCTCGTTGAGCTCCGCAGTGGCTTCCTGCTCGGATATGACTTCGGAATCGGTCGTGGCGGCGATTTCGGTTTCGGCTTCTGCCGTTACCTCAATAGCGACTTCGATCTCTGTCTCGGGCTCGGGTTCCGGCGCGGCTTCAACCATGGCTTCGGGCTCGGGACGCTTAACGTGCTTGGGGCGCACGGCCTTGAGGTCCTTCTCACCGCGTTTCTTCTTTTTGTAGGACTGCTTGGTGCCCTTGGTGCCCTTGGGCTTGTCCTCGCCCTTGGCAAGGGCGGTATCCCAGGCCTCGTTGGCGATGACGGTGGCATACAGGCGGCCGCCCTTAAAGACGGTCAGCTTAATGCAGTCGTTGAGCTCCTCGAGCAGCTCGCGCGTGGACTCGAAGCCCAGGTCATAAGCGGTCATGTCGCCAGCGGCGAGCGCCTCCTCGACCTGCGTCATAAACGTTTGCTTGCCGCATCCAATCGCATCGCGCAGCAGGCGATACAGATAGATGTGGTTGCCCAGCGAAAGCGCGGGCCTAACTATTGTCTTGCTCATGGCAAATCTCCTCTTTACACACCAAAGCATCTTACCATCGCGCGGGGCTTGCTACCTCGGCGCCCAAGGCAAACGGGCGCGACCGTTTGCCGGTTCGCGCCCGTTATGCAGGTCGGTTATCTATGAGAGGCAAATGTGCTTAGTTGCCCGATGCCGTGCCTTGGCTCGAGTTGTCAGATGCCGTGCCGGACGCGGTTCCGCTTGAGCTGTTCGAGCCGTTGGTGTTGCTGCTGTCTGCTGCACCCGTTCCCGACGTGGTGTCGCTCGTCTGGCCGCCCGTGCTTGGCTGCGAACCGTCAGTCGTTTGGCTTGAGTCGGTCGTGCCGGATGGCGTGCCACTGTTGGCCGTAGAGGAATCGGTGCCCTGCGATTGGTTTTGGGTGTTCGAGGACGAATTGGCAGAGGTAGAACTGTCTTGCGTATCGTCCGTCTGTGCCTGCTGATCCTGCGACTGGGTGTTGCCATTTGCATCGCTCTCGGTCGTGCGCGACGACAGGATTGGCTCGGGACGCTCGCCCAGACCCTCACCGGCAGTGGTGATAAGGATGGCGCCGGCGCAGGCGATGACCGCGACGATGGCGATGGCGATCGAGAAGATGATGACCTTCTTTTGCGTCTGGCTGCGTTCTGCCGCCGCCTTGGCGCGCAGGCTGTTGGGGGCAACGCGCGCCGTGGTCGCGCGCCCCGCAACCTGGCACATCTCTTGCGTAGTCGCGGCGCCGCCCAGGTGCTCCTCGGCATTAAATTCAACGGGCTCATAGGCGCCGGCGGGGTAGTCGACGTCGGCGTGCGTACCTTTGAGGGCTTTGGCGCTGGCAGAGATAAAGTGGCGGTAGACCTGCGAGGACACAACGGTGATGACCGAGCTCACGGCGGCGCCAATTACTGAACCAGCGATACCAATCTTGGAAGCAAGCGCGACACTTGTGGCGGCGGCTGCGGCGCCAGCGATGATCTGAGGAATGGAAATGTCATCGAACAGGCCCTTTTTGGGCGCGATGGCCATGGTCTGTCCGATGGAATGGTTTTCGTGCACGCCGTTGTTGAGCGCGGCCGGTGTCATGACGCGCGTGCGCGGCGCGTCGGTGTACTTGGTTGTCATACGGGGTCCTCCCGGTGTAAATCTGCTTCGTTTCATGTAGCCATCAGGGTACCCACCAGATGTGAATCGTACGTGACATTTAACAGATACCATCAACTCATCAATAGCTCACCAAGTTGGTGGGATGCGGTTACACCCGGCGGTTGAACTACAATAGGGCTTGCTAATTGTTGTGAATGGCGTCTACGCACGGGAGCATTCTTATGAATCTTCACCTTTCTCAGTCTGATGGCTTTTTGCGTGTGGCGGCGGCGTCGCCGCGGATTCGCGTTGCCGATGTCGAGGGCAATGCCGAGGTTGCGCTGGCGGCTGTTCGCGAGGCTGCCGAGCGCGGCGTTCGCGCGCTGGTGCTGCCCGAGCTTAACCTGTGCGGCTATACCGTGGCCGACCTGTTCCATAACCGTACGCTGCTGCATGCCTGCGAGGCTGCTCTGGTGCATATCCTCGATGAAACCCGTGAGCTGCCGATTGTCTTTACCGTTGGCTTGCCCGTTGCGGTGGCAGAAAGCATCTACAACTGCGCCGCCGTGTGCTGCGCGGGCGAGCTTTTGGGCCTCACGGCCAAGAAGTATCTGCCCAACTATGGCGAGTTCTACGAGCGCCGCTGGTTTGCTCCGGCGCCCGCAGATCCCGTGTGGGTCGAGTTTGCCGGTCGGGGTCCGGTTCCGCTGGGTTCGGGGCTTGTCTACCGCTGCTGTGATGAAGGTGCCGAGGATATGGTGCTGGGCGTTGAGGTCTGCGAGGACCTGTGGGTGCCGGCGCCCCCTTCGACCGAGATGGCGCTTGCCGGTGCGACGGTGATCCTCAATCCGTCGGCTTCGGACGAGATTATCGGTAAGGCGGATTACCGCCGCAGCCTCATTTCCAACCAGAGCGCGCGCCTGTACTGCGCCTATGCCTACGCGGACGCGAGCGAGGGCGAGTCCACGACCGACATGGTCTTTGCGGGCGAGAACCTCGTCTACGAAAACGGCTCCAAGCTCGCCGCGACCAAACTGCTTACCTGCGATATGGCCATCGCCGACGTTGACCTTGACCGCCTGGTTGCCGAACGCCGTCGCTCGACGACGTGGACGCGTACCGACGATGCTCCGGAGGCCACGACCGTTGAGTTTTCGTTTGAGGGCGTGCTGGCCGAAGAACCTGTCCTGCGCGATGCCTGCGATATCGACCGCGTTTTCCCGCGCGCGCCCTTTGTGCCGGCCGACCACGGCGACTTGGCCGAGCGCTGCGAGACGATCCTCGATCTACAGACTGCGGGCCTCAAGACCCGCCTCGCCCACACGGGTACCAAGGCTGCGGTCATCGGCCTTTCGGGCGGCTTGGACTCCACGCTAGCGCTGCTTGTGACCGTGCGTGCCTTCGATGCGCTGGGGCTGCCGCGCACGGGTATCACGGCCGTGTCCATGCCCGGCTTTGGCACGACGCACCGCACTAAGTCCAATGCCGAGTCGCTCGCTCGCGACCTAGGCGTGAGCTTTCGCGAAGTCTCGATCCATGCAGCCGTGGAACAGCATTTTAAGGACATCGAGCACGACCCGACCGTCCAGGACGTGACCTACGAGAACAGCCAGGCGCGCGAGCGCACGCAGATTCTCATGGATTTGGCCAACCAAGCCGGCGGCTTTGTCATCGGCACGGGCGACCTGTCGGAGCTGGCGCTCGGCTGGGCTACCTATAACGGCGACCACATGAGCATGTATGCCGTCAACGCGAGCGTGCCCAAGACGCTTGTGCGCCATCTGGTGCGCTATGCGGCTGATGTCTTTGGCGGGCGTATTGCCGAGACGCTGCTCGACATCCTCGATACGCCGGTGTCCCCCGAGCTTCTGCCGCCCACGGGCGACGGCGAGATTGCGCAGAAGACCGAGGATTTGGTGGGCCCGTACGAGCTGCACGACTACTTCCTCTACTACCTGCTACGTTTTGGCTTTGAGCCGGGCAAGATCTACCGCATGGCGCTCAAGAGCTTCGAGGGCGTCTACGACGCCGGGACCGTCCACACGTGGTTGCGTACGTTCTATCGTCGCTTCTTTGCCCAGCAGTTTAAGCGCAGCTGCCTGCCCGATGGTCCCAAGGTGGGTTCGGTGACGCTCAGCCCGCGCGGCGATTGGCGTATGCCGAGTGACGCTAGCTCGTGTCTGTGGCTTGCGCAGATCGACGCGCTCAATCCAGTTGACTAAGGTTGGCTAAATTGAACCAATACGGGGGTTGCAAGCGTTACACTTTTGCAATCTGATGGCCCGTATCGCGCGGCGCTCTTGTCGGAGCGCCGCGTTTTTTATATCGAAAGGTGGCACCATGCAGGCATCGCAGCGTCTCGACCGCTTTGGCGCGGAGGTCTTCGCCTCGCTCAACAACAAGCTTCTCGCGCTGAAGGCTCAGGGCAAGACCATTTACAACATGAGCGTGGGCACGCCCGACTTTAAGCCGTACGACCACGTGGTCGAGGCGCTCACGCAGGCAGCCCAAGATCCCGAGATGTGGAAGTATGCCCTGCGCGACCTGCCCGAACTCAAGCAAGCCGTGTGCGATTACTATGAGCGTCGCTTTGGCGTTTCGGGCATTACGCCGTCTATGGTGCAGTCGTGCAACGGCACGCAGGAGGGCGTGGGCCATTTGGGCCTGGCCCTGCTCGATCCGGGTGACACCATTCTGGTTCCCGATCCGTGCTACCCGGTCTTTGAGGCGGGTGCCAAGATCGCCGATGCCAAGCTCGAATACTATCCGCTGGTTGCCGAGCATAATTACCTGCCCTATGTGGCGGGTATCGATCCCGAGGTGGCCGATCGTGCCAAGTATATGATCGTGTCGCTGCCCGCGAACCCGGTCGGCTCGGTGGGTACGCCCGAGGTCTACGAGGAGATTATCGCTTTCGCCCGCGAGCACGACCTGCTCATCGTCCATGACAACGCATACTCCGACATCGTGTTCGACGGCGAGCCGGGCGGCAGCTTCTTGCAGTATCCCGGCGCGCTCGAGGTGGGCGTTGAGTTCTTCTCGCTTTCCAAGTCGTTTAACGTCACCGGTGCCCGCATCGGCTTTTTGGTCGGTCGCGAGGATGTAGTCTCGGCCTTTGCCAAGCTGCGCGGCCAGATCGACTTCGGTATGTTCTTCCCGATCCAGAAGGCCGCCATCGCGTGCCTTAATGGCCCGCGCGATGAGGTCGAGGCGCAGCGTCTGAAGTACCAGGAGCGCCGCGATGCCCTGTGCGACGGTCTTGAGGGCCTGGGCTGGGAGCGTCCCAACGCGCATGGCTCTATGTTTGTGTGGGCCAAGCTTCCCGGTGGTCGCACCGATTCCATGGCGTTTTGCGAGGAGCTCATGGAGAAGGCCGGCGTTGTGGTGACGCCGGGCGCGAGTTTTGGTCCTTCGGGCGAGGGGCACGTGCGCATGGCGCTGGTCCTGCCGCCCGATCAGATCGCTTTGGCTGTCGAGGCCATTCGCGAGGCGGGCCTGTATTAGAAACCTGTTTCGGCCCGTCAATAGCTCGAAACCGATTTCGTGCAGTTATTTTACGAATACTGCAAACAATTTCGGTAAACGGTCGATTTTCGGCTGCGAATAGGGGCATAATCAAAGTCCCGATTGGATGTATTGGGATTACGACAAGCCGCTCGGGTCGTTCCCGGGCGGCTTGTTTGTGGAGAGAGATGGGAGTTTCTAATGGTTAACGAGAAGAAGGTCGCTATTGTCGGCTGCGGTTTCGTCGGTTCGTCTTCGGCGTTCGCTCTGATGCAGAGCGGTCTGTTCTCCGAGATGGTCCTCATCGACGTGGACAAGAACCGCGCCGAGGGTGAGGCTCTGGATATCGCGCACGGCATGACGTTTGCCGAGCCGATGAAGATCTACGCCGGCGATTATTCCGATGTCGCCGACGCCGCCATGATCGTCGTCACCGCTGGCGCTGCCCAGAAGCCCGGTGAGACCCGCCTGGACCTGGTCAACAAGAACGTTAACATCTTTAAGTCCATTATCCCCGAGATTAAGAAGTCCGGCTTCGACGGCATTCTGCTAATCGTCTCCAACCCGGTTGATGTTCTGACCTATGCTGCCATCAAGATGTCCGGCCTGCCCGAGGGCCATGTCATCGGCTCCGGCACCGTGCTCGACACTGGCCGTCTGCAGCAGATGCTTGGTGCCCACGTCGAGGTTGATCCGCGCGATGTCCAGGCCTATGTCATGGGCGAGCACGGCGACTCCGAGTTTGTCGCTTGGTCCAGCGCTCAGGTTGCTGGCGTTCCGCTGAACACCTTCTGCGAGCTTCACGGTCATCTGGAGCACGAGGCTGCCGAGAAGCGTATCGCCGAGGACGTCAAGAACTCCGCCTACACCATCATCGAGAAGAAGCACGCCACCTACTACGGCGTCGCCATGGCCGTCAAGCGCATCTGCACCGCTGTCATGCGCGATGAGCAGACCGTTCTGCCCGTTTCCTCGCTCATGGTGGGCGAGTATGGCCTGTCCGATCTGGCTATCTCCATGCCGACGGTCGTTGGCCGCGACGGCGTCGTCTGCCGCGTCCCCGTGCCGCTGAACGATGACGAGCAGCATGAGCTCACCGCCTCCGCCAAGGCCCTCAAGGACATCATCGACAGCGTCGACTTCTCCTGCTAAATCAAGCTCGCTAGAGCGAAAAGCTACAATGAAGGCGTCCGGGTCCACACGGCCCGGGCGCCTTTTTGGTGCAAAGTAACCTGACCCCAATGCACCATAGTTGATGGGAGGGCCATGTCGGATTCGCCTAATTTTTTGACCTATGCCCAGACAGCGTTTGATCCGTTTGAGGAACGGCCGTTCTGCGCGGTGGATAGCCTGGTCTTTGCGTGGTTGTCCTATTTGCGTTTGCCGGGTGATATGGCGGAGCTGACGAACTGGCAGGGCCTAGACGTACGCGAGCTGCTGCGCGCCGAGTGCTACCAAGACATGATTGGCGACCTGTGGGATCCGGAGGGGAGTCGTGCCCTGTTGGAGGCTGTGGCAGCAAGCCCTCGCTACCGTGGCGTTCGTGTTTGCGGCTATCGTAGCGTGAGTGATGCCGAGACAACGGAGCAGTTTGCGGCCATGGCGTTCCGGTTTCCGGCGGGGTTTAGCTATCTTTCCTTCCGGGGGACCGATAGCACGATTGTGGGCTGGAAAGAGGACTTTAACATGGCGTTCCGGTGCCCTGTGCCGGCCCAGGAATCCGCGGCGCGTTATGTGGACGAGGCGGCGGATGCGATCGACGGGCCGCTTTTGTGCGGAGGTCATTCCAAGGGTGGAAACCTTGCGGTGTACGGTGCGGCGATGTGCTCCGATGTCGCCCGTGAGCGAATCGAACGGGCGTATTCCCATGATGGTCCAGGGTTCGTCGAGGAGTTTCTGAACGGCAACGCCTTTGCCGATCTTTCCGGTCGAATCGACAAGACGCTACCTCGGTCGTCGATCTTCGGCATGATGTTCGAGACACAAGAGGACTATGCCATCGTTGAGAGCACCGAGTTCAGCCTGCTGCAGCACAATCCCTTTAGCTGGGTGGTTGATGGTTGCGACTTCGTATACTGTGAGCGCCTGTCCGCCGGTGCTCGATACGTTGATGGCTCCATTCGCGAGATGCTGCTTACAGTGTCGCCTAGCGAGCGCGAGCGTTTTGTAGATGCGTTGTTCTCCGTGTTTGAGGCTACGGACGCCGAACGGTTTGCGGATATCGCAGGAAATCTGCGTGAGAGTCTGCCCGTGATGCTCCAGGCTGCGCAAGGCTTTGACAAAGATACGCGACGCTTTATCTCGCAGACCATCGTGGCGATCCTTAAATGCGCACTGTTGCCCAAACGACCCCAGATCGACGTGCCCGCTGCCGGCAAGAGTTTGGCAGAACAGCTCGAGGCCTGGCAGTCCGAGCTCCTGCGCTAACCATTGGCGCAAAGCAACCTGTCCCCGATGCATCAATCTTCGATGCGCCCGGGGCGGGCTCGACCGCTATACTGGTTCGTGCCGAAATCGATCTAGAACGGAATGCCGTATATGAAAATCAATCACGCGATTCTGCATATCCTGGACTTTGACTCTGCCGTCAACGTCATGAGCCAGCGCGAGCTCGATATCGAGAGCCGTACCGTGCGCAACTTCGTGACCACGCATCTGCGCCGCGCACGTACCTCGGCCGACAATAAACGCGCCACGTTTGCCGAGAACTCTGCGTTTGGCGGCGAGCTCAAGGGCTATTTCTTTGGCGAGCGCGAGTTCGTGGACCTGTCGCAGCAGATTGCGGAGTTTATCTCTTCCGAACTCACCAAGGCTGAGAAAGCCGAGTCCACCGACGTGCTTGTGGCGGACTTTGACGACGATGAGGATGCCCGCTGGTTTGCCGTGATGCTGCTGGGCTCCAAGCAGGCATTCATGCACGAGGTGGGTCGCGAAGAGGGCGAGGTGCGTAACGACATCGCGCGCCACTATGCCATTCTGCCGAACCCTTCGCAAAAGGTGCCGAGCTATGCAATCGTGCGTGCAAGCACCATGGAGATCGGCTATGTGGATAAGAAACGCAAGATTGCCGGCGAGGATCGCATGCTCATTCCCGATGGCCTGCTGCAATGTGACACGGGCGTTTCTGGTAAGGAGGTCATCGACACGGTGACGCGCGTGGTCGAGGAGGTCGCTGAAGAGCACGGCGCCAACACGGCTGTAGCGCTCGCTAAGGTCAAAGCCGCCGTTGCCGAGAAGGTTGAGGATGACGAGGAGCTGCCGCCTTGGGATATCGTCGATGAGGTCTTTGAGGACGAACCGGTTATCAAGGAGAGCGTGCGCGCGGCATTGACCGAGGAGAAGATGCCTGAGCGTGTGCCCGTGGAGCGCAAGCAGGTCGAACGCGCGGCGGTGCGCAATCACAAGATTCGTACCGACACGGGCATCGAGATCAGCTTCCCGGCCGAGATGGGTTCGAACTCCGAGTATATCGAGTTCGTCAACGAGCCCAACGGCCTCATCTCCATCGAGCTAAAAAACATCGGGTCAATTGAGAATCGATAAACTGCGCTTGGACGCTGCAAAAAATAAAGGCCGAAGCCTCGGATGAGGGCTTCGGCCTTTTTACTTGGGGCTTAATTACGCTACTGGTTGAGCATAAGTCAGCGAAAATGCCCCCGAGCGAGCAAGGTGACGTGAAAGAGGAGGGCATTGATCTTCTGGTCATGCCCGACGATTGAACGTCAGATTGCCGCTTAGGGGCGTTTGCAGCGTCGACCGGTCCGTCGTTCGTTAGAACGACGGAACCAAAGGTGGAGCGTCGAGCCGTTACGCGGTTTGGTAAAACCGCGTAACCCTACAGTTGGCGCAGGCCCTCTTCCAGGCCGGTCTTGCTGTCGGTCTTCTCGTCGCGCATCTTGATGACGCGGGCGGGGACACCGGCCACGACGGCACCGGCGGGGACATCCTCGACGCACACGGCGCCGGCGGCAACAACAGCGCCCTTGCCCACGCGTACGCCCTCCAGGACCACGGCGTTGGCGCCGATCATGACGTCGTCTTCGATGATGACGGGCGTGGCGCTTGCGGGCTCAACGACGCCTGCCAACACGGTTCCAGCGCCGATGTGGCAGTTCTTGCCCACGGTGGCGCGGCCGCCTAGCACGGCGCCCATATCGATCATGGAACCCTCGCCGATAACGGAGCCGATGTTGATGATGGCGCCCATCATGATGACGGCACGGTCGCCAATCTCGACGCGGTCGCGGATGATCGCGCCCGGCTCGATGCGGGCGTTGATGCCCTTAAGGTCGAGCATGGGCACGGCGGAGTTGCGGCAATCGTTCTCCACGTCGTAGTAATCGATGGAATCAGCGTTGGCGTCCAGGATGGCCTTAAGCTCATCCCAGTCGCCAAAGACGGTCTTGCCGCGACGACCGCCGTAGACATGTGCGTCGCCCCAAGCAACCTTCATGCCCGGCTTCTCGCGCACGTACAACTTGACGGGCGTCTTTTTGGGCGCGGTGGCGATGTAGTCGATAATCTCCTGTGCATCCATCTCGGCTGCGTTACTCATTTGCTATCTCTCCTTTGGGCGGATTCGGTTGATACCTGGTTAGGCAAACATGACCTGGTCGAACGTATAGAAGCCGGGTTCGCGGGTGACGAGCTTCTGGGCGGCGGCCAGGGCGCCGTTGACGAAGATCTGACGGCTCGTGGCGCGGTGGGTGAGCGTGACCTCCTCGTCCTGGCCAAAGAAACTCACTTCGTGGACGCCGGCGACAGTGCCACCGCGCAGCGAGTGCATGCCGATCTCCTTGGGATCGCGTGCGCCGCACATGCCCTCGCGTCCGTAGACGGGGTGGTAGCCTGTCTCGGGCTCGGCCTCGACTACGGCGTCGAGCAGCAGCTTGGCGGTACCGCTGGGGGCGTCGACCTTTTGGTTATGGTGCGTCTCGACGATTTCGCAGTCAAAGCCGGGCAACTCGCGCGTGGCCTGGGCCACTAGATGACGCAGGGCTGCGATGCCGATGGAGTAATTGCCCGAGTGCATAACGCGGGTGTTCTGGCCCAGCTCACGCAGACGGTCCATCTGCTCGGGGGTGTAGCCTGTGGTGCCTGAGACCAATGCCGCGCCCGTGCGCTCGACATAGGCGACGACGGCATCGAAGGTCACGACGTTCGAGAAGTCGATAATCACATCGGCAGCCGGTGCGTTCTCGAGCTTGCTCAAATCGAAGCCAATCTGGGCCACGATATCAAAAACGGGTTGACCGGCGGCGTCGACAACGCCCTCGGCGGTGGTGCGGATGAGCGAGCCCATGCGGCCCGTTCCCATAATGACGGTCTTAATCAAGCAGACCAGCCCCCTTCAGAGCATCGGTAAGTGCAGAGCGCGTGTCGTCTGCCATGGGGCACAGCGGCATGCGGTAGTTTGCCTCGATCATACCCATCTGGGCGAGCGCCTCTTTGACGGGGATGGGGTTGACCTCACTAAAGAGGGCATTGATGAGCGGCTGGCCGGCAATCTGTATATCGCGGGCGCGCGCTACGTCGCCGTCCAGATAAGCGCGGCACATGTCATGTACGAGCTGCGGCTGCACATCGGCCCACACGCTGATGGTGCCCGAAGCACCCAGGCTCATGAGCGGTACGGTAAGCGCGTCCTCGCCCGAGTACATGCGGAAGTCGTCTGACAGCAGGTGGGCGATCTTGGCCGCGTAGGCGACGTTGCCCGAGGCCTCCTTAATACCCATGATGTTGGGGTGCGCGGCCAGGCGCTCTACGTTGCGCTCGCTGATACCGCAGCCGCAGCGGCCGGGGATGTTGTACAGGATGCAGGGGATGTCCACGGCATCGGCGACGGTCTTAAAGTGCTGATAGATACCCTCTTCATTGGACTTGTTGTAGTAGGGGGTGATGAGCAGCAGACCGTCGGCGCCCAGGCCCTGGTAAGTAAGCGACTTGGTGAGCATGGTCTGCGTGGAGTTGGAGCCCGAGCCGGCAATGACGGGGACGCGTCCTGCAACATGCTTGACCACGGCGGCGACGACGGAGTTGTCCTCGTCGTCGGTCATCGTGGCGCTCTCGCCGGTGGTGCCCAGGGTGAGAATGGCGTCGGTGCCATTTTGCAAGTGGAAATCGATAAGGCGCTCGAGCGCGTCAAAGTCGACACTGCCGTCCTTTTTAAACGGCGTAACCAGGGCGACGATTGAGCCCTCGAGATTGCGGATGTCCATGTTCTTCTCCTTCGCCTCCGCGATCTGGATGCGTTTGTTCCATTGAGCTGCGACTGCCAGGCGCTCGTCTTCGGCGCGACGGCGGGCACTTTCGGCGCGCGACTTGGCCAGCAGCTCTCGGCCACACGGCAGCACGTCGAGCGTGGCAAAGTAATCGCCCGGGCGCTCGGCGCGGCGGATGAGGTCGGCCGCGCCATCGGGGCGCAGCAGGACCTCGGCCGAGCGCAGCCGTCCGTTGTAGTTGTAGCCCATGGAGTAGCCATGCGCACCGGTATCGTGGATTACAAGCAGGTCACCCATGTCGATATGCGGCAGCTTGCGATCGATAGCGAACTTGTCGTTGTTCTCGCATAGGTTGCCCGTGATGTCATAGGTGTTCGTGACGGGCGCCGTGGCCTTGTCGGCGCCGCCCGGCTGACCCATCACCGTAATGTGGTGGTAGGCGCCATACATGGCAGGGCGAATCAAATCGACGGCGCTTGCATCGACACCGATATAGTCCTTGTAGATCTGCTTCTCGTGGATAGCCTTGGTGACCAGGCAGCCGTAGGGGCCCATCATAAAGCGGCCCATCTCAGTGCAGATGGCCACATCGCCCATGCCGGCGGGAACCAGGATCTCGTCGTATGCCGCGTGTACTCCCTCGCCGATGGCGCGAATGTCGTTGGCCTGCTGCTCGGGCAGGTAGGGGATGCCGACGCCGCCGGACAGATTGATGAAGGCGACGTGTGCGCCGGTCTCGCGCTCCAGGCGTACGGCAAGCTCAAAGAGGATACGCGCGAGCTTGGGGTAGTAGCCGTTGGTGACGGTGTTGCTGGCAAGGAATGCGTGGATGCCAAAGTCCTCGGCGCCCTTGGCTTTGAGCATGCGGAAGGCCTCGAAGAGCTGCTCG
The DNA here is from genome assembly GCA_900541125.1 of uncultured Collinsella sp. Classification (GTDB taxonomy): domain Bacteria; phylum Actinomycetota; class Coriobacteriia; order Coriobacteriales; family Coriobacteriaceae; genus Collinsella. The sequence continues at coordinate 110,009 of UQIK01000004.1, forward strand.
GTGGTCATGCCATATTTGGAGTCGCCTGGGTTGTCCATGATGCCGTTGGAGAGCTGGAACAGGCCGCCTGGATTAAAGCGGCAGCTGACCGTTTTGGGGATGGGCCCCGCAACACGCTCAAAGAACTCGATGTGGCTGATGTCGTCAAAGTTGACGATGGCACCCAGCTTGTCGGCGAGCTCAAAGTCGGCAGCCGGCGTATCGTTGGACGAGAACATGATGTCGTGTCCCGTGATACCCAGCGAGCGGGCGATCATGAGCTCGGTATAGCTCGAGCAATCGCAGCCGCAGCCGTATTCGTTGAGAATGGAGATGAGCGCCGGGTTGGGGTTGGCCTTGACGGCAAAGTATTCCTTAAAGCCCGGGTTCCATGCAAAGGCGTCGCGCACTTCTTGCATGTTGCGGCGGATGCCCGCCTCGTCGTATAGATGAAACGGCGTGGGGAACTGCTCGACGATATGCTCGAGTGTCTCTTTGTCCACAAACGGCTGCTTGGCCGCATATACCTCGTTGGGGGTCAATGCCATGTCCCGTAAACCTCGCTATCCAGACGGCGCCATCTGCGCATCGAATCCGCATAGCGTGGACCCAATGTCCGGATAGCGCTCCCGCATTGCTGCAGACAGTCCTGTGGGTGTTTCCCGCAGGCCCACCAGGTTGTTCGTGCCCGAAAAGCCCAGTTCGGCGGGTTTCGCCTCCCCACGGGGTCAAAGCCTGCCGGCTCGCCCGCGGTTCTTCGTGCCCGCGCCTCTATCAAGTGGTAACGACCCTACCACGTTGCACTTTAGCAAACAAGAGTATTCGTATATAACGTTTAAAAAATGCAGCAATATGCTGGAAACATGTGTGCCACAATCCTGTATCACAATAAGTTGCAACAGATATGCCTCACGAAGGGATCCTCTATGACCGAGCTCCAAGAACTCCGTCGCTATCGCCGCGATCTCCATCGCATTCCGGAGCTCGATTTCGATCTTCCGCAAACCATTGCCTATATCGAGGGCGTGTTGGCACCGCTCGCTTGCGAGGTGACCCATCCGTGCCCCAGCTGCGTCTGCGCTTTCTTCGACGCCGGCGTTGGTGCCGCGCATGCCACGGCGATTCGCGCCGATATGGATGCGCTGCCCATTGCCGAGGCAACAGGGGCAGCGTTCGCCTCGACACATCCCGGCAAGATGCACGCTTGCGGACATGACGGACACATGGCCATGGCACTTGCCGCCGCGACGTATGTCGACCGTACGATTCGCGAGCAGCCGGGCGCCATTAGGCGCAACGTACTCTTTGTGTTTCAGCCGGCCGAGGAAACGACAGGTGGTGCCAAGACGGTATGCGAGAGCGGTGTGTTCGAGCGCTACGGGGTCGACCGCATTTTTGGCTTCCATGTGTGGCCCGATCTGCCTGCCGGCACGTTGGCGAGTTGTTCCGGTCCGCTGCTGGCGCGTTCGAGCGAGACGCATATCCATATTCACGGTACGAGCATCCACATTGCTAAGACCTATGGTGTGCCGGTTGGGGAGTCGCACGATGCCGCGTTGGCGGCAGCTAAGTTTTTGGTTGCCGAGCGCGAGCTGATGGACGAGCTGGGCACCGACGAGCCCTGTATCGGCAAGTTTGGCCTGCTGCAGGCTGGCACCGTTTGCAACGCGGTGGCGGGGGAGGCCCATGTTGCCGGCAGCCTACGTGTGTTTACGGACGACATGTTCGACCGTGCGCGCGAAGGCGTACGCCGTGTGCTCGACGAGGCGTGCACCGCAACGGGCTGCACGTATGATCTTGACTTTGCCGAGGGCTATCCACCGGTCGATAACGACCCTGAGTTGTTTGCCTGCATTGCGCCTGCCTTGTCCGAGTTGCAACTTGTGGACGAGCCGCTGCTAATCGCCGAGGATTTCGCGTTCTATCAGCGCCATCTGCCGGGCGTGTTCTTCTTGCTGGGCACGGGCGTGCCGGAGGGTCAAGAAAACCCGAGTGATCCGGATGGCTGTCCCGCCTATGCCACGAGCGCTCTGCATACCGATACCATGCTCTTTGACGAGGAAATTCTGCTCAAAGGCCTCGATGTCTACAAACGATTGCTTCTGCTTGGTTAATTGGCGAAGGATACCTGCTCTAGAAAATACGAACAAACGTACGATATAATAGAGATGTAAGTCTATAGAAACGTTTGACGTTACTAACGTAAGGCGATACTATGATTGCATCGTATAAAGATCAGGATACCGAACGCTTTGCCATGGGTGTGCGGGTCAGGAGGTTCGTGCCCTTTGAGCGTGTTGCGTTGAGGAAGATTCGCCAACTGCAGGTTTGTGCTTCGCTTGATGATCTTCGCGTTCCACCGGGCAACCGCCTGGAAGCTTTGAAGGGCGATCGTGCCGGTCAATATAGCATCCGTGTTAACGAGCGCTATCGGGTCTGTTTTGAATGGAGACAGGAGATGGCTTGGAATGTCGAAATCGTCGATTATCACAAGTGATGAGACTTCGGCCGATTTGCTGTCGCCGGTGACTCCTGGTGAGCTTCTCAAAGAGGAGTTTCTTGTTCCCATGGGCATTTCTCAATATCGCCTTGCGAAAGAGACTGGGATTCCGGCTCAGCGTATCGGGCAGATTGTCTTGGGAAAACGTCGCGTGACGGCCGACACCGACCTCCGTCTTTGCCGTTATTTTGGCCTGACGGATGGTTATTGGCTGCGCGCTCAGGTGGCGTTTGACCTTGAGGCCGAGAAAAGGCGGATCGAACCGGAGCTGGATAAGATCGTTCCTGTCCAGCAGGCTGTTGCGTTGTAGTGCTCAAAGATATTGAGGTTGGAGTGACGATGGAACGACGCCGACAGACTGCCGTGTATAGTCCGGGTGGATGCGGGTGCGGTTTGCTGCTGCTCCCGGTTATTGCTGTGAGCATTGGCGTGATGTTTGCGCTTGCTGGACTGGCGGCAGCGGCATTCGTGTTGCTGATTGCCACTATCGGCGTGACGATTTGGCTGTACCGTTCTCGCGAACAGCGCCGCGCTAAGGGCAAGACCAATGTCGGATGGATCGTCTTTTTGGTTATCGCCTATCTGCTGAGCATCAGTTACCTGGCGTTCTTTATCTTGCTGCTGATCAGCACCTTTACTGGCGAATCCGTTACGGTGGGGTAGTGATTCGACGAGCTTCATGAGGATGAAGCGAGGGGGCCGACTCTGAATGAACCGCGCCCCGCATCAACAAGTTTCATTCGTTGTGTAGCAATCCGAATGTACAATTGTTTGGCGTGAGAGCACCACCGCCAGCAACACAGGGATGCAGGCCGCGATCGCCAGTCCCCGTTCCGGCTCATCGCAAAGGCGCGTCAACGTCGCGCCTGACCACAGCCATTTCCTGCTCGAGTTTGTAGGCTCGCTCGATTATTTTACATTGCATCAGTTCTGTTTTTCATAGCGTCAGCTATTGGCTTTACGAGTGGAAATGAAAGTTCTATGGCTATAGCATGGTTATGTCTTGGTTCTTCATTTCTTTGCTTGGGTTCGACTCATAAGAAAAAGGGAAAACAATACAGATGATAAATAATTTCCTGCTTGTATTGTTGAAAAATCGGAATTTCAGGAGGTGTTTTTATGCCACAAATGAATAAGGGAGGAAAATTTATTTTCGGGAAATCACTCATT